>NZ_JBZCPQ010000001.1:0-893346 GCF_058267535.1 Pradoshia sp. Z5_111
CTAAGTCCAGTTGAATACCGGACTCAGATCTTAGAAGCTGCTTAATTTTTTGTGTCTAACTTTCTTGGGTCAGATCAAAGGAGGATTAATGCCTTTTTGAGTTGAATTTCTTATTGTAGAAAAGGGGTAGGTTAGCGGAAGAAGGATGTAATTATTTATATTTCAATATTAAGAAGGTGTAAAATAAGTGGAAATAAAAGATAAGATTATTTATGTAAGCCTAATAATAGCAACCCTATTTGGAATTTTTGGGCAAGATATAGCGTACTTTTTAAATGAATATTTCATTAAATCCTATCCAATATATTATTTAACTGCTTTAACAGTAATAAGTATGTTTCTATACATAAGCTCGATGCTTTTCATTTTTATTCAATATAAGATGCAAAAACAAACAAAAAACGCATTAGAAATTGCGTCTGTAATTTTCTTAATTGGGTTCCCAGTTTCTTGTTGGTCTTTATTTGTTACTGCTATGTGGTGGGGTTAATACGGAGCTATTGCTTTTTAGGGTGGAGTTGTATTAATTAAGTGTTCGCATTAAGAGTGCATAATTCCTTGGAAAGATTAACGCATTTTTATTATGAATTATGGTAGAAACGGGGCCGGTTAGTTGAAGAAGATAAGGAAGAATTATTAGGTCATATAGTCTGATATAATAGGCTAAAAAGCTGATAGGGGTAGGAAGATATAGAAACTTTTCTTTTGTTTTATAAAATACATGAAAGTAATGTAAAACCTATTGATTATATAAATTGGGCTTTCAGGATGTTGGAAAATGATTGTTCATCCTTTTCTTTGAATATTCTTTCTTCTCTAAGAGAACCGCTTAATATCTTTGAGGTGGAAGGTTATTTTAGAAATGTTGTAAGTGAGTTAAACTTACAGGAACCATCATATAAAAATTGTGCAGAAATTTACATTCAGCATTTATCAAAAAAGATACTACAAAATGAAAATAATGCCATTGATATAGCTTATCAAATTTATGAGGTAGTTCGTGACCTGGATTATCCCGAAGACCTAGAAGAATGGTACACCATCAGTGAATTTATAGATGATTTTAGATATGGAGATAATCATTCTAATTTAAGTAAGGTCGCCTTAATTACAACTATCGTGAACGAGGCAAAAAAACAATTAAGAAGAAACAGCAAGTAAAGATTCCGCTTTAACTAACGGGGCAGGTTAGCTCAATAAGGAAATTTCTAATTTCTATATATAGTAAAGTGGAAATGATATGATTTTAAATGTATTTACGTATTGTGGGAGGAGAATATGCTACTAACTTTAAGAATTACCTTAGCGATAATTGTTGTTGTTTTATCTGTTTATAGTTTGATAACTGAAAATTACGACTTTAGCTCTTATACGATTTTATTCTTAGGTTTTATGATTTTAGTGATGGGATTAGATGAACTTCAAAAAGACAGAAAAAACTTTTGGGGATACACAAGTATTATTATTTCGTTATTTATTTTTCTTAGTCTTTATTAAAGAATTCTTATTAAAGTAACGGGCAGGTTAGCGGAAGAAGGAAAGTAATGCTTTAAGGGGGATTATTATGCAAGATTTAGAAGTCAGGAAAAAGTTCTTTTTGTCGCTTCTTATTTTCCCGCCAATTGGTCTCTTGATTAGAACATACGATGAACTGTCATTGGTAACGAAAGGCATACTGACTACAGATATGTATGTTTTGATTTTAATCACAATAGTTGGAATAGTTGGGTATGTGGATGCCAAAAAGAAAATAAACAGTAAATAGATATCAGTATGTTCTAGTCGTTATTAGACAAACGGGGCAGTTTAGTGGAAGAAGGACTTTCTTTAACACTACCGAATGTATAAATATAAAAACCATTTTAAAAAGGGGAATCAAAAGTGTACGAATATAAATTTGTTAAGGTTGAATTCAAAAGATTATCAGGAAAACCTACTGAAGATTATCGAAAAGTAATTAATAATCACGCATCAGAAGGTTGGAGATTTGTTCAAATTTTTGCTCCTGACTTCATAACTTCTGGTGTTGGGGTAGGCACTTACTATGAACTGATTTTCGAAAGACCACAACTTACATAAACTATGTGTATAAGTCTACTCAAACAGACGGGGGTGTTGATCCAAGGAGGATTAATGCTCTTTTTTGTTGAAATCCTTATTGTAGAAACGAGGTAGCATTCCTGTATTAAATGAAGTAAGTTTGTGAAGAAATGTACTTAAACTATTGGGGGCTTTAGTTAAATAACGAGTACAGCCACCACTTCCTTCCAGGCGGTGTCTGTATTCGCAACCTAGAAAACAAACAGCCATAAAAAAGTGCCACCCTAAAAGAAAGGGGGCACATGTGCTTTGAGAAAAGCATCGATTACTTTTTCATAAGCTTCAGGGTTCGTATTATAGGATTGGGCGTGTTGGCCTTTTTCGGCCAGATACAGCTGTTTTGGTCCTTTTTTGTGTTCATATAATTCCTCGCTCATGGTTGAGGGGATATATGCATCCTCTAAACTATGGATAAAAAGAACAGGGCTTTTTATATTCTCTACTGCCTTTATAGGAGAAACCTCTCTAAATGAATAGCCATCTCTCCGTTTAAGCCACCAATCCCCAAAGGGGAGAACCATCCATTTTGGAAGGTGGAAGTCTTGTTTTAGCCGGTAAGCAATTTGCTCGGAGAATTCGGAGAATGGACAATCCGCTATGTAAAAATCAGCTCCATCCTCAACGGTGCCTGCATATAGTAACAGGGTGACCGCACCCATCGATTCACCATGGATGCCAAGCAAAATATCATGACCCTTTTGAGCCTTTAATTCATCTACAATAGCGGCAAGGTCGTCTTTTTCATAATACCCGTAGCTGCTTGTTTTTCCTTCCGAATCACCATGGCGGCGATGGTCATAAATGACGGTATTAAATCCTTTTTTTGCAAATAAATTGACATAGCGAATGGAATTCCACTTATTTTCAGTGATTCCGTGCGCAATGATCATCCATTTTTTTGATTCTTTATGTGGTTCTGTAAATATGGCATGAATCCGGTATCCGTGTTTGGACTGAATCCATTTCTCCTCCTGAGGCAGTTTTTGAAAGGAAGCAGTGTCAAAACGGCCTGCCTCGATTTCACGTTTCCGAACGACCTCCACATCTTTTCGTTTCATATACATAAGCATGTTAGAGAAGAATACACCAATACCGATTATGTATGTGATGATTACACCGAAGATAAAATACCATCTTTTCTTTTTCAAATGAAACCCTCCGAAAACACATTATCATCCTTTAGTTTACCATTCTGCAGAGAAAACAAACACAGAAATAATAGGCAGATTCACAAACGAAAAAACCCTATATTGCTATAGGGATAGAGGCTAGTATTTAATTATTGTTTAGTGGCATGCATGAGCCAGACAAATGCATTAAGCTGCTCAAATGTTACGTGAAATTGATGCTTTTCCAGGATTGATTTCATGTAAGGAATCGTCGTGTAATATTCAGTTCGCAGATCCTCTGCTAATCGATCGAAATTGTTGCAATCAGCTTTATCAATGGCCGCCTGCTGATCCTCTTTCGTTAAAAACATCGTATCCGCAAAAACGATTTTACCGCCTGGTAGTAGAAGAGTGGAGTATAGAGCAAAAGCTTTCTCTTTTTCCTCATCGGTTAAATGATGAAAGGCATATGTGCTTACAAAGGTGTCAACTCCATTTTCAACTGGAAAGTGAAAGAAATCACCGTCTACAATGGATAAGGATCCGAGCTTTTTCTTTGCCTTTTTTCTCATTTCTGTAGAAGGCTCGATTCCGAGAACTTGGTTCCCTTTTTCCAGTAGCCGTGCAGTCAAATTCCCTGTTCCGACTCCGAATTCGATTACAGACCCTTCCGCATGGGAAGCAACTGCTTCAAGGATCTTTTCATAATGTAAGAAAACATCGGTATATTGGTCATCAGAACCGGATACCGTTTCATCATAATTAGCAGCCCATTCATCAAATAGCTGGTCAAATTCTCTGCCCATCATACCCCTCCTTTAGTTCCTAATAAATCATATCATATTTATATGAATAATATGGTATAAAGTTACAATTTTTACCTGAAATAAGAAAAAGGGATTAGAGGCTGTTAAAAAGTATTTAAACCTACCTGACTTAATTTGACTGACCCATTATAATAGAAAGAAAAAAGGAGCTATTATCCGATGATGAAACATAAACCATCCAAGAAAAACGATGACGGCTCAATTAGCTTGGGAGATCTGCTTAATCAAGATGTTCTGAGTCAATTGCAGAATAAAAAAAGTGAATTAAAGGAAGAAGAGCAACATCGAATACAGCAAATGGAAAAACAAAAGCGCGAGGAACGTAAACGCCGCGAGAAAAATAAAAGCTTTGAAGAGCTATTGAATGAGAGCAATCTAAACTGGAAGCAGTTTAAGGGCTAAAGGAAGGGACCGCCTAACTGTAATGCATTCTTAAAGGAAGTTGTAACACTACCTTTAAGAATGCATTGCGAAGCAGGGGGGTCTTTTTTATTCGCATAAGCCAATAGTTCTGCTCACTATTTACCATCAGCCTGCAAAACTTCATAAAAATGGTTACATATTACGTCGAACTGGCCGATATAGATAACGGGAAGATATATCGGAAATTATGGAGGAATTTTGAAAATGAATATCAGGCGGAAAATCGTTATTACTTTTATCAGCGTTACTGTTTTAAGTTTAATAGTTGCTGCTGTTCTCGCTTACAATCTGTATTCGAATGAAAGGCGCATTCAGGATATAAATAAGAGTTCTTTAGAGATTGTACTACATACAGATCAAATGAAAGTGAATGTTATACAGGTGCAGCAGGTATTCAAAGGAATCAGTGCGACGAAAGGCTCGGACGCGATCGATACATATTCGTTGGCTGATACGTATGCGGAAGAATTTAAGAATCATGCAGAGGAATTAAAAGAATTGGGTGTATCATCTGGAAAATTGGATTCGTTAGCAGATTCCTTTACCGAGTTTTATCAATCCGGGCAGCTAATGGCTGAGAGTTTCACAGAAAAGGGGATAGAAGCTGGTAATGAGTCTAAGGTGATCTTTACTCAATTTGAACAAACCATAGAACAGCAACTTGGTGACTTACAAAAACAGGCTGTTGATGGAATTCATAAGGATATAAATCAGTTGAAAGAGCAGACGAGAAAGGCATTAACGACTGCGTTAACGGTTTTTGTTATGAACCTAGCGATCGGCTATACCATGGTTTATAGAGTGACACGTCCGGTTACGCGGGGAATAGAAAAGTTATCTAAGCAAGTCATGTTGATTGCCAAGGGAGATTTAACAAAACCAATTGTTGCAGAAACAAAGGATGAAGTCGGTACACTTGCGAGTGGAATGGAACAAATGCGTACAGAGCTTGTGTATTTAATAGGTGCCATCAAGGAATCATCTGATAAAATCCATGCCAATACCGTTAAGATGGCAGAGGGTACTCAGCAAACCGGTGTGGCTGCTGATCAAATTGCCACCACTGTTTCGTATATCGCATCCGGAATTGATACTCAGTCACATAAAGCCAACCATATCTTTGAGACAATGGTAAATATCACAAAACAGGTTGAAACAGGGACCTATTTTACAAAAGAAACATTAGGCAATGCCGAGGAATCATCCGTTATAGCAAGGGATGGACAAGTGATGATTCTTGAAGGACTACAGGTATTAGTAGCACTTGGTGATGATATTGCTCATGCCAATGAACAAGTGAAGCATTTAGGCGAACGAGCAAATGAAATTGAAAACATTATTCGGTTTATTACAGATATTTCGGCCCAAACGAACCTATTGGCTCTAAATGCCGCTATTGAAGCCGCAAGAGCGGGAGCGCAAGGGAAAGGCTTTGCTGTAGTGGCAGATGAGGTACGTAAGCTGGCAGAACAGACAAATAAAGCTACTGAAGAGATCAAGGATTTAATTAATAAAATTCAAAAAGACACATTTAACACCATGAACGTTATGGAAAATAATTTAAATCAGTTCCGTACTCAGGTTGATACAGTGATGGAAGGCAGCAGTACGCTGACAATCATAAATGATAAGGTCGGATATACAAAGAATCATTTAGAAAAATTAACTGAGTCCTTTCAAATGATTAATGAAGATGTTAAGAGAGTGGAGGGCATGATCGAAGAAACATCCACAACTATTCAGGAATCGGCGGCTTCTGCCGAAGAAGTTTCTGCATCCGCAGAGGAACAGAATGCAATGGTAAAAGAGACAGCTGAATATGCTAGTGGACTAGCTCAGATTACAAATGAACTTATTGCTCTTACAGGGAAATTTAAAACTGAGAAATCAATGGAAGAATAATGAAAGGCCCTCATCACTGAAAAAGGTGATGAGGTTTTTTTGTGAAAATCACTATTTTCTCCATGGCAATAACCAATAGGCCATTTATTCATATACTGTTACTGACTTATGCAGATAGAAGGTGAACAGGATTGCTGAGGGCAAGAATTGGAAATCATCAGCGAGAATGGTTTGGAGAGCTGGAGCAATATTTCCATGGCTTTCGCAAACACATTATAGGAAATGACCAAACGTTCTCAACCCCATACGGAGAAAAGCCAATTATATACGCGGACTGGACAGCAAGCGGAAGATTATATAAACCGATAGAGGACAAAATCACGAAGGAATTTGGACCGTTTATGGCAAATACCCATACTGAATCAAACCAAACCGGCTCGTTCATGACGAATGCATATCATCACGCGAAGAAAATCATAAAGGAGCATGTAAATGCAGATCCAGATGATGCGATTCTCCTTGATGGCTTTGGCATGACGTCGGTCATTAATAAATTTCAACGTATACTTGGTTTGCGCGTGTCGGAAAAATGGGAAACGAGGCTTAAACTAGAGCATGAGGAAAGACCGGTTGTATTTATTACACATCGAGAACATCATTCCAACCATACCTCCTGGCTTGAGACGATATCTGATGTAGTTATCGTGGAACCTGATCGAAAGGGGAATGTCTGTCCGGAGCAATTAGATCTGCAGTTACAATCATATTCAAACAGACCGTTGAAAATCGGTGCTTTTACGGCATGCTCCAATGTAACCGGACTCATTACTCCATATTATGAACTGGCACGTGTGATGCATAAGCATGGCGGTATCTGTGTAGTTGATTTTGCTGCGAGTGCCCCCTATGTAAATATGAATATGCATCCCGGGAATCCTGCAGAACAGCTGGATGCGATTTGTTTTTCACCGCATAAATTCCTGGGAGGACCCGGGACGAGTGGTGTTTTAATTTTTAATAAAAATCTGTATCACAATCACATACCTGACCATCCTGGCGGCGGCACAGTCAATTGGACGGATCCGTGGGGAAACAAAAGCTATTATGAGGATATTGAAACGCGGGAGGACGGTGGAACACCAGGAATCCTGCAATGCATTCGAACAGCATTATGTATAAGGCTAAAGGAGGAAATGGGGGTAGACAATATGTTGGCAAGAGAGAAAGAATTGCTTTCCATCCTTCTTCCGGGATTGTTATCCATACCTGAAATTAAGGTTCTTGAACCAGAGAAAGAAGAACGATTGGGGATTATTTCATTTATGGTTCCGGGGGTGCACTATAATCTAATTGTCAAATTATTAAACGACCGGTTTGGAATACAGGTGCGGGGCGGTTGTTCCTGTGCGGGAACGTATGGGCATTATTTATTGGGAATCTCCAAGGAGAGTTCCAAACAAATCATGGAATTGGTTGATCAGGGCAATTTAGCGGTTAAACCTGGATGGATTCGATTTTCTATTCATCCAACCATGACGAATGCGGAAGCCTACCAATTTATTTCAGCTATGAAATGGATTGTTGATCACTTGGAAGAGTGTCAGCAGGATTATGTGTATGATTCAAAGACGAATGATTATTTTTATTGTGATTACCAACGGGAAGATTTTGATTGGTTATTCTATGTATAGGAAAAAATTAAGAAAAGGAATCAGGCTATTTAGATGGAAATAGCCTGATTCCCGTTTAATCGCGATGTGTCTCATATTTATTTGCTTTAGTTAAGGAACGCAATAGTTCCAGTTCTTCGGCGGTTAACGGTTTGCTGTTTATAGCCTTCATATTTTCAAGTAATTGTTTTTCGCTGCTTGCCCCGGGAATCACAGCAGCTACCGCTTTAGAAGAGAGAATATATTGTAAAGCCAGTTCATTCATGGAACGGCTCGCTAATTTTTCTTGAATGGATGGAAGCAGAGACTCTAGCTCCTCATATGTATAGTCTAAATATCCATTTTCTCGGATAGAGTCGGATGCTTTATTTAACATTTCCTCTGTTAAAAGGCCTTTTGCTACAGGGCCTCTGGCAATGATGCTGATTTGATGATCCTCCAGTAATGGCATCCATTCCTCCGCTCTTCGATCGAGAATGCTGTATTGCATCATGACCGAGATGATGCCTGAGTGGTTTGCAAATTCCTTGATGACATTGGGACGGATGGAGGAAATGCCGTACTCACGTATATACCCTTCTTTCTTTAATTCTTCAAAGGCGGAAATGGTTTCATCCAGGGGATCGTCTATTGTACCACCATGAAGCTGGTATAAATCGATATAATCGGTCTGCAAACGCTTTAGGCTATGCTTTACGGCCTGCTTAATATAGGTTCGTGAGGGGTCCCAGGACCATGAAGTTTTCTCGTCATTCCATCTGTTACCTGCCTTCGTAGCCAATATCAGGTTCTGTCGATATGGTTTTAACACCCTTCCGACTATCTCCTCATTAAGGCCAAAATCATACAAATCGGCTGTATCAAAATAGTTGATTCCGTGTTCGATGGCTGTCTCCAGTATTAGACGGGCTTGTTTTTCGTCTTTGCCGAGAGACATGCATCCAAGTCCCATCTCCGTAACATATAAGTCAGATTCTCCAATTTGTCTCTTTTTCACAGGAAATCTCCTTTCGCTATTACAGTTTGTCTTTTCTTTATTGTAATAGAAGGAGTTAAATCCGTCATTTTATTTGCCGAGCGGCCTGCAGCCAGTCCTTGACATACACATATTGATTGCCATATTGCTTTAATTTCGCCTTTACTTCCCAAGCTTTTCCGCTCAGAATGATTTGATTGTCACTGATCCATATTTTCATAACGCACCCCTTTGGACATGCTATATGGTAAAATGTATGAACAGAGGAATGCTTTTTAGAACAAAAGGAGAGATTTAACGATGTACAAATATGAAGAGAAAACGATCAAATCAGAACCTATTTTTAAAGGAAGAATTCTAGATGTACGTGTGGATGAAGTGCTTCTTCCGAATGGAAAGACATCGACCAGAGAATTAATTAAACACCCTGGAGCGGTCGCAGTAATTGCCGTTACAGATGAAAATAAGCTCGTGCTTGTTGAACAATACCGTAAGCCGATGGAAAAAGCGTTAGTTGAAATTCCTGCCGGTAAATTGGATGCCGGTGAAGATCCAAGAGATTGTGTGGTTCGCGAGATGGAAGAGGAAACCGGATATGCCTGCGAGTCCATTGAACATATTATTTCCCTTTACACATCGCCTGGATTTGCAGATGAGATTGTACATATTTACCTGGCTAAGGGTCTTTCTAAAAAGGAAGATGCAAGAGGCCTGGATGAGGATGAATTCGTTGACTTGATGGAAGTCACATTGGAAGAGGCGTTGGAACTGATTAAAGAAGAGAGAATTCAGGATGCCAAAACAGCCTACGCGGTTCAATATTTACAGCTCCAACAGGCACTGTCTAAATAATGAAGACGTATTACGCAGATTTTCATATTCATGTGGGGAGAACGAAATCTGGGAAGCCTGTCAAAATTACAGGAGCGCGGACCCTGACGATTTCAACTATTCTTGAATATGCTGCGACAAGAAAAGGACTTGATATGGTTGGAGTCATCGACTGTCATGTTCCTGAGGTGATAGAAGAACTTAAGGAGCTCATGGCAAAAGGAGAGATGAAAGAACTCGAGGGCGGCGGTCTTCAACATAAGGACGGCACGGTTTTGATTCCGGGCAGTGAGATTGAAATCAATGATGAAAACTGCAAAGGGCCCATACATGTGCTGGCTTATTTCCCTACTCTTGAAAAAATGAAGCTGTTTTCGGAATGGTTTGCAGCTAGAGTTAAAAATAATACTCTCAGCTCTCAGCGTATTTATGAGAGTGCTACCGTATTACAGAAAAAAGTAAAGGATTTGAGCGGGTTATTTATCCCTGCGCATATCTTTACTCCCCATAAAAGTTTGTATGGCAGAGGGGTCATAAAGAGCTTAAGCGAGGTTCTGAATCCAGACTGGATTGACGCTGTTGAGCTGGGACTCAGTGCAGATACTGCTATGGCATCCAGGTTAAGCGAGCTGAACCGCTATCCCTTTTTAACAAATAGTGATGCCCATTCATTACCAAAGCTGGCACGTGAATATCAAAAACTGTTGCTGCAGGAGCCTAACTTTACCGAATGGCATAAAGCACTTCAACAAGAAGATGGCCGTGCCATTTTAGCTAATTACGGACTGAATCCGTATTTAGGTAAATACCATGAAACAGTTTGCGAGAATTGCGGCGAAACTCTAGCTGTGTATTCAGAGCGCTGTCCTTATTGCGGCTCTAATCAGGTGACACGTGGAGTAGCCGAACGTATCGGTGATCTTGCAGATGCAGAGCCGGGAGATGTTCCGGAGGAGAGACCGCCTTATATTCATCATATTCCGCTTGAGTTTATTCCAGGGCTCGGTCCAAGAACGTTGGATAAACTAGTAGCTGGCTTTGGTTCAGAAATGGCTGTAATCCATGAAGCCAGCCTGGACGAGCTAAAGAGGTTGGTCCCTGAAAGAATAGCCATGCTCATCTATAAAGCACGGGGTGGCACATTGTCTTTGCAAAAAGGTGGAGGCGGTATTTACGGTAAAATTATTACGGATTAATGAAGAAAATGGGCGTGAATAGCATTCATAGCCCTTTTTCTATTTTACAAATCATTTCTGATTTTAGAGAAAATACATGTGTCACGGAGGGAGGTGCCTGTGGAATCATAGCTGTCGTGTCTTAATGTCCCTTCAAGAGTGTAACCCAGTTTTTCAGGAATCCGTCTGGAGTTTATGTTTTTTGGATCACAGCGAATTTCCACCCGGTTAGCCAGTAATTCATCGAATGTAAAGTTCGTCAATAATTCAACAGCCTCCGTCATATACCCTTTTTTAGTGTAACGAGAATCCATCCAATATCCGATCTCGAACTTTCTTGTTTCCCAATTCATTCTATGTAAACCGGTGGAACCAAGGAAGATATCATCTTCTTTTCTCATTACATAAAGACGTATATCTTCTCTTAAAATAAACTCTGCCTGTGCTCTTCGTAAATTTTCCTCCGTCTCCTCTAATGTCTGATCCCGATTAGCCCAGGGCATCCAGGGTTTTAACTCTTCTTTTGAAGCCAATATGGCATCATGGACCATAGGCCCGTCTCCCGGCTTGCAAGAACGCAGATAAATTCGGTTTCCATCAAGTCTTTCTGGTATGTCCAGCAGAATCGGATTCATGCCAATATCCTCCTTTTATGTAAATTAAAGAGATTATATCATACTATTTAGACTAGTAAGAATTTATTTTTTACTAGAATACAATCTCTAGTAAATACATAGAATCTAGTAATGGAACCGGAGAGGAGAATTCCCCTGTGAAAAAATCGTATTATAAAAGAGCTTTACTTTTTAATATTAAAGATCATTTATCTATTTTCATTTTTATTATGGTCCTATTCCTGATGGGAATCATTTTTGGGGCAATCATTGTCAACAGCTTATCTTTAACTCAGAAAGAGGATCTGTTTTATTATTTGTCTCAGTTCTTCGGAGAATTAAAGCAAGGGAAAGTCAGTGCAAGCAGTGAAATCTTCATCTACAGCTTTAAGGAGAATGCGAAGTTTATTATCTTAATGTGGATTCTAGGAATCTCGATTATCGGGTTACCAATGATTTTAATTCTTCTTTTTATAAAAGGAATCGTGATCGGTTTTACTGTCGGTTTTCTGGTTAGTCAAACAGGGTGGCAGGGTTTTATGCTTGCGTGCGTATCAATTTTACCTCAGAATATCATCCTTGTACCCGTAACCATTATCATGGCCTCCTGCGCGGTCGTTATCTCGATTAAAATGATTAAACGCCAATTTTTAAAATCAAGCCGCGAAAAATTAAGGCCTTATTTTTTTCAGTATTCTCTGTTGCTTGGGATGGCCTTAGTGTCTTTTGTCGTTGCAGCCTTGATTGAATCCTTTTTATCACCAGGACTAATGAAAGCGGTAATTGATAATATGGGTTAATAATGATTATTAAATAATAATCATTATTATAAGTTGTTTATAATTATTATATTTTACATGGACGTATTTTTTGCTATACTATAAATGGTGATAGAAGGCCGGACTCATAATCCCTTTTGCCTTCTTCTATAATATGATGATGAAATCCGGACAGATTCAGCGGCGAGGAGGAAAAGGGTTGGAATCTAGATTAGATCGAATAAAAAAGCAATTACATTCTTCAAGTTACAAGCTGACGCCGCAGCGAGAGGCCACGGTTAGAGTGTTGCTCGAGAATGAAGAAGACCATTTAAGTGCAGAGGATGTATATTTGCTCGTTAAAGAAAAAGCACCGGAAATCGGTTTGGCAACTGTATATAGAACGCTTGAATTGCTTACTGAGCTTAAAATAGTAGATAAAATTAATTTTGGTGATGGGGTTTCCCGTTATGATTTGCGACAAGAGGGAGCAGCGCATTTTCATCATCATTTAGTCTGTATAGAATGTGGAGCAGTAGATGAAATTCTTGAAGATTTATTAGATGATGTAGAACCGATTGTTGAACAGAAATTCAGATTTAAAATTAAGGATCATCGTCTAACATTTCATGGGATTTGCCATCGCTGCCAAGATAAAAAAGAAGAGCCGGAAACTGCAGGGTCCGGGAATAACCATGCAAGATAAGCCTTTCCGTTATGGAAAGGTTTTATCTTTTACTCATAAAACGTAGATGATACGTATAAAACATGTCCAAACAGGCATAAATTGATAAAAAAGCCTGGAGGACTAGAGAATTATGAGAAACTTGATTAAATTATTTTGGCAAACAAGCAAGGTATTCATCATGTTTGTTGGCTTTACGATATTATTTTATTTTGCTATTGTTTGGTTTAATGAGGAATATGAAAATTTTCATCGCTATGACGAGCCTAAGGGAACGGCTGTAAAGGTTTTTCAATCCATCAATGATGAAGGGGAGCCTGGATGGAGGGAAAGACTCTTTCTATTTTATTTAGATGGGGAGTGAATGAAAATGAAAGATCCATTACAGGATTTTATCCATTATTTATCAATTGAAAAAGGGTTGGCTAAAAACACCCTATTATCGTATAAACGAGATTTGGATTCCTATTATAAGTTTTTGAAAGCTCAACAAATCGAGAACTGGAAGGATGTTTCCCGTGTTCATATTGTCCAGTTCCTTGGTAAATTAAGGGATGATGGGAAATCATCCAAAACGCTGGCACGCCATACAGCATCGATTCGATCCTTCCATCAATTTTTATTAAGGGAACGTATTTCGGAGACGGATCCGTCTGTCCTGATTGAAAGCCCTCATACTGAGAAATCATTGCCAAAGGTTTTGAGCCAGGAGGAAACGGAGGCATTGCTGAATGCACCTAACCCAGCTGACGCTTTCGGTATACGGGATAGGGCTATACTAGAGCTGCTCTATGCAACTGGTATGCGTGTTAGTGAATTAATAGAGTTAAATATTGATAATGTACATATAGAAATGGGATTTGTTCGCTGTATAGGGAAGGGAAGTAAAGAGCGAATTATCCCGGTGGGGCAAATGGCCCTTGATTCAATTACCACCTATTTAACATCAGGTAGACCCAGATTGGTTAGCCAAAAGAATAAATCGGATGCTTTATTTTTGAACCATCACGGCGGACGTCTCAGCCGCCAAGGGTTATGGAAAATCATTAAGAAGCTTGCCGAGCAGGCGAATATTCAAAAGTCATTGACACCGCATACCCTTCGTCACTCATTTGCCACCCATTTACTTATGAATGGTGCGGATTTGCGGGCTGTTCAGGAGATGCTCGGACATGCTGATATCTCGACAACACAAATCTATACACATGTCACGAATGTCCGTTTAAAGGATGTATACAGTAAGTTCCATCCTCGAGCTTAAAAGGGGATTCTCATTGTTTGGGTTTGTTACGGCGGCATCCAATAAGGGATGCCGTTTTTTATTTTTGGGCACGTTTTTAAAGAGAAATAAGCAGTAGGTCTAATTGACTTTTTGAATATTGCGTGAATACCGAAAAATAAAACTATTAAAATTTGGTAAACTTAAATTGGCAACGTTTCCCCGGTGATGTAAAATAAAGAAGTCAGACCTCTGACGCCTGCAACTTTTGACCCGTAAATTCTGCTGAAATTTATGGAAGATTACAGGCGCTGAGAAAGGGTAACCTACATATAAAAGAAGCTGGAGGTTTCATGTATGAAATTTAAGCGAGTATTTTTAACTGTAATGGATTCTGTTGGGATTGGCGAAGCGCCAGATGCAGAGAAATTTGGCGATAAAGGTTCAGATACACTTGGACATATAGCTGAAAAAATGAATGGGTTGAACATGCCTGTCATGGGTAAATTGGGCCTATCAAACATCAGAGAAATTAAAGGAATTCAAAAGGCAGAAAAGCCAATGGCTTATTATACAAAAATGCAAGAGGCTTCCAATGGGAAAGATACGATGACTGGTCACTGGGAAATTATGGGGCTTCGTATTGATACACCATTCCGTGTATTTCCGGATGGATTTCCACCGGAATTAATTCAGGAGCTGGAAGAAAAGAGCGGCAGAAAAATTATTGGGAATAAACCGGCGAGCGGTACAGAAATCCTGGTAGAATTGGGAGAAGAACACGTAAAAACCGGAGCGTTAATCGTGTACACTTCTGCTGACTCCGTTCTGCAAATTGCAGCTCATGAAGATGTAGTACCTCTTGAAGAACTCTATCGCATTTGTGAAATTGCCAGAGAAATGACTCTACGTGAAGAATATATGGTAGGCAGAATCATTGCTCGCCCATTTATTGGAGAGCCTGGTGATTTCAAACGTACGCCAAATCGCCATGACTATGCGTTAAAACCATTTGGACGCACGGTTATGAATGAGCTGAAGGATAGCAATTTTGACGTAATCTCTATTGGTAAAATTGCTGATATCTACGATGGCGAGGGCGTAACAAAAGCGCTTCGCACAACAAGTAATATGGATGGAATGGATAAGCAGGTCCAAACATTGGATATGGACTTTACTGGCCTAAGCTTCCTGAACCTTGTTGATTTTGATGCCGTATTTGGCCACAGACGCGATCCTATTGGATACGGTAAAGCATTAGAAGAGTACGATGGAAGATTGCAGGAAGTACTGGATAAAATGAAGGAAGACGATCTGCTGATTATTACGGCAGACCATGGTAATGATCCGGTTCATCCTGGAACAGATCATACGAGAGAATACGTTCCTTTACTTGTATACTCCAAACAATTTAAAGAAGGTAAAGAACTGCCGATCCGCAGTACATTTGCGGACATTGGTGCAACCGTTGCTGATAACTTCGGTGTGAAAATGCCTGAGCATGGAGTAAGCTTCCTTAAGGAACTAAATTAAAAGGAGAGAACAGAATGTTTGAAAAAGTAAATGAAGCAGCAGCTCATATTTTAGAGGTATCCGGTCAAAAGCCTGAACTAGGATTGATTCTTGGTTCAGGGTTGGGAGTATTGGCTGATGAAATCGAAAATGCCACTGTAATCCCATACAGCGAAATACCTCATTTCCCAGTTTCTACTGTTGAAGGACATGCTGGCCAACTTGTTGTTGGTACGCTGGCAGGCAAAACAGTAGCGGCTATGCAGGGGCGTTTCCACTATTATGAAGGATATTCCATGCAAGAAGTTACATTCCCAGTACGTGTTATGAAGGCAATGGGAATGACACATATCCTTGTAACAAATGCAGCAGGCGGAGTAAATGAAAGCTTCAAGCCTGGTGATTTGATGATTATCACAGATCATATTAATTACATGGGCGCACACCCATTAATTGGACCAAATCACAGTGAGTTTGGACCAAGATTCCCTGATATGACAAGTGCTTACACAAAATCATTAGTGGAATTGGCAGAACAAGTTGCTTCTAAACAAAATATTGCGATTCAAAAAGGTGTCTACATTGGATTTACAGGTCCTACTTACGAAACACCTGCAGAAGTGAGAATGGCACGTATTTTAGGCGGGGATGCAGTTGGAATGTCAACAGTTCCTGAAGTTATCGTTGCTGCTCATGGAGGCATGAAAGTACTCGGTATTTCATGCATTACAAACATGGCTGCTGGAATCCTGGATCAGCCTTTGGCGCATGACGAGGTAATTGAAACGACTGAAAAAGTAAAATCTACGTTCTTGAACTTAGTAAAATCAATCGTATCAGAAATGAAAATTGAAGCTTAATAAGTTTTAACAGGAGGCTGTCTAGTAGTTTTTATTAGATGGCCTCTATTTTTTTATGGTTAATAATAGGAGTAAGATGCCGTGAGTAGTGACATATTAGGGTAAAAGAATAAATGAATTCACTTTGGCCTGATATAAATTGCTCTGTTGTCCAAATTTGGTTCAATCACTGTGTAAATCGTTCAAATGCTTACATGATCGCACAATCAACATGCACATCGCACAAAGGCTTACATAATCGCTCAATCACTATGCAAATCGCTCAATGCCTTATATGATCGCGCAATCACGATATAAATCGCTCAATCACCGGAATTCCCGCTCAATTAACCTCATTTTTCGCTAATCTCCTTATGGTTCGCTCAATAAATTAAAATATTGCTCAATTCCTCTCAAAATCGCACTATTACTATAAAATATCGCTCAATTGTTTATAGGTTGCCTGTTATATAGATGAAATTTAAATACTGATTATAAAAAGCAGACTGAAAAGTCTTCACTTTAACCAATTTCCTTTAAAAATATGGATTTTTTTATGATTTACAGGCTTAAATTTCTCTCCTCTCGAGTTTTCCTCGATAATTTAATTTCAGAACATCTAATGTTAGTTAATATGGTCTCTACTAACACAGAAATAGCTAGAATTCCCTTTGAAATTAAGACTGCGTATTTAAAATTTTCATTCAAATTAGTCGGGTCCTAATCAGGAAATATAATTTTATCTGAGATAAGATTCTGGACTGTATAAAAGTAGTGTTGTTGGTAAAACTGGAATTTATCATGAGTAGGAGGTCTGTCCATGAAACGGTATGTTTCAGCTTTATTAGTAGTAGTGTTCACTTTAAGTATGTCTGTACCATCATTTGCAGCCGAAAAAACAAAAACGGCGGAATTAGATTTAGCACCTAAAACGAAGTCAGCAATACTGATAGAAAAGGATACGGGTTCTGTCATATATGATAAAAATAAAGATGAGCGGCTGTCTCCCGCCAGCATGACGAAGATTATGACCATGCTGTTAATCATGGAGGCATTAGATCAAAAGCGTATAACGATGGAAGATAAAGTTCGAACAAGTGAATATGCTGCCTCAATGGGTGGTTCGCAAATCTTCCTGGAGCCAGGTGAGGAAATGACGGTTGAGCAAATGCTCAGAGGAATTGCAATTGGTTCAGGGAATGATGCCTCCGTTGCCATGGCTGAAAAAATTGCTGGAAGCGAAGAGGAATTCGTGAAAAGAATGAATGCCAAAGTGCAGGAATTAGGGTTGAAAAACACTAAATTTCAAAATTGCACGGGACTACCGACAACTGATCATTACAGTTCAGCCTTTGATATGGCGACCATAGCAAAAGAGTTACTAAAGCATGAGGAAATTACGAATTTTACAAGTTTATATGAATCTTATTTACGTGAGGATTCGGATAAAAAATTCTGGCTTGTGAATACGAACAAACTGGTGAAATTTTACCCTGGTGTGGACGGATTAAAAACTGGTTTTACACATCAAGCGGGATATTGCTTAACCGCAACAGCTAAAAAAGATAATTTACGAGTCATTGCAGTTGTATTTGGGGCTGAGAATCCAAAAGAACGAAATTCTCAAATTACGCAAATGCTGGATTATGCCTTTGCTAATTATCAATCACGTCCGGTTTATAAGAAAGAACAGCCTCTGGCTCTTTTGAAAATAGAAAAAGGTCAACAGAAAAAAGTGAGTTTGGTCACAGGCGATTCAGTTTCTCTTTTAAATAAAAAAGGGGAAGACAAGGTGAATATCCGTCCGAATATCATATTGAAAAAAGACGTGCAGGCCCCAATCAAAAAAGGAGATCAGCTTGGTGTCTTAAAAATGATGAGAGACGACAAAGTCATTTCAGAAACCCCTCTTATTGCATCAAAAGATGTAAAACGAGCAAGCTGGTATGATTTATATAAACGTTCATTCGGCATGTTTACCCATACCGGCGACGAATAACCGTTGGTATGCGAAATTAAACGAATAGAAAGAGAATATCACTAGTTTTGTCTTTAAGAAGGAATTGAAGTGGAGCTTGGCGAAAATCACCACTATACTTTCTTTGAAGGGGGCAAAGGTACTGTGAGTCTAGAAATTGATATGAAGACTATTGAGGATATATTATGTATTCGCCTGAAGGGAGAATTGGATCATCATACAGCGGAGGATTTAAAGAACAAGGCATCTCAATTAATAGAAACTGGTGGCATTCGCCATATCATTCTAAATTTGGGCGAGTTGAGTTTCATGGATAGCTCCGGTCTTGGAGTGATATTGGGCAGATATAAACAAATTCAGCAATTTGAAGGGGAAATGATTGTTTGTGCCATCTCACCATCTGTCCATAGGTTATTTGAGATGTCCGGAATGTTTAAAATTCTTCGTCTTGAACCTTCGGAGGAAGCAGCTATACAGGGATTGGGGGTAGCGTAACATGAAAAACGAAATGGCTATAGAATTTTCTGCATTGAGTCAAAACGAATCATTTGCCCGGATTACGGTGGCAGCTTTTATCGCGCAATTGGATCCAACACTTGATGAGTTAACCGAAATTAAAACGGTTGTATCGGAGGCAGTCACTAACGCAATTATCCATGGCTATGAGGGAGACGCCAAGGGTAAAATCTATATCACTGCGATATTGGATCTTGAGGAAGAAAGAGTGGAGCTGACGATCCGGGATAATGGCATTGGAATCAGAGATATTGATGAAGCAAGGCAGCCTTTGTATACAACAAAGCCAGAATTGGAAAGGTCCGGTATGGGCTTTACCATAATGGAGAACTTTATGGATGAGATTTATATCGATTCATCCAGAGGTGAAGGAACAGAGGTAAGGCTTATGAAAAATCTTTCCAAAAGCAAAGCTTTATGTAATTAAGGAGACTAATACAATGGATGTGGAAGTCAAAAAGGGTAAAAAGACCGCCCAGCTTAAGGACGAAGAGGTAAAAACACTTATACTTCAAAGCCAGCAAGGTGACCAATTAGCTAGAGACGAAATCATCCAGAAAAACATGAGGCTTGTATGGTCAGTTGTACAAAGATTTCTTAACAGAGGATATGAACCTGATGATTTATTTCAGATAGGGTGTATTGGTTTATTGAAATCTGTAGATAAATTTGATTTATCCTATAATGTAAAATTTTCAACCTATGCAGTTCCCATGATTATTGGGGAGATTCAGCGTTTTATTCGTGATGACGGCACGGTAAAAGTTAGCCGTTCATTGAAGGAAATGTCCAACAAAATCAGAAGAGCGAAGGATGAATTATCTAAGCAATTCGGACGGACGCCAACCATTACAGAAATCAGTGAGTATTTGGATTTATCACCTGAGGAAATCATTATGGCACAGGAGGCCAGCCGATCTCCTTCTTCAATTCATGAGACGGTTTATGAGAATGACGGTGATCCAATTACCTTGCTGGACCAAATTGCAGATAGTTCAGAGTCAAAGTGGTTTGAAAAAATTGCTTTAAAAGAGGCGATCGCCTTATTGGATGAGCGAGAGAAACTAATAGTTTATTTACGTTATTATAAGGATCAAACGCAGACGGAGGTTGCAGAGAGGCTAGGAATCTCCCAGGTACAGGTATCTAGATTGGAAAAGAAGATTTTAAATCAAATGAAAGACCGTATGGACTAGAGTGCTGGTTCGTACGGTTTTTTTTTGTTAGTGGTTGCTTCTCTCTGAAACTAATTTGTGATTTTTGGTATGGTTCCTAAATTTTCTAACCATACTATAAACACATGTGAATTTAGGAAATGGGGATGAAAATATTCATGGAGGAATGTGTTTATATCCGTTTGAAATATCGGGCGAGAGTTTTGCCGAATCATCCGATAAGACTTTTGGATATTGCCAATATAATTGGGACAGACGAAGTAAAAGAAAAGGTAGGAAGTTTAATTCTGGGTGAATTTTCAAAGAATAAAAATGTTTTTATTCTGGATGTGACGGTTGTTCTCCAAGCGATTTTTCAGCATTTTCCCGAAATGAAAATGGATACCTATGGTCCATCACAAACCATTGTAGAGGTAGAACGTAAAACGAAAAAAGTATCGAACCTTTTGTTTATTCTTGTGTGGATTGTTCTATTTATAGGAGCTGGCTTTGCGATTATGAATTTCCATGAGGATGTCAGCATGAGGGAACTCCATGAGCGCCTCTATTATATGATTACCGGTAAGCATTCTGCAAATCCACTTGTATTTCAAATACCCTATTCATTTGGACTCGGAATTGGGATGATTTTGTTCTTTAATCATATTTTCACGAAAAGATTGAATGATGAACCAAGTCCAATGGAAGTAGAGATGTTTAACTATCAGCAGGATTTAGATCAATATATCATCATGAATGAAAACAAACATTCGATTACTTCTGTAAAAGATGATTGAGTTTATTTATGTGCTGATAGTTGGATTCTCAGGTGGGGTATCGGTCGGAGCCGGTTATGTGGCGTTTTTGACTGTCCTTAATATTATCCCAAGGCTTACACAGCTTACGAAGGTTCAGTCTGTTCATTATTTTGAAAGTGCGGTTATACTTGGAGCGATAGGTGGGACCATATCCAGCTTATGGGACTTTTCATTGGGGTTAACACCCATCCTCCTATCACTCATGGGCATATTTAGCGGTGTTTTTAACGGGATGCTGGCAGCAGCTTTGACAGAGGTTTTAAATGTCTTTCCAATCTTGGCAAAAAGAATCGGTATGCAGGATCGGATTTTATATATCCTGATGGCGCTTGTTCTCGGCAAAATATTGGGCTCACTATTTCAGTGGATTATTTATAATCAATAAATGTCTTAGGGCGGTGAAGAGTTGAAAGGGAAGCGAAATATCATCATTATCACAGATGGAGATGAATATGCGAAAAGAACAATCGAACATGTAGCAAAAGAAATCGGTGGCCGCTGCATTTCCTCCTCCTATGGAAATCCAACAAAAGTGGATGGTGCTGAACTGATTAAACTCATTAAATCTGCAGCCCATGACCCGGTTTTGGTTATGTTTGATGACAGCGGTCTGGTCGGAGAAGGGACTGGTGAGCAGTTAATGAAATATGTTGCGGAACACCCTGATATCAATCTTCTAGGAATTCTTGCCGTTGCTTCAAAAACGAAACAGGAAGAATGGACAAAAGTAGATGTTTGTATTGATCGCGAAGGGAATCTTACCGGATTTGGCGTTGATAAATTTGGAATACCAGAAATGGATGTTAAACGAATTAATGGAGATACAGTCTATAGTATCGATTCTATTCATGCACCTATTGTAGTCGGTATTGGTGATATAGGCAAAATGTCTAAATATGATGACATTACGAAAGGAAGTCCTATAACACTTAGTGCTGTAAAACTGATTCTCGAAAGGAGTGGATACCATGCAGGCCAATCAAAAGGAGAAAACACCAATATCGAGTGACTTACAGGCCGTAAAGAAATACATGGAGAAAAATGTAGGTCTTGGAGTAAGTTTTGATTTAGGAGTAAGAGAAATCCTGATCCGCGATACAATGATGCAAATGTATTATGTAAATGGTTTATGTGATACCAGTTTTATTATAGAGATTTTGGAGACATTGACTGATATTAATGAACAAGAAGACAATGCCTTGGATGTCCCTATTTATGACCTGATTAAAAACCGTTTGGTCCAGCAATCCGTTGTAGTTGTTCAAACAATGGATGAAATGGTGGATCAGGTATTGTCAGGTTTGATTTCCATTATTGTAGCAGGCAGCGGAAAAGCTCTGATCGTTGATGTAAGAAGTTATCCGGGGAGACAGCCTCAGGAACCGGATACAGAGAGAATCACTAGAGGAGCAAGGGACGGTTATGTTGAAAATATTATTATTAACACTGCCTTAACACGCAGGAGAATTCGCGATGAACGTTTGCGATTCGAAATTATGCGTGTTGGGGAACGCTCCAAAACAGATATTGCAATTGGATATATTGATGGGGTTGCTAATCCAAAGCTCGTTAATATCATTCGGGATGAACTGAAATCAATCGAGATTGATGGTTTGACAATGGCCGAAAAAACGGTTGAGGAATATTTAGTCAATCAGGGGTATAATCCTTATCCAATGGTTCGCTATACCGAGCGGGCAGATGTAGGAGCCAACCATTTACTAGAAGGGCATGTCCTTATTTATGTAGATACTTCACCAAGCATCATGATTACACCGACGACCTTTTTCCATCATGTCCAGCATGCAGAGGAATACAGACAGGCAGCTTCAGTGGGTACCATTCTTAGATGGTTCCGTTTTCTCGGTATTTTTGCTTCTCTTTTTATATTGCCATTATGGTTATTATTTGTATTGGAACCCCATTTGCTACCAGAAACTATGAAGTTTATTGGGCCGCAGGATGATGCACATGTTCATATTCTATTACAGATTGCTGTAGCGGAGGTTGGAATTGAACTGCTCAGAATTGCGTCGATACATACACCTGCTCCTTTATCATCGGCCATGGGACTTATTGCTGCTGTCCTAATTGGTCAAATAGCGATTGATGTTGGTTGGATGGTACCTGAGGTATTACTTTATGTAGCTATTGCGTCGATTGGCAGTTTTGCCACTCCAAGCTTGGAGCTCGGCTTGGCCAATAAATATATGCGCTATCTAATTCTAATTTTGACTGCTCTGTTCCATGTACCTGGGTACATGATTGCCAATACTCTCTTCATTTTTTTCCTAACCAGATTAAATACGTTGTCTACGCCCTATTTATGGCCGTTTATCCCATTTGCACCCAAAGCCCTTTCGAATATTATTATTAGAAAGCCGGTGCCTGGCAGACATTTAAGACCGCGTATTTTACATCCGGTGGATCGTACAAAATAATTCATTTTGAATTAGGGTATTAGTGTGATAAAGTAGTTATACTATTCAAAAAATAGACAGCTTTAATGAGCTGTCTATTTTTGTTATAACGTCAAGGGGGAAATTACATGCACTTTTATGGAACAGGTAAAGTGAATAATCATGGTCATTTAGAGATAGGGGGAGTAGATACTGTTTCTCTTGCGGAGCAATATGGCACTCCCTTATACATATATGATGTGGCTTTAATTAGAGAACGGGCAAGAATGTTCAGAGATACTTTTGGCAGGTTGGGTGTAGATGCTCAGGTGGCCTATGCAAGCAAAGCCTTTTCTTCCATTGCGATGTTTCAGCTTGCTATGGAGGAGGGATTGTCTTTGGATGTAGTGTCTGCAGGTGAATTGTATACAGCTCTCCAGGCCGGATTTCCGGTTGAACGAATTCATTTACATGGAAATAATAAAAGCGTTGATGAATTAGATATGGCGCTTGAAGCGGGGGTCGGCTGTATCGTAGTTGATAATTTTCACGAGATTGCCATTTTAGAAGAGCTGTGCAAAATGAAAGGTAAAGTATGTTCCATCCTTTTACGGGTAACTCCTGGAATTGAAGCACATACTCATGATTATATTTTAACAGGGCAAGAGGATTCTAAATTTGGATTTGATCTATGGAATGGCCAGGCGGAACAAGCGCTGCAATCTGTACTTCGGACTGAGTATTTTGATGTATTGGGTATACACTGCCATATTGGTTCGCAAATATTTGAAACGACCGGATTTATTTTAGCTGCCAAAAAGATTAGTGAACAAATTGCGAACTGGAATCAAACATATGGATTTTCACCAAAGGTTTTAAATTTAGGTGGTGGTTTTGGAATCCGTTATACAGAAGAGGACGAGCCTATTCCTGTCTCTCGCTATGTAGAAGAAATTGTGAGTGAAGTAAAATCCGATTTTGAAGAAGCTGGTCTGGCTATGCCGGAAATTTGGATTGAACCAGGACGCTCATTGGTTGGGGATGCCGGAACAACCATTTATGAAATTGGCTCAAGTAAGCATGTACCGGGAACTCGTAAATATTGGGCGGTTGATGGGGGAATGAGTGATAATATTCGTCCTGCTCTTTATCAGGCAAATTATGAAGCAGTTCTTGCCAATCGTATGAATGATGAAATATTTGAAGAAGTAGCAATAGCAGGGAAGTGCTGTGAAAGTGGAGATATGTTAATTTGGGATCTTCCGCTGCCTAAGGTTCAGCATGGGGATCTGCTGGCGGTCTTCTGTACAGGTGCATATGGGTACTCTATGTCCAATAACTACAACAGGCTCCGTCGTCCTGCGGTGGTGTTTGTAGAAAATGGGGAATCGCGTCTTGTTGTAAGAAGAGAGAGCCTTGAAGATCTAATAAAAAATGACCTGCCATTATATGAATAAATAATGAGAGGCTGCCATTTTCGACAGCCTCTCATTGTATTAGGCGAATAAGGATTTAATTGCGTCGATGAGACTTACAAAAACTGCTTTTAATTTATCAAGGAAGGATTGTCCTTCTTCTGATTGTAGGTAATCGGTCACTTTATCTTTAGCGGCATTTATTTGCTCTCCAACTTTGTTCCAGTCAATTCCTAGATCCTGCAGCTTGTTAAACAAATCGATTAGGCTCTGGATCTGTTGTTCCGTTAACGTGATACCAAGCTGTTCTGCTGCCTTTACGATGATGCTGCGCAAATCAGTATCATTTTGAGGCGGGTTAATAGCAATCTCTTCTTTAATGGTCTCAACGAGTGATGTAGCTTCATCCGTACCGATTTGATCACCTAATTTGGCTGTCTCAACCATTTCCTCATTGGCTGCTTGTTTTTGTTCCTCAGATATTTTGGTGTCCGTTGTCAATTCGTATGCTTTAATTAAGCCCGTCAAGGCAGCAGTACCGGAAACTTCAAAAGGAGCCGTAACATAGATCTCTGCATCTTTTATACCGGCAGTCGCCAGTGCGTTTTTATACATATCTTCTGTTACCCAATTGATATTTTTCGTTTTGACCGTAATCCCGGAACCTTTGGCAGCAATCGTAATGGATGAAGAGGAGATTGCTTTTGTTCCAATCAGCCTGCTAGCAATTTTACCATCCAAGTATTTATGCTCTTCTGAATTAGAGACCGTTACAATCTCCACATCCTTTGGAGCGTCCATTTCAGCTAACAATAATTTTTTTTGTTCCTGAGTCAGGTTTTCGCCAAGTGTAACGACCATGTCGCCTCTTTGCATATCAGCCAAAGCTATATTGGGGATGAGAAAACTAACTGCCAACAAAACTGACATTAATTTTAAAAGCTGTTTTTTCATTATGATAACCTCCCGTACCAGTTAGACGTAAAAAAATGATAAAAAGTTTCATTTTTTTATGTAGTAATAGTAATCTAGGCAAACAAATTGCCAATTGTGTTAACTCTGTCATATTATAATGGAATTGGAAGATTGTCTATTCTTTCTTGCATTCTTTTACAGTAATTTCTATCCATTTTGGCTATATGGTATAGGGTTTGTATGGTATGAAATACTTATATAAAGCCATTTCTGGATAAAATGTATGTTTGTTAGCTAAAAAAGAATCAGCATGGCAAAGAAAGGACTTTGCATTTGCATCAGTTGAATTCATAGGTAAAAACAAGTATGATAAGAAAGATTATTAAATACCAATCTATTATTCTCATTTAATGAGGGATCAAACATGTTAATTAGATACAAGAAGAGCTTTGAAAAAATCGCAATGGGTTTATTATCTTTTATGCCTGATGAAAAAGATTTAAAGAAGCTCCAGAATACTGTTAAATCATATGAAACAGAATCAGACAGGCAATTATATCTTTGGAAACAAGATGAGGACATTATAGGCCTGATCGGGATTGATTTGGATGGAAAGACGGTTACGGTAACCGATTTATCCGTTAATCCCTCTCATAGGGGTATGGGAGTTGGCCATGAAATGGTAAACTGTCTGATCGAATTATATGAGGGATACGAAATTATTTCCAGAGATATCACAGCAGAGTTTATTTCAAAATGTCTGGATTGTGAAGCCGATAATAGAGCATAAAAATAGAGAAACCCTTATTCAGGAGGGTTTCTCTATTTGTTTTTGCTGCGCTTTTGAAGTTGATTGAATCGTTCCTGAATAACATCTGTACGATCACGGGTAGAATGTCTATTCACTAATAATGAATCAGTAAGATTGCTGCTGCTATTCCACGAATATCCATATTCTTTGCATATGGTTTGGCAGGCCGTTAGCAGTTTAGGATCTTCAATCGGCAAAAAGGGACTTTTGTATGGTTCATTGTTTTTCAACCTATGTATGGAGTCAGTCAGTAATTGGAGTAAACCATCTGAGTCCATGCCTAATTGATTCACTTCTTCAGTATGCTTGTTTAAAATTTGCTTTGATTTTTGTAAGGTGCGAATAGCTCCTGATTCATTATTTCTACGGTAATGATACATACCGACGGCGAGCTGGATAAATCCGACCCATACAGATTCTCGATCTAACGGGAGATGTTTTTTCCAGTACTCTTCAAGTATTTCATGGCATTCAAAATAATCTCTGCTTCCATGAAATTCGGCTAGGTACTGGATGAACTCTATTGGGTAGTTCATTTGATTATTGTCACCTCATTAATTCTCGATATTATAGATAAATATACATGAACTAATACAGATAAGAAAAGAATAAGGATTTTAAGTGGAGAGAAGAGCATGATGATCTGGCTGATAAAAATAGAAACAGGCTATCAACTAAAGTCGACAGCCAGTTCCTTAGATTCATCATTTAATTAACACCAAGCTACTCCAACAATTACGAGTAGAATAAATAATACTACGATTAGCGCAAATCCGCTACCGTAACCTCCAACTGCGCCATCTCCCATTTGTGAATCCTCCTCTTTGGATCTTTTCTTTACATTGTCATACTATGTAATCCATACTGGAATGTATGGGCTTTTGCCCACCTTTTAGAAAATCAATTTGTTCATTCTATTGGAAAGAAGCTTGAGTTAAATTATACTTAAACTAGTTGAAATAAGTAGGAGTGCCTATAAAGAGATGAGTTATAAAATAAAGATAGATGCATTTGAAGGTCCACTCGATTTATTACTGCATTTAATAAATCGATTAGAAATAGATATTTATGATATTCCTGTTTCTGAAATCACCGAACAATATGTTGCTTACATCCATACCATGAAGGAGCTGGAATTGGATATAGCCAGTGAATATTTAGTCATGGCGGCAACACTTTTAGCTATTAAAAGTAAAATGCTCCTACCCAAGCATGAAGAGGAATGGGATGAAGAAGAGGATGAATTCTTTATGGGTGACGATCCCCGTGAAGAATTAGTTACACAGCTGCTCGAATATAAAAAATATAAAGAGGCAGCTGATGAATTTAAACAGATGGAAGCCGAAAGGGCCTTATTATTTACTAAACCTCCGATTGATTTATCGCCATATACGGAAGATGTAAAATCGGATCGACATGATTTAGATGTCAGCCTATATGATATGCTGAGCGCTTTTCAAAAATTAATGAGACGAAAAAAATTACGGAAACCGTTACAAACTCGAATTACACGTCAGGAAATTACGATAGATAAACGGATTCAGGAAATAAAGGATTATCTTAAGGAAAAAAGAGAAAAGGTATTATTTACCTCACTCTTTAATACAGAGGAAAAAGAGCAGTTAGTTGTCACCTTTCTTGCTGTCCTGGAATTGATGAAGCAAAATGAAATACAGGTGGAACAAACAAATAACTTCGAGGATATTTTCATAGAATGGAAGCAGGAGGATTTTACAGTTGGATATCGTTAATTGGAAATCAATATTGGAAGCATTACTTTTTGCGGCGGGTGATGAAGGGTTATCTCTTGAGCAAATTTCATCCGTATTGGAAGTGACTGAAGAAGAAGCAAAAGATGCTTTATATGATCTTAAAGAGCTGTATCAAAATGAAGACCGGGGAATCTGTGTGGTTGAATTGGCTGGTGTATACCAATTGGCGACAAAAAAAGTGCATGCCCCCTATTTGAAGAAGCTTGTTGAAACACCTTCAGCACATACACTTTCGCAGGCTTCCCTGGAAACCTTGGCGATAGTCGCCTATAAACAGCCTATTACCAGAATTGAGATTGAGGCCATCCGCGGTGTCAAAACGGAACGCCCTCTACAAACCTTGATGGCCAAGGCTTTAATTCAGGAAACGGGTCGTGCGGAAGGGGCGGGAAGGCCCTATTTATACGGAACGACCAAGGAGTTTTTGGATTACTTCGGTTTAAAATCCTTGGACGAGCTGCCAGCGCTGCAGGATGACACAGATGATGGATTTAATGACGAGGAAGCAGATTTGTTTTTTCATAAATTCCAAGAGATGGAATGAAGGAGGATAAAGCTTGAAAATCTTGTCTTGTATAGGATATGAGTTAGAAAAGGAAAAACCCAATTCACCTGAGGATTTTTTCAATCGTTCAACCGTGACATACAAGCAAAATGGAAAAATAAAAGAATTTCAGGTTATATATCTTCGTTATTTTGAAGAAGTTTTATTAGAACAAAAGGGTGAGTGGATGTCCCAGGTTCAGGAATTACTGACAGGATATACGTTGAAAGATATTATTGCCGTCCTTTGTTTGATGCAAAACTCGCATTTTCATGAAAGGAAACGGGTATATATAAATTCTGAGGATATATTTTTAACTATTTTTAAGGATTTACCATATGCCCAGATAAAAGAAATTTTAAATAAAATGCAGAAAAATCCAGAAGTTTGAGTTGGAATTGTCGTATAATAATGTAAATTATTCCTCCCTGAACGTTAATCAACAATAAAAATAGGTTGAATATGGTAAACTATTTAGTAACTGAGCTTAAAAGAAATGATTGTGGCCAGGGAAGGTTAAGAGTTTGTTTGTCCTATAAGAAAGTAAATGAACACAAGGATTAGTGAAGTTTTACATGATCAAAGGGTTTGAATTTTTAAGGGAGGGTTCCGGTTGGGTAATACATTAGTGAAGAGCCAGTTGGAGGATGTAACATCATTTTTGGAGCAAACAGTACAAACTCTCGAGATTTACATGAATGATATGACAATTGAACGTTTGATGGAGGAAAAAAACGGCGATGAGCTCTATTATAAGGGCTTGTTTTCAACAATCCGCAAGCTGTTGGTTTATTGTGAAGAAGGCTTGGAGGCTTGCAGGATTGTCCTTAAAAACGAACCATTTAATAAAGGGGCTGCTGAGCGAGTTCTTTACCGTGTATACCACAAATGTATTGAAGAATATTTTGCTCCAAAAAGTGACTTATGGTTTGAGGACAGCCGTTCAGCGTATACAGGGCGCAATTGTATAAAATTCCGTGAAGAGGCACCTGAAAGCTTGAAAAACCTGATTACTAAACTGGAATTTGATGTTCAAAAAATAAGAGAAGAACTTGAATACTATGAAACCGATTATCGGACAAAGATGGTTCAATCAAATTAATAAGATATGAATGCGATTACGTATAGTGTAATCGCATTTTTATTTGGGTTTATCTTTTTAGAAGCAACGTTATATATAACTGCCTATTCGATTTAAAAAACAAGAATGAAGTCAACCCTCTCTTGAATATAGTAGTACGACGGGGAGGTTGATTTAGTGTGAATCCTTTTAAAAAGTATTGGGAAGAGGTAGATAAATGGAAGACAGCGGTTGTTGATTGGGCGGCCGATCAAGAGGAGTCATTTCGGAGTATGATCATGGGCCGAGTTGATCATCTCACGGCTTATTTAAACAGCATGAAAAATAAAACCCCATCCCAAAATGAGTTAATAGAGCTTCAGAATATGATGAAGGAGCTGGATGAATCTGTTCAAAAGGCACAAAACGGCGATTCATTTGTACCGCCTGGAAGGCATGCCCTACCGCCATTGCCATACTCCTATAATGCTTTGGAGCCCTTCATAGACCGGGAGATTATGAGATTGCATCATACTATTCATCATCAGACATATGTCGATGGGCTGAATAAAGCAGAAACTGAAATGAAAAAAGCTCGTGATAAGGATGATTATGGCCTTTTAAAGCATTGGGAAAGAGAAGCTGCTTTTCACGGATCAGGACACTATTTGCACACCATATTTTGGTACAATATGAAGCCTGATGGCGGTGGAGAACCAACAGGTGAATTAATGAACTTTATTAAAAGAGACTTTGGCAGCTTTGCAAAGTTCAAAAAGGAATTTACTGAAGCTGCCAAAAAGGTGGAGGGTGTAGGTTGGGCGATTTTAGTTTGGTCCAATCGAGCCCATCGGCTGGAAATTCTACAATCTGAACGGCATATGATTCTAACTCAATGGGATACAATTCCTTTATTAGTATTAGATGTTTGGGAGCACGCATATTATTTACAATACAAGACCGACCGTCCAGCTTATATAAACAACTGGTGGAATTTGGTGAATTGGGACGATGTTAGAGAACGATTTGAGCAGGCACGGAAAATTGGCTGGAAGATATATAAGAAATAAAAGTACGTTCAAATACACCAGGTTTATTATATCGGGTTGACCAAGATTTTTGGTTGACCTTTTTAGTTGAGGTCTAGTTTATTACCCTATACTTCCTTACCTGAGCAAGTCTATTACATGATAATATGATGTAAGGGAGGGATGGGCATGAGTTTAATAGAGCATCGTGAAGCTGCTCCGGATTATGTGAAGGTAATGGTGCTTACGGTAAGTGATACAAGAGATGAGCATACGGATCGAAGCGGGCAGCTTATGATGCGTTTGTTGCAGTCAGCTGGACATATTATTACGCGCTACCAGATAGTGAAGGATGAGCAGGATGCGATTCAGCAGGAACTCTCAGCTGGATTAGAGGATAAAGAGGTTGATGCCATTATAAGTAATGGTGGCACTGGGATTGCCTATCGAGATGTAACGATTGAAACCATTAAAGGTTTATTAGATAAAGAGATGCCCGGGTTTGGTGAGATTTTTCGAATGCTGAGTTATCAGGAGGATATTGGTTCCGCAGCTATTTTATCCAGAGCCATCGCCGGAGTAACCCAAGGGAAGGTAGTCTTCGCAACACCTGGTTCCACTGGCGCAGTAAAGTTAGCAATGGATAAACTGATTTTGCCGGAGTTAGCACATGTCGTAAGAGAACTGAAAAAGGACCTATAAGTTATATAAAAGATGAAGCCTTCATTTAATAGGTTTCATCTTTTTTAGTTACATAATGATTCCCTAGTAAGGTCTATTGTATTTAATATTCTGATAATATAAAATGGAATACAATCCAATATCTGGTCGGTGGATTGGATGACTACGATTAACTAGATGAGTGGATAGTACGGTTAAATAAAGGAGCCAATGAACATGGATACTCGATTTTCTAGGCAAGAGTTGTTTAAGCCTATTGGCCGGGATGGTCAAATACGCTTGGCTGAATCAACAGTAGGTATTATCGGGTGTGGTGCACTTGGTTCGGTCATTGCGGAGACACTAGTTCGTGCAGGTGTAGGGGCGATACATTTAGTGGATCGTGATTTCGTAGAAATGTCCAATTTACATAGACAGCAGTTATTTGTGGAGAAAGATGCTTTTGATCTGACAGCTAAAGTGATAGCTGCTGAGCAACGATTGAAGGAAATTCGCTCAGATGTTCACCTCTTTACGTATTTAGAAAATGCAGATGGTCCACTCATCGAAGATATAGCAGAAAAATGTGATATCTTGGTAGACGCAACTGACAACTTTGAGACAAGAATGGCTATAAATGATGCTGCACATAAATATGGGATACCTTGGGTGTATGGGGCTTGTGTAAGTGCGAGTGGTACTGTTTTCACTTTCATACCGGGTAAAACAGCTTGTTTCAGATGCCTTTTCCCGTCTTTGCCCTCGTTAAATGAAACCTGTGATACGGTTGGAGTTATTGCTCCATCCGTTCAAATTACGGCAGCCCATCAATGTACAGAGGTTATGCAATGGTTAACTGGCCATCCGGAGAAGCTTCGGGAAAAAGTATATCATTTTGATGTTTGGAATCATACGAGTCTAGAGGTTGGAGTGGCTCGTATTAAAAAAGAGGGTTGTCCTACATGCGGACATTATCCTGTATATCCTTCGCTGGAAAAAAATGAAGATATGAAATCGATGGTGTTATGCGGGCGAGATACTATACAAATCATCCCTCATGCTAATCGCCGTGTATCTTTAGAAGATGCAGAGAGACTGGTCAAAAGACAGGGGTATCGATATAAAAGGACTCCTTATTTTATCCAATTTCATACAGAACACTATCGGATGATCTTGTTTACAAACGGGAGACTGTTAATACATGGATTGCAGGATAGCACAGAGGGACGGAAATTATTTCATCAAATGTTTGGGTAATACAGTGTCGAAGAAAGGCCATGGAAGGCTGAGTAACTTTGTCTGCCTTCTGCAAGAATAATGGGAAGTGAGTACATTCCTGTTAACTTATTTAAAAACAACTAACCGAAATACAATGAAACCTTCAGTTTATCTTCAATTACGCGTGTAATCACCGTTTTTGCCACCAGTCTTTTTTAAAAGCATGGTTGGTCCAATGACCATTTCTTTTCCGGAGGCTTTGCACATATCATAAATGGTTAATGCTGAAACAGATGCAGCCGTAAGTGCTTCCATTTCAACACCAGTAGAACCTATTGTTTTAACTTCAGCAAGAATACTAATTTCATAATGGGAGTTTGCTTCGTCTATTTCCCAATTGAATTCAATATTAATACCAGATAGCGGGATAGGGTGACACATAGGAATAATAGAAGATGTTTGTTTGGCAGCCATAATTCCGGCAACCTGGGCAACGGCAAAGACATCCCCTTTTTTATTTGAATAATCAGTAATTTGAGAATAAATAGATTGGTTTACAATAATAGAAGATTTAGCAAGAGCAGTCCGAACTGTTGCACCTTTATGGGAAACATCAACCATTTTGGCACGACCCTGTTCATTGAAATGGGTGAATTGTGTCATAGAAAACATCCTTTCTATATGATTTATCCATATTATAGCATTCTATTTGTAAGGAGATAAAAGAATGGTAGAAAAAAGAATACCAATTCCAATTTCAGAAGCAATAGAGAAAATTATGCAAGAAATACAGCCTGCTTCAACTGAAATGGTCTCTTTGTCAGAAGCTTATGGCCGAATTTTAGCAGAGCCGATTATAGCTAAACATGATGTTCCTCCATTTGATCGATCGGCATACGACGGATTTGCCATTCATTCCTCCGACTCAGTTGGAGCCTCAGACGAGCATCATGTATCCTTTCAGGTCATTGATGAGGTTGGGGCTGGATATATTTCTAAAAAGACACTTGCTCCCGGAGAAGCCATTCGGATTATGACTGGGGCCATGATGCCTGAGGGTGCAGATGCTGTTGTGATGCTGGAACAGGTAGTAGAACAGGAAAATCAAATATCAATTTATCAATCATTTGAAATGAATGAAAATGTGTCTCCTAAAGGAGAGGATGCTACGAAAGATGATCGACTTATCGAAGAGGGGGCATTCATTACACCAGGTGTGATTGCATTGCTGGCAACCTTTGGATATGCGCACGTGAAAGTAGCCAAGAAGCCAGTAGTTGGTATTTTATCTACAGGTACAGAATTATTGGCAGTGGAGGATGATCTGGTACCAGGCAAAATCCGCAATAGTAACGGACCCATGATTGAGGCACAGCTGAGGCGGATGGGAATTGAAAATCATACGTATGGTATTCAAGCAGATAATCTTAAGCAATCCCTACAAACAGTGGAAAAAGCAATTGATGAGACAGATTGCCTTATTACAACTGGTGGTGTTTCGGTTGGTGATTTTGATTTTATGCCAGTCATTTATTCACATCTTGGAGCGGATGTCTTATTTAATAAAGTGGCCATACGCCCAGGTAGTGTTACGACAGTAGCGGTGAAAAAAGAAAAATATTTATTTGGTTTATCTGGAAATCCATCAGCCTGCTATTCGGGCTTTGAATTATTTGTTCGTCCTACGCTGTTAAAAATGATGGGTAGCTGTAAACCATTTATGCCTAACGTAAAGGCTGCATTAACAGAAGATTTTTTGACGGCTAATCCGTTTACTCGCTTTATTCGAGCAACGTATGAAGTAACTTCTTCAGGATTAAGCGCCACTCCTGCAGGCTTTAATAAATCGAATGCGGTGACCTCCATTGCTAGGGGAAATGCATTTATCGTTCTCCCTGGTGGAAAAAAGGGCTGGAAGGCTGGAGATGAAGTTGATTTGTTGCTATTGGGAGTAGAGGAAGGGATATCTCGATGGATGCTATGATAGTTGATATTAGGGTTATAAACTGGTGAGAAAACAATACTTTTCGAGATAGTTGTATCTCTTATTAATAAAAATTCACGAATCGGTTTGTAAACATATATGTCGTGGGCGGTAGAAGAAGAGTCATAGAATAGATGGATGCTAGATTATGCAGGGATGTGATTATCATGAAACCATTTGAAATAGTTCAGGGTCCAATAGAGGTTCAAAAATATGCAGATTATGTATTACACAAGGGAGCAGGGGCAGTAACCGTGTTCTCCGGTCATGTAAGGGAATGGACAAACGGTGTTCGGACATTATCTTTAGCCTACGAGGCATATGAACCAATGGCTGAAAAAAAGCTAGAGGAAATCGGAAGAGAAATTGAAGTGAAATGGCCGGATACACGAGTGGCGATTGCTCATCGTATCGGACAACTGGAAATATCAGATATAGCCGTTGTTATAGCTGTTTCTTCACCTCATAGAAAGGATGCTTATGAAGCAAACGAATATGCGATTGAACGGATTAAACAAATTGTCCCAATTTGGAAAAAGGAAATTTGGGAAAATGGTGAAGAATGGGTGGGAAATCAACATAAAAAGCCATGATCAGAGGAGTCAATAAAATGATAAAAATTCTCTATTTTGCAAGTATGCGAGACTTGACCGGTAAAGCGGAAGAGGATATCGCACGAATGGAATGGTCTGTCCGAGAGTTGCTGCAATGGGCAGAGGAAAGCTATCCAAACTTCAACAGGCATTCAGTCCTCGTTGCGATAAACGAAGAATATGTGACTGAAGATGAGAAAATTAGCGATGGAGATGTGGTGGTTTTTATTCCGCCGGTTAGCGGTGGCTAAAGAAAACCGTTTTTACAGCTGTTAAGGACTATAAGAGTTAAATGAATAAATGGAATTCCGCTTTAAACTATTAATGACCTGGAAAACGAATGAAAAGAAGGGAATAACCATGACCTCACAGCCTTTGTTGGATAAATTAAAAAGACCAATTCGTGATTTGCGACTATCTGTTACGGATCGCTGCAATTTTCGCTGTACATATTGTATGCCTAAAGAAATTTTTGGAGATGATTATGCGTTTTTACCGAAACAAGAGCTTTTGACTTTTGAAGAGATAGAACGGACAGTCCGTTTATTTGCAGGGCTTGGTGTGAAGAAGCTGCGTTTAACAGGTGGGGAGCCCCTATTACGCAGTCATTTATCTGAATTAGTCGAAAGGTTAGTAAAAATAGAGGGAATTGAGGATATTGGTCTAACTACGAATGGTCTTTTGCTTTCAAAGTATGCTCATGACTTATACAATGCTGGACTAAGACGTTTAAATATTAGTCTTGATTCTTTAGATAACGAAGTATTCGGTCATGTAAACGGTCGTGGCATTAAGCCCTCTGCTATCTTGAGGAATATTGAGAATGCCGTTAACCTTGGTTTTCATGTCAAGGTGAATATGGTTGTCCAAAAGGGAATCAATGATCATGACATCATCCCCATGGCTTCTTATTTTAAAAAAATGGGCGTAACTCTACGCTTTATCGAATTTATGGATGTAGGTAATGATAATGGATGGAGCTTAAAAGAGGTTGTAACGAAAAAAGAACTATACGAAAAGCTGTCTAAGGTTTTCGATTTAGAGGCAGTGGATGAGCAGTATTTTGGAGAGGTGGCTAAACGCTATCGCTATAAAGATAGCAAGAGAGAAATTGGTTTTATCACATCCGTGTCCGATTCATTTTGTTCTTCCTGTACACGGGCTCGGGTTTCCTCGAACGGTCATCTTTATACGTGCTTATTTGCTTCAAATGGCTATGATTTAAAAGAATTAATCCGTAGAGGTGCAACAGATGAGGAACTGCTGGAATGCATTCGTCAGGTTTGGGAATTAAGAGCGGACCGTTATTCTAATGAACGGACGGAACAAACGCTATCGAATAGAAAAAAGATAGGGATGAACTTTATAGGTGGTTAAGCTATCCATAAACCCTTGAGGAACCAGGAGACAAAACTGGATTAAGTGAAAATCAGAAACGGTTTTCATTAAAAAAGACTGAATTTTGGGATGATTTCTGTTTAAGTAGGTATACATCAAGGAGGATTACATGAAAAAATCAGTATCCTTTTTTATAATGCTATTCCTTGTAATCAGTGCTCTGGTAGGATGTTCTGAACAAGAAGTAAAAAATGAAAAAGTAGAGCTAAGAATTTCAGCTGCAGCTAGTTTGCAGGATGCGCTGCGAGACATTCAAGCGGTTTTTGAAAAAGAAAATCAAGAAATAAATATTACATATAATTTTGCTGGCTCAGGTGTCCTTCAGCAGCAAATCATACAAGGTGCTCCTGTGGATTTGTTTTTTTCATCTTCAGAAGATAAGTTTGAATCATTAATAAGGGCAGAAATGATTGCGGACGGGGAGCATATTAATTTATTAGAAAATGAACTTGTCTTAATTGCGCCTAGTCCTAATGAAAATAACCAAATTAGTGGTTTTGAAGATTTAAGGAATGGAACAATCGATAAGATCGCAATTGGTATTCCTGAATCTGTTCCTGCAGGAAAATATGCCAAGGAAACATTAGAGGTGCTAGAAATATGGGATAAGGTAGAGAGTAAGCTCATTTTAGCAAAAGATGTTCGCCAAGTCCTTTCGTACGTTGAAACAGGTAATGTAGACGCTGGTATTGTATATAAAACAGATGCTCTTGTATCTGATAAAAGCAGAATCATCTCGACGGCAAATAAAGAACACCATACACCTATTTTGTATCCTTTAGGTATTCTAAATGATACAAAATATCCTATTGAAGCAAAGAGATTTTATGACTATCTTCAATCGAAAGAAGCAAAGGCCATATTTGAGGAGTATGGATTCATAGTGAATTGAGGAATTTAATATGTTACATGATTTTTTATCACCTATTATTCTGTCAATTGAAATAGCAGTGGTTTCGGGAATGATTGTTATTGTATCAGGGACTTTCATTGGCCACTATTTATCTATGAAATCTTTTAAAGGCAAAGCAGTTTTTGAGACGTTTCTTATGTTGCCATTAGTTCTGCCGCCATCAGTGGTAGGATTTATTTTGATTGTCTTGTTTGGAAAGCAAAGTATCATTGGACAAGCCATTGAGTGGATTTTTGAGAAGCCCGTCATATTTACTTGGTGGGCGGCTGTCATTGCTGCTACGGTTGTGGCTTTTCCCCTTATGTACCAATCAGCTAAGTCGGGATTTCAAGGTATTGACCATGAAATCGAGGATGCTGCTCGAGTAGATGGAGCAAATAAATGGCAGGTTTTTCTTTATGTTTCCATTCCGTTAGCAGCGAGAGCGCTTATGACGGGCGGTATTCTAAGCTTTGCCCGAGCTTTGGGGGAGTTTGGCGCTACTTTAATGTTTGCTGGAAATATTCCGGGCGTTACGCAAACCGTTCCTATAGCTGTTTATACAGCCCTTGACTCTGGCAATATGCTTATGGCGTGGATGTGGGTTATAGCTATTGTTTTACTATCTTTTCTCATGCTGTTCGCAGTTCAATTAAAAAAAGAGTGATGCTTGTAAAAGGCAACGAAGTTTACGTAAACGTTTCGTTGCCTTTTTTGCATGTAATTATATAGCTGAAGAACCCTGACATTCTCCATCATCCCAAATTTGGTTCACCTACCACTTCCCCCTGAATAACCTGACTTCGAATATTTAAGAATTTAAGCGCATAGACTTGTACAAAAACATGAAGGGGACGAGTGTGGGTGAAAGTGTACTCTTTCAAATATAAACGTAAGAAATATAACTCGAAACGTAATCTTTCAGTAAAGAACGATCCAATCCGCTTAGTGTTATGGAAGCTGGCAGGCACCATCCTCATTGTGATTTTGTGTTTGGCAAGTTTACTTTCGCCGGTAAAAACAGTTTCTGCACAAGCACAAGAGCTAGAAAGAATCCAAACAGGGGCTAAAAGTGCCATTATGATTGAGCAGAGCACTGGTCGGATTTTATATGAGAAGGATGCCCATACAAAACGAAGGATAGCGAGTATTACTAAAATTATGACCGCTATTCTTGCGATTGAATCGGGGAAGATGGATAAAACTGTAACGGTGACAGATGCGATTTTAAAAGCAGAGGGTTCGGCGATCTATTTGCAGGTAGGAGAAAAAATAAAATTAAGCGACCTTGTCTATGGGCTTATGCTCAGGTCAGGAAATGATGCAGCGATTGCCATTGCTGAATATGTTGGAGGAAGTGTGGAGGGTTTTTCTGCATTAATGAATCAAAAAGCAGATTGGATTGGCATGGAGAATAGTCATTTCACCAATCCGCATGGTCTTGATGATTCTGATAACCATTATTCCACAGCCTATGACATGGCAATCCTAACCAAGTATGCGATGGGGAATAAAATGTATCAGAAAATTGCCGGAACTAAGATCCATCGGGCACCTAACCCAAACGAAGTATGGGATCGTGTTTGGAAAAACAAAAACAGACTGTTAACGGAAAAATATAAATACACTACAGGCGGTAAAACAGGGTATACAAAAAAGGCCCACCGCACATTAGTAACAACCGCATCCAAGGATGGATTGGATCTTATTACGGTTACAATCGATGATTCTACAGATTGGGCCGATCATATAGCTCTTTTTGAGGCTGGATTTAACAATTACACATTAATTGAAGTAGTGCCAAGTGGAAAAATAAAAGCGATAAAAAAAGGGTTTTATAAAAATAAAGCCTATTTAAAATCATCACTATCCTACCCGCTTACGAAAGAAGAACAAGAGCAGGTCGAAGTAAAGTATGAACTGAAAAAGCCAAAAAAACAGTGGAAAAAAGGAAATAATCTTCCGGCAAAGGTTGGAAAGGTAAATTTAATTCTTGATGGACAAACGCTACTATCTAAACCGGTTTATCTACATAAAAAAGACCAAACTGTCTTCAGTATATGGAAAGATGTCTTCTATACTTTTTCAGGTGTAAACTCAAATGGTTAATTATATATGGGTTGGAATCAGTATAATTGGAATCATTTATGCGATGTTTACTGGAACAATGGCGGAAGTGAATGAAGCAATCTTTAAGAGCGCAAAAGAATCGGTCACCTTATGCTTCGGCTTAATGAGTGTCCTTGTTTTTTGGTTAGGTATTATGAAAATCGCAGAAGAGGCAGGTCTATTGGATAGTTTAACCCGTTTGACTAAGCCGATCGTATCCAGACTTTTCCCGGAGGTGCCGCCAAATCATCCGGCAATGGGATATATCGTATCCAATATAATGGCCAACACATTTGGACTGGGAAATGCAGCAACACCCCTGGGTATAAAGGCGATGGAACAATTAAAGGACTTAAATGGCGGAAAGGATACAGCAAGCCGCTCTATGATAACGTTTCTGGCATTGAATACCTCTGGTCTGACGCTTATTCCAACAACGGTCATTGGAATCCGTATTCATTATAATTCAGCCAATCCAACAGAAATTGTTGGCCCTACCTTTTTGGCAACCGTCATAGCAACAATAGCAGCTATTATTTTAGATCGGTACTTTTACTGGAAAAGAGCAAGAAAGGGGATGGACTGATGCATTGGATTTCGACCATTTCAATTTGGATGATACCTGTGGTTATCTTGCTCATCCTTGTCATGGGGGCCATAAAAAAGGTCCCGACCTATGAGAGCTTTGTAGAGGGCGGGAAAGATGGGATTAAAATCACATTTTCAATCATCCCCTATCTGATTGGTATGATGGTGGCCATTTCTATTTTTCGCGCTTCCGGTGCGATGGATTTGTTGATAGGCTGGATGAAACCGGTATTAAACTTTTTGGGTGTGCCATCAGAGGTAGTGCCTTTAGCATTAATAAGACCCATATCGGGAAATGCATCTCTCGGAATGGTCAGTGATTTGATTGCCACATATGGACCGGATTCTTTTATAGGGAAGGTTGCTTCTACCATCCAGGGGAGCACAGATACAACCTTATATGTCTTAACAGTTTATTTCGGTGCAGTGGGAATTAAAAAAATGGGGGATGCCTTAAAGGTGGGATTGTTAGCTGATCTCGTCGGGATTGGTGCGGCAATCTTATTGGCTTCCATTATGTTCCAATAGACACAAAATTGTCACAAAATGATAAAATAGGTGAAAAAAATAGTCGGATTTAACAAAAATCGGTATAAAAAGCCGATTTTTTTGTGTTTCTTAGTAAGTAATGAAATAATATGCGTGATAGGACATATCACTTTCTGCAAAAACAAAGTATAATGAACAACTAGGTAGAATGCCTATTATTTGAGTAAAGAATACAGAAAAAGTAAAATTAGACAGGTGATTAAAATGGAAAGATTACAAAAAGTGATAGCACAGGCAGGAATCGCCTCCCGAAGAAAAGCGGAACAGTTAATCGTAGAAGGCAAAGTAACTGTTAACGGTAAGATTGTAAAAGAGCTTGGCGTTAAGGTTGGCCCAAATGATCAAATAGAGGTAAGTGGAGTACCTGTAGAAAAGGAAGAGCCGGTATATTTTCTGCTTTATAAGCCAAGAGGTGTCATTTCAGCTGCCAACGATGACAAAGGGAGAAAGACCGTAACAGATTTATTTCCACTGATCAAACAACGGATTTATCCAGTAGGCAGACTGGATTACGATACATCAGGTTTGATTCTGCTGACGAATGATGGTGAGTTTGCCAATGCCCTGATGCATCCAAAGTACGAAATAGAAAAAACGTACGTAGCGAAAATTCAAGGTATTCCATCCCGCGAAATAATAAAGAAATTGGAACGTGGTGTTCAATTGGAAGACGGTAAAACAGCCCCTGCGAAAGCTAAATTGCTTTCAATGGATCGCAGAAAACAGTCCTCTATTATAGAGCTGACGATTCATGAGGGCAGAAACCGCCAAGTCCGCCGTATGTTTGAAGCGATTGGGATGCCCGTTATCAAACTTAAACGTGAAAGATATGGATTCTTGACGTTGCACGGTGTTAGTCCTGGAGATTACAGAGAATTAACACCACATGAAGTAAAGCAACTGCGTTCTATGGCGCTTCATAAAGATAAGTAAATACAACCGTAGCGCTGCCCTAAATTAGTGCCTTTCTGGCAGCGCTATATTCTTGTGTGTTTAAAGCATAGCGGGAGGGGACTTTTTTGACCAAACAAAAGCGTAAATGGATGAGAATAGGGGTTTTGGCCCTTTTGGCCGGAGCCGTCATTTATGTGGTATTTTCGAGTTTAACCATGGACAAGGAAAAAACCCTTAAAATGAATGAAACCGCTCCAAACTTTGCTCTGACAGATCTTGAAGGGGTTAAGCATGTGTTAGAGGACTATAAGGGGCAGGGAGTGTTTCTGAATTTCTGGGGGACATGGTGTAAACCATGTGAATATGAAATGCCTTATATTCAAAGTCAATATGAAGTGTTCAAAGATAAAGGTGTACAGGTATTAGCTGTCAATGTAAATGAATCTGATTTTGTCGTGAATAAATTTGTCCAAAGACATGGGCTTACTTTTCCGGTTGTCATCGATAAGGACAATCAGGTGCAGCATCAGTATCTGATTAATCCCTTGCCGGCCACATTTTTAATTGATAAAAATGGTAAGGTCGTAGATTCAACTACTGGTAGTTTAACTGAAGAGAAGATTCAAAAGATGATGGAGAAAATACAGCCATAACAAGGGGTAATAAGGATGAAGGAAATAACTTGTGAATGTGGTCATGTTAATCCATATGGAACGATATTTTGTGAAGCATGCGGTAAGGTGCTCAATAAGGAAGAAGAAGAAAAAAAATTATTGGATATGAAATATGAAGGCAGTGCAAGAAGATCGCAAACCTACAATAAATCAGTAGTTGATAAGATTTGGAATTTTTTCTCGTCCGTAAAGGTTGGCGTCACCTTAATCATTCTTCCATTAATTGCAGCTTCTATCGGTACCATCTTCCCGCAAGAAATGTATATTCCAAATGGAGAACCCGCTGAAACGTTTTATGAAAGTAAATACGGCTGGTTTGGTGAAGTGTATTATGAGTTAGGATTACATAATTTGTATAGTTCATGGTGGTTTTTGCTGTTAGTGTCCCTCTTAGGAGTTTCACTTGTTATCGCCAGTCTTGACCGCTTTATTCCGCTATTTAGAGCTTTAAAGAATCAGAGAGTAATCAGGAATGAGGGCTTTTTACGCAGACAGCGGATTTTTGGTGAAGCTGATATAGCAGAGGAAAAAGAAAACTATGAATTAATCAAAACGAGATTAAAAGAAAAGCGTTATAACATAAGAGAAGAGAACGGCAATATTTTAGCAGAGAAGAACCGTTTTTCGAGGTGGGGTCCTTATGTTAATCATATAGGCCTGATCATTTTCTTAATTGGCGGAATGTTGCGTTTTATTCCAGGGATGTATGTGAATGATTACCTCAGAATTCAAGAAGGTGAAAAGAAAGCTGTACCGGGAACGAATGGTGAGTACTTTGTTGAAAACCATAAATTTACGGTAGAAGTTTATGATAAAGATAAGGAAAAAGAAGAGTTTGAGGCAACGCTTGACCGGGTTGGTACGGTCGTGAAGAATTATCAAACAGATGCCACTCTTTATCAAGCGGTAGGGGATACCTTGCCAGGAGAAGAAGTAAAGCTTAAAAAAGTTAAAGATTATCCGATACGTGTAAATGAACCTTTGAAATTTGATTCCTTTGCTTTATATCAAACATCCTACGAGGAAAACATGACTAAAATGTCATTCACCTTAATTGATAAAGCAACTGAAAAGGAGCATGGCAACTTAACTGTTGATTTGAATAATCCGAAAGATAGCTATGACCTGGGTAATGGATACTCCGTGCACCTGGAGAGTTATTTTCCTGATTTTGAATTTAATGAGAATGAGCAGCCGACAACAAAGAGTCGATTTCCAAATAACCCTGCGTTTATCTTCAAAATGGTATCACCAGAGCATCCAGAAGGAGAAGTTAGCTTTGTTGCGATTAAACAAACCCTTGAGCCATTGGGTGAGACCGAATATAAACTTAAATTCAAAAATATAGAGACTGGTTTTGCAACTGTCTTAACAGTACGTAAAGATCTGACTTTATGGATACTTGCTCTCGGAGGGCTTATCTTTATGATTGGTGTAATACAGGGGGCATATTGGAATCATAGACGTATTTGGATTCAAAAGAGTGGGGATAAAATATTTGTGGCCGCTCATACGAATAAAAACTGGTTTGGTATCAGACGGGAGATTAATGAAATATTAGAGGGGACTTCTATTCCATTACCGTATGATCAAGCCGAAGGGGAAGAGACTCAAGAAAGAGGGGGAAAACAGAGTGGCGACTTTAAGCAGTAATTTGCTATATATTGCTTTTGTGCTGTACTTAATAGCAACTTTTGTATTTGCGGGATCCATAAAAGGTAAGAACGATAAGTGGAGTTATGAAAAATGGGCAAAAGCTGGAATCATTATCACTATTATTGGATTTGTTGCACAGCTGGGTTATTTTATCACACGTTGGATAGTGTCAGGACATGCTCCTGTCAGTAATCTATTTGAGTTTACAACATTCTTTGGAATGATGTTGGTTGGAGCATTTATATTGATTTATTTCATATATAAAACAGCCATTCTGGGGGTATTCGCGCTTCCGATTGCGCTACTAGTTATTGCGTATGCCAGCATGTTTCCGCGGGATATCTCACCACTTATTCCGGCATTAAAAAGTGATTGGTTGTATATACATGTTACTACTGTAGCAGCGGGAGAAGCGATTTTAGCAATAAGTTTTGTGGCCGGATTAATTTATCTGATACGTGCTGTTAATCAAACGAAAGCATCAAAAAGTACGTTTTGGCTGGAAGCCGTTTTATTAGGATTAATTTGTACGATTGGTTTTGTTGTATCTACTACTGTTTTTTCGATAGCTGATTATAAAACTGAATATACCTGGGTCAATAAGAGCGGTGCAGAGCAAACAGAGGAATATAATATGCCCGCGTTGTTTGTCCCGAAGGAAGCAAAATTGGTTTCTGGTACAGGGATGGATCCGTTAATTGAATTGCCATTAATAATCAATTCAAAAAAACTGAATACAGTAGTTTGGTCTATCATGATAGGTGTCGTGCTATATGGAGCGCTACGTTTAATTTTACGTAAGCGTATAGGGGCAGCTATACAGCCATTGGCAAAATCAGTGAATTTAGATTTACTTGACGAGGTTGGATACAGATCCATTCTAATCGGATTCCCTGTATTTACTTTGGGAGGATTGATATTTGCCATGATCTGGGCCCAAATAGCCTGGTCAAGATTTTGGGGTTGGGATCCTAAAGAAGTATGGGCTTTAATTACATGGCTATTTTATGCAGCATTTCTGCATCTGCGCATTTCGAAGGGGTGGCATGGTGAAAAGTCAGCCTGGCTTGCAGTTATAGGATTTATTATCATTATGTTTAATCTTATCGCGGTGAATTTAATTATCGTGGGATTACACTCATATGCAAGCATGTAAGAAAAAAGAGGACTTCCAAGTATGGAAGCCCTTTGTTTTAACTCTTCTTTTAAAAATTTAAGCTTAACCTTTTAGCTGGCAATTGTATCCCGATTTTCCGGATGTTAAGTACATATGAGAGTATGCGGACAGTAGGAAGATAGTCAAAATCTTATATTAAAAAATCTTGTTTGTAAGATTGATAGTATTATTCTATAAATTTAACTTTATAGAATAGCTTTATTTATGTAAATATTCACTTTTCTATTCCTAAATAATTGGTATCCATGTATAATAAAACACATATCGTGGATAAATTTGTATAGTTATTAGTTGATGCTTAAGGAGGTCCGGGTGATGGAAGAAAACAACATACGATTGCTTATAGTGGATGATGAGGACCGTATTAGAAGACTATTGAAAATGTATTTAGAGCGTGAAAAATATACAATTGATGAGGCTGCTAATGGGGAAGATGCTTTAGAACTTGCTTTGGCGCATGATTATGATTTAATCCTTCTGGATTTAATGATGCCTGGCAAGGATGGAATTGAGGTTTGTAAAGAACTGCGTGAAAAAAAGGCAACGCCTGTTATTATGTTGACTGCTAAAGGGGAAGAAATAAACCGAGTGCAAGGCTTTGAAGCAGGCACAGATGATTATATCGTAAAGCCTTTCAGTCCAAGGGAAGTAGTCTTACGAGTGAAAGCATTGTTAAGAAGGTCATCAAAAAATTCCTATATTCAATCAGAGACCTCAACTAAAGATGTTGTCGTCTTTAATCATCTAACCATCGATAATGATGCGCATAGAGTATTGGCGGATGGTGTAGAGGTTGCATTAACACCTAAAGAATATGAACTATTATACTTTCTCGCCAAAACCCCGGATAAGGTGTATGACCGGGAACAATTGCTAAAAGAAGTTTGGCACTATGAATTCTTTGGGGATTTACGTACCGTTGATACACATATTAAAAGATTAAGAGAAAAATTAAATAAAGTATCTGAGGATGCAGCTAGAATGATTGTAACCGTTTGGGGCGTTGGTTATAAATTCGAGGTAGTCAACGACTAATGTTTTGGAAAAGTGTAGTCGGGAAACTATGGATGACCATTATTTTGCTGTTTTCCTTCGTTCTATTTATCTTAACTGTATTACTGCTGGAATTTTTCCATAATCAAAGCATGGAGGAAGCTAAATCTTCTTTGTTTCGAACCGCCAAACAAGTTGAAACGATTCTAGAGGAACATTCAGATATCGAGCAATCAACACAAATTGTTTGGCAAATCATCGACCCGAATAAGGATATTGTTATTATTTTTGATGATACCAATATATACAGCAGTTTGAATGATATGAATAAGAAAGAAGTTTATCAACTCTTTTCTCGTGATGAAACCTTAAATAAGGCATTGGTGGGTGATAGACAAGTTTCAGAAACCACTTATCTATCGTCTATTTTGGGTGGAGATAATGTTACTCAGGGTACAATTGTCGGAATTCCAATTACTAATGATGGAATGGATGGAGCCATCTATGCATTTCAGTCTGTTGATTCGAGTGAGAGTACAAACGCACAAACGACAATCTTTATTTTGATAGCTGTCGGGATAGGAATCGTTTTAACAACGATTTTTGCTTTCTTCCTATTATCCAGAGTGACTGCTCCGCTTAGAAAAATGAGGGAAGCAGCATCTGAATTAGCCAGAGGCAAGTTTGACATGAAGGTTCCCATTTTAACAAATGATGAGATTGGTGAATTGGCGATTGCATTCAATCAAATGGCACGGCAGCTGAAGTATAATATGACCGCATTACAGCAGGAGAAAGAGAATTTATCAAATATTTTAATTAATATGGCTGATGGAGTGATCATGTTTAACAGAGACGGTGAAATTCTTGTAACAAATCCTCCAGCAGATGACTTTTTAAGATATAGTTTTCTGGATGAAACCAATCAAAAAAAACAGTCTGGAATGCAAGTCCCTGATGCATTAAGCGATCTATTCCTCGAGGTTAAGGGAACGGGAAAAGCTAAAATAGCCGAGATTAGCACGCAGGGGCACGATTGGGTCATTCTTATGAATCCCCTTTACCGTCAAAATGATATCCGTGGTGCTGTTGCTGTATTACGGGATATGACGGAGGAACGCCGGCTTGATAAAATGCGAAAAGATTTTATTGCCAATGTATCGCATGAGCTTCGTACGCCTATTGCTATGCTGCAAGGATATAGTGAAGCAATCATCGATGATATTGCGGAAACAGCAGATGAGAAGAAAGAAATGGCACAGGTCATATATGATGAATCATTAAGAATGGGACGCTTGGTTAATGAACTCTTAGACTTGGCTCGAATGGAAGCAGGACATCAGACTTTAAATATGGAAGAAATAGAAGTTGGCAGTTTTCTAGGTAGAATATCAAAAAAATTCCAGCGGGCAGCTCAGGAAAAAAATGTTGATGTCTATACAACTCTTGATCATCCTGAGGCGCTTGTTGAGCTGGACCCTGACCGTATTGAACAGGTATTTACCAATTTGATTGATAATGCCCTGCGCCATACACATGAGGGTGGCGAAGTGCAAATTATCCAAAGAACGTTGGATAATGGTACTCAATTTGACGTGAAGGATTCTGGCGTAGGTATTTCTGAGGAAGAGCTTCCATTTGTTTTCGAAAGATTTTATAAGGTTGATAAAGCAAGAACAAGAGGTAGATCTGGCACAGGCCTTGGTCTTGCAATAGCAAAAAATATTATTCATGGTCATGGCGGTAAAATAGATGTCTACAGCAAGGTTGGACAGGGTACGACATTTACATTTTTCCTGCCAGCGAAAAAGTAGAATTAAGAAGATAATTCTTGTTACACAAGGAACTGTTTGATGAAAGCATATCACTTAGGTGATGTGCTTTTTTGCATTCAGATTCCTGAAATTTGGAGCATGTTACTGTTATCAAACATCATTATCTTCTTGGCGTGAATGATAGGGGAGATAGAATAGCTATCAGTCCCGATCCTCTATTAGAAGATTTGCAGGAGTATCTCTATGGAATCAAGTTTGGTCAACCTGAATCAGTTAATAATCAATTACAGCCTATACTTTCAAGCAAACGAATTTTTGGAGTAAATCTATATGATGTTGGCTTGGGAAACAAAATAGAAGTCTATTTCAAACACCTGATTCAAGGGCCAGGTGCTGTTAGAGAGACATTGCATGAACAAATTCTTAAACATGAGAGTCATGTGACTTATTAAGTTGATAGGAAGAACCTTAATCTATAAAACTAAGCGATATTCTCTCTACAATCAGTTTATTGTTAGAGGGGTAACTGCTTAGTTTTTTTATACTTATTTATCTTTCTTTTGAATATTTAGATGAGAAATTTGGAGGTTTCTAAGCTCCATTACATAAAATAGGAAAAAAGAATTACTATTGATTATTTAATATAGATCTTTAGTTTTATATATCAAGATACTTAGTTTATCTATTAGACAAACAAAGTATTCGTTGCTATAATTTGAAATATAATAAAATGAAAACGATTTCAACTAGGAGGAATAATCAATGAATCATTTTGTCTTTTTTAAACAAGTAAACGAAGAATCCGATTCATCAAATCCATATGCATTTAAATATTATAATCTTAAAGTTGATGGATAAGCTGCTTCTGCCCTTGCTTTGATTAATTCATTACTAAAAATACGTACTCAACCACATTTAGCAAGGTATGAAATTCCTAGATAGCCTAAACTTTGATATATGGATTAGATGCGGTTCATTAAAAACAGAGGATTTATTCTTTAATCACATAGCTAGGATGGACGCTTAGTTATCGGAGCAAAACGTTATTCTATAATTAACATGGTCTTTAATGAAATGTAAAGGTTTACAAATAGTGAGTTAGCTAAAACAAACTTAAAAGGGGAAAGCAGCTATGATTAATCGGGGAAAGAATTCTTTTTACATTGTATTTTTAACACTGATTGCCGCCATCGGGGGTCTTCTTTTTGGCTATGATACAGCCGTTATCTCTGGTGCGGAAAAATCACTGGAGGTCTATTTTATCGATAGCCTTGATTTAAGTTCCTTTGTGCATGGGGCAACTACATCAAGTGCTTTGATTGGCTGTATTATTGGTGGAATTATATCAGGATATTTTTCTTCGAAATTTGGGCGGAAAAATTCATTGATTATAGCATCTATATTATTTACTCTTTCAGCTTTAGGTTCAGCTTATCCTGAATTTTTATTTTTTACAATGGGAGAACCAACTATTGCTTTGTTGCTAACATTTAATTTATATCGAATCATTGGAGGAATTGGTGTCGGTTTGGCTTCTGCAGTTGTTCCTATATACATAGGAGAGATTGCACCTGCTGATATTCGAGGAAAACTAGTATCCTTTAATCAGTTTGCCATTATTTTTGGTATGCTGGTTGTCTACTTTGTCAATTGGAAAATTGCAGACGGACAGTCGATTTCCTGGATTAATGATATTGGATGGCGATATATGTTTGCTTCAGAAGCAATCCCAGCTTTGCTATTTATGCTTCTACTGTTTATGGTACCGGAAACGCCTCGTTATTTGGCTTTGAAAAATGAAGATCGGAAAGCATTGGACATTTTAACGAAAATTAACGGTAAAACCCAAGCCCAATCTATTTTACGGGATATAAAATCATCAATTCATACAACTGCCTCCAATGGAAAGTTATTTGCCTATGGAAAATTGGTTATTGTAGTTGGAATCTTGCTTTCAGTATTTCAACAATTTGTCGGAATCAATGTTGCGCTTTATTATGCTCCGCGTATATTTGAAAGTATGGGCGCAGCTAAAGATGCATCCATGCTACAGACAATCGTGATGGGTTTGGTTAATGTCATTTTTACCATTATCGCCATTATGACTGTTGACAAATGGGGACGAAAGCCTTTACTAATTACCGGTTCTATCGGGATGGCTGTGGGAATGATTGGCATATCCGGATTAGCTTTTTCTAATATTATTGGTATTGGAACATTGATTTTTATCATCATTTATACAGCGTCATTTATGATGTCCTGGGGGCCAATATGCTGGGTTTTAACTTCTGAAATTTTTCCAAATAAAATACGTGGACAAGCTGTTGCAATTGCTGTTTCTGCTCAGTGGGCAGCTAACTATTTCATATCTTCTACCTATCCGATGATGATGGAATTTAGCGGAGGGTTCACGTATGGATTCTATGGCTTGATGAGTATCCTGTCTGCCATCTTCGTGTGGAAATTTGTGCCGGAAACAAAAGGGAAAACGCTCGAACAATTGGAAGAAACATGGACAAAAAAAGTGCCGGAAATAAAAACATCTTATACAGATGTGCTTAATCAAAAACATAGCTAAGGGATCTATAAAGGCCTCATCATAGTGATGAGGCCTTTTTGTGTGATAACGAACTGTGAAGTTCGTATAAATGATAAGGTATCAGACTTGTGCGAAAAAACAGCATTTGATCGTTTAATGAACATTAGCGTTAAAGGGGCATACCTTGGTATTGAACCGTTATTCCTGTCATGCTAGAAAATAGAGGAGGAACAATCGTCAATACTGTATCCACTAATTCTTATAAACCAACTGCATATAACGGAGTTTATTCAGCTTCAAAACATGCACTGGCTGGATGACAAAATCAATCGGTCAGGATTTTCAAAACAACGGAATATATGCGGTAGGTGTAGCTCCAAATACGATGCCAACCAATATCTCTGCAGCTGCTTCGACAACATATACAGAAGAAATAGGAGCCGCTATTCAAGCAACTACAGCTCCAAATATAGCTGCAACTGCAGATGAAGTAGCAGAGGCAATGATTTTTGCGATAGAGAATGGTAAATTATTAACGGGCTCAATCATCAACTGTGCCGGCGGTCAAATTTATAACTAAGGGGCAAATAGTAACTTCATGCTAGATTTTCTACGTAGAAAATAATAAGGAGGCTGGGACATACGTATTTCAGTCAATGATAAATTCGAACTATTAGGTGATATTTTAATAAATATTTCGCCTAATAGTCCGGATTTTTATTTATTTTCAATAGATTGGTTACTTCTGTATACCATTATTAAACTTAGTGGAATGGAGCGGAAGCTACCGACTCCTGCGGGAAGTAGAGGACGCTTAAGACCACGTAGGCGTAGCCGAGGAGGCTAAAGCCTTCCTTCCCGCGGAAAGCGAGTGGAGTAAGCGCGCAATGGAACGTACTTTTCTTCCAACTTAACACTTTAATAAGTAACAAAGTCGATAAATCAGGATCGTTTATAAGTTATGTCCCATCCTCTTTTGTTTTGATAGTCGGCTATACAAGATTATATAGGGCATTGTTCTCATTATAAATGTTGACTTAACAAGAGCATCTCTCAATCTAATAAATTATGAGATGCAATGGACTTATTATTTTATACCTCACTCAAATTGATTGCTTTGGCGACGGATATTTCATCATTGCCGGCAAGTTCATTTATGACAGAATGAGGAATTTTTTCATCAAATGTAAGAATCATAATGGCTTCGCCGCCGGCTTCTTTACGTCCTACCTGCATGGTGGCAATATTGAGATTAAGATCGCCAAGTTTTTTACCGACAATGCCAATCACACCTGGTCTGTCGTGGTGCTGGATATATAGGATATGGCCATCAGGGTAAAAGTCGATTTTGAAGTCATCGATGGCAATGATACGCGGTCCATATTCTTTTATATAGGTTGCTTTCATTTCAATTTGTCTGGTCTCGCCTTTAATTCTTACCGTTATACTGTTTGAATAGCCATATGTTTCGTTTGAGATTTTTTCACCTATGGTGATGGAGCGTTCCTTAGCGTATAACAGGGCATTTACTTCGTTGATGGTAACATCAGCCCGTTCTTTAAAAAATCCTGAAACAAGTGATTTTGTTAAAATCGATGAATCAAAATCAAAAGAATCACCGCCATATGTAATGGAAATTTCTTTTATGCCCTCGTTTATATATTGGGATAGGAAAGAGCCAAGTTTTTTCACTAATTGGTAATACGGCTGTATTCTATTAAATAATTCAGCAGGTATAGCTGGTAGGTTGATGGAGTTTGACACTGGTATTCCATCCACAAATGAGACTACTTCTTTTGCCACCTGCTTAGCCACATTTAATTGTGCTTCCGCAGTGGACGCTCCAAGGTGAGGTGTTACAATAATTTGATCCAAGGACAATAATTTATTATTCACTGGAGGTTCTTCTACAAATACATCCAGTGCAGCTCCGGCTACTTTTCCCTCAAGAATAGCATCATATAAAGCGTCCTCGTCAATTATACCCCCTCTGGCGCAGTTGATAAGATAGACACCATCTTTGCATGTTTGTATCGTACTTTTATTTAATAATCCTTTTGTATCCTTGTTTAATGGGGTGTGGACGGTGATGAAATCAGATACTTGAAGCAGGTTATCGAGTGAACCTACCGTTATGCCTAATTCTTTTGCCCGATCTGTCGTAATAAAAGGATCAAAGGCGAAAATATTCATCTGAAAAGCTCTCGCCCGTTTGGATAATTCAGTTCCAATTCTCCCCATCCCAACGATTCCTAACGTTTTACCTTTTAATTCAGCTCCGGCAAAGCGGTTTCGCTCCCAAGCGCCATTTTTTAAAGATTGGTGAGCCTGAGGGATGTTTCGGGCCAGGGATGCCATCATGGCAAAAGTGTGTTCAGCGGTAGAAATGGTATTGCCATCAGGTGCATTGACCACAATGATTCCACGATTTGTACAGGAAGGAACATCTATATTGTCGATTCCTACGCCAGCCCGGGCTACAATTTTTAGGTTTGTCATTTTGTGAAGCAAATCATTTGTTACCTTTGTAGCACTTCTGACTAAAAGTGCATCAAACAGATGCAATTCACTGCTTACTTCATCTATCTTTTTTTGGACAACCTCGATGTCATCCCTGCCAACGAATGGTGTTAAACCATCAGGCTTTATTGAATCAGCTATGAGTACTTTAAACAATCTTGTCACCATCCTGTAGAAGTATTTAATCTTGTTTCCACTCTACAAGACTTATAATCTATGTGTCAATCAAGATTCCGTATTGCAAACGCTTACTATTTTAAAATTTAGAAGAATCTAAATTTTATTGCTGCTGATACTAAAAAAAGTTTAAATTTTTATAATTTGAACTACTTAGGTGGTCGGATAAAAGAGGTGAGACCATTAGTTTAAGGTATATTTACAAATATATATTTTTTTGTTCTATTCATATAGTGATTTTAATCTCTTGTATTATTTAGTTTATTGGGATAAAATCAATATAGAAATGGTCTAGTTAAATTTACAGGTGGAATGTCTAGCCTGATTATTTTCTTAAGCCATTTTACCAATTAAATACGGTCTATCTTCGGGGCAGGGTGTAATTCCCTACCGGCGGTGATGATGTATAATCTAAGCCCGCGAGCCTGTAAAGGCAGGATTTGGTGTGATTCCAAAGCCGACAGTATAGTCTGGATGGGAGAAGATGGAGGTCTCTGTTAACGTTCAAAAAACAATCTTTCATGAACGTTTGTTTCACATTGCCTTTTCTCCCTTTATCTAATAAAGATAAAGGGATTTTTTGTGGCATGGCTTCATGATTGACGTTTTAGGCAGAGCCTTTCTTCTGGAAGAGGTAGTACCAAAACCTAAAGGAGAGAGGAATAATGAAAAGCAGTGGTGTAAGTAAGATTCAAAAAATGGTTACGATTGGGATGTTGGGTGCGATTGGATATGTTTTGATGATTATAAACTTTCCATTCCCAGGTTTTCCGGCATTTCTCCAAATTGATTTCAGTGATATTCCAGCCTTAATTGCGGCCATCATTTTTGGGCCGATTGCGGGTATCCTGGTTGAATTATTAAAAAATATTTTGGATTACATCATGACAGGAAGCGATACAGGAATTCCAGTTGGTCATTTTGCTAACTTTATCGGAGGCGTCGCGTTTATCCTTCCAGCCTACTATTTTTATAAAAAAATCGGCACTAAAAGAGGCATGGTATACGGACTAGTAGGAGGCACAATCGTATTAGCTGTATTTATGAGTCTTGTCAATTACTTCATTTTACTGCCAAGCTACAGTGTGTTAATGAATTGGAACATGTCTGGTACAGAGATTCGAGCAATGATCACCACGGCGATCATTCCTTTCAATTTAATAAAAGGAACCTTAATAGCCATTGTATTTATGCTGTTATTCACTAAAATGCAGGGCTGGTTTTCGAAGCAATCTGTAGTGCGAAATGTATAAAATAGATTAAATAAAAGCCTCTGCGAAACCGCAGAGGCTTTTATTAATGGGGAGACTATTCGAATTTTAATGCGTCTCCATCAAAGGATTCGTCAGCAACTTTAATAGAATCTGTTGGGCATCCTTCGAAAGCATCCATCATGTCATCAAGCAGAACATCTGGAATTTCGACAATACCTTGGTTATCATCTAAAGTAACAAATGCAATACCTTCATCATCATAATCGTAAATATCTGGAGCTGCTGCTCCGCAAGCACCACAAGCAATGCAAGTTTCTTTGTCAACAATAGTAAATTTAGCCATGCTAAATACCTCCCAGGTAAAAAAATATATATTTTGATACCGAACTGGATATCAAACCCCTCACCTTATTGTAAAACTCATGGTATAACTTTTCAATAGCCAATATTTCGCGTGTTTTTAGCGAATTAAGGAAAAATAGGCTATTGAATTTTAAGCATGAGAGTACAACTATTTGGTAAGATAAAAAGTGACAGACAGGTAGAATAAAGGGGTTAAAACATGATTATACCATATTTTGATGGATTAATACTGTATTTAATAAATGCATTAAAGGGGCAAAGAACGGTGTATTCCCCCTTACATATACTAAATGGAAAAAAATCCTCACAGCCCATTCAAGATGCACGTTTGTTTAATATATCCGAGTTCTTTGGTATTCTTCCAAAGTTAAAAAGAGAGATATGGGATCAAAAGATTAGTGAATTAATCAAAGAAGGATATATAAAAGAAACAGGAATCAACACCTATGTTTGTACAGAGCATGGTAAACAAGCGCTTAACATTTGGGTAAATGATTATCCTTCGTTCACTAACCTGGATGGCCGTACCTTGCAAGATGCAGCTCATGGGTTTTGGATAAGACTGCAATTATTGGTGCAAACGTCTTCCTGTTTACTAAATGGCAATCATTCTTTCATCCCTGTTTCCCGTAATCAAGAGGAACAATTGTTAGTGAAAAAATTATTTAAAAAGATTCCTCTCTCTTCATTGGAACTGGGGCAGCTTCTATTTCAGGAGCTTGAAGATTTATTAAGTAAAGTAAATGAAACAGGAGCAGAATTGATTGTTTTAGCTTTTTCGGGTCACCAGCATGCGGGTTTAACAATCGAACAGGCTGCACGAAAGCTTAATATAGATGTATTTTATGCAAGACTTCTCTTTTGGGATACTGTTCATTATATGCTTAAAGCCAGTGTTCAGTCTCCTTATATACTATTGAAAGAACTTGTTCTAATAGGTAAACCTGTTCAATCTCTTTTAACTGCTTCTACACAAAGAACGTTAAAAATGCTTCAAGCCGGGATGTCAAAAGAAGAAGTTGCAGCCGTACGGAATTTAAAGACGAATACGATTGAAGATCATCTGGTTGAGATTGTTTCAAACGTACCAGATTTTCCGATAGATGATTTTGTAAGTGAGACAGAGAAAGAGCAAATTAAACAGGCAATTGCTACTCATGAAACAAAACAGCTAAGATCGTTAAAAATGGTCCTTCCATCTGAGATAACTTATTTTAAAATTAGGCTCGTTATGGCAACTATAAAGGAAGTGTAAGTATGCAGCCGCTAGAAGCTCAATTAGAAAAAATGTTTGGATTCCAAACGTTTCGAACCGGACAAAAGGAAGTAATTGAATCCATTATCGATGGCAAAGATACACTAGCTATGCTGCCAACCGGGACGGGCAAAACCTTGTGTTTTCAGATGCCCGGATACTTGATGAATGGATTGGTTATTATCATTTCACCATTATTGGCTCTTATGCAAGATCAGGTAGAACAAATGAAGGCAAAAGGTGAAAAAAAGGTTGCCTCCTTAAATTCATTTTTGACCTTGCAGGAACGGGATATGGTACTGAGGTCATTGCCATTATTAAAATTTTTATATATCTCGCCTGAAATGCTGCAATCCAGATTTATTTTGGATAAATTAAAAAGGCTCAATATTGCCTTGTTTGTTGTCGATGAAGCGCATTGTATATCCCAATGGGGTTATGATTTCAGACCGAGTTATTTGCAGCTCGGCCGGATTAGGAAAGAACTGGATAACCCATTGACCTTAGCTTTAACAGCAACAGCTACTCCTGAGGTTCAAGAGGATATTTTAAAAAATTTATGCATGGAGGATGCAGCGAGAGTAATCCATAGTGTGAACAGGGAAAATATCAGTATCCTGGTAGAAGAAGCAGCTGATTATCAGCATAAGCTTCAGATTTTAATTGATGCGCTGAATAAAGTGCCAGGTGCAGGGGTTATATATGTATCCAGCCGAAAACTTGCTGAACAATTGAGCGGATTTTTATTGGAAAAGGGGTTTGACGGTGTTGCTTATTACCATGGCGGTATGGAAACTGGTGACCGAATCCTGATTCAGCAGCAATTTTTATCTGGGCAACTAAGGATCATCGTGGCCACCAATGCGTTTGGTATGGGAATCAATAAAAATGATATACGATTTATTTTTCATGTAAACATGCCCTTGAGTGTGGAAGCATATGTCCAGGAAATAGGCAGGGCAGGGAGAGATGGATTGCCGGCAGTGGCCATATTGTTATATTCAGAAGGAGATGAATGGCAAGCTTCCCATCTGATTGAAAGGGATTTTCCAAACCGTTCAGAAATTGAATGGGTGATTCATCATGAGGCTTCCAATCTTACAGATGAGGAGTTTATTGGTGATGACAAAATGGAACGGGTAAAAGAATTAAATAAGGCTTTATTAAAGGGGAATATTCTTGATCCGTATGACCGCATTGAGCGGATAGATACAGAACTGGAAAAAAGAAAAAAAGAAAAACTTATGAAACTTTATCTATTAAAAAAATGGATTCTTTCCACTGAGTGCAGAAAGAGCAGCATCGCTTCCTATTTTAATCAGGCGTTGCAGAATAAAACAAAGATTTGCTGTGACCGGTGTGGAGCAACACTAGATGAACTGATCGGTTTCCTTCCAAAACAACGGCAAGACATCCCTCGGGAAGATCAAAATTGGCGAATGCAATTGAAACAATTATTTACTGGAAGGGCAGAGTAAACTATGAAAAATAAACAGGCAGAGCTCGTAAGTCAGCTGAAAGATGAGGAGCTATACAAGGCGTTGATTCAAACACAATTGCTTTTGCTTATAATCTCCTCTTTTTTGGGTATATGGGTCTTTGATGATATACAGGAGTTTTTATTGTTATTTGATTTTCAAGATTGGTCTATCCTTCTTATTGGAATCCCAGCCGGATTGCTGGTGGTTCTCTATGACTTACTTTCGATGAGGTATCTTCCCGAGAGATATTTTAATGATGGTGGAATTAATCAACGTATTTTTAGGTCTCTGAATGGTCGGCAACTAATCTTTATTGTCCTACTAGTCTCTTTTAGTGAGGAATTATTATTCAGGGGAATCATTCAAACGTATGTTGGTTTGTGGATGGCCAGCCTCATATTTGCACTAATCCATATAAGGTATCTATATAATGTTTACTTGTTTGTGAATATTTTATTGCTAAGTTTCTTTATTGGAATGATTTATGAATGGACAGGCAACTTATTTGTTACAATCGTGATGCATTTCACCATTGATTTAATCCTTGGATTTGTCATAAATAAGCAATCAGGCAAGGGAAAAACAGTCTTATAATAGTTATAGTACTAGTAAGCATGTATAGGGAACAGCTAAATAAATAATGGACAAGAGTTTCATAATTGACCTCTCCTTTTCATAAACATGAGTATGAAAAGGAGAGGTGGTTTATGGAAGCGCATATTCATGATTTGGACGAACATACCGATGAGGCTACAAAAATAATGCTCAACAATGTGGTGAAAAGGAAACGCAAGTTTGATCATTATAAAACCCGTCATTTTTTATTTATTTACCTTACCTTAGGTTTAACAGCGATTCTGGTTGTCTATGTATATAAGAACGTTCTTCCTCTCTATTCGTATTCTTTTATGTCCATGTATAACTATTTTTTTGAAAGTGAATTTATCATTGTCTGTATACTATTACTTGCCTTTATGTATGGAGGGATGCTTTATTACAAAAAAAAGATGGACAAGGCGGAAAAGGAATTTCATGCTTTGCGATGTGAGATTATAGATAGGAGTAAGGATCTTTGGAAAAATGATATTGCATGGAAAAATAGACATATCCTCTTTAATAAATTTAAAGATTTATATGATATTAATCTTTTTCACGAAAATAAGTAATTTTTCACAAATAAGGCAGGTAAAGTTTGTGATTTGTCGAATAAGTATTAATTATAGGGAATGTTTATACTAGATTGCGGTGGGGGTGCTTTAATGTTTGTAAAGAATATCATGATTTCAAAATATCATTGTCATACGGTTTCTTACAATGATACTCTTCAAGAGGTTTTCTCGGTGCTGGATGAACATCAAATTGAGGGAGTGCCAGTTCTGAAAGGAAATCAGTATATAGGTACGATTACAAGGTATCGAGTATACAAAGCAGCCTTTTTATCAGAGCTGCCCAGAGATATTTTTTTAAAAGAAACAAAAGCAGAATCAATCGCTGAGGTAAACAAGACATTAAAAGAAGACGAAATATACGAAAATATATTTCTGGATTTAAAAGAGACACCTTTATTAGCTGTGCTGGATGATTACGGGTATTTCCATGGCATTGTTACGCGCTATGATATAATTGAACAATTCCAGAGTACCTTTGGTGTTCATGTACCTGGTGTGAGGATAGCATTAACTACAGTTGAAACCAAGGGACGTATTGCCAGGTTAACTGAGATTGCAAGGCAATATCAGCAACAAATTATTTCATTAGTTACCTTTGATGAAACCGATAAACTTTTAAGGCGAATTGTCATTAAAGTAGCGAAGGCGCCGAATGTAGATAAATTTATCCAAAAATTAGAGGAATCAGGCTTTAGAGTCTTGCATATTGATGAAAAAGTTTTGCATATTGATCAAAAATAAAGATATATATAAATGTAGAGCTGGTCATTTATTAGGCTGGCTTCTTTTAGTTTTAAGATATGAAGGATTGAAAGGGAGATACTATGGCAGTGCTGTTGATTTTTGGCTTATTAATTGCTTTATGTGCGTGCTTATTCATCTATATGTACAGGCTTGCGCATCAGGACCGAGTGATTGATCATACGTTTGAATTCAGTACATTTCCAAGTGATGAGACCATCACAATCTTTTTTATTTCAGATATACATAGGCGGGTCATCAGTAATGAAATTATTGGGCAGGTAAAAGGGAAAGCTGATTTTGTTTTAATTGGCGGTGACCTGGCTGAAAAAGGGGTACCGCTAGATAGAATAAAAGAAAATTTAACTAAATTAAAAAGTGTAGGTCCTGTTTATTTCATATGGGGTAATAATGATTATGAAATAGATAGACATGAACTGGATGCACTTTTTGTAGAGTTGGATATCCATGAATTACTAGATACAAGCGTACTGTTTGAAACAAAGGATGGCGATAAAATACGCCTGCTTGGAATTGACTTTTATGATGAAGAGGAACAAACGGGGCGGCTTGATTTGGCAATGGAAGAAGTGGAATCTGACAGTTTTAGAATTCTAGCCAGTCATACTCCGGAAATAGAAAAGGAAATGGAAAAATCATATAGGATTGATTTAGTATTGAGCGGTCATACCCACGGTGGCCAAATTAGGATTTTTGGGATGGGCAGATATAAATTGGGCGGTGTCTCGGAGAGGAATAATACGACCATCCTAACAAGTAATGGATATGGAACAAGCTTACTTCCGCTGCGATTAATGGCAAAACCTGAGACTCATTTAATCCATTTAAAGAAGGCAACTCCTTCTTGATTTAAAACAAGGTACCGACTGTGGCTCCCTTCATACAATGGAATGGAGAGAGGTAGCTACAGGAGGATTTTTTCATGAAGCTTAAACAAATCAATCCGGCATTGTTCAAACTATTTATTCCCTACGATGAATTGGAAGACAGAGGTGTTAACTGTCAGGTGCTAACCAGTCATTCGGTGGAAACGCATAGCTTTTTTTATCATATTATTCAAGAAGTGCTTGAAGAATGCGGGAACTTGGTTACCGGATATTTTCAGATGGATGTATACTCGTATCCATGCTACGGAATCTATATGATTTTAAAAAGGGATGCGTACTATTTAAACGAAGGTCTCGAAGAAGAAGAAGAAATAGAAGGGTATCTATCCGTCAATATAATGAAGCGAGATCAAATCATATATGAATTTGCGGAATTTGATGATGTAGTACAAGCTTGCAGAATGATAAAGACTAGCTGGAATGTGAAAGGAATCCTTTATTATTGGAAGTCCAACTACTATTTAGAGATAAAAGAAGATGCTCTTATAAACCAAGCAACTCTTATGTCTATTCTTTTGGAGTTTGGAGAATTCTCGACCTTGAGTAAAGAATACCTGGAAGATTACGGGCACAGGATATGTGAAGAGAATATAATTACTATTATAAAAAAATATTTTCTATGATAATCGCATCTAAAAGATGTGGTTATTTTTATTTAATCTAAGCGTGTTTATAAAGGCTAAAACAGTACTCTTGCACTTTTCAAGGTTTATTAAGTATACTGAATTTATAAAAGTGAATAATAAATCTGAATATTCTCCCCAAAAATTTTATTAATCTTGCTTTACAATTTTTAATCCTATTATTCTATTGTTTCACTTTCCAGACAATTGCCAAAGTTGTATACTTATGCTGGTAGGAAAATATTACTTATTATACATCTGTAGGAGGTACTATAATGACAGCCGACCATCATTCCACTGAGGACAAACTAGATGTTTTAAAATCGACTCAGACTGTCATCCATAAGGCTTTAGATAAGCTTGGATATCCAGAAGAGGTATTTGAATTATTGAAGGAACCGCTTCGTATGCTAACTGTGAAAATCCCTGTTAAAATGGACGATGGTTCTGTAACGGTTTTCACTGGTTATCGTGCTCAACATAATGACGCTATAGGTCCGACAAAAGGTGGAATTCGTTTTCATCCTAATGTTACAGAGAAAGAGATTAAAGCTTTATCCATATGGATGAGTTTGAAATGTGGCATTGTAGACTTACCGTATGGAGGGGCAAAAGGCGGTATCATATGTGATCCGCGCAATATGTCTTTTCGGGAATTGGAAAGGCTTAGCCGTGGATATGTCAGGGCGATAAGCCAATTGGTCGGTCCTACAAAAGATATCCCGGCACCGGATGTTTTCACCAATTCACAGATTATGGCCTGGATGATGGATGAATACAGTCGTATAGATGAATTTAACTCTCCGGGATTTATTACCGGTAAACCGCTTGTTCTTGGCGGTTCACATGGCAGGGAATCAGCCACTGCCAAAGGGGTAACTATTTGTATCCATGAAGCGATTAAAAAACGCGGAATGGATTTAGTAGGAGCGAAAGTTGTTGTCCAAGGCTTTGGAAATGCAGGAAGCTTTTTGGCAAAATTCATGCATGATGCCGGTGCCAAGGTAATCGGTATTTCAGATGCAAATGGGGCTTTACATGATCCCGATGGCCTTGATATTGATTACTTGCTGGATCGTCGAGACAGCTTTGGTACAGTAACCAACCTATTCACGAATACGATAACCAATCAAGAATTACTTGAACTGGAATGTGATGTTTTGGTACCTGCCGCAATTGAAAATCAAATTACAGACGAAAACGCTCACAATATACGAGCGAAGATTGTCGTTGAAGCTGCTAATGGTCCAACCACTTTGGAAGGAACGCGTATTCTAACAGATCGCGGTATACTGTTAGTACCGGACGTTTTAGCTTCTGCCGGTGGTGTTACAGTATCTTATTTTGAATGGGTACAGAATAATCAAGGATACTATTGGACTGAAGAAGAAGTTGAGGAAAAATTACAAAAAGTAATGGTTAAATCATTTAATACCATCTACGATACAGCTCAATCCCGCCGTGTTGACATGCGCCTCGCTGCCTATATGGTTGGGGTACGGAAAATGGCCGAAGCATCGCGTTTCAGAGGCTGGATTTAATACTGCAAACAATAAGAAAGTTTTCTGTCCCTTGTGAGATAGAAAACTTTTTTGCATGCAGTGGATGAGTTTAGGTCCTAAAAATGTTATTCTAAAAGGGTTATTTAAATATTCTTTGAGAAGTACTAGATACTACATACGAATTACGAATTGGAAATTCCAGTTTACGGTTATTTGGAGGAAAGAAAAATGCAATACGAAGAAGCAATTGTAATTGGCGGCGGACCATGTGGTATGTCAGCTTCCATTAATTTAAAGGAAATTGGTAAAAATCCATTGATTATTGAAAAGGGGAATATTGTTAATTCAATCTATCATTACCCAACGCATCAAACCTTTTTCTCAACCAGTGAGAAATTAGAAATTGGGGATGTCGCCTTCATTACTGAAAATCGGAAACCCGTCCGGCTCCAGGCATTAACATACTATAGAGAAGTAGCGAAGAGGAAGAATCTTAGAATAAATACATATGAATGTGTGGAAGTAATAGAAAAGCAAGAGAATGGATTATTTAAAATAAAAACAACCAAAAGTGAATATGAAACACCATATTGTATCATTGCAACGGGCTATTATGATCAACCAAATATGATGAATATACCAGGTGAAAATCTGGATAAAGTATTCCATTATTTCAAAGAAGGACATCCTTTTTACGATATGGATGTGGTTGTAATCGGTGGCAAAAATTCAAGCGTAGATGCTGCGCTGGAGCTTGTTAAAGCGGGAGCGAGGGTAACAGTCATATATCGGGGAGATGTTTATTCAAAAAGCATTAAACCTTGGATTTTGCCCGAGTTTGAATCATATGTCCGCAACGGAATTATAAAAATGGAATTTAATTCAGTTGTAAAAGAGATTAAAGAGCAAACCGTCATTTACGAAAAAGAGGGGCAAACGATCGAAATACAAAATGATTATGTTTTTGCTATGACTGGGTATCATCCGGATTACAGTCTTCTAACCAATGTAGGTGTTGAGATACACAGTGAGACAGGGAAACCGGTGATTAATGAGCAAACAATGGAAACAAACGTAGAGAACCTATTTGTGGCTGGTGTGATTGTGGCCGGAAATAATGCTAATGAAATTTTTATTGAGAATGGAAGATTTCATGGTGGGCAAATAGCAAATGCGGTAAAAGATAAAGAAGGGTTAGAATAGAATAGCATTAAGATTGCTTGACTACTTGTTAAGAGGTGTAATATGAAGAAAATTTCACTAATAACGACTGGTGGAACGATTGCCAGTAAAGAAATCTCTAAAGGACTTCTGAATTCGGGTGCTATGAGTGGTGAGGAATTAGCAGCACTCTGTCAGTTGCCGGAGGGTTTCGATATAAAAATTATAGACTTAATGCAAAAGCCTTCCATGCATATTGGTTTTGAAGATATGGTTTTAATAAAAGAAGCCATTGAAAAGGAATTGGAGGATGAAGGAGTTTGTGGAGTAGTAGTCACTCATGGAACGGATTCGTTAGAGGAAACGGCTTATTTTCTCGATCTAACAACTAAAGATTCCAGACCAATAGTGGTAACTGGCTCACAGCGCTCCCCTCAGGATGTCGGAACCGATGTGTATTCCAATTTAAGGAATTCAATCTATGTAGCCGCAAATCAACATTTAAAGCATAGCGGAGTTTTGGTTGTCTTTAATGAGCGGATTTATTCCGCAAGATACGTGAAAAAAGTCCATGCTTCAAATCTCCAGGGCTTTGAATCATTTGGTTATGGATATCTCGGAATCATCGATAATGATGTAGTCAGTGTCTATCAAAAGCCAATCTATAATGAATCCTACAAAATTGGACCGGAAATCCCGCGCGTTGATATCGTAAAATGCTATACAGGAGCAGATGGGATTATGATTGATGCCGCTGTAAATGCCGGCGCACGTGGAATTGTGCTTGAAGGAGTCGGCCGTGGGCAAGTAACGCCCTTAATGGTCAGTTCTATCCAATCTGCTTTGGATAACGGGGTAACCATTGTTATCAGTACAAGTGCCGAAGAAGGAAAAGTGTATCCTTCCTATGGGTACCACGGCAGTGCGCATGACCTGCAAAATAGGGGTGTGATTCTTGGAGAGGATTATGACAGCAAGAAGGCAAGATTGAAATTGGCCATATTATTATCCAATGGTAATGTCGATATCAAGGCTGCTTTTAAGTTGTAGGGTTCGCAATCCGCTAACCATATGAAAGCTATGAGAATTCTTGATTTTCTTTTTTTTTCGTCCGTGTTACGATTAAAGGACGAAAGAGTAAAAAAGAGAGGGTAATCCATGTTAAATATATTAACAGCAGGCGTTGCACCTGGTATAGCCTTGCTAATTTATTTTTACCTGAAAGACCAATATAACACTGAGCCTGTATCAGTTGTATTTAAAGCATTTATCTATGGTGCGTTATTTGTCATACCTGTTATGTTTATTCAATATGTTATCCAGGCAGAAGGGATTTTTCTTTCTGTTTGGGCTGATGCCTTCTTTGAAAAGGGAATGGTAGAAGAGCTGATCAAATGGGCTTTATTCCTTTGGTTGATTTATGGCCATGTTGATTTTGATGAACCGTATGATGGAATTGTTTATGGGGTCTCCATCTCTTTGGGGTTTGCAACATTGGAAAATATCCTCTATTTATTTTCAAATGGGCTTGAATATGCATGGGGGAGAGCGATGTTCCCTGTTTCTAGCCATGGACTGTTTGGAGTCATCATGGGCTTTTATTTTGGTAAAGCCAAATTCCAAACCCAGCCTAGGTTAAAGCTGACCTATATGCTGACAGCCTTGTTCATTCCGATTGTCTTGCATGGTTCGTTTAACTATATATTAATGGAGCAGGAAAAATGGTATGTATATTTAATTCCATTTATGTTCTGCCTATGGGGTCTCGGACTTTGGAAAGTAAAAAAGGCCAGGATTTTAACAGAAAAAGCTTTTAAACAGTCATTTGAATCAGTTTAATAAACTGTAAACTGCAGTAAAATAGAAACAAACGTTAATCTAAATCTGCTTTTTTAGGAGTGGGATTTGATTAGGGTTTGTTTTTTTATTTGAATGGATGTTTCTATCTATCTGTGTTGCCTGCGGCTTTAATCCTCTGGAGTAAATAAAGGTAATAAATCCATCCTGAAATGCTGCTTATTATGTTAACAGAGAATATGCTTATACCCCATTTCTTCTACGTTCCTAAATGATTATTCTTTATCTCAATTCAACTTTTTTTCCTCTGCAATTAGCTCAAAAAGCTTTTGTATGCAACTCATTTTTTAAATCATCAACCCTCTCGTTTGAAAATGATTTTAATGTTGGACTGAATATTTTATATGTGTTTGCAAAAACTACCCTTACTGTCATTAATTCTACAGGAGGGCATGAAATGAAGGGTTTAGTAAGGAAGTTAGTATCCTTTTCAATAATTGGTTGTTTTTTATTCCTCTCACCTATTTTTGATATCCAGACTGAAGCATTTACTAATCAAGTGATTCAAAGGGGAGCTGTCGGTGATGATGTCATCGAATTACAAGCGCGTCTTCAAAATATAGGCTTTTATCATGGAAAAATTGATGGGGTCTTTGGATGGGGAACATACTGGGCATTACGTAATTTTCAGGAGCAATTCGGGTTACCTATTGATGGGTTAGGTGGAGCAAAGACTAAAAGTAAACTGGTCAGCGCCTCTAATTACAACGCTTCTTGGGTGAAAAAACAAATTAATTCAGGAAATGAATTCACCTATTATCAGGGGACTCCAATTGAGCATCAAGTCAAACCAAAAGCATCAGCGAATAAAACGACAAAATCAACAAATACGGCTAAAAAGAACACATCCACAAAGACGACCGGTACAGCTGCGAATATACCGGCTGGATTTTCGGAAAGTGATATTAAGTTAATGGCGAATGCAGTTCATGGAGAAGCGAGAGGTGAACCATACGAGGGTCAGGTAGCAGTTGCTGCGGTTATTTTAAATAGGGTCCAAAGTTCATCGTTTCCAAATACAGTTTCAGGGGTTATATTTCAGTCGGGAGCATTTACTGCAGTAGCTGACGGACAAATCTGGCTTGAACCTAATGAGAGTTCAAGAAACGCTGTTATAGATGCTATCAACGGTTGGGATCCGACCGGTGAAGCTGAATATTATTTTAACCCGGAAACTGCGACAAGTTCATGGATATGGAGTCGTCCGCAAATAAAAAAAATCGGCAAGCATATATTCTGCAACTGAGGTGAATGTAATGATAAGAAATATCGTGATTGCTGTGTTGTTAATCGGTTTAGTTGGAACAGCGTACTGGGCATATCAGGATCATCAAGAGAAAATAGCTATCATGAATCAAACCGAGAATAATTATCAGCGTGCCTTTAATGATCTGAACTATCAAATTGATGTGTTAAATGATAAAATCGGGACGACATTGGCTATGAATACAAATGATTCCCTATCTCCAGCATTGGCTGAGGTTTGGAGATTAACAAGTGAAGCGCATAACAACGTTGGTCATTTGCCCTTAACGTTAATGCCATTTCATGAAACAGAGAAATTTTTAACAAATATCGGTGATTTCGCCTATAAGACATCTGTGCGAGATTTAGATAAAAGTCCGCTATCTGCTGAGGAATATAATACGTTAAAAGCTCTGTATAGTGACGCAACGGATATAAGGGATGAATTGAGGAGTGTTCAAAGGAAAATCAGCGATAATGACTTACGTTGGATGGATGTCGAAACAGCCTTGGCGGATACGAATCGGGACAGCCAAAGAGACAACCAAGTTATTGATGGACTTAAAACGATCGATAAAAATGTTAAGTCAATTGGACAAAAAAGTGAATATGGCCCTACATTTACATCTACAGAGGAAAAAAACATAGATTATAAAAATTTGTCCGGGAGAGAAATAACCCGTAAGGAAGCAATTGAACTGGCAAAAAAATATACGGGTGTCTCTAATGCTAAAACAGTCAGTGTAACCGAAAACAAGGATGGCTCAAAATACGAGTTCTATCATGTGAATTTAAAGAGTGCTTCTACAGGTCATACGATAGGAATTGATTTGACAAAAAAAGGTGGACATCCCATCTATATCATTAATGATCGTCAGGTATCAGATACTAAGATCGGGTTAAACGATGGATATAAGAAAGCACAGCAATATCTGAACAACATGGGCTATCAGAATATGGAGTTATTTGAAAGTACTCAATATAATAATGTTGGTGTTTATACATTTGTAACGGTTAAAGATCAAGTGAGAATCTATCCGGAAGCAATCCGTATCAAGGTAGCACTAGATAATGGAGATATCATCGGACTGGGAGCAGATGATTATCTTCAAAATCATGATATGGAAAGAAAAGTTAATAAACCGGCAATCACTGAAAAAGAAGCTGAAAGTGAAATTAGTGGTAAAGTGAAGATTATGGAGAAAAGATTGGCCGTTATCACAAATAATTTATATGAAGACGTACTTTGTTATGAATTTATGGGAACGGTAGGCGATGATACCTACCGAATCTTCATTAATGCTGAAAACGGACATGAAGAAAAAGTAGAAATCATGCATGAAGCAAGGAAAGTGTATGATAATGTCTCATAAAAAATAAACTAAGGAAAAGGCTGAAAACAGTCTTTTCCTTTTTTGTATTCTCTGTCATAATAGTACATAAGTCCTTGTTTTGGAATATTCTTACACACGTTAGAGGGGAAATGGTTTAACTATGTTAACAATCGGAATGACCATCATACTGGAGAAGAGCCAAATAGATCAGCCTGAAACATATAGATGCAAGTTAATGGATGTTAGAGATGGAATTCTTTATATTGATTATCCAGTTAATATACATACGAATCGAATAGATTACTTAATAAATGGAACGAATTTTAGGGGTACATTTGTTGGGAATGATCAAAATACCTATCTGTTTAACACGGAAATCCAGGGAAGAGTGAGAGAAAATATTCCTTTGCTCCTTTTAGATTATCCTGGCGATGAATATCTAGAAAAAATTCAGCGAAGAGAATATGTACGTGTCAGCTTATCCACAAAAGTAAATGTACAACCCATTAATAATGAATTCACCCCATTTACGGCACTAACAACGGATATTAGTGCAGGAGGGGCAGCAATCATTGTTCCGCAAAATTTAAAAATTGATACTCATACGAATCTAATGCTGCAGTTTACATTTGAGATGAGAAATAGAGAAGTGTATGAATTACCCATTCAGGTAAAAGTAAAAAGAATTGTCGAAGTTTTGAATAATAGAAAAAAAGTATCTGTCGAATTTATCGAAATCTCTGAAGTAGAACGGCAAATTTTGCTGCGTTATTGTTTTGAAAGACAATTGGAGGAAAGAAACAGAGCTTTTGCAGATTAAATACATATCAGTATGGGCAAACTCATAAGTAAGAGGAGGATTGTTCCATATGAATTCGGTAGAGCGATTTATCAAGAAAATGGCCATCATTCAACTTTTATTTTTATTATTTTTTCAGCTTATTTTTCATCGTGAACATACCTTTACTAAATGGAAAACGCTCGCAAGATATGAAGGTGTCATCGAAAATAATTATACAGCTATTGTGGAGGCAATTTCCAATAAATGAATATTTAGGTTTTCTAAAGACAAAGTAAAGTGCTTTGTCTCATTTTTTTACATTCATATTGATTTATATCCTGTAAAGCTGTGTTAAAATAGTCATGATTAATTTTTGTGTACAACAAGGAGGAACAAATGAATAAGAAATTATCGATTGCTATTGATGGTCCTGCTGCTGCAGGTAAAAGCACAGTAGCGAAAATTATTGCTAGAAGGTTAACTTACATATATATTGATACCGGTGCAATGTACAGAGCTCTAACTTATAAGGCATTAAACAATGGAATAGATCCGAATAACGAGGCAGCTCTTTATGATCTGTTAATGTCTACGGATATAAAATTGCAGAATAGTGATCAAGGCCAGGATGTACTGGTGGATGGAGTAATTGTATCTGAAGAGATAAGAACACCGAATGTAACTAAAAATGTTTCCGCTGTTTCTCAGCATAAATTGGTACGTGAAGAAATGGTTCGACGACAACAGCTTCTGTCAGAACAAGGTGGCGTTGTAATGGATGGAAGAGATATTGGTACCCATGTTATGCCAAATGCTGAAGTCAAAATCTTTATGCTCGCAAGTGTAGATGAGCGTGCCAAAAGAAGACATGAGGAAAATATCTTAAAAGGGTTTGACTCTGATATTGAGCAATTAAAACAAGACATTGCGGCCCGTGATAAATTTGATTCAGAAAGAGAAGTATCTCCTTTGAAAAAAGCAGCAGATGCAATTGAACTTGATACAACAAGTCTTTCAATTGATGAAGTGGTGGATGCTATTATGAAAATAGCGAAAGAGAAAGGAGTATATGGATGAGCTTTTATAGATTTGCCAGGGGCGTAGTAAAGATCGCTCTAACTCCATTATACCGTGTCTCAGTTTCAGGAAGAGAACATTTTCCTGAGACAGGCGGTGTTTTGTTATGCTCCAATCATATTAGTGAATTGGACCCGCCTGTAGTCGGGATGACATGCCCGCGGGATGTTCATTTTATAGCTAAAGAAGAGCTGTTTAATGTACCTGTTCTTAAAACCATTTTACCGCGCGTTCATGCCATTCCCATTAAAAGAGGCATGAGTGACCGGAATGCCCTGCGAAAGGGGTTGGGGGCTTTAAAGGATGGACATGTCTTAGGTCTGTTCCCTGAAGGAACTCGCAGTAAGACAGGAGAATTGGGAGAGGGTCTTGCGGGTGCAGGCTTTTTTGCGTTGAGAACAGACGCCAAAGTTATTCCTTGTGCCGTGATTGGTTCCTATAAACCTTTTTCTAAAACTAAAGTTATATATGGTCCTCCAATTGACATGGAAGAATATCGTAGTCAAAAAGCCTCTCCTGAAGAAGTGACCAAAGTAATAATGGCTCATATAAAGCAATTAATTGATCAGAACCGTTAAACATCCAGCTTGACAAATAGTACAAATTATAAGAAGTTAGAAAAAAGGGATTATTTAGAATATTGTTTAATACTGACGGATTAGTGGTATTAAATATAAAATTGAAAGGTAATTGAACCCGTGATCGTTAGGAGGAGTACATATGACAGAGGATATGAATAATATTAATGTAACCGAGTTTAATGTAGGCCAAAGAGTGCATGGGACTGTAACGAAAGTTGAAGAAAAACAAGTCGTCATTGAAGTGGAAAATAGTAAGCATGATGGCATTGTCCCTATCAGTGAGCTCTCCAGTCTGCACGTTGAAAAAGCTTCAGATGTGGTGAAGGAAGGGGACGAGCTTGAGTTTGAGATTATCAAAGTCGAGGATGAAGCTCTGATTCTATCGAAAAGAAAAGTAGATGCAGAAAAAGCGTGGGGAGACCTGGTTGTTTCGTTTGAAAATGGTGAAATTATTGAAACAGAGGTTAAAGACGTTGTAAAAGGTGGTCTAGTTGTTGACCTTGGAGTACGTGGATTTGTACCTGCTTCGCTTGTCGAAGATTATTTCGTTGAAGATTTCTCTGACTACAAAGGGAAAGAGTTGGCGTTTAAGATTGTAGAGCTGGACCAAGAAAAAAACCGCTTAATCCTTTCTCACAGAGATGTTGTGCGTGAAGAGAAAGAAAAGAAAAAAATTGGAGTTCTGGAATCTTTACAGGCTGGCCAAGTCCTAGAAGGAACGGTTCAGCGATTAACTGATTTCGGCGCATTTGTTGATATCGGAGGTATTGACGGCTTGGTTCATGTATCACAGCTTTCTCATGAACATGTGGACAGACCTTCAGATGTAGTCTCAGAGGGAGAAACCGTCCAAGTCAAGATTTTATCTATTGACCGTGATACCGAAAGAGTTTCTTTATCCATAAAAGAGACCTTGCCTGGACCTTGGTCAGAAATTGCGGATAAAGCAAAAAAAGGCAGTGTTTTGGAAGGCACCGTTAAACGCCTTGTATCCTATGGTGCTTTTGTCGAAGTATTCCCGGGTGTAGAAGGCTTGGTGCATATTTCTCAAATTTCTCATAAACACATCGGCACTCCTCATGAGGTTTTATCTGAGGGAGATGTTATTAAAGTGAAAGTGCTTGACGTGAATGAGGATGAGCACAGATTATCTCTAAGTATTAAAGAATTGCAGGAAAATCCAGCCGCTGAAGCGGATAACTATGAACTTCCTGAAGAAACAAGAGGCTTCCAATTAGGTGAAATGATTGGAGAGCAGCTAAAGAATTTAAAAAGATAAAGTAATGTGGTAGGCGCCCTTACGCGGCTTGCATGCTTTGAATTCAATAATAAGTAAAGAACAGCCCTTCTCAGGTATAGAGAAGGGCTGTTTCTATGTATAAACAAATGAATCGAATAAAGTAAAAAAATCAGTTTTCTGCTTCGTTCTGTATTATTTAGTTTGTTCAGTCAGATGATCCAAGTATAAAAGTATAACTCGATCACAAATTCAATAGAGGACCAGAATGGTGTCGCTAAAAAATCTGTAATGTAGTACATCTGTTTATGGAAGGGGTATATCCTGATTTTAATGAAAAGAATCTAACAGCCCAGCTTGTTCTTTAATTGTTTACCGATAGTGTGTCAAATAAATCAATTTCCTATTACATTTGAAATGTTTAAAAAAATTGAAAGTTGGCATACTGCTAAGGGAGGTTTTTATGCACGAAGGTTATTTATTTTTCAGTTTAATGTGGCTTGGCTGTTGGTATTTTATTTTTATATCAGATGAATCCGTTAAGATAAGATGGAGAGGAATGATTAGACTATTGGCAGGGATTTGCTTTGCCGGTTTATCGATCCATATATTTGGTATACATGTAAACCTGTTTTTTATTGCAGCCCTACTTTGGTCTTTTTATCAATGGAGAAATTGGACGAATAAAGAATTAATTAGAGTGACAGTCGCTATTTTTTGTATTACTATTGCCTTCATATGTATTAGAATTTATTCAGTTCTATATCCAGTATGGTTTATTGTAAACTGGATTTATATAGCGGCCTCTTTGCTGGTTGTACTGAGTATCATCTTTTTGGATCCAACTAAAAGGGTCAGTATATTAAGTGTAGCGATTATACTTGGCGAAGCAGTTTATTCAGGGATTTTATATGTTTACGGGTTTCCAGTCAAAGAGATAGGGTCGTTTGAATCCTTGGACCTATTGTTACTGGCGATAACCATTACTGTAGTTTTAAATAAAGCGAATAATCTATGGACAAAAAGAATGCCAGGGCGAAGTGTTTATCATCAGCAGCATATAGGATTTAAAGGCAAGGGCATCAGATAAAAACCTATTGGGTAGATTTCATGAAAAGTATTTTAGTTTCCTTATTACCAAGGATGGTGGAAGGGGAAAATTCAATGGCGTTTAAATTTTACTCCAAAAATCGTAAGGAAATATAGCAGAAGAGTTGTTACTTTGCAAAACGTTTGCTATCATAATATAGTTAGACCCTTCTTTATGATTAAGAAGGGTTCTTTTTTCATAAAATATAAAAACATTAAACATGCTAACAATTCAGTGAAAATAAACAGGAATTTAGCTAGGATAGTTGAAAGGATGAACGACCATGCCAAAACCAGTTGTAGCCATAGTAGGCAGGCCGAATGTAGGGAAATCTACAATATTCAATCGGATTGTAGGAGAAAGAATATCAATTGTAGAAGACGTAGCCGGAGTAACCAGAGACAGGATTTATAGTTCTGGGGAATGGTTAAACTATGAATTCAATATTATTGATACAGGTGGTATTGATATAGGGGATGAACCATTTTTAGAACAGATTCGTCAACAGGCAGAGATTGCTATTGATGAAGCGGATGTCATTATTTTTATGACGAGTGGCAGAGAGGGATTGACTTCTGCTGATGAAGAAGTGGCAAAAATCCTCTATCGTTCAAAGAAACCGGTAGTCGTTGCTGTAAATAAAGTGGATAACTTTGAGATGCGTGATCAGATTTATGATTTCTATGCATTGGGTTTTGGTGAACCAATAGGAATCTCTGGCTCTCACGGAATTGGAATTGGGGATTTACTAGATGCTGTTGTACAAAGCTTCCCTGATCATCAGGCACCTGATTATGACGAAGATGTGATTAAGTTCAGCTTGATTGGAAGACCGAATGTAGGAAAATCCTCCTTGGTTAATGCGATTTTGGGTGAAGAGCGTGTTATTGTAAGTAATATCGCAGGAACTACAAGAGATGCGGTCGATTCTCCGTACAAATATAATGGCGATGATTATGTCATTATTGATACCGCTGGAATGAGGAAAAAAGGTAAGGTATATGAAAGTACTGAAAAGTACAGTGTTTTACGTGCATTACGAGCTATTGAACGTTCAGACGTTGTCCTAGTGGTCCTCGACGGGGAAGAAGGCATTATTGAACAGGATAAAAAGATTGCTGGGTATGCCCATCAAGCAGGACGAGCTATCGTTATTGTAGTGAATAAATGGGATGCAGTTGAAAAAGATGATAAAACGATGAAGAAGTTTGAAGAGAAAATCAGAGCTGAATTCCAGTTCCTTGACTATGCTCCAATTGTGTTCTTATCTGCTAAAACGAAAGCGCGTATTCATACTTTGCTTCCAATGATTAATTTGGCAAGTGAAAACCATGCACAGCGTATCCAAACGAATGTCCTGAATGATGTTATAATGGATGCAGTAGCAATGAATCCAACGCCAACCCATCATGGTAAAAGGTTAAAAATATATTATGCTACACAAGTAGCCGTCAAGCCGCCATCCTTTGTTGTATTTGTAAATGATCCAGAATTAATGCACTTCTCCTATGAACGCTTCCTGGAGAATAAAATTAGAGATGCATTTGGATTTGAAGGAACGCCTATAAAAATCTTTTCTCGATTACGTAAATAATTTTTTGAGGAGTGGAATCTATGCAACAATCAGTCACCATTTTGGGAGCAGGTTCGTGGGGAACTGCACTGGGAATCGTCCTTGCAGATAACGGACATGCGGTAAAAATCTGGGGGCATGAGTTAGAACATGTCAATGAGATAAATCGTGAACAGGCAAATATACGTTATTTACCTGATGTCAAGCTCCCTTCCGCTATTAAGGCATACTATGATTTGGAAGAGGCATTGTCTGGCTCAGAGGTTATTGTTTTTGCTGTACCGACTAAAGCAATTCGTGAAGTGGCCCGCAAGGTTAAAGCGATTGTCCAGGATAAAGTGACAATCGTCCATGTAAGTAAAGGGATCGAGCCAGATAGCTTGCTGCGTATATCTGAGATGCTAGAAGAAGAAATTTCGGATATAGCACAAGATATTATTGTTCTCTCCGGCCCAAGCCATGCTGAAGAGGTAAGCAGAAGGATTCCTACAACGGTTACAGTTGCTTCTAAAAATATGAAAGCAGCAGAGCGTATTCAGGATTTATTTATGAACCAAAATTTCCGTGTGTACACGAACCAAGACTTAGTTGGAGTGGAAATTGGCGGTGCCTTGAAAAACATTATTGCCTTGGCAGCTGGGATTACGGATGGACTTGGATATGGAGATAATGCCAAAGCTGCGTTGATGACTCGCGGTCTTGCAGAAATCACTCGTCTGGGTGTGAAGATGGGAGCAAACCCATTAACATTCCTTGGATTAACAGGTATTGGTGACCTTATTGTAACATGTACAAGCGTCCATTCCAGAAACTGGCGTGCCGGTAATATGCTTGGAAAAGGAAAGAATCTTGAAGAGGTTCTTGAAAGTATGGGAATGGTTGTTGAAGGCGTGAGAACAACGAAGGCAGCATATCAGTTGTCGGAGAAATATCAAGTGAAGATGCCAATTACGACTGCCTTGTACGATGTCCTGTTTAATGACAAGGATATTAAGACAGAAGTAGATGATCTTATGACTAGAAGCAAGAAGCATGAAATGGAAGATTTGATGGATAGCATGATTAATAATTATTAATCAGATGATTTTGTCAAAAAATAGGCATTTGTTACTTGCTGAGATGTTCATTTAAACATAGTATATTTTATAAAAGACTGAGCCAGCATAAACTTAGTCTAAGTCTATATATTTAGTCCAGGACGGAAGTTTGGGTATAAAAAACCCGAGCTTCCGTTTTTGTTTTCTTTTAGGTATATTTTGGGTTATAATAGCAAAGGTTGAAATAATATTATTCTTTTTAAAAATATGGTAAAAGAATTGATGAAAAAGGGGTGCCGAATATTGAGCTTAGCAATGCAAAAAATGTGGGTTTCGATTGCTGGGATGGGCTTAATGGCAATCGCAGTGCTGGCTATATATTTAAGCAGATATAAATTAAAGGGTATATTAAAATATCTTTTAGCCACGATTGCCTATGTATCTATGTTTATAGCAGCCATTATTATGGTTATTATTATTGTGAGTGGTCCTACAAATGGATAAAGCGTTGAATAAGAAACTACATAAACTATCTGGCGTAACATTCTTGCTGTGTACGATTCTTTTTCTATCCGGGTGTTTGTATCCACAGGGGAATTTACAGCAAAACCAAGTACCCTATGAAGATCAGGTCGAATCCGTTCAGAAAGCTGTTATGGAATATAGAAAAGATAATGGCGGCAGCCTGTTGCCGATTGTGACAAAGGATCAAGATACACCTTATTATATGAAATACATAATTGATTTTCAGAAATTGGTTCCTAAATATATGTCTGAAATACCTGGAAATGCCTATGAAAATGGAGGGATTTTTCAATATACACTTGTTAATGAAGAAACCAATCCAACTGTCAGGCTGATTGATTTACGATTAGCCGAGACAATACGCGATACCAAGCTGCAAATACAATCACAGGGCTATCCTGCGTTTGGAGAAAAAATTGGTTCCAATGTCTATACGCTGAACTATAAAAATATGGGATTTGACAAGGAACCTACTGTGAAAAGTCCCTTCACAGGTAAATCGTTACACCTTGTTTTAGGCGAAGATGGCGAATTGTATATTGACTATACTCCGGATTTATATGATTTACTTATTGATCGCTCTGCGGGATTTAAAAAGGGTGAAGATATAAGAGCGGAGTTAGTGAAAGAAAGCCTCTTTGTACCTGCCTATTCATTACCTTATACATGGGATCAAACAGCAAATAAACCTGTCTTTATGGCAATTGAGGAATAACCTTTCTTTTACAAAATATATTGTAAAAGAAAGGTTTTTTTTATTCCAGATTGTATTTTTTATTTTGACATCTCCTGAATAATTCGGTGCTTTATCATGATACTCCGAATAATTGGTTCATTTTCAATCGAAAATAGCAGTCGGCTGTTTACATAAAAGGAGAGGAGAGAAAAAACTAGTCATAAGTTTAATAGGCTTTAGCATAAATATATAGTGTCCAAGTTTATAAGACTATCAATAATTACGTATATGTACTCATATATGGAGGAATCGGGAGGGGATCTCTTGGAAAGGGTCGATATATTTAAGGATATAGCCGAGAGAACCGGCGGCGATATATATTTAGGAGTAGTTGGAGCCGTTCGGACGGGTAAATCTACATTTATTAAGAAATTTATGGAGTTGGTTGTACTTCCTGGTATGAAAAGTGAAGCTGAAAAAGCACGTACGATTGATGAATTACCTCAAAGTGCAGCAGGAAGAACGATCATGACTACGGAACCTAAATTTGTGCCGAACCAGGCAGCGCAGGTTCAGGTAGACGAAGGGTTAGAGGTCAATATTCGTATGGTTGACTGTGTAGGATATACCGTTCCTGGTGCGAAAGGATATGAGGATGAGAATGGGCCTAGGATGATTCATACACCTTGGTATGAAGAACCAATACCGTTTCATGAAGCAGCTGAAATTGGCACACGTAAGGTCATTCAGGATCATTCTACTATTGGTGTTGTAGTGACGACAGATGGATCAATAGGTGAGATACCAAGGTTAGACTATGTAGAAGCTGAGGAAAGAGTCGTAGAAGAGCTAAAAGAAGTTGGAAAGCCTTTTATCATGATTATCAATACAGTAAGCCCTTATCACCCAGATACAGAGGTTCTGCGTTCTAAGCTTCAGGAAAAATATGATATCCCAGTGCTTGCTATAAGTGTAGAGAGCATGCGGGAAGGGGATGTGTTAAATGTACTGCGGGAAGCATTGTTTGAATTCCCTGTTCTCGAAGTGAACGTGAATCTGCCTAGATGGGTTATGGTGCTTAATGAAAATCATTGGCTGAGGGTCAGCTATCAGGATGCAATAAGAGAGACGGTTCAGGATATTAAGAGGCTTAGAGATGTTGACAGGCTCGTCCATCTTTTTGAAGAGTATGACTTTGTTGGTCATGCTTCATTAGCTGGGATTGAAATGGGGCAGGGAGTAGCCGAAATTGACTTATCAGCACCAGATGAACTGTATGATTTGGTTCTTAAAGAGATTGTGGGTGTTGAAATACGAGGAAAGGATCATTTGCTTGAATTAATGCAGGATTTTGCTTACGCGAAAGCGGAATATGACCAGGTCGCGGATGCCCTTAAAATGGTTAAACAGACTGGTTATGGTGTAGCTTCTCCTTCTCTGGCGGATATGAGTCTGGATGAACCGGAAATTATCAGACAGGGATCCAGATTTGGAGTTAGGCTGAAAGCTGTGGCACCATCCATTCATATGATAAAAGTAGATGTTGAATCAGAATTTGCCCCAATAATCGGAACAGAAAAGCAAAGTGAAGAATTGGTGCGTTATTTAATGGCGGATTTTGAAGATAATCCTCTAAGCATCTGGAATTCAGATATTTTTGGCCGCAGTTTATCTACGGTGGTTCGTGAGGGAATCCAGGCTAAATTAAGTTTGATGCCGGAAAATGCACGATATAAATTAAAGGAAACTCTTGAGAGGATCATTAATGAAGGATCTGGCGGATTGATTGCCATTATTCTTTAACAGATACAGAGGGTTTTACGGTCCGTTCTGGATTCGTAATCCTCTGTATTTTTTTGCAAAAAACAAGTATTTTTATAAATGCTTTAACTTTCAAAATACCTCAAATAAGAAGATATGGCAATAAAAATAGAAAAATAACCTACATTATTCGAATAAATGCCTGTAAATTCGCCAATTTACTTGATATGGTCTATGGATTATGATAATCTTTTATCAGAAATCAAGTTCAAAGCAAAAACCCTTATATATCAATGTTTATCAATGGTTTTTTATGTTAAAAATGATTAATGACAAAATATTTCAAGTTTTTGTTTTGACTGATTGAAAATATTTCATTACAACTTAAAAAGTATTGAAGTAGAATGGAAGCATACTTTGGGAGGAGGTGAATGGAATGAACAAAACAGAATTAATCAACGCTGTTGCTGAAGCTAGCGAGCTTTCTAAAAAAGACGCAACTAAAGCAGTAGACGCAGTGTTCGAATCCATTTTAGAAGCTCTTAAAAATGGAGATAAAGTACAATTGATTGGTTTCGGTAACTTTGAAGTTCGTGAGCGTGCTGCTCGTAAAGGACGTAACCCACAAACTGGTGAAGAAATCGAAATCAGTGCCAGCAAAGTACCTGCATTCAAACCAGGGAAAGCACTTAAAGACGCTGTTAAGTAATTTTTACATACGATTTTACTTGAATAAGCGCTATACGCGATTAGAGTCATTACCAATTTCTTTGGTAATGACTCTTTTTCTATTATGAAGTCCATAATATATGGCTCTAAGAATAAAATGTGCTACTATGTAAATAGTTGAAATTAGGTATAGCAATGGGAGGAAGACATAAAATGAGTGAAATCAATCGCGGTAAAATAGAAGAAGCAGTGACAATGATTCTGGAGGCTCTTGGGGAAGATCCAACAAGGGAAGGGCTCCTGGACACACCAAAACGTGTAGCAAAAATGTATGAAGAGGTATTTTCCGGATTGAGACAGGATCCCAAAGAATATTTTGAAACAGTATTCGGTGAAGATCATGAAGAACTAGTCCTTGTTAAGGATATTCCTTTTTATTCTATGTGTGAGCATCATCTCGTACCATTCTTTGGAGTGGCACATGTGGCCTATATACCCAAAGGTGGACGTGTTACAGGTTTGAGCAAATTAGCCAGAGCCGTCGAAGCGGTGAGCAGAAGACCACAATTACAGGAACGGATTACATCAACTGTTGCAGATTCTATAATGGACACGCTTGCTCCTCATGGAGTGATGGTCGTTGTTGAAGCTGAGCATATGTGCATGACTATGAGAGGTGTTAAAAAACCTGGATCAAAGACAATCACTTCCGCAGTAAGAGGAACATTGGCGACAGACTCAATCTCCCGTCAGGAAGTATTAAGCTTAATTAATAAATAATCATTAGATAAAAGTTGAAAAGGAGTTAGAGAATGGAGAACCTTCAATCAAATGATTTTATAGTCATAAAAGCATTGGAAGATGGGGTAAGTGTCATTGGATTAACCAGAGGTGAGGACACTAAATTTCATCATTCAGAAAAGCTAGATAAAGGTGAAGTGTTATTTGTTCAATTTACAGAACACACATCAGCTATGAAAATCAGAGGAAAAGCGGTTATGTATACGCCATATGGTGAAATAGAAAGTGAGAAAGAATAACCGATTATCTATTCTCTTCTTTTAAACTATTCGACAGCGATTTAAAAGGATAGTAAGATAAATACGATGAATACGTAATGTGCCGACTTGGTACGGAATCAGAAGTGGAAGCATGGGTGATTACCATTGGATAGCATCAATAATGAAGTCATACAACTTAATAATGAAATAAAGAAACTTATCCATCATTCTTTACTATTAGATTATATTGATCGGCCAGTCATAAATGATGATATGATAGCTGTTATGGTTAAAATTCTGCGTGATGCCAAAGTGGATCAAACGTATATGCCATATTACATAGTGTCTGTCATGCTAATGCAAATTGCCTTGGATACCCATGAGGAAGTTTCAAATACAGAGGAATCCGAAAGTCCGGCTAAATTAAGGAAACGGCAGTTATCGATTTTGGCTGGAGATTATTATAGCAGTATGTATTATCATATATTGGCGAAAACAAAAGATATCGAGTTTATTAATCTCATATCCAGGGGAGTTCAGGAAGTAAATGAGGCTAAGGTACGCTTATATATGGATAAGGATGCTGATATAGATACATTAGTAATGTATCTTAAACAGATTGAAACCATACTGGTCGAGAAAACAGCTGAGTACTTTAACGTAACTGAACAAAAGGATTTGTTTATAGACTTTCTGTTATGGAAGAGATTGATGGCAGAATTGGACAGGTATCAAAATAACCGTAACTCCAAATTTATTCATGCCTTACAATCCATACATAGTGTATATGATGAAAATGTTGATAAAATATCAGATTTACTTAAGAGGGAAATTACCAAAGTAAGTGATAGATTAAGATTATCCATGTTGCAGGACAATAGTAGGGATGAAATGGTTTTACGGATTGAGACAAGTATAAGGTAATCTCGAAAAACATCTAAAAAGACGATGTGGGGAAAGGGAATTCATAATGAAACAACAAACAAAAGAGGAACGTGTACACGGTGTCTTTGAAAAGATTTCTGATAATTATGATTCTATGAATTCAGTAATCAGTTTCCAGTTACATAAGCGTTGGCGTGCCGATACGATGAAAAAAATGGCTGTTAAACAGGGAGATCAGGCGCTGGATGTATGCTGCGGCACAGCTGATTGGACGATAGCGCTGGCCAGACAGGTTGGAGACTCTGGTAAGGTAACCGGTTTGGACTTCAGTAAAAATATGCTCAAGATTGGTGAACAAAAGGTTAAAGAGGAGCAGTTACATAATGTGGAGCTGCTTCATGGGAATGCAATGGAGCTACCCTTTGAAGATAATACGTTCGACTATGTCACAATTGGGTTTGGCCTTCGTAATGTCCCTGACTATTTAACTGTATTAAAAGAAATGAACCGTGTCTTGAAGCCGGGTGGTATGGCTGTTTGTTTAGATACTTCTCAGCCGACATTACCGGTTTACAGACAGCTTTATTATTTTTATTTTAAGTATATTATGCCTCTATTGGGTAAATTATTGGCTAAGAGTTACAAGGAGTATTCCTGGCTGCAGGAATCTGCATCTGATTTTCCGGGTGCACCGGCATTGAAAAGACTCTTTGAAGAAGCCGGTTTTGTGAAGGTTAAATATAAACCTTATTCCGGTGGTGCAGCTGCGTCTCATTTTGGATTCAAACAATCAAAATAAAGGGCGCATATTAGTTTAACGGGAAGTGGAACTATGAAATTACCAAAATTGTATTCAATCTTCAGACAGGATATCCAATTAATCGAAAAAGAGCTGCGTTCATCGATACAAACTGATTGCAGACAACTTCAGGAAGCATCTATGCACACTCTGAAAGCTGGAGGGAAACGTATACGTCCCGTTTTCGTGCTGCTCACCGCGAAATTTGGAGAGTATGATATCAATCAAATTAAGCATGCTGCAGTTGCTCTGGAACTCATTCACTCAGCTTCATTAGTACACGATGATATCATTGATGAAGCCAAACTGCGCAGGGGATCATTGACGGTTCGCTCCAAATGGGATAATAAAATGGCTACGTATACAGGAGATTATATATTTGCCAGAGCTCAGGAGCTTATGACTCATATTAAAGATCCTTTAGCACATCAGGTAGTGGCTAAAACCATCATGGAAGTCAGTATTGGCGAAATCGAACAAATACGCGATAAGTACAATTTTGACCAAAATCTTCGTAACTATTTAAAACGTATTAAACGGAAAACAGCTGTCTTAATTGCAGCCAGCTGCCAATTAGGTGCGATCAGTGCGGGGGTACCAGAGGAGATACATAAAAAATTATTCCTGTATGGATACTATGTGGGAATGTCCTTTCAAATAATGGATGATATACTTGATTTCACGGCTTCTGAGAAAGATCTGGGGAAACCTGCGGGAAGTGATTTATGGCAGGGGAATATTACCTTACCTGTTTTGTTTGCCTTACAACAACCACAATTGGTCAAGCTTATTCGGACTGTTCACGAAGATATGAGTTTAGAAGAGTTACAGCCTATTCTCGAATCTATCAAGCAATCAGGAGCAATCGAGAAATCCATCGACTTAAGCAATGCTTACTTAGATAAAGCATTTGATATTCTGGAATTATTGCCAGAGTCGAAAAATACCGATTATTTATATGAAATAGCAAGATTTATCGGAAAAAGGAAATACTAAAATGTTATTTCCTTTTTTCGTTTGCTTTATACATGTAAATAATGGTATTATTCTTTCTGAAAGCCCATACATACAAACAGAGGTGTAATGATGGAAAAAACATTTTTAATGGTTAAACCAGATGGTGTACAAAGAAATTTAATCGGGGAAATTGTATCACGTTTAGAAAGAAAGGGCTTTCAGCTTGTTGGGGCGAAATTGATGGTGATTCCAACAGAGACGGCTGAAAAGCATTACGAGGAACATAAAGAGCGTCCTTTCTTTGGTGAATTGGTTGACTTTATTACATCAGGACCAGTTTTTGCAATGGCATGGCAAGGGGAAAATGTGATTGCGACTGCACGTCAAATGATGGGATCTACTAACCCAAAAGATGCTGCTCCTGGTACAATCCGCGGCGATTATGGTGTAACGGTAGGCAAAAACATTATCCATGGCTCTGATTCACCTGCAAGTGCAGAAAGAGAACTTGGAATCTTCTTTAAAGAAGAAGAGCTTGCTGAATATACAAAATTAGCGAATGAGTGGATTTATTAAGTAGATAGATAAAGATTAAGGGCTGTCAACAAGGTTGGCGGCTTTTTTTTATGCATGTCTTACAGGTTTATAGGAGTTTTTTTAGGAAAGATCATGGGAAAGTTATTGGCATAAATATTCATTTCTGGTTATATGATTGAATCTGCTAATTTTGTATACTTATAGTAAAAAAGATTATTGGAGTCGAAGGGGTATATGATAAAAAATAATGATGACTATCAGGGGTTTGTTAAAGGGATAAACTATTTAACAGGAATCAATTTATCTTTATATAAGGAAGCGCAAATGAAAAGACGTATTACCTCCTTATATGAAAAACAAGGCTTTAATGGGTTTCAGGATTATTACAATCATCTTCGTAAAGACCAGTATTTATTAAATGAGCTTCTTGACCGTATGACAATCAATGTTTCGAATTTCTTTCGGAATTATAGAAGGTGGGAGGTTTTGGAGAAGGAGATTCTGCCGGAATTACTATCTGAAAAAAAGACACTGAAAATTTGGAGCGCCGCTTGCTCAACGGGTGATGAACCCTATTCACTTGCTATGGTGTTAGCCCGCTTAAATGCCCTGAATCGCGTCTCTATCCTGGCAACCGATATAGACCGGAATGCTTTAGAAATTTGCAAGAGGGGTATTTATTCAGAAAAATCTTTGGGGGAGATACCTGAAGAGTTAAAGAATAAGCATTTCGAATTCGTGGATGGCTTTTATCATATTAACCAACAAATAAAAAATGCAGTCACGTTCAAGAAACATAATTTACTGGCTGATTCGTATGGCCAATCATACGATTTAATCATATGCCGTAATGTTCTGATTTATTTTACGGATGAAGCTAAGGGATTATTATATAAGAAATTTTCCCAATCACTTCGTCCTGGCGGAGTTCTGTTTGTGGGCAGTACTGAACAGATCTTTAACCCGAATATATATGATTTTATCAGTACAAAAACGTTTTTCTATAAAAAGAAAAACCATCATAGGGTACATAGCTAATTAGACTTAGTATTATGAAAGATAATTAGGAGGCTTCGGCTAAGAGTTGATGGTAGGACCTTCTTAATCTGATGTACAATATAAGTAAGAAAATTACCATAAGAATAACAGAATATGATATATTATTACATAAATGCTTTAAAGTGATGAAGGAGGAGTCTTATGAGATATATAACTGCCGGGGAATCCCACGGCCCCCAATTAACAACGTTAATAGAAGGATTACCTGCAGGAATGCCGTTGTCTGAGGAAGATATCAATAAGCATCTTGCCAGGAGACAAAAGGGATATGGACGCGGAAGAAGAATGCAAATTGAAAAAGATACAGTAGAGATAACAGCAGGAATTCGTCATGGCAGGACGTTAGGATCACCTGTTGCTCTGCAAGTGAAAAACCGGGATTGGACTCATTGGACCCATGTCATGGGAATTGAGCCAATTGATGAAAAGGCAGAAGATGAAATTAAACGTAAAATCACAAGACCGCGCCCAGGGCATGCTGACCTGAATGGCGGTATGAAATATGGACATAGAGATTTGCGCAATGTTTTAGAGCGCTCGTCTGCAAGAGAGACAACTGTCCGAGTGGCAGCGGGAGCTGTTGCAGTGAAACTGCTTAGTCTGCTTGGCATAGAAATTGTTTCGCATGTTGTTGAAATCGGTGGCATTAAAGCAGCTGAAACAGAGATTAAGGATATGAAAAAGATCCAACAGCTGGCAGAGGATTCTCCGGTTCGCTGTCTTGATGAAAAAGCTGCTGAGAAGATGATGGAAGCCATTGATATGGCTAAAAAGAATGGCGATACATTAGGAGGAGTCGTTGAAGTAGTGGCGACAGGAATGCCTGCTGGTGTTGGGAGCTATGTTCATTATGATCGTAAATTAGATGCAAAAATTGCAGGTGCAATCCTTAGTATTAATGCATTCAAGGGTGTCGAATTCGGGATTGGCTTTGAAGCGGCCAGAATTCCGGGCAGTCAGGTGCATGATGAAATCATTTGGGAGGAAGGACAGGGATATAGCCGTAAAACGAATCGCCTAGGCGGTTTTGAAGGCGGAATGACAACTGGAATGCCTGTAGTAGTGCGTGGAGTTATGAAACCAATCCCTACCTTGTATAAGCCGCTCAAGAGTGTGGATATTGACACGAAAGAGTCATTTACAGCCTCGATAGAACGCTCTGATGCATGTGCTGTTCCGGCAGCGGCGGTTGTTGCTGAGCATGTGGTAGCATGGGAGCTTGCCAATGCTATCATTGAACAATTTTATTCTGATCGAATGGAGTCATTGGTTGAATCCGTTAATCAACAAAGAATTTACGCGAGGGAATTTTAATGGAAACAATTCAAATTAAAACTTCTTCAAAGGAATACCCGATTTTTATAGGTGATGGAGTGATTGAGGAGCTCCCTATATTTTTGGAGAAAAATTTTAAAAGAAAACCAAAAGTATATGTGATAACAGATGAACTTGTATCTTCTCTTTATTCAGAACTGATTAAAACGCGGTTGACCAAACATGGTTATGAAGTAATCATCCATGCCGTACCAACAGGAGAAAGAGCAAAATCATTCTCTGTATACGAAGAATGTCTAACGGTAGGATTTGAAAATAAACTTGATCGTGACAGCCTCGTATTAGCTCTGGGCGGAGGAGTGGTAGGAGATTTAGCTGGATTTGTAGCTGCGACCTATATGAGAGGTATCCCCTATATTCAACTGCCAACAACCTTGCTGGCTCATGACAGTGCTGTGGGAGGTAAAGTGGCTATTAATCATCAACTGGGTAAAAATCTAGTAGGTTGTTTCTATCAACCGGAGGCAGTCTTCTATGATAGTTCCTATTTATCTACTTTACCAGAGAAGGAATGGCGCTCAGGATTTGCCGAGTTAATTAAGCATGCCCTACTTTGCAGTAAATCCTTTTATGCTGATTTAAGAAATCAGTATGGCAGTATTTCAGATCTGCAATCCAAATCATTGGTTTCGTATATAAAAAAAGGGATTTCTGTTAAAGCTACTATTGTATCGGAGGATGAAAAGGAAAAAGGTTCGCGTGCTTTTCTTAATTTTGGTCATACATTAGCTCATGCGATTGAAGGGGCAGCTGGATATGGTGTGGTAACCCACGGGGAGGCTGTAGCCTTTGGTATGTTATTTGACCTATATTTGAGCCAAAAGTATGCTGATTTTTCTTTTAATCTATCTACGTTTAAGGATTGGTTAACCAATTTAGGCTACCTTCAAATACCAAAAGAAATTTTATCAGCAGAATTATTGCTGCCATTTATGAAACTTGATAAGAAAAATAAACAAGGGACAATAGCGACTGTCCTTTTAAACGATTATGGCAGACCAACTTTATATTCCTATTCTGATACGGAAATACAAGACGAATTAACCTATTTCTTAAACAATATAGTCGGAAGGGAGAAGGGTTATCCATTATGATGAGAGGCATCCGAGGAGCCATTACCATAGAAGCGAATAAAAAAGAACATATTGAAAATAAAACAGAGATCTTGCTTCGAGAAATGATCCAACAGAATCACCTCGAGGCAGAGTCTATTGCATCTATATTCATATCTGTTACAGATGATATAGATGCAGGGTTTCCAGCTGCTGTCGTTAGAAAAATAGCTGGATTTACATATGTTCCTGTGATGTGCATGCGTGAAATTCCAGTACCTGGTTCCTTATCATTGGCCATACGGATTATGATTCATGCCAATATAGATACAGCCCAAAAGGATATCAAGCACATTTATCTGGAGGGGGCAACGGTCCTTAGACCTGATTTGACAGAGATATAAGCAATTAAAAAGGGGGAACTGGAGCTTTGAAATGGAAGAATCATTTGTATACATTAGAGCCTTATAAGCCAGGCAAACCAATTGAGGACGTAAAAAGGGAATTTGGGTTGGAGGAAATTATCAAACTGGCATCAAATGAAAATCCTTATGGATATTCATCCGCGGTTGCGAAAACGTTGAAGGAAACAGATTGGTCTCTTCCCTTGTATCCGGATGGAGGGGCTGTTAATCTGCGTGAGGTCTTAGCTACCTATTTAGGAGTTGAAGAAAATCAGCTAATCTTTGGAAATGGTTCAGATAATATCATCCAAATGATAGCAAAGGCGATTCTTGCTCCAGGTGTAAATACGGTTATGTCTACGGGTACCTTTAGTCAGTACAGCCATAATGCCATTCTTGAACAGGCAGAAATCAGGGAGGTACCACATATCAATGGCAGACATGATCTGGATGGTATGCTTCGTCAGATAGATGCTGACACAGGGATTGTATGGATTTGTTCTCCTAATAATCCGACAGGAGAATACATACGAAGTGAGGAGCTTCTCCCATTTTTGAGTCAGGTGCCTAACGATGTATTAGTTGTATTTGATGCAGCTTATTATGAGTACGTAACAGCTGCAGATTATCCTGAAATCTTACCGTTAATTAATCAGTTTGATAATTTAATCCTATTACATACTTTTTCAAAGATTTATGGGATGGCGGCTTTGCGTATTGGTTATGGAGTGGCTAATTCCGATATTATCCGTATGCTTGAGCCTGCAAGAGAGCCATTTAACGTCAATGCATTAGCTCAAAAGGCTGCAATTGCTGCTATTAGTGATCAAGACTTTATTGAGGAATGCAAACAAAAAAATAGAGACGGCCTTCAGCAATATTATGAATTTTGTAAGATTCATAGCTTAAGTTACTATCCATCACAAGCAAATTTCATCTTAATCGATACAGGCCATGATGGAAATGAAGTCTTTCAATATTTAATGAGAAAAGGCTTTATCGTTCGTTCCGGGCAGGCTTTAGGTTTTCCGACATCGATTCGGATTACAGTTGGTTCTGAGCAACAGAATGAAGCTGTTTTGAAAGAGCTGGAAAATTTCCTTTTGATGAAAGAAAATAAAGAAACCAAATAGATAGTAGGTGAGGTGCCTCCATGCGTGGAAATGTGTTAATGATAGGTCTTGGTTTAATTGGAGGATCCATTGCTTTATCTATTAAAAAGGAACACCCGAATGCATTGATACTAGGATATGATGTGGATCGTAAACAGGTGCAGCTGGCAAAAGCATTAAAAGTAATCGATGAAGAGATTACGGATTATAAAGAGGCTGCCGGAAGAGCGGATGTTATCATTATCGGAGTACCGGTGCAAGCTACATCAACCGTTATGGAAAGTCTGTCAGCGTGTACGCTGAAAAAAAGCGTTATAATTACGGATGTAGGAAGTACAAAGGCAAAGATCATGAAAGAAGCAGAGCGTTTGTTTAGCATGAATTACACGTTTATAGGCGGTCACCCAATGGCTGGATCTCATAAAAGCGGAGTGACGGCGGCAAAAGTGCATCTTTTTGAAAATGCTTTTTATATATTGACACCGGCTGTTCATGCAGGTGATAAAGAGGTAGCTGAGCTGAAGATGTGGCTGAAGGGGACGAAAGCCAAATTCATTGAAGTGGATGCTCATGAGCACGATTTAATGACTGGTGTCATTAGTCATTTGCCACATATTATGGCAGCCTCGATTGTTAAGCAGGCTGAACAGGCTGAAGCGAAACATGATTTGGTTGCAAGACTGGCAGCCGGAGGATTTAGGGACATTACCCGAATTGCTTCATCCAGTCCTCAAATGTGGAAGGATATTCTAATTCAAAATGATCAAGTATTAATCGATCTTTTGAATTCCTGGATAGAGGAAATGACAGAGGTCAGAGAATGGATTCGTACGAAGGATGAGGAGAAATTGTATTCCTTTTTCCAAAGTGCAAAAATATTTCGTGATGAGATGCCGGCCCATAAAAAGGGCGCAATTCCGTCCTTTTATGATTTATATGTGGATGTCCCGGATTATCCAGGCGTTATTTCGGAGATTACCGGTTATTTAGCAAAATCTAATATAAGTATTACGAATATAAGAATCATTGAGACACGTGAAGAAGTGTACGGTGTATTGGTCATTTCATTTCAATCAGATAAAGATCGCAAACTAGCGGTTGAATGTTTACGTGATGCAACTAATTACGATACTTATTATGACTGAGATAAAAGGAGGAAAGGCATGGAGAAAATCCTATTATTCGAAAACCCCCAGTTGAGAGGCACGATTGAAGTACCAGGAGATAAATCTATTTCGCACAGAGCGGTCATGTTTGGGGCAATAGCGGAAGGAAAAACGACGGTATATCATTTCTTAGAGGGTCAGGATTGTTTAAGTACGATTGAGTGTTTTCAAAAAATGGGTGTGGATATTCAAAGAGAAGGCGATAGGGTCACCATTCAGGGTAATGGATATAGTGGTTTAAAGGAGCCGATTGGCTTACTGGATGTCGGCAATTCGGGGACAACCATCCGACTTCTTATGGGATTACTAGCCAATCAGCCCTTTTCTATCACTTTCACTGGTGATGAGTCCATTGCAAAAAGGCCAATGAGAAGAGTGGTAGATCCGCTGAGGAAAATGGGAGCAAGGATATCTGGAAAAGAGGATGGCAACTTTATACCGCTCGAAATGAATCAAGGTGAGCTGTCAGGTATTGAATATGAGCTTCCAGTAGCAAGTGCCCAGGTGAAATCAGCTATTCTTTTGGCTGGATTACATGCGAAAGGAACCACAACTGTCATTGAAAAAGCAGCCACAAGGGATCATACTGAACGGATGATTGAATCGTTTGGGGGAAGTATTCATATCGACGGCAACAAGATCAGTGTTACAGGAAATCAGGTGCTGAGTGGAAAAGATGTTCATGTTCCCGGAGATATCTCCTCTGCAGCGTTTTGGATGGTTGCCGGCACCATTGTTCCAAACAGTGAGATTATATTAAAGAACGTTGGACTGAATCAAACTAGAACTGGTATTATTGATGTTTTGAGAGAAATGGGAGCAAACATTGAAATTCAGTTAGACAAACTCGGAGAACTTGCGGAAGAATCCGGAACAGTCACAGTAAAAACTTCTTCTTTGAAGGGGATAACCATTGCCGGAGATATCATCCCAAGATTAATCGATGAGCTGCCTGTTATTGCCCTGTTAGCTACACAGGCTAAGGGAACAACTATCATTAAAGATGCTGCTGAGTTAAAGGTTAAAGAAACAAATCGTATTGATGCCATCGCTACTCAATTGGGTGCGCTTGGAGTCAATATAACTCCAACAGACGATGGTTTAATCATTGAAGGAGAACAAACCTTGCATGGAGGTACGGTGGACAGCCTAGGTGATCACCGAATCGGAATGACATTGGCGATTGCGTCACTGCTTTCCAAAGACACTGTAGTATTACAGAATGCTGATGCCATTTCTGTATCCTATCCAGGTTTCTTTGATGATTTAATTAAACTTGTATCCATTCACGAGTAAAAGAGAGGGGAACCTCTCTTTTTTTGGTACTAAAATTTCTGATAGTTTCATAGCATGTCTAAAAGAAAGTCAATGGAACCCTTGCCTTTACAAACGTAAAAATGGTTGATAGGGCGGTGAAAATCTAATTAATTAAATGGATAGATAGAATAAAATGGAAGAAAACGGAACGGTCGCTTTTTGTTATATGATAAAGTATACTTATAAAACCTTAAAATTAAGACTCCAAGCTCTATACCACAAAAAATCATCTTAATTTCCTTATCAGATAAATATTTTTTTCTGGAGTTTCCATTAGCTCTTTATACAGGTTAAAAAAAGTGAGTATAATAGGGATAATAACAAAATTTTAGATGCTCCGGATTGAACGAATATTATTTTGCCGAATGACCAGCAGATTTGTTATAGATTTAGGGAAACAGAAAGGAATACCAAAGATGAAAATTGAATCAATTATAAAAAAACTGATGCAAGGTGAATTTGAAGAAGCTAAAAAACATATAAATCAGATTAAGCAATCCAACAATGATGACGATGTTTATACCTTAGCGGAAGAAATCGCTTCACTTGGTTTTATGGAAGAGGCAAAGGAGCTTTTTGAAGAATTGCTGAAGCGTTATCCCGATGAAGGAGAGATTTTATTTTCATTGGCTGAAGTATCAACTGAATTAGGGCAGGAAGAGGAAGCTTTGTTATATTTAGAGAAAATTGATCAGGAAGATCCGATGTACCCAGGAGCACTCCTATTATTAGGTGATTTATATCAGGGAATGGGTATGGAGGAGGTCAGTGTTCAAAAGCTAAAAGAAGCCAATCGAATTTTACCGGATGAACCCATTGTAAAATTTGCTCTTGCAGAACTTTATTATCAACAAGGACATTTCCGTTCGGCTGTAGAATTATATAGCAGTATCTTAAAGAATGAGACTGTAATAAATGGCATTTCGATTTATAAGAGATTAGCCTTGTCACTTGTATCGTTGGGCGAATTTGAAGAGTCGCTCCCTTATTTCAAAAAAGCTGGCAGGGAGGATGATGACGTAAATTTACTGTTTGAATATGGATTTGCTGCGTATCATGCAGGAGAATTTCCAACAGCAATAGCTAAATTTACAGAGCTTAAGGAAATAGACCCTGCCTATCATTCACTTTATTTGTATTTAGCTATGGCCTATGAAGAGTCCCTTGATCTGGAAAAAGCACTGGGTGTTGCAGAAGAAGGGATTAAGGAAGATCCATTCAATAAAGAAATATTCCTGTATGGTGCTGAGCTCGCAAGTAAGCTTGGAAATACGGAGAAAGCTATTAAATGGCTATCGGAAGCCATTGCGATTGATCCGGGTTACCTCGAGGCAATCCTAACTTTAGGCAAGCTTTATTTACACGAAGAAATGTTTGACCATGTCATTGATTTGGTATCTTCTGTTAGAGCGATGGGGGAGGATGATCCGCAATTCAATTGGCTCCTGGCAACGGCATATTCAGAGCTCGAGGAGTATAGTGAAGCATTATCATGTTACAAAGAGGCACATGAATTTTTTGGAGATAATAGAGACTTTTTGCATGAATACGGTTATTTCTTACTGGAAGACAGTAAATTCGAAGAAGCCAGGTCGATATTTAAGACATTACTCCACGAAGACCCAAGCAATGATGAGTATATTGATATTTTAGAACGAATTTAACTAATTTGTACAGAGGAGGGCTCCACCTTGAAAACCCCTGTTTCTGTCGATGAGAAGAAGGAATTTATACGCTGGTTTCTGAACCATTACCAATTAAAGCGCAGAGAATGTGTATGGATATTAAATTACTTAATGAGTCATGATCAGCTCATGATGAATGTTCATTTCGTGGAAGGGGCGAAGTATTGTCCGAAAGGGATGGTTATGTCCACTCATTGTGTAGAAGATGTGCCATTCAGATTCTATAAGAGTAATATCATGACAACCGATGCAGAGAAGTCATTCCATGATATACGGCTTAATAAGGACGAGGATATCTACATACAATTGAATTTCAGGACAGCCTACTCATCCTATCAGTATGCAGCCGTACTCGAGGAAAATCCTTATCAGCCAAAAAACCTACCCGGTAATGAACAGGATCAATATATTGCAGAAAATATTTTAAAAATCAGTCTATCCAGATTTGAAGAGGAACGGTTAGCACAAATGATTGATGAGGCAATTGATAACCGTGATATCGAATTATTTAATAAATTAAGCAGTCAGTTGAAGAGAATCCGATCTCAGGAATCTATTAACTAATAGCAGCCACACATATTTCTTTGAGAGAAAGAAAATATGTGTGGTCTTTTTTATGCTTCACCGCTTAAATTGGCAAATGCGTATTCTAACAGGATGAGGAACAAAGATTTCTCCCTGAATTGTAAGCTTATTTGTATATATTTTACTTATTATGTTTTACAATGGAAAAAGAAGTCGAGGGGGAAAATTATGAAATATCAATCAATTGACACAGAATTATTCAGTAAATCCAAAGAATATATTGATACTATAGTTATCCCGTTAAATCCGGTTGATTTTGATGATACATTTAGCCAGACGGTATCATCCTACGAATTTATGACATTGCTGACGCATGAGCTCGAAAAAGAATTAAAGGGCCGTCTATTTTTAGCCCTGCCTCTGCCATATATTAAAACTAGTAAGACGGAGGAGAAATTAAATCTCTTGTCTGTATGGGTAGATTATTATAGAGATCAGGGGTTTAAATATATCCAATTTCTCACTACTGACAGTAAATGGACAAGTATAGATGAGGGCGGACATGTTTTATGGATACCGGCAATCCCTATTGAAAAAATGCCACTGGACGCGATTAAAACAGTCATAAGTGAACAAACGAAACAGCTTGTTGATATACTCGCAGAATCTTGGAATAAATAATATGTTTGTAAGTAAATAGTATATTGGTATAAAACAGGAAAAATAAAACATGTATTTCCTTAACTGGGAGTTTATTGACCTATTAAAAATATTAGGATATTATTGTAATGTCCTAGTTTTATGGAGTTTGTGCAATTTTCTATTTTGTATGACTTTTTCGATATAAGGGGGGGAGAAATTTTATGAGCAGCCAAAAAGTATCAAGACGCCAATTTCTGAATTATACGCTTATGGGCGTTGGGGGGTTCATGGGAGCGGCAACACTTATGCCTATGCTGCGTTTTGCAGTCGATCCAGCTTTAAAAGCGAATGCATCTGGGGAGTTCATTAATACCGGATTAAAAATATCTGAGATTACTGAAACACCAACTCGTGTCGATTATAAAACTGAGGTAAAAGATGGATGGTACGAAGCTGAAGAGACAAGAACAGCATGGGTTTACAAGGATGAAAACGGCAAGATAGTTGCCCTTTCTCCGGAGTGTAAACATTTGGGATGTACGGTGAACTGGGAAGGATCAGAAGATCATAAGAATGAATTTTATTGCCCATGTCACGGAGGTCGTTATGAAAAGGATGGGAAAAACGTTCCGAAAACGCCTCCAATCAAGCCACTCGATGTTTACGACAAGCAAGAAAAAGATGGAGTGTTATATTTAGGCAATGCAAATGAAAATAAAGTGTAGGGAGGCATAATCAATGCTTAATAAAATGTACGATTGGATTGATGAGCGATTGGATATCACGCCCTTATGGCGCGACATTGCTGATCATGAAGTCCCTGAGCATGTAAACCCTGCCCATCACTTTTCGGCATTTGTTTATTGTTTTGGGGGATTAACGTTTTTCATTGTAGTCATTCAAATTTTATCCGGAATGTTTTTAACCATGTATTATGTACCGGATATTAAAAATGCATGGGAATCTGTTTATTATTTACAAAATGAAGTTGCTTTCGGTCAAATTGTTCGGGGCATGCATCACTGGGGAGCAAGTGTCGTCATCGTCATGATGTTCTTACATACTCTTCGTGTGTTCTTCCAGGGTGCCTATAAAAAGCCACGCGAATTAAACTGGATTGTCGGAGTTTTAATTTTCTTTATAATGCTAGCTCTAGGATTGACAGGGTATCTGCTTCCTTGGGATATGAAAGCGCTGTTCGCTACAAAAGTAACGTTGACCATTATCGATTCGGTGCCATTCATCGGACCATATTTAAAAACATTACTTGCTGGTGACCCTACGATAGTCGGGGCGCAAACCTTAACGCGTTTCTTTGCGATTCATGTATTCTTCCTTCCAGCGGCGCTTATTGGACTAATTGCAGCTCACTTCTTAATGATACGCAAACAGGGAATATCAGGACCGCTATAAGATATTAGTTGAAAATGGAAATGTTACGAAGGAGGGGATATCCTTATGCATCGTGGTAAAGGAATGAGATTTGTAGGGGATTCAAGGATAAGCGCAGATAGAAAACCGAATATTCCAAAAGATTATTCAGAGTATCCAGGAAAAACGGAAGCCTTTTGGCCCAATTTCTTGCTGAAAGAATGGATGGTAGGTGCTGTATTTTTAGTAGGCTTTTTATGTCTTACAGTTGCCCATCCATCGCCGCTCGAGAGGATTGCTGACCCAACAGATACGGGATATGCGCCTTTACCTGACTGGTACTTTATGTTTTTGTATCAATTGCTTAAATATTCATATGCTTCCGGACCATATAACTTAATCGGGGCTTTGGTCATTCCGGGACTGGCTTTTGGTGCATTAATGCTTGCACCGTTTCTGGATCGCGGACCGGAACGCAAACCAACTAAACGAATCTTCCCAGTAGGTTTTATGTTGCTTGCATTTGCAGCTGTATTTTACCTAACATGGGAAACTGTTTCTCAACATGACTGGGCAGCAGCAAAGCTGCAAGGACAAATTGTTGAGGATGTAGCAATCGATAAAGAATCAGAGGGATATAAGCTATATCAAGGACAAGGCTGTGTAAGCTGTCATGGGGACTCCTTACAGGGTGGAAATGGTCCTAAATTGCTTGGTACAGAATTAGAGGTTGATGAAATCGGTCATATCGCTGTAAATGGTACCGAAAATAAAAAAATGCCACCAGTTTTTAAAGGTTCTGAAGAAGAATTAAAAACTCTGGCAGAATTTATTAAGGGAGCAAATGCAGGCGGAGATTCAAAAGGGGAATAATGTTTTTTGAGGGGTACTCAGGTGAGTACCCCTTTTGTCTTAAGAAGATTGTCATAGCCGCCGTATTCATGTTGACAAATGACGTATAGTTGTTTGTATTATAAATAATGGGACGGTCAGAGAGTTTCCTGCTGAATTGGAAAGTTCTCTTTGAGAGAGAAATTTAGAGCAGGGATGATTTGGCTAAAAATCAAGTAATTGAGAAACTTCTATTGGAATAATTCAGATTGTGATGGAGGATATTATGAAAAGCTGGCTTTATGCTATATTAAGAAATCGGACATTTTTATGGATTTTATTGATTATTAATCTTTTGGGAACAATATACGGGTATTATTGGTATAAAGGGCAGCTTGAAGTAACACCAGTAGCCTTTCTTGCTTTTGTGCCAGACAGTCCTACTGCCAGCTTATTTTTTTGTATTGCTGTTATTGGATGGCTTTTAGGGTGCAACTTTGGTTTATTTGAAGCCTTAGCAATCGTTTCTCTTTTTAAATATGGTATTTGGGCAGTTATCATGAATATATTAACTTTCTCTGTAGAAGGTTATGTATCTTTGGTCGCTGTCATGCTGATTCTATCGCATGCTGCCATGGCAATTGAAGGAATTCTTTATGCTCCCTTTTATCGGGTTAAACCATGGCATTTAACCGTAGCTGGGATTATCGTGTTACATAATGAAATCATTGATTATGTATATGGAATGATGCCGACGTATAGTGTTTTGAATCAGTATATCCCCCAAATTGCTTATTTCACTTTTTGGCTGAGTATACTTTCGATTGGAATAGGGTATTGGTTTACTCTTCGTAAAAATCGGGAAATATACTCCATTCATCTCAGGCAATAAATAGTTCTAGTCTTGTCCCTTCACACATACGATTAAGTAGTATGAGGAGGGATATTTTTATGAAGTTTAAATCTATATTTTTCTCAATAGCCATTATAATATCATCAGGAATCATCACGACCTATGCTAACGGACCTGATAAACAAAATTCGTTAGAGACCCTTGCTGATCAATCCCTTCAATTTGCAAAAGTAGATAGACGTGAAGAAGCAGAGCGTTTATTGGAAGCATTTTCAGATAAATTTTATGATCAGGCAATTGAGAGCTCAGACTATACAATGGATGAAATTAATATTATAACGATTGCCTATGAGGAAGCCATTCAAACTGTGCAAAATAAAGAAAAAACAGATGTTGAGGTAATCAATGAAATAACGAAATTCCGATTAGTACTTGATGCAGTTCATTGTGATGGCGCACCCTTATGGGCGAGTTTAAAGGATAGCATTATCTCTGCTGCAGGGGAAACAAAGGTATCAATCCAGAAACAGGATTCGATTGCTTTTCAGGAAAAATTAAATCATCTATTAACGATTTACAATATTATATATCCATCGTTAAAAATAGATGTTACACCTGAACGTTTTCAGCAAGTCGATGCTCATATTCAATTTATTGATCAATATCGTCCGCAGGTCTTTTCTGATCAATCACAAACCGATATAATTTCTTTAGAGGAGCAGTTGCGTGATATATTTGAGGAAGCAGAAAAAGATGATGCAGATCCATCCCTTTGGTGGGTAATCATTTCAACTGGAAGTATTATTATTATGACCTTATCTTATGTGGGATGGAGGAAATATAAAGCTTCAGATGATCAGCTTCATACAAAAAAGAAAAAACAGAATTTTTGATAAAATTTTGAATAATATCTATCCATTGACAGATGTTATACGACATTATTACAATTACCATAACACAACTATAAATAACAGAAATGAAATGGAGGATATAGATGAGCTTTTTAATTTATTTTATACTGCTTTTAATTATCCCAATTTATGCACAAATGAAAGTTCAAAGGGCTTACAAGAAGTATTCACAGGTTCCTGCATCGAACGGTTACACAGGCGCGGAAGTTGCCCGTAAGTTGTTGGACGAAAATGGTTTGTACAATATACGTGTAGAAGAAACACATGGGGTGTTAAGTGACCACTATGATCCTACAAATAAAGTGGTAAGATTATCATCAAGTAACTATCATGGACATTCACTCGCCGGCACTGCTGTCGCAGCGCATGAGGTTGGTCATGCCATTCAGGATAAAGAAGATTATTCCTTTATGAGAATCCGTCATAAGCTAGTACCAGTTGCTAATATCGGTTCTAACTTTTCCTGGATATTAATTTTAGCTGGGATGTTGCTTGGCAGCTTAAATCTAGCATGGCTGGGAGTATTGTTTATGGGGGCAGCCGTGTTATTCCAATTCGTTACACTGCCGGTTGAATTCAATGCTTCTAACCGTGCTATGAAACAGGTTGTTGCTTTAGGTGTAATTGGGGCCGATGAAGAAAAAGAAACGAAAAAAGTCTTAGATGCCGCAGCCTTAACATATGTTGCAGCTGCAGCAGTTGCTGTACTTGAATTGTTACGATTTGTATTTATGCTAACCGGCATGAATAGTGAAGATTAATAAGAGAAACCCCCTTCGTTTATGAAGGGGGTTTTCCTATGTTGCTTATTTTTCAAGCGGATTTTTATTTTCATCCAACGTAAATCCTTCACCCAGTACATCATGTACGATGGATACGGAAACAAATGCGTGTGGATCAATGGATGTAATAATACTCTTAAGACGTACAATTTCATTGCTGCCTACAACGCAATAAATTACATCGCGCTCCTGTTTGGTATATGAGCCAACCCCTTTGAGTAATGTAACACCGCGTTCCATTTGTTGATTAATCTTTTCAGCTATCACGGAATTGGAGTTACTTATAATCATAACACCGCGGGCTGCATAAGCACCCTCCTGGATAAAGTCAATTACACGACTGCCAATATAAACGAGGACAAGTGTATACATGGCTTGTTTATATTCCAAATACGTTACGAGTGATAAAACGATAACGCAGAAGTCAAACATAAACATGGTTTTTCCCATGCTCCAGCCTTTATATTTGAACATGAGCCGTGCGATGATATCGACTCCGCCAGTTGTTCCGCCGTAACGGAAAATAATCCCTAAACCGACACCGATGCACACACCTGCAAATAAAGCGGCAAGCATAAGGTCATCCTTTAAAGGAATATGCATTTGATATTTTTCGAAAATCGCGATAAATACAGATACAGCGATAGTACCGATGAGCGTATACAAAAATGTTTTTTTGCCCAACAGTTTATATCCTACAAAGAAAAGAGGTATATTTAATAAAATATTGGTAATTGAAGGGCTAATACCAGTTAAGTTATATATTAAAAGGGTAATCCCGGTAAATCCCCCTTCACCTAATGCATTTTGCATATTAAAATGAACGAGGCCAAAAGACATGATTGCTGCCCCTAATAATATCAGTATGACGTTTTTAAGCTTTAAGTTGAAAAACACATTCTAACCCCTTCCTTGCTAACTCAATTATTATTATAGTGTACAATTGAGGAAAAATAATGAATGATATCCTTTTGCATTCTATCATATTTATTGTTCGAAAACTAAGAAATACGCTAACATTAAGAGAAAAGGGTGTAACTGTATGGAACATAAGAAAACAATGGCTGCCTTACAGCAAGAAGTAGATCAATACATAGGGCAATTTAAAGAGGGTTACTTCAGTCCGCTTGCCATGACAGCGAGACTTACAGAAGAGCTTGGAGAATTGGCGAGAGAGATTAACCATTATTATGGTGAAAAACCAAAAAAAGAATCTGAAAAAGAAAAAGAGATTGAAGAAGAATTGGGAGATGTTTTATTTGTGCTAATTTGTATGGCCAATTCGCTGAATATTGATTTACAGGAAGCGCATGACAGGGTAATGGAGAAATTCAATTCCAGAGACAAAGACCGCTGGACAAGAAAGGAAGAATGATTGATGATTAATGTCATAATTGCAGGGCCGCGAGGTAAAATGGGGAAAGCAGCAGTAAATTTAGTGATGAATACAGAACATTTTCATTTAGTAGCTGTATTGGATCATAAGAATGATGGGTTGAAATTAAGTGAAATAGATGGATTTACCGGTATAGATGTTCCCATCTATACAGATCATGAAAAATGTTTCTCTGAAGTTAAAGCGGATGTACTGATTGATTTGACCACTCCGGAGTCTGGAAGAATCCATACATTGTCAGCATTATCACACCATATCCGTCCGGTTGTTGGAACGACCGGCTTTTCAAATGAAGATTTAAAAGAAATCAAAAGAATTTCAAAAGAAAACGGAATTGGGTGTATTATTGCACCGAATTTTGCTGTTGGTGCTGTGTTAATGATGAAATTTGCCAAGCAGGCAGCTAAATATTTTCCGGATGTCGAAATTATTGAATTGCATCACGATCAAAAACTGGATGCTCCTTCAGGAACAGCTATAAAAACAGCACAATTAATTTCTGAAGAAAGACAAATAAAAAAACAGGGACATTTAAATGAAAAAGAAACAATAAAAGGTGCACGTGGTGCAGACTATGAAGGAATGAGAATACATAGTGTACGCTTACCTGGACTTGTTGCACATCAACAGGTCATGTTTGGCGGAGAAGGTCAGACATTTACTTTAAGACATGATTCGTATGATCGAAACTCTTTTATGAGCGGAGTTAAATTGTCGGTGGAAACCGTCATGAATATAGAAGAATTAGTATATGGTTTAGAAAATATTATTGATTAAGGAGCACTGTTCCATGAAAATCGCATTGATTGCACATGACAAAAAGAAAGACGACATGATTCGATTCACGCTTGCGTATAAACATATCCTGGAAGAGCATCAGCTTTTTGCTACCGGTACAACGGGAAAGAGAATACAGGATGAAGCTGGCCTGTCCGTTCATCGTTATCAGTCCGGACCACTCGGGGGAGATCAACAAATTGGGGCGATGGTTGCAGAAAATGATATTGATATTATTATTTTCTTCAGAGATCCATTGACTGCACAGCCACATGAACCGGATGTGTCCGCTTTAATGCGTTTGGCGGATGTTTATTCCATTCCATTGGCAACTAATATGGGAACAGCTGAAATGTTAATACATGGATTGGAACGTGGAGACCTTAAATGGAGAAATATTGTTAGGGAAAAGGAGTAATATGCCCACAATGAAGACAGACATACTATGTTTTGGCGCCCATTCCGATGATGTAGAAATCGGCATGGGGGGCACAATAGCAAAATATACAGAATTAGGCCATTCCGTTGTCATCTGTGACTTAACCGAGGCGGAGCTTTCATCGAATGGTACCCCAACAAATAGATTGAAGGAAGCCAAACAGGCAGCTGCCATCTTAGGTGTAAAGGAACGCTTGAATCTAAATATGGGAGATCGGCAATTATATCCCACACCTGAAAACATCTCAAAGATTGTTTCTGTTATAAGAACATACAAGCCTGAAATAATCTTTATACCCGCTGTTCCTGACCGCCATCCGGATCATGGACATTGTGCAGCACTGGTTGAAGAGGCAGTCTTTTCTGCTGGTATTAGGAAATATGAGGATGAAAGCAAGCTCGAGTCCCATAAGCCGAAGCATGTTTTTTATTACATGATCAATAGCTTCCATCCACCAGATTTTTGTGTGGATATCAGCAAATATTTTCATTGTAAATTATCCAGTTTAAAAAGCTATTCCTCTCAATTTATTAAAACTGATGATGGGGTTGTGACCCCGCTTACTGAAGGATATCTCGAAGCAATCGAAGGCAGAGAGCGGGCATATGGAAGAGAGACAGGAGTTTTATTTGCAGAAGGGTTTAGAACGAAAAAACCTCTCTTACTTGATCAAGATTTGTTAGGTGGAAAGAAATGAAACAGTTAAAAATCGGAATAGTTTGTTATCCTACTGTCGGCGGATCAGGAATTGTTGCGACCGAATTAGGAATTAAGCTGGCGGAGAAGGGACATGAGATTCATTTTATAACATCCAGTGTACCGTTCCGCTTAAAAAAGCGATACTCAAATATATATTTTCATCAGGTTGAAGTGAATCAATATGCCGTTTTTCAGTATCCACCATATACCTTGTCATTGGCCAGTAAGATAGCCGAGGTGGTTAAAATGGAAGAGCTTGATATCATTCATGCCCATTATGCGATGCCGCATGCCGTATGCGGAATTTTGGCTAAGCAAATGACCTCCTCTGGCCTAAAGGTAGTAACGACTCTTCATGGTACGGATATTACAATACTAGGGTATGATTCATCTCTGCAGGACATGATTAAGTTCGCTATTGAAAAATCCGATGCGGTTACAGCGGTGTCCCGTGAACTTGTTAAAGAGACATATGAATTAATTCAACCGGATCAAGAAATCCAAACGATTTATAATTTTATCGATTATCCGGCCCCTGAACCGGATGCTGGTAATGTGGCTAATTTAAAAGCCGAGCTTGGAATAAAAGAAGATGAAAAAATTGTCATTCACGTCTCGAATTTCCGGAAGGTGAAGCGTGTACCTGATATCATTGACACTTTTGGAGCCGTTGCAGACAAAATACCGAGTAAACTTTTATTAGTGGGTGACGGACCTGAAATGTCTTTTGTAAGTAAAAAAATTAAAGCTATGGGCTTACAGGAGAAAATTATTCTGTTAGGAAAACAGGAAAATCTGCAAGAGCTATATTCTATCAGTGATGTATGTGTACTTATGTCAGAAAAAGAAAGTTTTGGGCTAGTACTTCTTGAAGCGATGATCTATGGTGTTCCATGTCTTGGAACAAAAATCGGGGGAATTCCTGAGGTTATTGAAGATGGGATTAACGGATACACCATCGAGCTGGGAGATATCGAAGCTGCCTCTATGCGATTGTTGGAATTGCTTGAAAATGATTCGCTAAGAATGAATATGGGTACTAACGCTATTCATAAAATTAAAGATCATTTTCAAACCGAACATATCGTGAATCAATATGAGGACTTGTATTATTCATTATTGAAAAATGGGGAGAAGGATGAATGAATCAGGAATTTATCAGAGCGCGTCCTGTTTTGGAACAGTTAACGGCGAAGGGCTATGAAGCCTATTTTGTTGGCGGAGCTGTTAGGGATACTTTAATGGGTAAGGATATTGATGATGTGGACATTGCTACCTCCGCCACTCCCGAGCAAGTAAAGGAAATTTTCACCCATACAGTAGATGTTGGTATTGATCATGGAACTGTATTAGTGCTTTATAAAGGCGAATCGTTTGAGATCACGACATTTAGAACAGAGTCTCAATATAAAGATTATCGACGGCCAGATTCAGTCATCTTTGTAACCTCTTTGCATGAGGATTTAAAGAGAAGAGATTTTACGATGAATGCAATTGCCATGGACCAGGATGGGAACTTGTATGATCCGTTTGATGGAGAAAAAGCTATACATACAAAGGTAATCGAGACGGTTGGTCCGGCGGATGAACGATTTAGTGAGGATGCGCTAAGGATTCTTCGTGCTGTTCGATTTGTCAGCCAGCTAGGGTTTACGTTGCATGAAAATACACGATCGGCATTACGGAAAAATGCCGATTTACTTTTACATATAGCACAGGAACGGAAAACAGCTGAGTTTCAAAAAATGGTTCTTGGCCAATATCCAGAAAAAGGGTTAAAAATTGCTGCAGACGAAGGTTTGCTAGCCTATTTCCCGGGTTTAGGTCAATTTGCGGCTCATATAGAGCAGTTTCTTGCACGGCCCTTAAACCGTTGTGAATCATTTGAAGAATGGATGGCCTTGATTGCCCTCTTTAATGGTCAGGATCAATCCCTATACAGTCACTGGAAGCTTTCATCCAGTCAAATGAAAAAAATAGGTCTGCTGATCCGTGAAACGAAAAAAAGAGAGAGTTCCTCATTTACTCCCTTTACCATTTATCAGCTTGGTCTTGAAAACACCCTGAGTGTGGAAAGAGTTTGGTCAGTATATCATCATGCAGAACCAGACTACGATGCAATCACTAATCTGCATGCTCGTATGCCAATCCATAAGGAAACTATTATAGAGGTTTCCGGAAACGACCTGATGAAATGGGCTGATAAAGCAGGTGGATCGTGGATAAAGGAGCTTATGCATGAAGTGATTAACGGAATTCTGGATCATAAGGTCCCGAATAAAAAGGAGTTAATTAAACAATGGCTCATTCAAGAGAACAAACTTTAAAGTATGAAATTGCCAAAGCCTTTGCGAAAGCCGGAGATGATTATATATCTGGTCAGGCATTAGCTGATTTAGTTGGTTGTTCAAGAGTAGCGATATGGAAGCATATTGACCAGCTGCGTCAGGAGGGCTACGAAATTGAGGCTGTAAAGAAAAAGGGATATCGGCTCTTGAATAAATTAGATTCTCTCAGGGCCACTGATATCTTAATGGGATTACAGACTGAATTTGTCGGACAATCTATATATTCCTATGATACGGTCTCATCCACTCAAATTGTTGCCAGAGAACTTGCGGGAAGCGGAGCTAAAGATGGTACAGCTGTGATTAGTGATGAACAAACGGAAGGTACAGGGCGATTAAAAAGAAAGTGGCATTCTCCTGCAAATGGAGGGATCTGGTTAAGTATGATTATGAGACCTGATATCCCTCCCTACCATGCCCCTCAGCTCACGTTGTTAACAGCTGTTGCTACTGTCCAGACACTAAATGAATTTGGTGTGAATGCAGGGATCAAATGGCCAAATGATGTGTTAGTGGAAGGAAGGAAGATTGCGGGCATATTAACAGAGCTTCATGCGGAATCTGATCAAATTCATCATGTGATTATCGGCATTGGCATGAATATAAACCAGCCCCTTGAATCGTTTCCTGATGAATTAAAAGAGATTGCTACTTCAGTCTTAATCGAGAAGAAACAAAGAGTAGATCGATCTGAATTTTTACAAAGCTTTTTTAAGAACTTTGAAGATATATATCTACTTTATTTAGAAAAAGGTTTTGAACCGATAAAACAGCTTTGGGAAGAGCTAACGATTACCATTGGGAAGAAGGTCACCGTCCAAAGCCTGCATGGATCTTTAACTGGATTGGCAACCGGAATTAATGATGACGGTGTATTGATTATCATGGATGATGAGCAAAAAAGCCATTTGGTTTATTCCGGAGATATAACCGTGCATCAATAAAGGGAAAATTGATTGTTCTTAAGCGATCGTCTTGAAAAAGAAAGTAATTGAAAATGAGTTAATATATGGCATATAAAAATGACTGAATGTTATAATTCATAGAAGGGCGGGAGCGGAAACGACCTGCACCTTGTATTTTAGTCATTTAAATAGATTTATAATTCTGCCTGTATCCAAGAACGGACCGGGACAGAGGGATAAAAGCTATTATGCCAATCAATCCTTCTGTAATTAGGAGGATTTTTTTATTGGGTAAATAGGTTTTTCTCTCCTCGGAATAAAAGGAGGAAAGAGAAAATGAAATTTGCTGCGGATTTTTTGAAACTAAAAGAAAAAAGTGAGAACATCTCAATGCTGACTGCGTATGATTATCCATCTGCTAAACTGGCAGAACAAGCCGGCGTAGATATGATTCTTGTAGGTGATTCCCTTGGAATGGTTGTTTTAGGATATGACTCTACTGTTCCTGTCACTATCGAGGATATGATTCATCATACGAAGGCTGTTAAAAGAGGGGCCCCTAACACATTTATAGTGACAGATCTGCCGTTTTTGACGTATCACACAACAAATGAGGAAGCGTTAAAAAATGCTGCAAGACTTATGCAGGAGGCAGGGGCTGATGCGGTCAAAATGGAGGGTGCCGGAGATGTTATTACTAAAATAAAAGCGATGACAGATGCAGGTATACCGGTAGTAGCGCATTTAGGCTTAACACCGCAATCAGTTGGTGTACTTGGAGGCTATAAAGTCCAAGGTAAAACTAGCGAGGCGGCAATTAAACTGCTGGAGGATGCGAAAAAATGCGAAGAAGCCGGGGCAATGGCTGTTGTGCTCGAATGTGTACCTTATCAGGTCGCTGAACATATATCGAATGAACTAATAATCCCGACAATTGGGATTGGTGCCGGAAACGGTACGGATGGCCAGGTACTCGTTTACCATGATGTTTTGTTATATGGTGTTGGCAGAGTGGCCAAGTTTGTAAAATCCTATGCTAATTTAAATGATGTGATTGGTCATGCATTATCTGAGCATATAAAAGAAGTGAAATCGGGTGTTTTTCCTCATCGTGATCACTCATTCACGATGAGGGAAGAAGAACTAGCCTCGTTGTATGGAGGAGAAAAATGAAGATTATCGGCCAGATAAACGAACTGCGTGAAGTACTTAATCTAGAGAGGGGAAAGAACCATTCCATCGGGTTTGTCCCAACTATGGGGTATTTGCATGAAGGACATCTCTCGCTCATTCAAGAAGCTAGAGAGAATAACCATGTGGTGGTCATCAGTATATTTGTCAATCCGCTGCAATTTGGCCCTAATGAGGATTTTGATAAATATCCACGCGATATGGAGCGGGATGAAGAGCTGGCACGAAATGCAGGGGTGGATTATTTGTTTTATCCCACAGTTCAGGAAATGTATGGGGATAAGCAAACTCTGACAGTAAAAGTGCATGAACGCACCGATGTTCTTTGCGGAAAATCCAGACCGGGTCACTTTGATGGAGTGGCGACTGTTTTAACAAAACTGTTCACAATTGTCCAACCGACCCGTGTTTATTTTGGACTGAAGGATGCTCAACAGGTCGCTGTAGTAGAAGGTCTTATCCATGACTTTAATTTCCCGATTGAGCTGGTAGGTGTTGAGATTAAGCGTGAAGAGGATGGTCTTGCGTTAAGCTCCAGGAATATTAATCTAACAGCACAGGAAAGAGAAGAAGCACCATTTATTTATAAAAGTCTTTGCAAAGTGAAAGCTGAGCTGCAAAAAGGTGCCAGTCCCACGGAAGCGCTTGAAAAGGGGAAAAAGTATTTGCAGTCTCATATCAATGGTCAAATCGATTATTTTGAAGGATTATCCTATCCTGAACTAGGTGAGATTACAGAGCATGATCAAAAGATCATCTTTGCAGTGGCGGTTCAATATACGTCTGTTCGTTTGATCGACAACATTATCATAAATCTATAGTCATACAAGGGGGTAAGATTATGTTTCGCAATATGATGAAAGCGAAGCTTCACAGAGCAACAGTTACGGAGGCAAATTTAAACTATGTAGGCAGTATTACAATTGATGAAGATTTATTAGATGCGGTTGATATGCTGCCAAATGAGAAAGTTCAGATTGTAAATAATAACAATGGAGCCCGTTTTGAAACGTATATCATTCCCGGTAAAAGAGGCAGTGGCGTCATTTGCCTAAATGGAGCTGCTGCCCGTTTGGTTCAGGAAGGCGATAAAGTCATCATTATTTCTTATGGATTAATAGAAGAAGCTTATGTAAGGAGCCATCGGCCAAAAGTGGCTGTTCTAGATGAGTATAATACAATTGTTGAAATGCTCGGAGTCGAACCTGAGGCAACGATTATTTAATGACTTAGTTTAATTAACAAACCCTGATTCCCTTAAATCTTTAAGGAAATCAGAGTTTGTTTTTTTATTAACCCAATACTCTTCATTCTTCTTTGATTAATAAGGCTGGTTTTGATATAACAGTAGATAATGGGTAACGATAAAAGATATGAAGAGTGTATGATAGGGTACCCGACAAAAATAAAATAGGAAAAATAGGTGCCATTGTGAATTTTTCCATCAGCTAAACAGGAGCAAGTTAGAGAAGAAGTGAGCAGGTGTTAAATATGAAAAGTAAGTATGTAGTAATCGATTTGGAGACTACAGGTAATAACCCTAAAAATGGAGATCGCATCATTCAAATTGCGGCTAACGTCATTGAAAATGGTGAGATCACATACCAATATTCATCTTACATAAATCCAGGGAGGTCCATCCCTCTATTTATACAGGAATTAACTGGTATAACGGATGCAGATGTGGAGAATGCACCAACCTTTAAAGAGTTGGCACCCTACATTATTGGTGTATTGGATGATGCTGTTTTTGTTGCTCATAATGTACTGTTCGATTTGACATTTTTACAGGCTGAATTGGAACGGGTAGGCTATGAGAGGTTTCTTGGATATACCGTAGATACAGTAGAATTAGCGAAAATCGTCAATCCAGGAATGTCCAGTTTTAAACTGGAGGAATTAGGAAAAGCCTATGGTTTTCTACATGAGCGGCCACATCAAGCTGACAGTGATGCTTATGTAACGGCTCTTTTGTTTATCGAGTTTTACAAACAATTAAAGAAATTGCCGAAACCTACTATAAAGTCATTATATAGATTATCCTTTTTATTAAAAAGCGAGCTTAAAGAATTATTGGCTGAGATATTGAATGAATATTCAACGATGAGTGAGCCATGGAGACCAGATCTGGATATTTATCGTGGTATCGCAATCGTTAGGCAGAATTCAATTGAAAGTCTTACACAACAGCAGAATGAAAAACAACATCATTCTCTTGATGAAACAGATTTACATACTATGTTGAAGCAGAGCTTTAAGAATCATAAGGTTAGTTTAGTAGAAGATGGTTCCCAGGATTTTTCTGAGCATATCAAAGCCTTTTATGAATATGCCTGTGAAAATCATGGGCAGGTAACCATTGCTACTCATACTAAACATACAGCAGAACAGTTAATGGGTATTTTTCAGAGGGATTATTCTTCTAGTATGATTCAAAAGCAAGTTAGTATATTGCATTCTAAGGAGCAGTATTTAAGTTTACCGAAGTTTGAGCAATCCATGCGGGAAAAACAACAAAATTACGAAAGTACAATCGCAAAAATGCAAATATTAGTCTGGCTGACCATGACAAACACAGGCTGTTTAGAAGAGCTTAATTTATCCTCAGGCGGAAGAGAATATTGGAAGGAAGTAGCCCACCATGCCAATTTACATCCCCGCTTGCTTAAGCCGTGGACGGAGCGGGACTTCTATTCAAGACAGATGCTGGCTGCAAAGCAGGCCAAGATTATTCTCACTACTCATGACAGTCTTATTTCGGATATTCAAACAGGGGATTTCTTAAGCGAGTGCCCTAATATTGTATTTGAGGAAGCAAATTATTTTCCATCCTCTGTTCAAAGCGGATTAACGAAAGAGCTGAGCTATGTAGAAGTGAGGAATCTCTTGAATAAAATTGGAACTTTGGATAATCGGCAACTATTGAGGTCTGTCATATTGCTTTTAAAGGAAAAAACGAAAGGTCCATATAATGAAAATCAACTGGCTGTTTTATTGGAAGAAATCGCAAGCAGTGTGGAGAGTTTTTTTGAGGCCATATTCACATATGGAATGAAAAGCAAAAAGGATATGGATGGACCTAGAGTGCAGTGCAAGCTTGATTTTTCTGAGCTGGAGAATAAAAAATACATGGATCAATTGTTAAAGGAAGCCAATGATTTGTATGACTCTCTCGGCCTAATAGTTGTACAATTTCAACAAATCCTTGCAGAATTGAACCAAGTGCCAATTGAAAAATTAAAGCGAAGCCAATTTAACATCATTGATGAATTAACAAAATTATCGGGGGAAATAAATTTATTCCGAGTTACTTTGAATAGGCTCTTTAAGAGTCATGGCACGAATGATGAGGTTTGGACCAGTTGGAACATGAAGGGGAATAGAAATTCAGTACAAATTTATGCCCAGCCATTATCGTCCTCAGATTGGATAAATCGTAATGTATTACGACCGGATAGCCATATTTTATTTATTTCAGATGTCTTGACGGTAGGAGGTTCCTTCAATTATATTTCAGATAAATTAGGTATTCAGGAAAACAAGATGAGTAACCTTTTGATTCCACCGGTAAAAGAGCAATACCTAACGATGTTGAATCTAAAATCGAGAGATAGGCTAATTGATTTCGTGAAAAAGCAACAAAAGAACTTAATCCTTCTTTTTCAATCACAAGAATCATTAAAAAAAATATATAATGATATGAAGGGATTAGCAGAATTAGCACACATACAGTTGCAGGCTCAGGGACTATCCTCCGGTTCTGCCATCAAAATGCTGCGAAATCATCTTGCTGTTGACCAATCAATCCTCTTAATGAACTACACTGGTTGGGATCAGGTTCACCATGCTTATCATGGCCGTTCCAAGATTATCATGGTTGAAGCTCCAGTCGAAATGAACAGCATGATTCCAGATGAGGATTTATTATCGGAGATAATCATTAATTTAAGAAGCTTACTTAATACTTCTCCTGATTATAAAAAAGACAGCATATGGTTCTTGATCGAGAATGATTTGCTTCGTAGTGAGAGAAGTAAGTTTGAACATGGTCTAAATTACGTAAAGCCGATATACAGGAATATGTAAGGGAACAATGTTTGGCTCGCTTTTTTAGTAAAGTAAAGCTATTTGCAATTTTATTTTGGTATAATGTGAACTAGAGCGCTACGTTTTGGGAGGATTTACAATGGATAGTAAGGTAGAGCTTTTATCAAGTGTTAAATTGACATACACGAATGATTTATATAAAATCGTCGATTCTTTAAATAAAACATTAAAAAAAGAAAATTTAATGTTTGGCTTGGCATTAGATAAACAAGATCAACAAACAGCCGTTTTTTCAATATACCGTACATAATTTGAAAGGAAATAGATATGAAAAAAGTAATTTGGAGCATAGTGATTATTATCCTGATTGGCAGTGGCTTTTTTCTTCAGGCAATCTATGCTGGTGACAGCACCAGGAAGGACGCTGAAAAGAATGCAGAACATATTGCCAGAGAAACAGCTGGACTGACAGAAGTGGATGATTTCTATTTATATAATGGAAATGAGACATGGAGTGTAATAACTGGAAAAACAGCAGATGGTAAAAAAATCGGTGTTTGGGTGCCGGATGATAAGAAAAAGAAAAGCCAGATTATTGCCCTCTCAGAAGGTATTAGTAAAAATAAAGCCATAGAAATTGTGAAAGAAAAAAAGAATGTGAAGGAGATTGTATTTGCCCAATTGGGAATGGAAAATAATCAACCCTTATGGGAAGTAACCTATAAAAATAATAAAGACCTTTATGGGTATTATTATCTGAATTTCAAAACAGGCAATTTAATACGTAATTACGATAATTTGTAGGATGGAGATGGAACCGGATGAAATTAGCAAAAAGAGTATCAGCATTAACACCATCATCAACACTAGCGATAACGGCCAAAGCAAAAGAGCTTAAAGCCCAGGGTCTGGACATTATTGGACTTGGAGCAGGAGAACCAGATTTCAATACTCCTGCTAACATACTCGAAGCAGCACAAAAGTCCATGCAGGATGGCCACACAAAGTATACACCTTCTGCTGGATTACAATCCTTGCGCAAGGTTGTCGCAGATAAACTGCAAAAAGATCAAGGATTAACATATAGTAACGACCAAATTTTTATTGCTTCAGGTGCCAAGCACGCCTTATATACACTTTTTCAGGCAATTTTGGATGAAGAGGATGAAGTGCTGATTCCTACTCCATATTGGGTAAGCTATCCGGAACAAGTTAAATTGGCAGATGGAGTGCCTGTTTATATTGAAGGTAAAGAAGAAAATCAATTTAAGGTAACGCCTTTACAGATTGAAAAAGCAATCACTGAAAAAACGAGAGCGCTTATTATCAACTCACCAAGCAATCCTACCGGTATGATATACACGGCTGAAGAATTACAGGCGATTGGTGAGGTATGTTTAAAACATGATATTATTATAGTTTCAGATGAAATCTATGAAAAATTGGTCTATCACAACCACCAGCATGTATCGATAGCAGAGCTTTCCGAAGAGCTTAAGCAGCAAACAATCGTCATTAATGGTGTTTCCAAATCGCATTCCATGACCGGATGGAGAATTGGATATGCAGCAGGTGACCAAGCGTTAATTAAAGCAATGACGAACTTGGCAAGCCACAGTACCTCCAATCCGACGACGACCGCACAATATGCAACAATTGAAGCCTATACAGGACCGCAAGATCAAGTTGAGATTATGCGAAGTGCGTTTGAACAAAGATTGGATGCCATTTACGAGCAATTGCTTGAGATCCCGGGATTGACTTGTCTGAAACCTCAGGGGGCATTCTACCTGTTCCCGAATGTCTCGAAAACGGCAGAGATGTGTGGATTTAACAGTGTAGATGATTTAGTAGAAGATCTATTAGAAAATGCTCTGGTAGCCGTAGTTCCCGGTTCTGGCTTTGGAGCACCTGATAATATACGCTTATCGTATGCTATATCGTTAGAAGCACTTCAGGAAGCTGTTAAACGTATAAAGGAATATGTGATAAATAAATCAGCAACAAAGGCTCAATAAATAGGATTCGTAGGCAGACGAAAAACCGAAAGAGCCCCTTAAGGAAGATACCTGGACGATCTTTAAGGGGTTTATGGATGAATGGTTATTAATTTAAGCCATTTCATTTCCATATGGACTGAAGAAAAATGAAGGGCTTTGAAGGTTTCTTAAAGGACGAGTAAGTGAGTTGGATGCTTTCTGCAAAATAATCGATGAAATAATGGATGATTTCATATACAGGTTAAATTTTGTATTTGCTTGTCCATTTTGGTACTTGTATAATGAATAGGGTACATAACCTGGTTTTGTTTAAGCTTTGGAGGGAAAAAATGTGAAATGTACAATTAATGAAGTATATAAATATGTTAACGAAGAAGTTAAGATAGGTGCTTGGATTGCCAATAAACGTTCTTCAGGAAAAATTGCTTTCTTGCAGCTGCGCGATGGTACAGGCTTTATTCAAGGCGTAGTCGTTAAAGCAGAGGTAGATGAAGAATTATTTAATACTGCTAAGAAGATTACACAGGAAACATCTGTATGGGTGAAAGGTATTGTTCAGGAGGATGAGCGTTCCCCATTTGGATACGAACTCCTTGTAACAGGTCTTGAAGTAATTGCAGAAGCGATTGACTATCCAATTACACCGAAACAGCATGGCACTGAGTTCCTTATGGATCACAGACATTTATGGCTTCGTTCAAAGCGCCAGCATGCTGTCATGAAAATTCGTAATGAGATCATTCGTGCTACGTATGAATTCTTTAATAAAGAGGGCTTTGTAAAAGTAGACCCACCGATTCTTACAGGAAGTGCTCCAGAGGGTACTTCAGAATTGTTCGCAACGAAATACTTTGATGAAGATGCTTATCTATCTCAAAGTGGACAATTATACATGGAAGCGGCAGCAATGGCACTTGGAAAAGTATTTTCCTTCGGTCCAACATTCCGTGCTGAGAAATCCAAAACGCGTCGCCATTTAATCGAATTCTGGATGATTGAACCAGAGATGGCCTTTGTGGAGTTCAATGAGAACTTAGAAGTTCAAGAGCAATATGTTTCCTATATCGTTCAATCTGTACTGGAAAATTGTGTGATTGAGCTAAAAACTCTAGGAAGAGATACTTCCAAATTAGAAAATATCAAAGCACCATTCCCTAGAATTACGTATGATGATGCAATTAAATTCTTGCATGAGAAGGGCTTTGATGATATCGAGTGGGGCGATGATTTCGGTGCTCCTCACGAAACAGCAATTGCAGAAAGCTATGATAAGCCTGTGTTTATCACCCATTATCCTACAGGAATTAAGCCGTTCTATATGCAGCCTGCTCCTGATCGTGATGATGTTGTCTTATGTGCTGACTTAATTGCACCGGAAGGCTATGGTGAAATCATTGGTGGTTCAGAACGTATCCACGATATGGATTTATTAAAAGCAAGACTTGATGAACATAATTTAAGTATGGATGCTTACAAATGGTATTATGAATTACGTCAATATGGTTCCGTTCCTCATTCTGGTTTCGGTCTTGGGCTAGAGAGAACGGTTGCTTGGATAAGCGGTGTGGAACATGTTCGTGAAACGATTCCATTCCCTCGTCTTTTAAATCGTCTATATCCTTAATAGTCAAATAAAACCTGGCAATTTATTTTATTGTCAGGTTTTATTTTTCCGTACTTCAAAATCAGCATACATGGTATACTAAAAGGTGAGGTGTCGAATTATGACTATAAAAAATCTGTCGAATTGGATTAAGCAGGCGAATGTTGTCATACCCTCTTATTTGTTAAGCAGTTACAAAGAGATGGGATTAAATGAACAAGAGATGATGCTTTTACTGCATGTTGAAAACTTTTCGATGAACGGGAATTCATTTCCCACTCCTGCTGAAATCTCTTCTGTAATGAACCTCACTGAAATGGACTGTACTAACCTGCTCAGAAAACTGGTTCAGCATGGTTTCTTAGATATTACAGAGGATGAAAAACCAGGTTATGAGAGCTATTCAATCAAGCCATTATTTGAAAAATTGGCCTATCATTATTTAAAAGAAGCTAAGCAAACCGACTTTGAAGAGAAAGTAATTAAGAGTGAATCCTTATATACCATATTTGAAAAGGAATTTGGCCGCCCGTTATCACCTTTTGAGGGTGAAACATTAACGATGTGGCTGGATGAGGATCAGCATTCACCTGATTTGGTTAAGGCCGCTCTTAAAGAAGCCGTTATCTCCGGAAAGCTCAGTTTCAGGTATATAGATCGGATTTTGTTCGATTGGAAGAAACACAGTATCAAAACGTTGGAACAAGCAAAGGCATACAGTGAACGCTTCAGAAACTACACGAAAAAAAGTCCTGCTAAAACTGTTCCCGTTGCTAAAGAGTTGCCATTATATAATTGGCTCGAATAGACTTTAATTGATAGACCAGGATAGATCCTTTTATCCGGTCTTTTTATTCGCGAAAAATAAAGAATAAAGGGAGGGGGATTTAGATGCTTACCAATACACAAATTCGTTATTGTCTCGACGAAATGGCAAGGATGTTTCCTGAGGCCCATTGCGAATTAAATCATTCCAATCCATTCGAATTAACCGTGGCGGTAGTATTATCGGCACAGTGCACGGATGCTTTGGTGAATAAAGTAACGAAGAATCTCTTTCAAAAATATAAAAAACCAGAGGATTTCCTTTCTGTACCGCTTAGTGAATTGGAAAATGATATTCGTTCAATTGGTTTATACAGAAACAAAGCGAAAAATATTCAGAAGTTATCGCAAATTATTCTGGAAAAATACAATGGGGTTGTTCCTAATGACCGGGATTTATTAGTTGAGCTACCCGGAGTGGGGAGAAAGACAGCGAATGTGGTTGTTTCAGTAGCGTATGGAACACCCGCAATCGCTGTGGATACACACGTGGAGAGAGTAAGTAAAAGGCTAGGTATATGCAGGTGGAAGGACTCCGTCTTAGAGGTTGAAAAAACGCTGATGAGAAGAATCCCTGAGGAGGAATGGTCGATTACCCATCACCGATTGATTTTCTTTGGTAGATACCATTGCAAAGCTCAATCGCCAAAATGTGAGGAGTGCCCTATGCTTCTACTGTGCCGTGAAGGGAAAAAAAGAATGAAAGCAGCAGGAAAAGGAAAATGAATATTCCAGAATTAAATCTTGAACCTTTTAATTTTGAGTACAATCAACTTGATAAAATTGATTTCTTGAGATGGAATAACGATACTTTTAATCTTGGTTTTCCATATGAGTATTATTATTATAAAGGCAATGATTTGTACAGGCCCTGGGAGGATTTCTCTGTTATAAGGGAGCAGCTGACGAATGAATGGGCGGAAATCGTACGACAGTTAGAGATAATATTCGCTAACAGAGAAAAGCAGGAAATTAAACCATATATGTTAAAAGGTATTGTACTATATATATCGTTCATGTATTGGTCTAATCAAGTACCTGTAAATTTATGCGGCTTCCCTGTATGCCTAAAGGAATTAAAGGGGAAACCAGTGAACGTGGAAGAGCGTTTGCCCTTTATATTGGCAAGGCCATACTTTTACCCAAGCTTTATGCAATTAAAAAGCTTAATGGAAGAGCAGATCAAGATTGCGGCCAAAATGGCAGCTTTAAATAAGTATACATGATGGAGATTGAAAAAAGAGATCGGACTTTTAAGTCCGATCTCTTTTTTGATTTAGGCTATTTTACGTATATGTCTTGGCAACTCTTGAATAGCGGGTGGGAACAAAAATGATGTTTCGTCAGGCTGAGAATCATCTGTATTGTTATTTATGGAATTCGTATTAGATCTTCCATTACCGTTACCGTTACCGTTACCGTTGCCGTTATTACCAGGTTCCTGCTCTTCATCTTCTACAGGTTCTTCTACAGGTTGTTCTTCACCAGGATTAGTGCCTTCATCAGGGTTACCTTCGTCAGGATTGGTGTCCTCACCAGGGTTAGTACCTTCGTCAGGATTGTTACCTTCATTCGGATCTTCTTCATTACCTGTGCCATTGTCTGGGTTAGGTTGGTTTGGATCCTCTGTATTGTCCTCTGTTGGCTCTTCTGGCTGTTCTGGCTGTTCTTCCTCCTCTGGAGCAGCCTCAGGAATAGAAACAGAAGTAGATGCTGAGTCACTATCCTGGCCGTCTACAGTAGCCGTTACATAGAACGTATACTTTTTGCCGGCTTCTGGAGCATCGAGACTGAAGGAAGTTTCCTTTGTAGTGGTTAACGTTTGTCTGTCTCCGCCATCTACAGCAACTTTAACATTGAATTCTGCCTCCTTGGAAGAATCATAGTTCCAGCTGACATTTATCCGATTAGTTGCTTCATCATATGCAGCATTTAAACCGGAAGGGGCATCAATTTTTGTGTATTTTTCTGATGTTCTGGATGGTTCATGCCCTTTGACAAAGTACTCATACGAGATTTTATCGCTTGGTGTATATTCACTTGCTTTAACAGCAGGGAAAGTACCTTTCTCGATGCCAACCTTTACTACGGAACTTGGCTGTTTAAAATTCTCTGTTGACACATTCTCAGACATTTTGCCCATCATCGCTTTAAAAATTTGTGCAGCAATTTTTGTATCCTGCTTACTTAAAGGATTTTCCATTTGCTGATCATACCCAGTCCAAACAGACATTGTAAAGTTCGTTGTATATCCGATAAACCATGCGTCCGGTGAACTGCTTTTACTAATATTATGTTTGGCACGATCTTCTGCAGAATAGTTAGTTGTACCGGTCTTAGCTGCAATATGAAGGCCTGGTATATTAGCAGCAGTACCGGTACCTTTTGTTACAACATCCTGCAGAACATTTGTAATCATAAAGGCTGTAGAATCTTTCATGGCTACCTCAGATTTAGGTGCAGTTTCAACAACTGTATCATTATCTCTAAGAACAACTTTTTTCACTACATGCGGTTTGGTATAGATTCCTTCATTACCGAAAGCAGCATAGGCGCCGGCCATTTCTAAAGGTGAAGCATATTTTTGTACACCGCCAATTGCGGAAGCTTCATATATTTCTCCGAAGTCAATGCCTAATTTTTTCGCGAATTTGCCGGCATTTTCCTCACCAACCTCTTGAAGTGTTTTAACGGCAGGGACGTTCAAGGATTTATACAGTGCTTCACGCATAGTGACATCCCCTTTATACGTACCTGTAGCACTGCCGATTGATTGGCCGGAATTATATTTATATGGCTCATCTTCAAGATGGTGAGCGGTTGACCAATTCAAATACTCGATTGCCGGACCGTAATCCAGGATTGGTTTAACGGTCGAACCAGGCTGCCTAGATTTTAAGTCTGTCGCATAGTTAAAGCCGCGGGCAACTTCCTGGTTTCTTCCACCGCCAATTGCAAGGATTTCACCAGTTTTTGTATCCATAAAGACAGTACCGGCCTGGAATTTATCATCGGGGTATGCGATATATTTATCACTATCTAGTATTTCTTCCATTAAATCCTGAGCATCAGGATCGATGGAAGTATAAACCTGAAGGCCATCAGTGTATATATTGTAGTCGCCAATTTCTTCTACTTCATCGATAACTTGATCGACAATTGCGTTAATTTTTGTATTGGATGTTTTTTCTCGTTTATCTTCTGGAACTAAGCTATCTTCAACACTTTCGGCTTGCGCTTTTTCGCGTTCTTCAGCAGTGATGAAACCAGCTTTTTCCATTAGCTTAAGTACGATGTTTCTTCGTTTTTCCGCTTTTTCGGGATACGTAAACGGGTTGTAATTATTTGGGCTTTGGGGCATACCTGCCAGTGTGGCAGCTTCAGACAAGGTAAGCTCATTCAATTCTTTGCCAAAATACAGCTTGGATGCTGTGGAAAACCCATGGACTCCGGATGACATATATACTTTGTTAACATACATTTCAAAAATTTGTTCTTTAGAGTATTTTTGCTCTAGTTGAAAAGCAAGGTACATTTCCTGTACTTTACGTTTAATGGTTTTTTCTGATTTAAGGAAAGAGTTTTTCACTACCTGCTGGGTAATAGTACTTCCACCCTGAGAGCCGAAGCCGCCTGTTATGTTTCCAATTAAAGCTCCGCCAACTCGGATAATATCAATTCCGTGATGTTTATAAAAACGTACATCTTCAGTTGCCAGAATGGCATTTTCCATTAATTTAGGAACATCCTTATAATCGACGTAATCTCTTGTTTCTGAGCCTACTTCTGTATATACATCTCCGTTTTTATCGTAGATTTTCGAAGAAATAGGATCAATCAGGGCGCTATCATCGATCTCTGGAGCAGTGACAGCCCAGTATGCAAAAACTCCTCCGACTGAAATACCTGCAATAATAAATAGTGCAGCTAAAACAATTAAGGTTCTTTTTAATAATGATGATTTAGATTGTTTCTTTTGTTTATTATTTTTTTTGGATTTTGCATATTTCCTTTTTTCTGTCCTCGTTTTATATTGATCTGACATTGTGTTACATACCTTCCTTTCAGGATAAAGGACCAATTAAAATAGTTGGGTACCATATTTTTTGTCAATTATCTTAATATAGTCAATTCTTGGTGAAAACCCAAGTGGAATCACTTCACCTGTATGTTCGATATCCTTTTTTGGTATAGATTTTCTACCGCCAGATAGCATCTCTTCCCAATAATAGATGAGTGTCTCAGCCGGTAAATAGTAAATTTCCTCAGTTACACTGAAACGCATAATAATAAAGGCTATCCCGCCATGTTTAATGATATTGCGCATATGGATAATTTGGTGTTCATGAAAATTCTTTAAAGGGAAAGAGGTTGTTTGTCTGGTTTCCTTCGCTTCAAAGTCAATGTATCTGCCTTTATATACACCATTATAATCCGTTGTGGAGGCTTGCTTAAAATAGGCTTCTTTTATGACTGCAGCGCTCCTCTTAGGATAAGACACATTTACAATCTGAACAGGTGTTGGCTTTTTGTGAACAATTGCGATGTTATTCTCTATATAATAAAGATTTGTTTCGTTTAAGTCATCCTCCAATGTCATTCCCCGATTAGAATAATTCACTTTTTTCTGTTTCAGTACTTTGCTGCCGGTTTTCTCAATCGGGTTATATTGTTTTCCATTAGGATATTTTATAGACATAGTATCCCTCCAAGCCCATCCTTATCATAACAAAAATAGCATCAAAATTGTAAAATTCATTATTACTTACAGAGAAAGTTTAAATAATTGGTACAGATACTCACTTATGTAAATTTGTGATAAGAAAAACGTGCATTTTTCTTTCAATAATTACTAAATTAATAGAGTGTAAACGAAACTAAGGCACTTCGAAGTTTATAATAAATTGGCTGGATTCGTCAAAGGTACTTTTTAGATAAAAAGGTTAGAGTATATGATTATATAGAAGAATGTTACCGAGGTCATCTTTTAAGCGAAAGAGAATAATAAAAACCGGAGAATATAAAATCCTCCGGCTATTAAGTAAGTAGCAGCTAATTTAAGTTGATGGTTTATCCGGACCATCTAGTTTTGGATTGCCTGTATGCTTGCTGGATGCGTTATTGCTTTTCTTTTTTTTCTCTTGAGCAGCTGATGTATTTTTCTTCATGACTACACCTCCTATTCAATAGGTTGTCTATGTTTAGAGAGTTTATGCAAGTTGTCGAAGGAAGCATTTACGTGCGCCGTCTCTGTTTTCTTTGCCGATACTCTTCTAGTTTTGTCGTCTATGAAGGGATTGCAATAGTTAAATCGAAACCATTAGTGTATAAGAATCAGGAAAGGGTGAGGTGCATGAGTTCCAAAGAAAATATCATCACATTGCTGAAGGAATTGGAGCAGGAGATAATAGCCCTCGAGGAAGAAATAATTAGAAAAACAGATAATGAAGTAAATGATACAATAGCCGAGTTCACGTATACAATCAAAACTGAAGCCAGGAAGATTGATATGGATATGGCAGATATTCAAATTAAAATGAATAATTTTATTGAGGATTACAAACATGATACACAACTGTCCATATTGAAATTGGCTCATTTGACGTAAAAAACAAGATAGTATCATTTTTTCTGAAATTCTGTTTAGATTAGGTAAAAAGAACAAGGATGTAATGTATATGAAAGATAACTTTTATCAAAAGACAATCGCTTTGATAGAGATCGTTAATAATGCTGAAAAAATCTATAGAGAAGCACGCGAAACGGAAGAGCGTGCTGATTTTCACACTGTGATTAAGCCGTTCGCCGACCATACTAAGCAGCTTGCAGATGAATGGCTGATTGAGGCTGAGCAATGGGTAGCGGATAAAAGTCCTAAATATCTATCTCTCATGCAGATTAAGAATACCCATAATAATGTTTTGCAGGTTTCTGTCCATTGTTACTTTCCGGAATCAAGCAAATCCAGATTTATTAAACATTGCAATGCTGCTTTGTTTGTACTCGAACAGATTCGGATGGAGGAAGCGAACGTGGAGTAGCGGAGCACCCAATCCCAGATGCTGCATACTGTATAAGTATAGAGTTAGAGCGGAGGGAGAGTTATGCTTAAACCACTATTTGAGAAAAAAGCTAGAAAGCGTAATGGTGATTTTAATCCTTATTATGGAATGCCGGTTGCAGCCTACGTGCCTCCATATGAATATAGAAATATTTATCCGGCTGGTACTGCGGCTCCTCAGGTTCAGCCACAGGGTATTTGGGGACCGGAGGCTATTCAGCAACAACAAATGAATCCGTTTGAAGGAAACCTTGCTTACCAACCGTACTATCCTAACCAAATGTATCAACAGCCATCCTTTAATCCATACTATATGGAGCAATATCCAGGAAGTATGCCAGTTTCAGCCGGTATGATGGAAGATCAACAATTTTACGGCTATCCGCAGCAGGAAATGCCGAATCAATACCCAAAACAGCAGGTGAATCCTTTTCAAAATCCATTATATTCAAAGGATGAGGATTTTTATCCTTCACAGCAGATGAATACAGCTATCACCAATCCATATCCAAAACAAAGCTTTATGCAAAAAAATCAGGGCAGTAATTTTTCATCGGTTCTTAATCAATTCAAAACGCAGGAAGGCAGTATTGATTTTAATAAAATGATTGATACTGCGGGAATGATGTTAAATTCAATGAATCAGGTATCCAATTTAGTAAAAGGTGTAGGTTCTATATTTAAAGTAACCACATAAAAAACTGCCGGTTATAGATCGGCAGTTTTTTGTTTATCGGATAGATATGCGTTTCTTTTTTGATTTGGGGACTTTGATTGTTAATAAGCCATTTTCGTGGGTAGCTTCAATTTGTTCCTCGTCAATTGGATAATGGAATGTAAAGCTTCTCGATTTCTTTTGTTTTTCAGTAGCGTATGTTTGATCGCCTTTATTTACTTTTCGTTCCGTTTCATATGATATTGTTAATTTATTACCAGATATATCAATTTCAATGTAATTTTTATCGACACCCGCGATAGAAGCTTGAATAATATAATGGGTTTCTGTTTCTTCCCATTCAACGGGAAAGCTTGCAAACATTTTTTGGTTTTGGAAAAAATCATCCATGGACTGTAATAGCCCGCTCCTATTGTTTTCGGTTAACAAATCATCCATTTGTGAAATGAAGTTACGGAGCGGTTCAAATGCACCATTCTTCTTGTTTTGAGCCATAAATATTCTCCTCCTCTGATGATTCTACATATAGCATATGCAGGCTATGCTTAATTGTTAAATAATCAGGGTGATAAGGGTTGAGTGGTAAGGCATGAAAAGCATAGACTTGGCTATGAGAGGGCAGCTTTACTTTATATTTAAGCAATGTTATAAACAGGATGGATAATGGTAAATGATTGGGGTAAATATAGGGAAAGTTTTAGAAGTTGGGCTTGTCTCTTTTTTACTATCAAAATACATAAATGTAAAAGGCTCCACCTATAACGTAGAAAGTATGCGCGTCAATAAATGAAAAGGAGTGTAAATAAATGGAGAATAACTTTGTGAAATTAGCCTTTAAGGAAGAAGGCGCTGGAAAGCCTGTTATATTACTGCATGGTTTTTGCGGAAGTAAGGATTACTGGAAAGAAGTGATTCCCTATCTGAAAGAATCATATCGTGTAATTACTGTAGATGTAAGGGGCCATGGCGATACAGATACTACAAAGATTGGGTACGGTATTCATGATATGGCAGAGGATTTGTATAATTTCTTTATTGAACATGATTTAAAGGACGCTTATCTATTTGGCCATTCAATGGGAGGATATATTACTCTCGATTTTGTAGATTATCATCCCGATCTTGTTAGGGGGTATGGTCTCATTCATTCCACAGCACTACCGGATTCCCCTGAAGCAAAGAAAAAACGATCAGCAGGTGTCTCTACAGTAGAAGAACAGGGAGTATCCGTTTTTATTAAGGATCTGATTCCTAAATTGCTGTCAAAGGAAACAAGGGAAAGTGAACAAGAGATGCTGAAAACATTGTTTGATATAGGGGTTGAAACAAGACCAAAGGGGATTATCGGCGCTTTAATGGCTATGAAAAATCGTGAAGATAAGAATTATGTGCTGCAAAGGCCGAATATCCCAGCTCTTCTCGTAGCCGGTGCAAGAGATGAGGTTGTACCGATAGAGAAAGTATTTACTGTGAGCGGAGAGCATATTACACAAATAGTTATTGATAAAGCTGGGCATATGGGAATATTTGAGACCCCGGAACAAGTATCCACTGCCATTACCGCATTTATAGAAAAAGTGAATCAATAATTGGAAGGTCGTATCTTGAAAAAGATGCGACTTTTTCCTTTCCAAGGGAACGTTCATTCGGTACAATGATGACAGAAAAGAGGTGTGCATCATGTTTGGGAAGAAAAATTTAGTGGAGTTCATGAATGATTTTTCACAGGATGAACAATACAAAGACAATATTGCTTTTTGGCATACCATCGATGAAAAAAAGGCTACGTATTCACCCTTTCCAACTGAATTAAATGAAAAGTTAAAGTCTGCCCTTGAAAAAAGAGGGATAGAAGCGCTATACAGCCACCAGGCCGAAGCTTATAAATATATAAGAGATAAAAAAAATATTGTGGCGGTCACTCCTACTGCTTCAGGTAAAACATTGTGTTATAACTTACCGATTCTCCAATCGATTCTTGAGAATGCAGATACAAGAGCTCTATATTTATTTCCGACTAAAGCATTGAGCTATGATCAAAAATCTGAATTAGAGGAACTGATTGATGCTGCAGATGCAGATATTAATAGCTATACGTATGATGGTGATACGCCGACAAGTATTAGGCAAAAAATACGCAAAGCAGGCCATATTGTCATGACAAATCCGGACATGTTACATTCCGGGATATTACCCCATCATACGAAATGGGTCAGTTTATTCGAGAATCTGAAGTATATTGTTATTGACGAGCTTCATACGTACAAGGGGGTATTTGGCAGTCATACAGCTAATGTAATCAGAAGGTTAAAGCGAATTTGCCGTTTTTATGGCAGCAATCCAATTTTTATTTGTACGTCTGCAACGATTGCCAATCCGAAGGAACTTGCGGAACAATTAACGGAATCTAAAATGGTCTTAATTGAGCGGAACGGTGCACCAGCAGGCAAAAAACATTTTGTTTTTTATAATCCGCCAATCGTCAATAAACCTTTAAATATCCGCAGAAGCTCCATATTAGAGGTCAGAAAGATAGCCAGCACCCTATTAAAGAATAAGATTCAAACAATTGTTTTTGCGCGCAGCCGTGTCCGTGTTGAAATATTGGTTACGTACTTACAGGAATTGATTTCGAAACAACTGGGGCCGAAGGCGATTACAGGTTATCGCGGAGGATATTTACCGACACAAAGGCGGCAAATTGAAAAGGGATTGCGAGATGGATCAATCTATGGGGTTGTCAGCACGAATGCACTTGAACTGGGCGTGGATATAGGACAGCTCCAGGCATGTATTATGACAGGGTATCCAGGCTCGATAGCCAGTGCCTGGCAGCAAGCAGGCAGGGCAGGAAGACGTCACGGAGAGGCTCTGATCATCATGGTTGCAAGCTCCAGTCCATTAGATCAATTTGTCATTCAACATCCTGATTATTTCTTCAATAAGAGTCCGGAAACAGCGAGAATCAATCCTGATAATCTGGTAATCCTTGTTGATCATCTAAAATGTGCAGCTTTTGAAATCCCATTTAAAGAAGGGGAGGAATTTGGAGCTGCTGAGGTTACGGAAATTCTGGAATATTTGGCAGAGGAGCATGTATTGCACAAAAATAAAGATACATGGCATTGGATGAATGATGCTTTCCCGGCGCATGAAATTAGTTTAAGGTCTGCTTCGCAGGAGAATGTGGTCATTATAGACCGAACGAATCCAAAAGTGCAGGTTATTGGAGAAACGGATCGATTCTCCGCAATGACTCTTCTGCATGATGAAGCCATTTACTTACACCAAGGAATCCAATATCAGGTAGAGCATTTGGATTGGGAAGAAAAGAAGGCCTATGTACGCGAGGTCAATGTGGATTACTACACGGATGCCAATCTTGCAGTTCAGGTAGATGTTCTGGAAATTGACCGAACAAACGCTGATCCGAAAAGTGAAATTACATTTGGAGATGTTTCTGTTCGAGCAATGGCAACCATCTTTAAGAAAATCAGATTTGACTCACATGAAAATATAGGATCGGGACCAATTCACTTACCGGAAGAAGAAATTCATACAAATGCATGTATGCTCTCTCTAAAGGAAGGGAGTGTTGATTGGAAGGAAGAGCGGCTCGAGGAGGGACTTATGGGTGCCTCTCACGCTCTGCGAGGTATCATTCCGGTCTATGTGCTGTGTGACCCGGGGGATATTCATGTATACCCTCAAGTAAAGGCAACGCATAATGAGCTTCCGACCATTTTTATTTACGATCATTATCCGGGTGGAATCGGGTTAAGCAAGCATATGTATGAAAACAGCGAACAAATTATCCAGGAGACGATTCAGGCAATTAGAGTCTGTCCATGTGAAAATGGCTGTCCATCCTGTGTAGGAATGGAAGGCACTGGCTCGTCTTTAAAGGAGGATTCCATTAAAGTGTTATCCATTCTTGGAAACCGAATGGCCGGTGACCATTTACATGTCCATTAAAAATAAACTTAACCGGATGAAAAAACATTTGAACACAAATGTTGGAGAAGGTTCAAAAAAGCGTATGGAAGTACGCTCTGAACCTGAATCCGATACACCTATTAAAAATGTTGACATCCCATTTTTTGAGCAATGGAGCGAATTTGGAGCGGTTCCTGTTATTCACGAGAATGAATATTGCTTAATCAGGGAGGTCAGCTATCCGCTTAACTATCAGCATGGAAAGTATACATTTGATATGCTTCCGCAAATTGTGAAGATTTGGAATGAGAGCGACCTAAAGCACCCTCTTTCCGCCAAAGGATTTGAAGCAAATCAAATGTTTTTCTTTGATACAGAAACAACCGGATTGGGTGGTGGTGCGGGGACTTCCATCTTTTTGCTCGGATATGCTTTTTTGGAGGATGGGCATATAAAGGTCAGACAACATTTTCTGCCAAGACCGGGCTTTGAAATTCCGTTTTACAAGACCTTTTTGGAAAAAGTGAATTATGAGACATTGGTCACCTATAATGGAAAGGCATTTGACTGGCCGCAGGTAGTTACGCAGCATACTCTTTTACGTCAGCACTTACCTAAATTACCTGATTTCGGTCATTTCGATTTATATCATGCTTCTAGAAGACTGTGGAAAAACAAATTAGATCGTGTCAAGCTATCTGTTGTTGAAAAAGAGGTACTTGGTTTTGAGAGAAAGGATGATGTACCGGGATACCTCGCCCCTATCATTTATTTTGATTACGTGGATAGGCAAAATCCGGAAGCTGTTTTTAAAATAATGAAGCATAATGAATGGGATATTTTATCTTTAATCACCCTGTACATTCATTTGTCTGCCCTTTTATTAAACGATGAAGCATTGGAGCATGAGGACTCATTTGAGCTGGCAAGGTGGTTTTCTCATTTAAAGGATCGGGAGCGTGCTATAGGTTCATTTGAAAAAGGAATTACTGAATCGAAGCACGATGAAGAACGCCTGAAGGTACTCTTTCATCTGGCGAACGAACATAAAAAGAATAAAAATGAAGAGGCAGCAGTAAAGCTTTGGGAAGAAGCGAGCGGTGCACAGACATCAGAACTTGTTTGCTGTTCATTGATTGAGCTGGCGAAATATTTTGAGCATAGGAAAAAGGATTATGCTGTAGCTTTGAAGTATTCTAATGAAGCTTTGTTGGAAATTAGGAAATATTCATTTCATAAACATGGTATTCATGAGAAATCAACCCTTCACCGCATCTCCCGACTGGAGCGTAAATTAGATAAAGAAAAAATTGGAATGAAAGAAATCTAAATAATGGTTGTTATGTTTGCGCATCCCATGTAAATTAATGTTATACACTTGACGGAAACGTAAAAGGAAGTGAGCATAAAGCGGATGCATAAGGTTGTCTTTTGTTTATTTTTTGTCGTAATCGGATTATCGATGGTGATTTTCACTTCTATTTAATACTCATGTAGCAGCTCTGCTGCTGAAACATTTTTTTATAAACGGAAAATAGGTAAATGTCTCAGTACGGTCTTATCCAACATTTCATAGTCTATTAATGTAATCTATATAGATATCTGAAAGGAGAGACGCGTATGTTCGGTCGTCGTCGTCATCATCAACAACATTGTGGACCTATTCAAATACCAGGATGTAACAAGGTGCAGGTGTGCCCGCCGGTTTGCCACAAGCCAATCCAATTCGTTAAAGAAAATTGCTATACACATGTAGTTCCGCATGTGCATCCTGTTCAAACTCTTGAAGTGAATAACCATGTATTTCAACATCAGCATCATTTCCCACACTCTTACCAAACTGCCAATAATGTATCCCAACAATCCCAGCATTTTGGTGCACCAAATCCGCAATGCCCTGGTTGCCCAGGTAGTGGCAGTGGCTTTGGCTTTTAAAAGTAAGAGGCGTAAAGCCTCTTCTTTTATGATTTCATGTATAATGTATAAATGGATGTGAACTTATATGGGAAAAGTCGTTTTTGTAACAGGATATAAGGCCCACGAGCTTGGTATTTTTGATCAAAATCACGAGGGTATCAAATACATAAAAAAAGCACTTCTGAGTCGCTTGTTAACTCTTCTTGAGGAAGGAATGGAATGGGTACTGATTACAGGGCAGCCAGGAGTGGAACTATGGACTGCACAGGTCATTTTTGACTTACAGGAAGAGTATCCAGATCTAAAGCTTGGCGTTTTATTGCCTTATCTAAATCAGGAAGAGAATTGGAAAGAACCGGTTAAAGAACTGTATGAAGAAATACTACTCCAGGCAGACTATGTTGAGGCTATTTCAAAGAAACCATATGAAGGACCATGGCAGTTAAAGCTGAAGAACCAATTTATTGTCGATAAAAGCGATGAAATGTTAATATTGTACGATGATGAAAAGGACGGAAGCCCTAAATATAGCTGGTTTGAAGGTAAAAAGAAACAAAAAAAACAGGATTATCCCATCCTTCAAATAACATTTTGGGACCTGCAAAGTTTAATTGATGAGGCACAATGGGAAGATTATTAAGAGGGAAATTGACAAACAGCACTTTTTTTGAAAAAATATTATATATTAGTCGTATGAATTTGAGGTGAATAAAATGCTCTCAGATAAAACAAAGTTGACCGCAAAGGATATCTTAGAGAAAGAATTTAAAACGGGTGTCAGAGGATACAAGCAAGAAGATGTTGATCAATTCCTGGATTTAGTAATAAAGGATTATGAGGTTTTTCATCAGGAAATTGAAACCCTTCAGCAAGAGAATATGAAGCTGAAAAAGCAATTGGAAGAACAGCCGAAAAGAACAGTACAACCAGTACAGCAAGCAACAGGTACCACCAATTTCGATATTTTAAAACGCTTATCCAACCTGGAAAAGCATGTGTTTGGAAGTAAGCTATACGAATAAAACAACTTCCAAATAATAACAGTTGTTTTATGGCTGAAATGAGGGTATAATGAATTTTGCATGTGATAACGTCTGGGTAATCGCTGCAATGCAAATTGTAGAGGAAAGTCCATGCTCGCACAGGCTGAGATGCCTGTAGTGTTCGTGCCTAGACCAATAAGCTAGGGCAGTCTGTTTCAGGCTGACGGCTGGGAAAGTGCCTAAGTTCTTTTAGAATATGGCACCGGTACCTATAAAAGTGCCACAGTGACGGAGCCTTTTTGGAAACAAAAAGGGTGGAACGAGGTAAACCCCGCGAGCGAGAAACCCAAATTTGGTAGGGGCGCCTTTCCCAAGGAAATGAACGAGGGGAAAGGGCAGACTCGTAGGAGTCTGAAGATAGATGATTACCACCGGAGTACGAGACATTCCAGTCGATTGCAGTACGAAGGAACAGAACATGGCTTACAGGACGTTATCTTGGAAATGTATTATTACCTGAATAAAAGTTACTTCCATTAAGGGAAGAATGAAAGGCTGCCGATCTAATCGGCAGCCTTTTTTTATGTGCTACTATATGACAATTGTTTAATGCTTGTACCAAGTGATGGAAAACCTAAAACCAGACTATTGCTATGTACTGGTCTGGATGTTTCTTTGATATTTTTCTTTATAAAAAAGGCTGAAATATACAAGGGATGTTCCGACCGCAACAACCAAGCCGATGTAAACGGACATCATCATCGGAGCGGCAAAAGCTCCTATTATGATGGTTGATCTTGCAAGTAAGTCGGCGCCATTATAGGAAACGTTACTGAAAGCAGAATAGGAACCTCTTTTATCCTCAGGAATCATATTTGCCTGTTCAGTATTATAAACAGGTGAATAAATCAATTCGCCAATCGTCGCAATAAACCCAAATAATAAAAGCATATACCAGCTATTGGCTGAGGTAACAAATGTATAACCTACACCATAAATAAGTAGGCCAATGATTAACACACGTTTATTTGAAAAACGATTCGTTATATTAGAAACAATAAATGTTAAAAGAACGACTAATAACATATTTTCTATATTCATCAAGCTTAACATTTGGACACCTCCAATTTGGTATCCGAATACAGTAATGACTTCAAAGGATTCTGATAGTCGAACCCCAATATAACTATTTAGTGAGAATTCAGCGGAAAGGATAAACATGAATCCAAGTACGAGTTTTACAAAGCGAGTATCCTTAAGGGCAATTTTATAGTTATGAAGTAAATCAATCAGAAAGTTTTTATGTGATTGCTCTAACTGACGGACCGTACCTTCGATTAGCCAAATTTTATAAGCGATGGCAATGAAGGTGGATGTACACGTTAAGATGATAAATAATTCCAGTTGGTGATTACTGTATAAAAGTCCTCCCATTGCTGCCCCAATGGCCATGGATAAATTAATGAGCCAATAATCAAGAGCATAAACAAATTTTCTTGTCTCTTTTGTAGTAGAATCCATAATAATTGCACTCATGCTTGGCCTTCCAAGACTGCTTGAAATCATATATCCAACATAGCAAATTGCAAATAGCCAAACCCAGTCATTCTTAGGGATTAAGGTCAAAGTCATCATCAAAAACATGAAGGCACTTGTAGAGGAAGTCATTAATAAAATTTTCTTCCTTTTGAAACGGTCTGATAGATATCCTCCCAGCAGGTTAGCAACAAATGTAATAAGGACGGTAAAAATCAAGAAGACACCTGCCCAGATTTTGTTCAATTCATGGGCAAAATACAAAGCCATAAATGGCATCACAGAGCTCGAGGCAATTCGGTTAAAAAAGGATGTGCCTAACCGTACTTTAATATTTTGTGGAAAATTCTTCAATTTCATATTGTTTCACCCCCTTTGTATCGATTATATTAAACTAGACTGATACTTCTGAAAATAGACAATTAATTGATAAGTGTCTACTTTTATTGGGAAGGGGTAGAGGATGGAACCTAAATTACTGACTCTTTGGCAGCATATTCAAACGGGAAATGTAAGACAGGCAGAGATAGCGGATTTACTCGAACTTAGTCCAAAGCAAACCTCCAGATATATGCAAAGATGGCATGAGGAGGGGTGGTTTAGATTGCAGCCAGGAAAAGGGCGCGGACATTCAACTAAGATAGAGTGGGTCAAAAATGTGGAAGCCATTTTTGAAAAAGAAATGGAATATATGATTAATCATGAATCAATTGAAAAAAGCGCAAAATGGCTAACCCTTCATTGGTCCACTGAATGCAAGCTTCGTCTGATGAGACTCTTTCAAACAAAGCTTGGGTTTAATGACGAGGGAAAGGATAAACTCATCATTCCTAGAAAGGACCCATTTTTGTCCTTTCATCCTCTTGAAGCTCTTGATACACATAGCGCTAACTTAGTTTCCAATATTTATAATCGCCTGATTCATCTGACTGAAAACAATGAAATATTGCCTGAGCTTGCCCATAGCTGGGAAAGCTCGAATTGCCTGTTAAGAATTTACATAAGAAAAGGTGTTAAATTCCATGATGGTTCCTATCTTACAGCAGATGATGTTGTAAGATGCTTGGAATCTTTGCGTGATCATTCAAACCACAGAGATATATGGTTTATTGTTCAAAGAATTCATTCCCCCGCACAGTATGTGGTAGAAATTAATTTGAAACAAGAGTGCAGCTATATATTGCATCTCTTAAGCACCCTAAGCTCAAGTATATATAAAGTAAACAATGGAAAATTAATTGGAACGGGCAGCTTTTATTTAGAAAAAAATGATGAAACAAAAACAATTCTTCGTGCGTTTGAAGACTATTACAAGGAAAGAGCTCTGCTCGATTGTATAGAATTTGTTCAGGTGCCGAGAGGGTTTGAGACTATTTATCGATCCTCTGTAAAAGAGGATGATATTGAAACCTATAAGGTTGAGAGTGATTCAGGTTTTGGTCTTGTGATTATGAATGCAATCCGTAATTCAGATATAAAAAGGCGGGAAGTAAGAAATTATATCCAGTATGTAATCAGTGAACGGCGAAACGAAATTAATCAATTGGATACAAAAATCATACCGAATCAAAGTGGTATTTTGCGCTCCCCATCTGAGCCATACACAGTGGATAAAGCTCCATTTATCGAAGTATCCAAACCACTTGTTCTACAGATTTCTCCATATACAGAAAAGCTTATTATTTGGTTAAAGGGAATTTTGGAAACTGCTGGTCTTCCTGTTGAATTAAAAGAAATCACGTTTGAAGAAAGTCTGCAAAATGGATATACAGATCATGAAACAGATTTGTTTATCCATGGAGAAGTATTTGAAATGAATCAAAGCTTATCTTTTTTTCATTTTTTATTGTTGAGTTCCTCTCCACTTGCTAAAGTACTAGGTGGTAAAGAAGAACGTTTCGCAATATTAAACCAGTATGCTAAGACACCTTTTGAAAAGTGGATTGAGCTTCATGCACAAATGGAACGAAGATTAATGAAATCTGCTGTGATTGTTCCGTTATACTATTCCAAACGAAGTGTACTGTTTTCAGATGATATTATGAATATTAGCATTAAGAATTTCGGCTATGCAGATTTTTCAAAGCTTTGGATGAAACCAACCACGATTTAATGCGGTAATATAGATGAGAAATGCTGATTTGGTTTGCATTCAAAATGTATGAGTTGTATGATAAAAGACGCGAACGACTTCATTTAATGGAAAAGTAATATAAGTAGATAGGGTGAAACAATGAAGATTACATTAATAGCTACAGCAGCAATGGGTCTTGAGGCAATTGTCGCACAGGAAGTACGTGACCTTGGATATGAATGTACAGTCGAGAATGGACGAGTACTGTTTCAGGGAGACGAGCTTGCCATTGCCAGAGCCAATATGTGGCTTAGAACAGCAGACCGGGTAAAAATTCTTGTAGGGGAATTTAAGGCCTATACATTTGATGAACTATTTGAAGGTACAAAAAAACTTCCTTGGGAGAATTATTTGGATGTTACTGCTGAATTTCCTGTATCAGGTAAATCGGTCAAATCTAAATTATTCAGTGTTCCAGATTGCCAGGCAATTGCGAAGAAGGCCATAGTGGACCGCTTGAAAAAAGCGTATAAAAAAGATGGATGGTTAGATGAAAATGGACCATTGTATCGTGTAGAAGTATCGCTTTTAAAAGATAAAGCCACATTAACGATTGATACAACCGGCCCTCAGGCCCTTCATAAACGTGGATACAGAACAGGGCAGGGTGAAGCGCCATTGAAAGAAACCCTTGCAGCGGCATTAGTGAAGCTGACGAATTGGACTCCGGACCGTCCATTTGTTGATCCATTCTGCGGATCGGGGACGATTGCAATAGAAGCCGCGTTAATCGGCCAAAATATTGCACCAGGATTTAATCGTGATTTTATTTCTGAGGACTGGCCTATTATTGATTCATCGATTTGGGATAAAGTCAGAGAGGAAGCTGAAGAACTGGCCAATTATGATCAGGAATTAGACATTTCAGGGTTTGATATTGACCATAAAATGATTGAAATCGCAAAAGAGAATGCTATGGAAGCAGGACTTGGGGATTTAATTAACTTTAAACAAATGCAGGTCCGTGATTTTACAACGACCAAGGAATATGGCGTAATTGTAGGAAATCCTCCATATGGTGAACGTCTCAGCGACCGTCCCTCCGTTGAAAAAATGTATAAAGAGATGGGTGAAGCACTTCGTCCATTTGAAACTTGGTCTGTTTATATGCTGACTTCTGATGAAAACTTTGAGCAGTTTTACGGCAAACCGGCCACTAAAAAACGAAAGCTGTTTAATGGTTTCATCCGTACGGATTATTATCAGTACTGGGGAAAGAGACCGCCAAGAAAAGGTTAATATGAAGTCATTTCCAGAGGATAATTAATAACTGTATTTACGGGATTTTCACTGGTATATATAACGATTAACCAATGGAAGACAATTAATATAAATAACCTGATTTTACGTTTTAACACATTATAGATTGACGATTCTTATAGAGTCGTCTTTTTTTTGTCTTTCTCCATATTACTTGTGATGGAGCTGAATATTTTATGTAGTCAAAAATATAATTGGTACATGCCTATTTGGTCTATTTTGCGGCGTGTTGCTATACAAATAAATCATAGTCACTACTTCTCTTCTATTTGAAAGGAGTTGATTCTAATGCTTTGGACGATCGCTGTAGTATTAATCATCATTGCTTGTTTGATTTACATTTTTTAGTCTCATTTACCTGTTGAAAAAAGTCCAAATAGGGGGGACTGCTACTTCTCGCCTGCTAAACAAAGCTTTAGAGACGCAATTAGTGACTTCATACAATACAGGAGGCAAAGGAAATAAGCTGGTTTTGAGGGCGGAAAAATGCACGCCTCAAAGGGGTTTGTTTTGTGTATACTTATACGCTATAGCTTTATCCGTCCCAATTAATTGTTTTTATGGCCTTTATATGCGAAAAAGTAATCAGGTAAAAATATTTGAAATAGTACTCGAAAATGATCATGAAATTCATGAATTACAAAACCGTCTCGAAAAAGCGATTGATAATCAATGATTTTATTTGTACAGATTTATTTTCAATATTGTGGTGAGATGCCATTGAAAAAACACAAACGGAACTCGGAAGACAATCAGCAATAAAGTAAACGCTAACCCCAAGGGTTGGCATTTTTTATTTAGTTTGAAATGGTGGAATACTAGGTAATTAGACTTTTTCAGGACTGTTAGGAAAATTGCTCATATTCGTATATAAAACTATCTACCTAGTATACTTAATATGGTAAAATATTCAGTATACTTTGAGTAGAAGGGGGATCTATATGACAAACCTATTAGAAAAAGAGTTTTTAGACTATATACATACCATGGATGCATTCAGAGAAGCGTCTGCACTGATTGGATGGGACCTGCGCACTGGGGCTCCAAAGAAAACGATTGATAAGAGAAGTCAAGTGCTATCCATCTTATCGAAAGAACATTTCGAAATGGCAACAGGAACTAAAATGGAACGATACATAGAAGAGTTATCAAAGCCTGAATTGAAGGATCAGTTGGATTCAAATACAATCGCCATTGTTGAGGAATGCAAAAAAGAGTACGAGAAGATGAGTAAGATTCCGGCAAATGAGTATAAGGAATATGTTGAACTACAGTCCAAGGCTGAAAGTATATGGGAAACGGCAAAAGAAACATCTGATTTTGCTTTGTATATGCCATATTTGGAACAACTAATTGAGGTGAATAAGAAATTTTTATCCTATTGGGGAAAAGCTGATCATCCTTATGATGGATTACTCGATTTGTATGAGCCGGGTATGACAGTGGAGATATTGGATGATGTATTTGCCAGGCTAAGAGAAGAAATTGTACCACTTGTGAAAAAGATTGGAGAATCGAATAAGAATCTTGAAACGAACTTTATATATAAACCATTTAGTGAAGAAGCGCAGAAAAAATTATGTATGGAATTGATTCAGGAACTAGGTTATGACCTGGAAGCGGGGCGCTTGGATAATACAGTCCATCCGTTTGCCACAGCCTTAAACGCAAATGATGTGAGGATTACAACGAAATATGTTGAGGAAGATTTCCGTGTTGCTCTATTTGGTACCATACACGAATGCGGACATGCTGTATATGAACAGAATATTAATAAAGAATTAGAAGGCACGCCTTTATGTACCGGTACATCAATGGGTATCCATGAATCCCAGTCCTTATTCTTTGAAAACTTTATCAGCCGGAATCTTAGCTACTGGAAACATAATTTTGATAAATTAAAAGCTGTCTCGCCTGAACAATTTAATGATATTGACCTCGATACGTTCTATAGAGCTATTAATGAATCGAAGCCTTCCCTAATACGGATTGAGGCCGACGAACTCACATATCCTTTACACATTATGATACGGTATGAATTAGAAAAAGGATTGTTTAATGGAGATCTAAAGGTAGCTGATTTGCCGAAGCACTGGAATGATAAGTATGAAGAGTACTTGGGAATTCGACCTGAAAATGATGGCGAAGGAGTTCTGCAGGATGTCCATTGGGCAGGTGGAATGTTTGGGTATTTCCCATCCTATGCACTCGGATATATGTATGCAGCTCAATTCAAAGCTGCAATGCTGAAGGATATTCCGAACTTCGATGAAACCATTGAAAACGGAGACTATAACAAAATTACTGGATGGTTAACGGAGCATGTCCATCAGTATGGTAAATTGAAATTGCCATTAGAGATTATAAAGGATGCTACGGGAGAAGGATTAAATCCACAGTATTTGATTACGTATTTAAAAGAAAAATATTCTGCACTGTATGATTTATAAACAATAAAAAGGTGTCCGTTAAGTAGCTGTTTAAGTGCTTGACGGCGCTTTTTTTTTTGCTGATAAGAATTCGGCTTGTTCACTTGTTGCGGAGAATGTATGACAGGGAAGAAAGAGGTTGATTATGATGGTTGGAACGGATGAATTAGTTTAGCTCAATCCTTAAATAAATCGCTCAAAGTTCATTTTTTAAGCTCAATTAGGCTTAGAAATGCTCACTTATTTTCCTGTTCGCACAATTAAATCTGAAATCGCTCATATATTTAAGATTTCGCTCATTTAAGTTAATAATCGCGCATATATTAGGGAATTCGCTCATTTAACTCATTTTTCGCTCAATAATGGCTAACTAATCAATTTCTCTTAGATTAAAAAGGATGCTTGTTACTTTAAGCCCGTTCACCAATATATGAAAATCCATTTTTATAACAAATAAACTCCCAAATATCAAAATTATTAAAATAGCAGATGCAGAAGACATATTTGTCATCCGCATCTGCTAAAGTTTTTGTCATAGCACCTTTACCAGAGCTTATATCCTTTTGATCCAGGAGGGGCATTTTGAATCATGTCTACAAATGGCAGGGTATAGGCAAGAATGATTAAAACTGCTGTAATACCAATCCATAGCTTCCAATTTTCAAGGATGAAAGGTGTTTTCTCAGCCTTTTCTGATACTTCACCAATCGGAAACTCTTCATCACCTTTAGGGGCAAAGAAAGCTAGATTAACGAAGATAACTAAAATTAAAATAATACCAATGAAGAGGATGGAGCCTCCTACGGCCTGAGCGATTTGATATGGAATCCATTCAGCTGCCTGAGCGGAACCGCCATATGTGGAGTAGGAAGATCTTCTTGGTGCACCCAGCAGACCTGCAAAATGCATGGCGCCTGACATAAAGGTCATCCCAACTGCCCATGTCATCGCCTGGATGATGGCTAATTTATTCATCTTTTTAGTAAGCTTACGGCCAGTTAAATGTGGAACCAACCAATACATAGCGCCAAAGTAAGTCAAGACAACAGAGGTAGCAAGTGTTAAATGGAAATGTCCTGTTACCCAAATCGTATTATGTACAACCTGGTTCAATTGGTTGGAAGCATTGACAATTCCACCTGCACCAGCAGGGATAAAAGCAACCATTCCGATAAAAGGAACCGTAAAGCGCGCATCACCCCAAGGAAGGGCTTTAAACCAACCAAAGATTCCTTTATAGCCTTTTGCACGCCCTGCACTTTCAAAAGTGGCGAACATAGAGAAAGCTGTCATTAAGGATGGAATGATGACCAGGAATGTTAAAATTACCTGTAAAAATTTCCATGCAGGATCAATCCCAGGCTCCGTTAATTGATGGTGGAAGCCAACAGGTACAGAAAACAGTAAGAATAAAATAAACGATAATCTCGCTAATGAATCAGAGAATATTTTTCCGCCAATTACTTTCGGAATGACGACATACCAAACCATATAAGCCGGCAATAACCAGAAATATACGAGCGGATGTCCAAAATACCAGAATAACGTACGGCTAATAAGAACATTAATAGAATCAACCCATCCAAGTGACCATGGAATGATCTGTACCAAAACAGTAGCCGCCACACCTAAAGTAGCTGTAAACCATAATACATTATTGATAATCACCATAAAGGATAATAATGGGCCGACTTTACCCTTATTTTGTTTTCTCCAGTTAATATAAGCTGCAACCATAGCTTCGCCATCCAGCCAGCTTCCCACTACAACAAATACCAATCCAAAATAAAAAATGGAATGAGCCTGTAATGGCGCATAAAAGGTATAGAGGACGGATGCTTCATTAAGTAGAATCATAGTAGCTGACATAGCTGTACCGATGGTCATCATCCAGAAACCAATCCAACCAACCGTTCTTGCCTTTTTAGATAATGTTCCGCTTGTTTTGCTGATTGCTGCAAATTGAAAGCCCATTATAAAAAATGTAGTCAGTATAAGTCCAAGTAAAACACCGTGAACAGTAAGAACTTGATAATATGTAATCCCTGCAGGCAAAGTGTATTTTCCAGAGCGGACAAGCACCTGTAAAAGTCCAGCGAATCCACCTAGCGCGAGTGCGATAAATGCCACATAGAAGTGGGCCATTGCGAGCTTACCATCAGCTCTGTTTACTTTAAGATCAGTTTGAGTCATATTCATTAGTCAACCACCTCGATTTTAGACATCATCATGGCATGGCCCGTACCACAATATTCATTGCATAAAATTAAATATTCACCGGTTTTATCGAATGTCTTTGTATATTCATTCACATAGCCAGGCTCAATCATCATATTGACATTCGTTCCTGCCACTTCAAATCCATGGACAACATCCGTTGAGGTAGCCATGAATTTTACAGTTGCACCTTTAGGAATTTGAACTTCACCTGGGTCAAATTTAAACGCGGAAACAACGAATACTAATTCGTAATCCCATTCTTTCCCTTCAACTTTATGTAAACCCGGTTTATCAAAAGGTTTAGTTTTTGTTACTTTTTCCGGATCGATCGTCACCAGACAGCTTGCCGGTTGGTTTCCATCATAAAATGCACTGACCCCTAATACAGTTAAAAATACAAAAAGTGCTGTTACCCCTAATATAAGCCATATCTTTTCAAATTTATGGATATGCATGACCGATAATCTCTCCCTTCTTCTACAGACGATCTAAAAATAAAAAGTAAACGCTTGCCCATACAATTAAAATGAATGCCCCAAGTGTTAAGACAGAAATCAATGTTCCGGAAAGATTAGTTTCTTCGTTCTTCTTAACCTTGACGGGTACGTTTAATTTAGTTTTTGCCACTTTTTTCTCCCCTCTCGAAAATAATGGAAATGTGCTTTGAGTATATTCTACTAGATAATATTGGAAATGGATGATGGTTATTTCATTTTCACAAATCGTTCACCAATAAGGTTATTACTGTATTAATAGTGTAAAATTGATATAACAAGCGTTTTATGGGTAGGATGAATGAAATAAATATGGCTGAATTGTGAAAAACAGTTTCTTTATAGAAGATTCGTCTTTTATTTGGACACAAATAATGGACAATATAAAAGTAGTTTTTGACGAAAAAACACTTTGCAAACGAGTATTTTGTTGATATAATTCTCAACATACTAATTACATACGCACTCATATAATAGCAGGGATATGGCCTGCGAGTTTCTACCAGATTACCAGTGTGGTCCGCCACCGAAATGATCTGACTATGAGTGGGAAACAAGCGCCCGAGTTAATAATGCGCTGTTCATATTTGTCCGGATATAAAGGACCTATGAATTGTTGTACCCACTTTTAGGTAGGTGACAATTTGTAGGTCCTTTTTATTTGTTCTTTTTTAAGCAAGGGAATGGAGGAGTAAAAGTTGAAATTGTTAAAAGCTAAAATTATGGAGGAAGGGCAAGTCCTTTCAAGTGAGGTCCTAAAGGTAGATACGTTTTTAAATCATCAACTGGATCCTGAATTAATGGTGGCGATAGGTAAAGAATTCGCTAATAGGTTTCAGGATGCTGGGATTACCAAAATTTTAACCATCGAGTCATCCGGAATAGCTCCATCGGTTATGGCAGGGCTTGAGCTTCAGGTCCCAGTTATTTTTGCCCGCAAGAAAAAATCATTGACCCTGCAAGACGACTTATATACGTCCACTGTTTATTCATTTACGAAAAAAGAGGAAAATACGATCTGCATTGGCCAAAAGTTTTTAAATGAAGAGGATGTTGTATTAATCATTGATGATTTCCTAGCAAAGGGACAAGCTGCTTTTGGATTGGTTGATATTGTGAACCAAGCGAACGCCAAAATTGCCGGACTGGGAATTGTTATTGAAAAATCCTTCCAGGATGGCGGTAAAATTTTAAGAGATAAAGGATATCGGGTGGAATCACTCGCTCGTATCCAATCCCTTGAGGAAAATAAAGTAATCTTTTTGGAGGAGGACAGCAAATGCAAATGAATAAATGGAAAACCGCTTCACTGGGTATCCAGCACGTATTAGCTATGTATGCCGGAGCTGTTGTAGTACCATTGATTGTTGGTGGAAGTATTGGCTTAACCCCGGAGCAACTAACACATTTAGTTTCAATCGATATTCTGATGTGTGGAATCGCGACACTGTTACAGGTATGGAAAAATCGATTCTTTGGTATTGGGTTGCCTGTTGTCCTTGGCTGTACATTCACGGCTGTGGGTCCAATGATTGCGATTGCGGGAGAATACGGAATACCGGCTATATACGGAGCTATTTTAGCTTCAGGATTGTTTGTTATTTTAGTAAGTAAGTATTTTAGTAAGCTGTTAAAATTTTTCCCTCCGGTTGTGACGGGATCAGTAGTAACGATTATTGGGATGACTTTGATTCCGGTAGCTATGAATAATATGGCTGGCGGGGAAGGCTCGAGTGATTTCGGTTCAACATCTAATATCCTGTTGGCATTTGGTACATTGCTATTTATTATTATTCTTTATAAGTTTTCAACAGGTTTTATAAGAGCCATCTCTATTTTACTTGGATTAATTGCAGGTACAGTCGCAGCAGCTTTCATGGGAAAGGTGAACTTTCAAGCTGTAATCGATGCCGATGCTCTCCTAACTCCTACTCCTTTTTATTTCGGGATGCCGACCTTTGAATGGGCTCCAATCATAACGATGATTCTCGTGGCACTTGTAAGCTTAGTAGAATCAACAGGTGTTTATCTTGCTTTATCTGATATTTGTGAAAAGGATTTAAAAGAAGAGGATTTTGCTAAAGGTTATCGGGCAGAAGGGTTAGCGATTGTGTTCGGTGGTATCTTTAACTCTCTTCCTTACACGACATTTTCTCAAAACGTTGGATTAATCCAAATGTCCGGTGTACGTTCCAACAATGTGATTTATACGGCAGGTGCATTTCTAGTCCTGATTGGCTTCAGCCCAAAAGTTGGAGCAATCACGACAATTATACCTTCATCCGTACTGGGCGGAGCGATGGTAGCCATGTTTGGAATGGTGGTAGCCGCAGGTATTAAAATGCTGAGTCAAGTAGACCTTCACTCTCAGGAAAACTTGCTGATTATTGCATGTTCCTGTGGAATCGGTCTTGGGGTTTCGGTTGTCCCGGAAATGTTTGCTAATCTGCCAGATACATTGAAAATCCTGACTGAAAACGGGATTGTGGCTGGAGGAGTAACTGCGATAGGATTAAATCTATTGTTTAATGTAATCTACAAAAAGACCCAAAAAGATAGTCCACTGATTCAAAATAAAGAAGAAATAATTTATTAATTTGATTTATTTTGAGGTAAGTTTATCTATTTTAATACCTGAAAACTGTTGGAATTGTGCGCAGTCCTATCAAATTACTGAAAAGGTAGCATTCATTTCGGTCAACAACATACAGAATAATTAAAGAGATATGAAGAATCAAAGGATATTTCTTTGATAGAGTATAACTCTGCAAGAAGGCAGAGGGAGCTCCATGGCGAAAGTGTAACTTACCGGCTTATTAGTAAATTTCCAAGAGTTCATTTTAAAATAGTGATTAAAGAGTAAAAAGACATGAGCTAGTCATGTCTTTTTGCTTTATTATACAGGTTATTCATCTTTAGTATCTTAAGCATTATCTTTACCCAATATCAAGTCTAGCAACAATAGCCACAAGAATTTGGATTAATACTTGAATATTTAAAGCTATTTGAGTATCCGTACTTTCTACCCTCACACACTTTGAACCAGTGATGATTGTTTTTTGTGTATTTCTTTGTTTAGTTTTGAAAAATTGTTTTAGATCTTGAACTACACCTTTTCCAGCTTCATTATCTCCAACTGATATACTAATAACAATCGCGATTGCTACTTGAATAGCTGCTTGTAAAGATAATGCTACTTGAGTATCTGTTGTATGCACTTCTACATCCTCTGAGTCCTTGACGACGATCCATTCATAGGATTGCTGTGTGATTGATGCGATTTGATCAGCTTCTTGTGTGACTTCCGCATCATCATCATTCTTACAATTGAAATTATCTAAAGCTCTCCAATTCTTTTCACTCATTTTTCTTCTCACCTCTTATTTTAATTTTAAAATTTACGCGATATCTAATCTGGCTACAATAGCTAGAAGTACTTCCAGCATTACTTGAAGGTTTGCAGCGATATCTGTGTCAGTAGTTGTAACCCTAACGTCCCTTGAATTTTCGATATGAATTTTCTGTACGCTCTTTTGCTCAGAATCAAAGTGCTGAAGAAGGTCTTGAACAACACCATCGCTGTCATCTGAATCTGCAATTGAAATTTCAATTACTAATGCGAGTGCGAGCTGCAATGCTAATTGCAGGGACACTGCTGCTTGAGTTTCTGTAGTTTGAACAAACACGTTACCTGAATCCTTGATAATGATTAATTCATCTGATTCTTGGATTTCAGTAGTGAACTGATCAGCGTCCTGGGCTATCTCTGCCGAGTGTCGCTTGTCCTCATCCCTTTCACTTTCATAATTGTCACCAAAATAATTTGACATTTTTCTACCACTCCTTTGTGATTTAGTCTTTATAAAATATGAGGCTGTCCTTTGTTTTGATTGGACAAAAAGCTCAAATGTGTTTGTCCAGCGAAAAAAAAAACGCCTGCTAATCAGGCGTTTTAAAATCATTAATTTTCATTGTTTTTGTTATCCTCGGTTGATGATGATTTTACAAATGTTTCTACTTGGTTAGTCAAGTCACTAACTAACTCTTTTATCATTTGCTTTTGTTCATCGGATAACTTTTCTTTAGCCTTCTCAGCGTTAATTTCATTTTTTCGAAAAAGATCACTTACCAGTAAATTAATAAGCTGCTGAGGGATCAACTGTGGGGATTTATTCTGGTCATCACTCACAAATTTCACTCCTTTTATTAAAATATAATCAGAATCATCATATGTAGGTCGTCAATATTATTCCTGTACAATCTACATAAAATCAGAACAGATAAAAGTAAATAGGCATATGCATTGATAAATGCATATTTTCGAAGTGGTTTACAGTTTTAATAATGAACAAAGAGAGAGGATAATTGAGTACTTCTGTAAAGTTAATGAATGTACAATGAATGATTGTCATAAATATGCAAGATTCTTTCTGAATATATGGAAATATTAGCCGAAACACTTGATCCTTTGAAATCAAATTCCTGCTTGAGGGAGACATGCCATTTAAACAAGATATAATAGAGAAGTTAAAAGAAAAAGGGTTATATATATAAAGGGAAATTGAAGTAATATACTCTAAATTAGGAACCAGCAACCACCATATTACATATACTTATGTAAAAAAGGTGGATACACCATATGAAAAAGTATTATTGCATTCATTGCCATTCATTACATGAGATGCTGAAAGTCTGCCATGTCTGTGGACAGGACCGATTGAAGGAAATTTTTATAACGATTCAGCATAATGAAAAGAAGAGCGGCAATTAACCGGATAAATCATGAACAATCTGTCTTGGTATTCAGGGGAGATTGTTTACCTTTTGTTTAGAACTTACATAAAGCACAGGAGTGTTTAGGTAATATCTGTTTTGAATAGAATTTTGATTGAAAATGATTATCATTGATGATACACTGGAACTATAATGAGAGACGTTATCAATTAACTACATGACAGGGAAGGTGCATGATGATGGTTTGGGTATTTGTAGGTGCAACGGTAACAGCCTTTAGCGGAGTCATGGTTCATGTTTTAAATAATGTAGCAAATCCTAAAGTTATAGCAGCTCAATCACAACCTAATCAAAGTATGTAAGTTCAGACAAACGTCTGGACTTATTTTTTTACCTAAATAGATATTTATGGGCAACTATTCCAATTTTCGATAAAATAGATAGATAAATGATTATTGATAAGGGGATAAGTATGAGACTGCATACAAGGGAAGTAACACTTAATCAGCTTTACGCAATTTATAAGTACTTTGAACAAGATGGGGATCAAGTACGGGCACAAAAAACGATCGATATTATGAATAAGGTCAATGATAATGAGTATAGCCTGGCATTTTGCGGACATTTTTCGGCCGGAAAATCTACGCTTATTAATTATATTTTGAAACAGCCGATATTGCCTTCCAGTCCCATTCCGACAAGTGCTAATATCGTGAAAATACGGAGCGGCAATGGAGAAGCCAGGGTCACTTTAAATGATCAAAAATGTCTAATCTTTCAGCCGCCAATTGATTTTAACAAAATTAAAGAATTTGCGAAAAACGGCGGTTCTATTCAAAAAATCGATTTAATGATTCAGAATTTTCCATATGCAGACAACTTAGTCTTATTGGATACACCAGGGATTGACTCAACTGATGAAGCCCATGAATTGTCGACTGCTTCCTCATTTCATCTGGCTGATGCGGTTTTTTATGTGACCGATTACAATCATATTCAGTCAGAAATAAATTTTCAGTTTACAAGAGATCTTGCACGTATGGGGAAAAGAATATATGTCATCATTAATCAAATCGATAAACATCAGGAGGATGAGCTTTCTTTTACATCTCTTAAACAAAGTGTAAAGCAAGCTTTTAAGGATTGGGATATACCAGTAGAAGAGTTTTACTTTACTACTATGAAAGCGGAGGATCATCCCTTTAACCAAGCTCACCGTGTCACTGAAAAAATAGCTGAATTAGCTGGTATTGCGCCAGCTTATGATGTGAATTCACTTCTTAACCATTTAATAACGGAGCATCTAAATTGGAAAGAAGCGGATTCCAATCAAGCCAGAAATCATCTGGAGCAGCAGCTGCATGACAAACAGAATCATCACTTGTTAGAAATTATTGATTCTGCTGAAAAATTTAGTAAAAGCATTATTAATTTCCGTGAGCATGAGGAAAATAAATTTGATGAACAAATTGGGCTTATTATCGAAAATAGCAATATCACTCCATATGAATCCAGGGAACTGGCGAAATCATATTTGGAATCAAAGGTTACATCTTTTAAAGTCGGGAGAATATTTGGAAAAAATAAAACAGAACAAGAAAAAGAAACTCGTAAAGCTAATCTGATTCAAAATATTAAACAGCAGACTGAATCGACAATTTTGTGGAATTTAAATGAATATTTTCAAAGAATGATGAACGATTATCCAGGACACAAACAGGAGAGTCAGAATATCATCCAGTCATTCGACTATGATATTCCCTATGAAACGATCATTGAGGTAGATCAGTTAGCTTCTGTTACCAGTGACTTGGTGTTGAATTATTCCAAGGATTTGGCATCTTCCATTAAAAAAGCTGCGGGCAAGCAAACGTTAACTCTTTTCAATACCTTGGTGAGTCAGTGGGAAGAGGAAAGAGAGCAGCGTCTCACCCAGGTGAAGGAGGAATTAAAGTCGGACCATTCTATTCTTCACATTTGGCAGGATTGGCAGGTACAGCAGACGAATCAGCGGAGATATAAAGATAAAATTATGAATGAGTTGACTAAAAGATCCAGATATCCTCATGCAGAAGTCATGGGGTTCCTGCAAAGCCAGCAAACAGAGGGTTCAATTGTGGAGATGGACATGAAAGAGGTTAAAGAAATTGAACCTGAGCCAAAGCCTGAACTGATTACAAAAAAAGTGGAGACAGCACAGCCGATTTATACATCTGAGCAAGTGGCTTTAAAGCTGCAAAAAGCTTCCCAGGCTTTGAACCACTTACCTGGTCTGGAGAAATTAGCGCAGGAGCTGGAAAATAGGGCAGATTCACTGATGAATCAAACTTACACTTTAGCTCTCTTTGGTGCTTTCAGTGCAGGGAAATCCTCATTTGCCAATGCGCTTTTAGGGGCAAATGTTTTACCTGTCTCACCGAATCCGACTACCGCTGTCATTAATCGTATTTTGCCGCCAACCAGCCTACATAAACATGGTACAGCTACCATTCATGCTAAGACGGAAACCATGCTACTCGATGATTTAAATGAACTGTGGTATGAGGATGGTTTGAAAGTACAGGATCTAGCGATGGCAAGGAAACAGGCTCAAACCATGCTCAAGAAACAGAGCTATGCGCTAGGATTAAAGGTATCTTTCCTAGAGGCATTTTTAAAGGGGATTGATACCTTTGAAGAGAATCTTGGTAAAAGTTTTACCGTATCATTGGAAGAGTTTTCTGTGTATGCAACGGATGAAACAAAATCATGCTTCATCGAACGCATTGATTTATATTATGACTGTGATTTAACGCGAAAAGGCGTTATTTTAGTTGACACTCCCGGAGCGGATTCTGTTAATGCGAGACATACAGGTACCTCCTTCAATTATATAAAGCATTCGGATGCGATTTGCTTTATTACGTATTATAATCATCCATTCGCACGGGCTGACCGGAATTTCCTCGATCAACTGGGACGGGTTAAGGATTCATTCAGTATGGATAAAATGTTCTTCCTTTTGAATGCGGCTGATTTGGCTGAAAATTTGGAGGAGAGAAAGGTGGTTGAGGATTATTTGCGCAGTGAATTGCAATCTTCAGGAATCCATCATCCACGGATTTATCCAATTTCAAGCCGTGCAGCGCTACAGCAAAGGACTGAAGAACTCATTTCAGGAAACGAGGCATATATTGAGCTGTTTACCCATTTTGAATCAGCTTTCTATTCATTTATTCAGGAGGAGCTTAAAGGTATATTAGTTAATGCAGCTATGCTGGATTTGGATAAGGCACTTCAGCTTACCAGTCGCCTTGTCGAGCTATCCAATGAAACCGAGGAGCAGAAGACGAAAAGACGTGTCCAATTGCATGAAAACTGGGAGCGAGTTTTAACGATATTAAATGAAAAAAGATTTACTCATGAAATGGCCAGAATGAAGCAGGAAACAGAAGAATTGATTCATTATAGTAAGCAAAGGATCAACCTGAACTTCCCGAATTATTTTAAAGAATTTTTTAATCCAGGTACATTAAAGGACAATCGGCAGTCCCTTATAACCTGTACGAATCGCTTACTTGATCAAGTCAGAATCGAATTGGCCAATGAGATACAGGCTACATCATTGCGTTTAGAAGTTATGGTCAGAAAAACCATGCATGATACCTATGTCCAATTAGTTCAAGAGATTCAAACCATCCATAAAGATTGGTCATTCAGTGAGCCTAAGTCAGATTTACAAAACGAATATAATACTGACCGAGCGCTTTTAAATCTAACAGCAGATGATTTTAAAGAAGAACTGAGACTTTTCAGGGGGACTCAGCATTTCTTTGAGAAGAATGGCAGAAAAATAATGGCTGATGCCTTTTTGGAGAAGTTAAACGACTATCTAGCTGCATATTATACAGACCAACAGAACAAGTTGTTTGAGCATTTTGAATCAGCCATACAGTATATAAGTCTTTCATTAATTGAGGAGATGAAAATCGAAGGCAATGAACGATTGAAAAGTATGGAAATGACATTAAACAAAAAATCTAATCCTCAAATTTATCTGGAGGCTGAAAAGCAAATCAAGTTAATTTTAGAATCGGAGGAGGAGAATGCGGTTGCAGCTGGTAAAAGAGCCTGAATGGTTATTTGAACATTTGAATGATCCCGATTTACGAATCATCGATTGCCAATTTAGTTTATCCAATAAAAGGGCGGGACGAGAAAAATATAAAGAAAGCCATATACGGGGAGCTGCTTTTATAGATGTTGCTCAGAATCTGTCCGGTCCGATTAAGGAACATGGAGGAAGACACCCTCTTCCTGCGAAGGAAGACTTTATTGAAATAATGAAGTCCATCGGAATACATGAACAGACAGCCGTTATTGCTTATGATGGCGGCGAGGGAGCATTTGCCGGTCGCTTTCTATGGTTAGCCCAATTATTCGGGTATGAGCGTGTATATGTGCTGAATGGAGGATTGAAGGCTTGGCTGGAGAAAGGATATCCGGTAACCAAGGATATCCCTGTGCTGACATCAACAGATTATACCCCTGTCTTGAATAAGAATCTATTAGTCACTTACCCTGAGGTGAAAGATTGGACAGAGAATGATAGATCGGGTTATTTAATAGATTCCAGAGAATCAGACCGCTATAAAGGAATCCATGAGCCGATTGATCATAAAGCCGGGCATATACCAGGTGCTATAAATATGGTATGGACTGAAAATTTTAGGGATGGTAAATATTTGCCTGTACCAGAGTTGGAAAAACGTTTTAATCAATTGAACAAAGATGAGCCAATCATTGTCTATTGCGGTTCCGGTATTACAGCAACTCCTAATTATATTGCACTCAAGGAAGCAGGTTTTACGGATGTGAAAATCTATGCTGGCAGCTTTAGCGATTGGATCTCCTATCCGGAAAACAAAATAGAAACGGACCAGTAATTTGATTTGATGGGAAATTTTTAAGAAGAGAATAAGGTCCGGATATGGTACAATCTGATAACATAGAATCAGAACATCAGGGGGATTAGGATGAATCAAAATAACAATACATTATTATTAATAGATGGTTTTAACTTACTTAGCAGAGGGTATTTTGCGACCGCTTATGGGAAAACAGAAGATCAATTATATCGAAATAAAAATGGGATTTATACGAATGCACTGCGCGTGTTTTTTCAAAAAATGTTCAGCCTTATTAAAACTCACCAAGTAACGCATTTAGCTGTAGCTTGGGATGTAAAGCGTGAAGAGTCTTCTCGCAGACAAAAATTTGATTTTTACAAAGCGACACGCGGAGAATTACCGGCACCGCTCATTATGCAATATGAAACATTGCGTTCAAGTCTAGAGCGGATTGGTGTTAAGCAGCTGTCTGTGCCTTCCTATGAAGCAGATGATGTGATTGGTGCGATTTCTACGATGTGGAGTACGAATAACATGGGGAAATGCTTAATTTACAGTAATGACCGTGACCTGTTTCAATTGCTGAATGAGCATACGAGTCAAATTATCGCCAGTAAAACAGGAGATCGTGTTTATACTATTGAAGATTTTCGTGAGGATTATGGAATAGAATCAGCGCAATGGGTCGACGTGAAAGCACTGCTGGGCGATACAAGTGATAATATTCCGGGCTGCCCTGGTATTGGTGAAAAGACAGCTTTACCACTTATCCAGCATTACCAAACGCTGGAGGGGCTATATGAACAACTGGAATTATTAGATCCAAAATTCAATCGATGCAAGAAAAAGCTGGCGGCAGGACAGGAATCAGCCTTTATAAGCAAAGAATTGGCCCAAATTATTTGTCAAATAGATGTATTTGAGGATTGGACTCATGAACATCTCATGTATGAGATTAATCATGATATTCTAGCTGATGAACTGGAAGAATTAGAATTAAGAATTCGTGTCAGCTAAAAATATATTGATTAGCTATGATCGAGCTTTATGCCTGAAGGTTTAGGGCTCGATTTTTTTATTTGAGATTGATTCATATAAACATGCAAAATCTTCGCTGTTACATTTATTAGTATTATAGACCGGAAAATAAAAGGAGAGATGAGATTGGGCTATATTGAAGATTTAAGAGCTGTTGTGGGTCATCGTCCCTTAATATTAGTTGGATCAGTTGTCATTATTTCTGACCAGGAAGGCAGGCTGTTGTTACAGCAAAGAAAATTTCCGAAGGAGTCGTGGGGGCTTTCAGGAGGTTTAATGGAGCTGGGAGAAACGACCGAAGAAGTAGCCCGGCGTGAAGTGATAGAAGAAACCGGCCTTACACTCGGGAAGCTGCATTTTATTAATGTATATTCCGGACCGGAGTATTTTGTAAAGGCTGCTAATGGAGATGAGTTCTATTGTGTGACGATTGCGTATTATACAAATGAATACGAAGGTGAATTAATTGTAGATGAAAGAGAATCTATAAAGTTTGAATTCTTTTATCCTCATGAATTACCGGAAAGAATCGTTAAAAGCCATAAAAAAATCATTGATGAATATTTATTAAAATTGGATACCGATAAATAAGGAAAGGTTCCATTCAGTTGTAGAAGTGCCCTGACTGATCAACCTTTTTCAGACAATTCGACAAAAACCTGTATTCAACTTTTTAAAAATGTTTTACAATAAAAGAGTAATTTTGTGAAGGAGTGTGTTTGGGGGATACATGGAAAAATTAGAAGACTATATTTGTAGATTATCTTCGAAAGGATTTCGTCTTGGAGAAGAGGCAATAGGATTTATCTATTTTGGAAAACAGTTGACTTCAGCACCAGACTGGATCGTAAACATTGCACTGGAAAATACATTAAAAGCTCAAAAGAGATTTGATGGAGGTTTTTATATATCGCTGCTGGAAACTTTGGTGAATGGTAAAGTTTCCAACAGAAAAGAAGCAGATCAATTAATGAAGGAACATGGCTTACAGGTATCTTGATTTCAATAAATCAAGGTATTTTTTTGTGGCTATTAAACCATATATAAACTAGTATTTCCAGCTTTATTGCAAAAAGATAGCTTTTTAGGCAGGATTTCTCCTAAAGATTGTCTAATAAATGGATGATTAGGAGGGATATCATGACGGAAAAGCCAAAATTAATGATTCTCGGAACTTTTCATTTGAGATATACACCGGATTTCCATCGCGGAGATTTCGATGAGTCTATCATAACGGATCAGCAAAGGGAAATTGAAGCAGTCGTTAAATGTCTGAAAGAATTTAAACCGACTAAAATAGCCCTTGAAGTCGTAAAAGAAGAACATACTTCGCTAAATAACGAGTATGATAAATATCTGAATGGTGAGTTGAGAAATGAGGTCAACGAAATCCACCAATTTGGATTCAGGACTGCTGCTGAATTGGGCCATAAGGAGGTTTATGCGGTCGATTGGATGGAGTCAGTAGGAAATAGAGGGATTGGGCAAGTTTATGATTGGGCTAAAGAAGAACAGCCAGACAAATATAAACATATTACTGAGTATTACTGGCCAAAGCTACACATGAATTATGATCAGATAAATATTTATGATTCAATTAAGATGAGCAACACAGATTCAAGAATTAGACTTGAGCATGAAATGTACATGGCGGTCGCCCAAATTGGTAAAGGAAATGAATATATCGGAATTGATTGGCTTAGATGGTGGTATCAAAGGAATTTGATTATTTATTCTAATCTTACCCAAATAGTTTCATCGCCTGACGATAGAATTCTTTTAATCATAGGTGCAGCCCATATTCATTTGGTGACACAGTTTATCAAAGAAAGTGGCACAATGGATGTAATGCCTGCTATAAACTATATAGAATAATCAATCTAAACTAATAAAAAGTTTTCGAGGTTATTAGTTTTTAAATTAAACTGCCAGCAATATCTAGAATGGCTATGAAAAGACATTAAAATATCTTTTTTATTTTTTTTATCATACTGCAGCAATAAATGGTTCAAGGGGTTGAAAAAGCAAATAAATCGGGAAAAGTAACGAAGATGGTTGATTATTAACATAGCAAAACAAAAGACCCCACTATGAGGAGGTCATGGTGCCACTAATTCAACCTTAATTCGGTCCGGATCCTCAAAAAATACAGCGTAGTGATCTTCCCCACCTGCAAATGGATGTTGATCCTGATAAAGAATTTGTACTTTCTTTTCTTTTAATTTTTTAGTAACATCGTCTACCTGTTGCCTGGATTTGGCATGGAACGCCAAATGGTTTAAGCCCGTTCGACATCTGTGATAAGGGATATCCATATATTTTTCCTCTGTCTGAACGAAGACTATATAGGTATCCCCGATTCTAAAGCTTTGTCCACTGTCCCAATCCTGGTATAGTTCATATCCTAGTTCAGCTAAAAGCCAGCCCCAAAAGTCAATAGATTTATCTAAATCTGATACATTAATTTCAATATGATGGATAAGCCCTTTTGACAATGATTTTTCCTCTTTTCTATTTTTCTTCCATACTGTTTAAAACCGAATAATTATTACTGCTCGTTCATTTGCACAGCCTGGCGGGATAACAGATCCGCTGATTTGTTTTGCGATTCTGGAATCCATTTGATGAAAAATAAAGAGAATTGAGACGAAAGCTCCAGTGCCTGATTGAGTAATTGTCTAAAGGGTTCTTTCTTTACAAACTCTTTTTCCATCGCGTCCGCCACATGCTTTGAGTCGGTACGAATAGAAATCACGTCATACTTTTTATCCAGGCAGATCTTCAAAGCATGGATCAAGGCTAAGTATTCAGCTTCATGATTATTATGAATGCCAAGGGGTATGGAATATCGGTGGACTTCACCATCTGCTTTTATAAAAATCCCGGCACCGCTTGGACCTGGATTTCCTTTAGCTGCGCCATCTACATATACTTCTATCATTAGAAAACATCCTTTCAAGTTAAAAAGTACATGAATTTTTATTAAATGTCTACTGTCATAGTTTTAGTGGTATCAGGATAATTTATATATAATGAATTAATTGTTTAAAGGATTGGGAAGGGAGAAAGAAATGAACGTAACAGTAAAGGGCATCTATAATAAATCGAAAATACCTCCTGTAACATTCACATCAGAAGAAATGGAAAGTCAATTTGCCTTAAAGCTTGTCAATGATCTCGAAAGCACGGGAAGATGGCGAGATTTCATTTTTATTGATGAACTGGGACAGGAATGGACAAAGAAACAGTTTCAGAAGCTGACAGAGGAAATAAAAGAAACTCCACAAAATGTAACGATTTATTTTGATGGAAGTCATAGACCGGGTGAAACCTTTGCGGGAGCTGGCATCGCAATTTATTACACACAAAATAATAAAAAGTTTCGCGTACGGAGCAATGAAGTCTTTGATTATATAGAGGACAATAATGAAGCAGAATATTGTGCACTATTAGCAGCTGTCAAAAGGCTTGATGAACTAGGGGTTAAACATCAAAAAATTATGATAAAAGGAGATTCTCAGGTTGTATTGAAACAATTAACAGGAGAATGGCCTTGTTATGAAGAAAATTTAAATAAGTGGCTGGATCGAATCGAAGAACAGCTTAAGAATCTTGGCTTGCACTTTGAGACAATGGCAGTTCCAAGAAAAGAAAATGAAGAAGCACATCGGCTGGCATCACAGGCACTCGAGGGAATTGAGGTAGATAGTCAACTCGAATTACCAAAAATGGGGTGACATGATCAATGAATAAGAAAAAGGCGAAAAAAGAAGCGCTTAAACAGGTTGATTTTTTGTTAAGTACGTATTGTGAGGGCTGCTTTTTACACAAACAGCTTGTCCGCGATATTGGCCGCACTCATGCACACCGTTTTTGTATCAATCAGTGCACAGTTGGTGAATCATTGAAACATATAGGCGGAAATTTGAATAAGAAAACAGAAAAGCCGCCTATCCAATAGGCGGCTGTTAATTTTGGTCCATTATTAGGCTTTTTGTACGTTAGTAGCTTGAGGTCCTCTTTCACCATCTACGATTTCGAAAGTAACTTCTTGGCCTTCTTCTAAAGATTTGTATCCTTCACCTTGAATAGCTGTGAAGTGTACGAATACATCATCTCCGCCTTCAACTTCGATAAAACCAAAACCTTTTTCGTTGTTAAACCATTTTACTTTACCGTTTTGCATAGATTGATTCCTCCTAAAACTGTGGCTCATAAGCCAATTGCTATTTATCATAAACTTTAGATAAGTCATGATAATTTCAATATACAACATTCAAATATACAGTGTCAAAATGGATTTTAAAAAATATTAAAAATTTTTAAGAGCTTACTGGGAAATTGGGTTAATATGGTATAATTGTAAAGTGGAATAAAACATATGTCGGGGTGTCTGATGGATACACATCATACTGGTTTTTCTAATTATTTGTTGGAAAGTATTTATATGAATCAATTACAAAAAGAAATAAGAGAAAAGGTGGCGCGAAAAACACCTTCTATCAAAGATAATGGGGAATTCCGAATGATGACGACGGAAGAGGTTTCTTTATGCATGGATCAAGCATGCACGGATATACGGTATATATTTAAGGATATAAATAGAAGTGGAGAAATTTCCGTCAGTCGGGTGAAACAGGAGATTATCCCTGTGATCAAGAGTGCATCATCGAGTCCGCGAATTTTTGAATTACTTCATCAAACTAAACGTAAAGAGGAGTATACATACTGGCATTCCATTTGCGTGGGAATATTATCCGGCATTATTGGGAATTGGTTGAGATTACCTTTAGATCAGCTGGAAGACCTTATGATTTCTGCTGTTTTGCATGATATCGGCAAAGCCATGATTCCTGAAAATATCTTAAATAAATCAGGTAAACTTACCTCTCACGAATTCAATATAATGAAACAACATACCGTCTATGGACACGAACTTTTACGCAGTCTCGATCATCTCCCTGATTCGGCTGCCATTATTGCCTTGCAGCACCATGAAAGGGAAGATGGAATGGGGTATCCCCATGGATTAAATGGAAATCAAATTCATTACTTTGCTAAGATTGTCACCATAGCAGATATTTATCATGCGATGTCCTCAGAAAGAGTTTATCATGAAGCAACACCATTTTATTTAATCATCAAACAAATGCAAAATGATGTATATGGAAAATTAGATGCCCATATTTTATTGGTATTCATGGAAAGATTACTCCAGGCGCTGGTGGGCAAAAAAGTTATGCTGAGTAATGGTGAATATGGTTGGATTCTTCTCATGAATCGATATAACCCACTTAAGTCTTTAGTAAAGACTGATAGAGGAATTATAGACTTAATGGCATTTAGGGATATTGAAATCGTTAAGATTATCAATGAAGTATAAGAGAATTTTAGATACTGGAAGAAAAAGACAGCTTATAGGCTGTCTTTTATATTATATTTTATATAAAAACTTCTAACACAAGAGTACTAATCATTATTTCCACTGATAAGGTGTAGTCTGATAGACATAATAATTCAGCCAATTAGAAAATAGAAGACTTGCGTGGCTTTTCCATGTATGAAATGGAAGCTGGAGCGGGTCGTCCTCAGGAAAATAATTTTGAGGAATAGGGGCACCTGAGCCCTTTGATAAGTCACGTTTATATTCCTGGGACAAGGTTGCCAAATCATATTCTGGATGGCCGGTTACCATAATTAAACGTTTATCCTTTGAAGCGACCAGAAACAAACCAGCTTCCTCTGATTCTGCTAAGACAATTAACTCCTCATGATTTCGGATCTCCTCTGCTTCAATATCCGTATATCTGGAATGCGGAGCGTAAAAAACATCATCAAATCCTCTCACAAGACTTTCGAATGGTTTCAATACTTTATGCTTATAAATGCCTGTACATTTTTTATTTAATAATTGCTTTGATATTCCGAAATGATGGTATAGGGCTGCTTGAGCTCCCCAGCAAATATGAAGGGATGAGGTTACATGCTCCCTTGACCAATCCATTATATTGATTAACTCATTCCAATAATGAACTTCCTCGAAGTCCAGCTTTTCAACCGGCGCACCAGTAATAATTAAGCCGTCGAAGCGCTTGGTTGATATTTCTGGGAAGGTTGAGTAGAATTGTTCCAAATGTGAATGGGGCGTGTTTTTACTTTCGTGCGTTTCCATTCGTAAAAAGGTTATTTTGACCTGAAGAGGAGTATTGCTAAGTAAACGAAGCAGCTGTGCTTCAGTTTTCTCTTTTTCAGGCATTAAATTTAAAATGAGAATATTTAAAGGTCGGATATCCTGACTGAGTGCTCTGTTATCATCCATTACGAAAATATTTTCTTCTTCTAAAATTTGTTTGACGGGTAGTTTATTTGGAATCGTAATCGGCAAGATACGGACCTCCCTGTTTTGTTTTAATTTTCAAAATATTAAATAATATTACCATTGTATTCATATTTTTGAGAGGTTGTAAATAATAATGTGTGTTTGATATATATTTTTTGTTAAACTAATTATGACTATTGATTTTTAGGGGGCTCAGCATGAATTTGGACACAATTGTAAAAAGTGACATCGAGATTGCTTTAAATGCAAAAATGAAACCCATAAAAGAAATTGCTGAAACGATTGGATTAAAGGAAGAAGATTGGGAAGCTTATGGGAAATACAAGGCAAAAATCTCTCTTGATGTATTAAAATCCCGCAGTACTAAAAAGGATGGGAGATTAATACTTGTTACTTCCATCAATCCTACTAAAGCCGGGGAAGGGAAATCAACGGTAACTGTTGGTCTTGGAGATGCATTTTCTCTTCTTGGAAAAAAAGCAATGATTGCGATGAGAGAACCTTCTCTTGGACCAGTTATGGGGGTAAAGGGTGGTGCAACCGGCGGCGGTTATTCACAGGTACTCCCAATGGACGAAATTAACCTGCACTTTACTGGTGATTTACATGCCATCACGACAGCAAATAATGCTTTGGCTGCGCTGATTGATAATCATATTCAGCAGGGTAATGAACTGCAGATAGACCCGCGGAAAATTATTTGGAAAAGGGTTCTTGATATGAATGACCGTGCCCTTCGGCATATTGTAATCGGGCTTGGCGGGGACAAGCACGGAATTCCCCGTGAAGATGGCTTTGATATAACTGTAGCATCTGAAATCATGGCAATCCTTTGTCTCGCGACAGATTTAGATGACTTAAAAGATAAATTAGGGAAGATTGTGTTTGGATACACCTATCAGGGTACCCCTGTTTCTGTTTCTGACTTGGGTGTAGAGGGGGCTTTAACTTTATTGTTGAAGGATGCTTTAAAGCCTAATTTGGTTCAGACTATTGAACATACGCCTACACTTATCCATGGCGGTCCGTTTGCCAATATTGCACATGGATGTAACAGTGTGCTTGCTACAAAAACAGCCCTTAAGCTAGTTGACTATTGTGTAACAGAAGCAGGATTTGGTGCGGATCTTGGGGGAGAAAAATTCTTAAATATTAAGACAAACGCTGCGGATCTTACTCCGGATGCTGTCGTTATCGTGGCAACCCTGAGAGCCTTAAAGATGCATGGTGGCGTACAATCGGATAAATTAAAAGAGGAAAATGTAAATGCGATTGAATTGGGGTTCCAGAATTTAGTGAAGCATTGTGAAACGATTCAAGCTTTTGGATTGCCTTTTATCGTCGCTTTAAATAAATTTTCTGCAGATACTGCTGCAGAAGTGGAACGATTCAATACTTTATGTCAACAACATGGATTACCTTTCTCTTTAACAGAGGTGTGGGAAAAAGGTGGGCAGGGTGGATTGGACCTTGCAGCAAAACTTGATGATATTATGAAGGAGAACACCAATACATTTAAACGTCTATATGAATCAACGGATTCCATTCAAGAGAAGATTGAAAAAGTCGCAAAAACTGTATATGGGGCAAAAAAGATAGAATATTCTCCTGAAGCTCAGCAACAAATACATAAATATGAATCAGAAGGATGGGGGCAGCTCCCGGTTTGTATGGCTAAAACCCAGTATTCATTATCGGATAATCCAAGTCTGTTGGGAAGGCCTGAAGGATTTACATTGTATATCAAAAAGCTAAAGCCTTCTGTAGGAGCAGGTTTTATTGTAGTACTTACCGGAGATATTATGACTATGCCTGGATTACCTAAAAAACCAGCTGCTCTAATGATGGATGTCGACGAGAATGGAAATGCGGCTGGATTGTTTTAATCGGGGTAGATAGATTTGTAAAACGGGGGTGATCTCATGTTTGATCCATCAGTTTTTGAAAACCTGAAAGTAGTAGTTGAAGGTGCCTTTTACGATCTGGACTTAGAAGGCGAGTTAGCTATTATAGATAGGCATGATTATGTCGACTTGGCCTATATGTCAAGGATTTTTGAGATTAGTTCAAGGCTAGATGCTTCAATGGAAAAAGCGGTTGAATGTACACTTACTTTAAGCGCAAGTTTACAAGCCTTCTCGTCAGAAAAGCTATCATCCATAACGAAACGCGAGCCGGGATGTGATCTTAAAATTAAATTTAGATATATTGATCCTGAGCATCCTCTGCGCAATATTCATATTTTGAAGCAGATTTGGGATAAAGGGTACCATTACCGGGTTTTTAAACATTCTCCGATTGGATTTAAACATGAAGATCCTTTCGTAACGATTGAAATTAAGCAGGATAAGCCAATTTATGAGGATGAAATTGATCAATTACATACCTATGTCAGCCAAATCCATCATATACTGAAAGCAGAAGGTTAGATTTTTTCAGTAAGAAAGTAAAACTTGATCAGTCATGTATTTTTAGCGGGAGTGAAGATGATGAACATTTATGATTTTAAGGCAAACTTAATCAGTGGAGATGAAGTTTCCTTTGAAAGATATATGGGGAAGGTCCTGCTTATTGTGAATACTGCCAGTAAATGTGGGTTTACTCCTCAGTATAAAGAGTTAGAATTCTTTTACCAAAAATATAAGGAACAGGGATTGGTTATTCTTGGGTTTCCGTGCAATCAATTTATGAACCAGGAACCGGGCGATGAAATGGAAATCCATTCATTCTGCCGAACTAATTATGGAATTACCTTTCCCATGTTCGCAAAAGTGGATGTAAGAGGAGACCAAGCTCATCCATTATTTAATTATTTAACAGAACAGGCACCTGGTGTGATGGGTTCCAAGGCAATTAAATGGAACTTTACAAAGTTTCTCATTGATCGAAATGGAAAGATTGTAAAACGTTTTGCACCCTCTACAAAACTTTCTGAAATAGAGAAAAGTATTGTTGATTTATTATAGGACAGACCTCTCCTTTACTCGGAGGGGTTTTATATTTGTATCTTTTTAAAAATGCTTTTGGTTATAATAGGAGTAACGCCATTTATCGGTCATGTATTCCATGAGTTATGGGGGTTGGTTGCATTATGAAAAAAGTAGCGTGGGTAACAGACAGTTCTGCTGTATTGGATGATGAACTTAAAGCCAATAAAGATGTTTACGTTTTACCGGTCCACATTATGATTAATGGCAAGTCTTATTTGGATGGTGTAGATCTAACAACCGATGAATTAGTTGAACACATTGAAAAGGGATCCACTCTTACCTCATCGCAGCCATCGATTGGTAATTTTAAAAAGCTTTACGAAGAGCTGGCTGATACCTATGACTCCATTTTCTCCTTTCATATTTCTGATAAATTAAGCGGTACATATTCTACAAGTATTCAAGCTGCCGAGCTGGTGGATATCCCTGTTTTTAATGTGGATACTCATTATTTATCTTATCCATTGACGTTTTTAATAAAGAAAGCTATTAAAATATGGGAATTAACAACTGAACCCACAGAAGTTGTGGAAGCTATACATGCGCTTAAATCAAAGCTAAGAGTGTTTGTTTGGATCGGATCTCTCCAGCAGCTTCATAATAGCGGCAGACTTAACACTTCAAGCTATTATCTGGGAAGCCTTTTGAATATAAAGCCAATCGTGACCTTCCAGGAAGGAAGTTTGCAGATTAAAACCAAGGTTCGTACATGGAAAAAGGCAACAGAAAAAATTCAATCTTACTTAAAACAATCTCTGGGATCCTCCCAGATTGATGAAGTTTTTATGCTATATGGAAAACAAATCAGTCAAACAAACGATTGGACGCGGATGGTTGAAAGAATCAGTGAGGAAATATCAGTTACGATACATCCACTCGGGACTGCCCTTTGCCTTCATGCAGGCGTTGAGACAGTAGGTATCGGATGGATAGAAAAGTAAAGGAGTTTACTATGCACGAAGCAATTAAAGCAGCGGAAGAATTCGTGAAAAAACGTTTCATTAACGATACAACAGGGCATGACTGGCACCATATGGATCGTGTCAGAAAGCTATCCTTATTAATCTATCAAACCGAGCAAACAGGCGATCCTGAGCTAATTGAATTGATTGCCCTTCTGCATGATCTCTCCGACACCAAATTAAATGGGACAAAAAAAGAGGGAGAAGCCATACTTAGCGAATGGCTCGAATCTAATGTGAAAAATGAAGAAATAAGGGTGAAGATTAAAAGGGATGTGTCCAGTATCTCATTTAGTGAGGGTTTAAGAGAGGGCTTATCCTTAGAAGCAGCCATTGTGCAGGATGCAGACCGTCTGGATGCACTGGGGGCGATTGGTGTAGCCCGTGCTTTCGCATATGGCGGCCATAAGGGGCAGCCTATTTATAGACCGCAGGATGAATCTGCCCCTAGTACATTCACGCATTTTTATGATAAATTACTACTATTAAAAGCCATGATGAATACACGTACAGGTAAAAGGTTGGCAGAAGAACGTCATCAATTTATCTTGTTGTTTTTAGATCAGTTTAAAAAGGATATGATGGAATGAAAGTATTAAAAGGAATCGACATTAAAAAGGAATACGGAGAGAAGACTCTCTTTAAGGATATTAACTTTAGCATAAGTGAAAACGAAAAAATTGGTTTAATCGGCTTAAACGGAACAGGGAAATCTTCATTGTTAAAAATCATTGCCAGCATTGAAGAAATGGACGGGGGATTGATTGATAAGCCAAAGGATTACCGGATTTCTTATCTAGGACAGAATGTTGAAGTAAACGAAGATGAAATGGTATCTGCCTTTATTTATAGAAATGACTCACCTGTATTTCAGACTGTCCGAAAGTATGAAGAGCTATTGGAGCATATGAAGGAGTCCCCAAATGATTCAGCCCTTCTTGATAAAATGTTTCATTTGCAGGCTGAAATGGATGCAAATGGTGGCTGGGAGATTCATTCAAATGCACAAATAATGTTAAATAAGCTAGGGATCAAAGACCTTAATGTTAGAATGGGATCCTTATCCGGAGGGCAAAAAAAGCGTTGCGCTTTAGCTAAAGCATTAATGGAAAAAGCAGATTTGCTTATTTTAGACGAGCCGACAAACCATTTGGATTATGATAGTATCGAGTGGCTGCAGGAGTATATCCAAGGATATCAAGGCTCGGTTTTATTTGTGACTCATGATCGATATTTCTTAGATGCCGTGACTAAAAAGATTTGGGAGCTTGATAAGGGGCAATTGCATTCTTATGACGGCAACTATGAGAAATTTTTAGAAATCAAAGCGATCAGAGACGAGATGGAAGCGAAATCAGCTCATAAGGTTTCAAGGCTGTTCCAACAGGAATTGGCCTGGATGCGGAAAGGGGCAAAAGCGAGAACGACGAAACAAAAAGCGAGAATTCAGCGCTTTGAATCCTTGCAGGAGGAAGCGAATGCTGGAAATGCTAGCGATGACTTAAGTTTGGATGTTGCCTCAACCAGACTTGGGAAAAAGGTATTGGAGCTGGTTAATCTATCAAAATCCTATGAAGATAAACAGCTAATCGATCAGTTTTCTGTCATTTTGCAAAAAGGGGATCGTATTGGTATCCTTGGACCCAATGGGAGTGGAAAAACAACCATATTAAGAATGCTTGCCGGTTCCGAGTCTTTAAGCGGAGGCTCAATCGACCGAGGCTCTACGGTATTGATCGGCTATTATACTCAGGAAAATGAAGATTTACCTCTCAATAAGCGAATGATTGAATATATTCGGGAAACGAGCGAAGCGGTCACGCTTGCAGATGGTGAGCGAATTTCGGCGGCGCAAATGCTGGAACGTTTCCTTTTTGAGCCACATACGCACGGAACAATGATCGGGAAGCTTTCAGGCGGAGAGAGAAGAAGGCTTTATTTATTGAAGATATTGATGGAGTCTCCAAATGTACTATTATTGGACGAACCGACAAATGATTTGGACATTCAGACATTAACTGTTTTGGAAGAGTATCTTCAACATTTTCCAGGTGTTGTCATAACCGTATCGCATGATCGATACTTCTTGGATAAAACATGTGATAAATTATGGGTATTTACAGGAAATGGGCAGATTCAGCAATATTATGGTCAGGCAAGCGACTACTTGGAATGGAAACAGGAGCAGGTTCGGCTTGCAACTGCCGTTGAGAAAGAGGCAACTCCTAAAATAAAACGTGCAGAAGAGACCAAAACAAAAAAACGTCTTTCCTATCATGAGATGAGAGAGTGGGAAGGAATCGATGCAAAAATAGAAGCGGTTGAAAAACGTTTGGAGGAAGTTGCCTCTGAATTAAATGAGGCCGGCAGCGATTTTGAATTGGCGAATAAATTGTCTGAGGAAGAAATTCAATTAAATGAAGAACTGGAGCATTTGATTGAACGTTGGTCCTATCTTTCAGAAATACAAGAAGGATAAATCGTAATTATGTAAATATTTTGATAGATATGCTACAATCCCCCTAGATAAATAGATCAGGGGGATTTTATGATGAGGATTGTCTCAATTGAGCCGACGCCGAGCCCGAATACGATGAAGGTTATCTTAAATGAAGAATTGCCGGCTGGAAAAAGTACAAATTATAAAAAAGATACGATTGATACAGCACCATCATTTATAAAAGATATTTTACATATTGAAGGTGTAAAAGGTGTATACCATGTAGCAGACTTCCTGGCGGTTGAAAGGAATGCTAAATATGATTGGCCTGGTATATTGGCACAGGTTCGAACCATTTTTGGTGAGTCAGTTGAAGACACTGGAACTAATCCAATTGATTCTGGCAAAGGATTTGGAGAGGTGAAGGTCCAAATTCAAGTTTTTAAAGGAATACCTATTCAGATTAAAGCAAATAGTGACCTAGAAGAAAAACGATGGGCTATGCCGAAAATATTTATGGATGCATTCCAAAAATCTCAGCTTGAGGATGATAATGCTGTGTTAATCCGAAAATGGAGTGATTTTGGAAATCGTTACGGGGAACTAGAGCAGATTGGGAAAGAGGTGATGGATGAGATCATCGCCTTATATCCAGAAGAACGCTTAGCGCAGCTTGTTGCAGACGCACAGGATACCACCATCAAGAAGGCCGAGCCCGTTAAGGTGAAAAGAAGAAAGCTTACGGAAGCCGATCTGGATCAGGAAGACTGGAGGGCGAGATTTCAAGCATTGGATCAGATGGAGGATCCGGAAATTACAGATCTGCCACTGCTCAATAAAGCGTTGGAGGATGAAAAAGCATCTATCAGAAGGCTTGCTGTGGTCTATTTAGGAATGATTGAAGACCCGATCGTTTTGCCATACTTATATAAGGGGCTAAAGGATAAGAGTGTCACGGTCAGACGAACAGCGGGGGACTGCTTATCCGATTTAGGCTTCCCGGATGCAGAGCAGGCTATGATTGAAGCTTTAGCTGATAAAAGTAAGCTAGTACGCTGGAGAGCGGCCATGTACTTGTATGAGGTTGGCGGGGAAAATGCTTTGCCAGCGCTTCGTAAAGCGGAAAATGATGAAGAATTTGAGGTGGCTCTGCAGGCGAAAATGGCCAGTGAGCGTATTAAAAATGGTGATGAAGCCCTTGGCTCTGTATGGAAACAAATGACTGAAGCCAGAAAAAATAACAAGGTTCAATAATAATAGAGCATATCAGGAAGGCAGCTGTCGGAATCACCTGGCAGCTGCTTTAGTTGAGTACAGGGCCTTCCATTGAATTGGGAGGTTTACTTCTTTAAGAGTAATATTATATACAATATTAGGGAATACATGGATTGCACATGTAAGCTATCTAATGTATCCTACATATGTAAGACTTTGAATGGGGGAATTATAAATGTCTATGGCATATGAAGAATATATGAGACAAATGGTTAAACCAATGAGAGCGGAGTTGACTGAAGCAGGCTTTGAAGAACTAACGACTCCGGAACAAGTGGATGAATTTATGGAAAAGGCAGAAGGTACTACATTGGTTGTAGTTAACTCTGTATGCGGATGTGCGGGCGGTTTGGCAAGACCTGCTGCAGCAGAAGCAGTAAATGCTGAGATTAAACCGAATCATTTTGTAACAGTCTTTGCCGGTCAGGATAAAGAAGCAACAGCCAGAATGAGAGAATATCTTGGGGAAGTTCCATCTTCACCTTCGATGGCATTGTTAAAAGGAAATGAAGTTGTTCACTTTATTCCAAGACATGAGATTGAAGGACATACCCTAGAAGACGTTAAAGAGAATTTATTAAATGCTTTTTCAGAGTATTGTAAATAAACATTAGGGAATGCTCACATGAGTATTCCCTTTTTTAATAAGAGCTTGAGGGTAAATAAGTATCTATCGGTTTAGATTTAAAGTAGCCTGCTCAACAAGAAATCTAGCAGATTTTAAAGGAGTTATTCATGTGTTTGTCACAACGATTGAAAAAACGAATAATGTGCTGAATCAAAAAGCATTAAGAACAGCTGAACAGTTAGGGATCCCATATATTGAACGCAATAAAAGAACGATTAAACAGCTGCAATCTTACTATAACCAGCCATGCCTGGTAGTGGGGAAGATGAAAATAGAATTATATGACCTGCATGGAATAGATCCTTTATTTTTTCATCCGAATATGGCCGCAGTCCGGTTGAAAAGAATTGAGAAAGGCGAAGTGGATCCTTTTGTCAGGGCAGCCGGATTAAATCAAGGGATGTCCATCCTGGATTGTACACTTGGTATGGGAGCTGATGCCTTGATTGCCTCTTATATGATAGGGAGCAGCGGGAAAATAACTGCTTTAGAGTTAAATCCGTTTGTTTACTTTGTTATTAAGGAGGGACTGCAAAATTATCCATTTAAGAATGAGAAATTTAGCGAAGCTGCCCAGAGGATTGAAGCTGTGAACCTAGACTATTTAACATTTCTTAAACAAGCTGAGGATCGCTCGTATGATGTCGTTTATTTTGATCCAATGTTTACAGAAAGAGTCATTGAAAGTACTGGAATTCAGTCTTTGAGTTCATTTGCTTCCTATAAGGATTTAACAGAAGAAGCAATCGTGGAAGCCAAGAGAGTCGCCAAAAAGAGGATTATTCTTAAGGATCATTTCAGGAGTGATCGATTTTCCCGGTTTGGATTTAGCGTTGAAAAAAGAAAAACTGCAAAATTTCATTTTGGTGTGATAGAATTAGAATAGTAAAAAAAATCAAAATTCGCTCTTCCAATATTAATAAAACGGGGTGAAAAATAGTCCGTTTTGCTGAATAGGCAGGTGATTTTAATTTGAAAAATTGGTCAAGTATTCTTAAGAAATCCTTGGTAGTTGGGCTTTCTGTTTTAAGCTTTGGAATTATATCTCCCTCTCAGTATCAGGATTGGTATGAAGGAAGTACGGTTAAAGAAGCCAAAAACAATCCTGTTATTGGTCAAACTAATTATGTAAGCAGCGAATCTCCTGAGGCGGTATTTAGTCAAAGTGACTTTTTGTCGTATGCCATGGTTCGCGCTGAGGAACAATCCTTTGAAAAGTTTGGGAGTAGAATTGGTCCCTATATAAAAGATGAATTTTATACGAGCGTATTACCGAACATTGAATCTGCATTGCAGGAATTCTCATCTGATGTACCGGAAGAGAAGCTGTTGAATATGGCGATATCTGAAAAGCCAAGCGGGGGTTTAAGCGAAAAAATATTTCATGTTTATGATCGAGAAACTAATGAAGACCTCATCAGATTTCATGTCAGGAGAGAGAACCCGCCTGGAGAAGGCCATTGGTTTGAATTTCATTACCATACATACAAAGATAACTTTGACGCCCATCACTCGATGGCGAGGATTTATTGGAGTCAAAACACTCCTCCTAAGTGGATTAGCTAAGCAGATCATTAATTGATAGGTTACTATTTTAAGGTTAATACGTTGTAATCAACGTATTTTCTTTTTTTGTGTTAAAGAAAATAATCAGGAGATGAAGACAATCATGAATGAATTCTTTTCACAGTTAATAGAAACATACGCTATGTTTTTTGATTGGCAGATGTGGATAGAGGTATTATCTGACCCAGTCAGCTGGGGGTTAATTGGTACACTGGTTCTGATGGAGGGCTTGCTATCATCCGATAATGCTCTTGTCCTTGCTGTAATGGTAAAAGATCTTCCGGAAAAACAACGAAAGAAAGCTTTGTTTTATGGGTTAATTGGAGCTTATTTATTCCGTTTCCTAGCTATAGGAGTCGGGGTCTATTTAATTGAGATTTTGTGGGTGAAACTGCTTGGTGGAGGTTATCTTGCATGGCTATCCATTCAGTATTTTTACAAAAAGTATAAACATTTTGAAACAACTCCTGATGTTCCAGACGTAAAAAAATCTGGCTTGCTCAAACGATTGTTCGGTACCTTTTGGGGGACAGTTGCATCCGTAGAGTTGATGGATATCGCATTCTCTGTAGACAGTATACTGGCTGCCTTTGGTGTAAGTAATCAAGTCTGGGTTTTATTTGTTGGAGGCATATTGGGTGTTTTAATGATGAGAGGTGTGGCAGGTGTATTCTTAAAGTTAATTGATAGAATACCAGAGCTTGAAAGTGCTGCTTATATCTTGATTGCCTTTATCGCTGTTAAAATGGTTGGTTCCAATTTTGGTCTGCATATCGATCATACTATGTTCTTTTTCATTATCATTGTGATTTTTGGCGCAACCATTCTGTTGCACTTTTATAAGAAAAGAAAGCATCAGTCGGCATAGCATATGTTAAAAGAATTCCTGATCATATCCTGATCAGGAATTCTTTTAGGAGAGATGAATGAAAATAAAGACTAAGCAAAATCCAAGAGCAATTAGACTATCGAATATGACTAATCTCCAATCTGTCATAGCAGAATACAAATCTTCCATTAATTCGTCATCAAGATTATATTTATCAGGATGGAACCGTATCTTAACCACCTCTCCCTGGATACTTTATTGTAAAAGGGGATTGCTGGAATGCTGTGATGGTGCTGTTTAGCTGCAAACGGTCAGATGAACTTCCATAATTTTTATGACCACTCGTTCACTTCGAAACTCTCATCATATGGTATAATTTTTAATGATTTGTCGAAATGGATATATGCCATTGTTGATAAATAGTTAAACCATACATATACGCCTATCTGGATTTCTTCACGAAGTTTTATACATAACCCTATATATTCTTAAATGACTGGTAATAGGGTTTTTATGATATAAAAATTAATCTTCGGAGTGAATTGTGATGAAGGCGAGAAATTTACTTGTATTCATTTTTATATTCATTATGGTAGCCACTCTTATATTATTTCCATTAGGGCAAAATTATGCACAGTCAGTTTATTTAAAGAATTTATCTGGCATTGAGAATAAATCATCGGTATCAACTATAATTGTTTTGCCTGATGATCAAGATCAATGGGATGAGGCTGAGGTTATTATAGAAAGAATAAGTGGGTTACCTGAAGGCTTACTTCAAGTATTAAAAAAGAATAGAATTAAGATTAAGTTATTTACGGGATCATTGACGGATCAACGGGAGGCTGCCCATTTAAAAGGAGTTCAGCCAAGAGGGTATTCCTCGAAAAATTGGGATGAAGTACCCGGAATGGGTGGCAGTAAAACAGTCTTAGTAAAAATCGGGCACAGTGAAAAAGGAGCGGGCCATGGTTCAACTAATCTAGAACTACATGAGCTTGGACATTCAGTCGATCAAATTATATTGAATAATATTAGTGAAACGGGCTACTTTCAAGATGCTTGGTTAAAAGAAGTGCAACAACTATTCCCGAATCAAGCCTACTTTATTGATTATCCAGAGGAGTACTTTGCTGAGGTTTTTGCGATGTATTATTTCAATAAAGAAACTAAAGCAGAATGTTTGGAAAAGGCCCCGCTCACGTACGAAATCATAAAAAACATTGAAAAGAATGGCTACACAGTAAAAGAACAATAAAATAGGAGGATCAACATATGGTGAAAAATGAACAAGCCTATTTAAATCTTTGCCAGCATGTCCTAACTAACGGGACAAAGAAAGAAGACCGTACAGGGACAGGTACAATCTCTGTATTCGGCCACCAAATGAGATTTAATCTGAAGGATGGTTTTCCATTATTAACAACCAAAAGAGTACCATTTCGCTTGATTGCCAGTGAATTGCTGTGGTTTATAAATGGAGATACGAATATCAAGTTTTTGCTTCAGCATAATAATAATATTTGGAATGAATGGGCATTTAAAAAATGGGTTGAAAGCTCAGAGTATAAAGGTCCTGATATGACTGATTTCGGCATCCGTTCCTTGCAGGATGAAAAGTTTAATCAATTATATTTGGAACAAATGGATTTATTTAAAGAGAAAATCTTAAATGATGATGCCTTTGCAGCGAAGTATGGAGAGCTTGGCAATGTATACGGGAAACAATGGAGAGAATGGAAGACATCAACAGGTGAAACGATTGACCAACTTAAAGATGTGGTAGAACAAATTAAAAGGAACCCATCATCCAGAAGATTGATTGTATCTGCATGGAATCCGGAGGATGTACCAACTATGGCTCTGCCGCCATGTCACAGCCTATTCCAATTTCATGTGGCAGATGGCAAGCTATCTTGCCAGTTGTATCAAAGAAGCGCAGACATCTTCCTTGGTGTACCATTTAATATTGCCAGCTATGCATTGCTGACTCATTTAATTGCAGCTGAGTGTGATCTGGAGGTTGGTGAATTTGTCCATACCCTTGGGGACGCCCATATCTATTTAAACCATGTAGAACAAGTGAAGACTCAATTGGAAAGAGAACCAAAATCGCTTCCTGAGCTAGTGATTGACTCTTCATTTACAAGTATTTTTCATATGAATCTAGATCAAATAAAAATTGAAGGATATGACCCACATCCAACGATTAAAGCACCGATTGCTGTTTAATTTAGGGTGCTTACGGACAGCCCCATAACAGATATCTAGCAAAAAGGCGTATAGAATAGTGATATTCTGTACGCCTTTTTTATGTAAAATTTCTAGGATATGGCCTGATGTGTACCCTAATCATATCTTCCCAATTTATAGGGTGAAAAAAGGAGATTGTAATTATATAAGTCTTAGGATTCAGAAGGATGCAATGGATTAGACTTAAGGGTTACTAAGTTACTTAATGAAGTGGATATGGTGAAACGAACGCTGGATTTCAATCCAATATTCTGGATAGGTATCCGTAAATTTTTGAAATGCTTCATGAAGATTTATTACTAAATAATCGTAAGTGATTTTAGGATGTTTTTTTGTTTTTCTTAAATCAAAATATAAGGCAAACGGGCGTGTGTAATAGCTGGTAAGCTGATGAGGGTTCAAAATCGCTATTTCTATATTCTTTTTATCTATAAAATCGTTAACAGATCTTATCGGACAATTCTTCTCAAAGAGTGGCTCCTTTATGAACGGGGACATCTCATCCAATAATATAATACCTCTATACATAAATTTCTCCTTTGAAAATCAAACAAAGTTAAGCATAGTATGGCCAATTTTCAAAAAAATATACGTTTGCTAGTGTTTAAAAAGCCCATAACATAAACAAATACATGGCAACTAATGAATATAAAATATGAATCTAAACAGGTACTTTTAATATAGAATGTCAGTATTTTTTTAGGGCATGAAAGGATGTGAAGAATTTATTGAGCATTCTGATTGACCAATTACCCATAGGGGTATACGATGAGCATATCGATATAATACAACTGAGAGGGGAAATGATGAATGAATTATGATGATAAAACGAAAGTGAGATTAAGAAGAATGGAAGGTCAGCTTCGTGGCATACAACGTATGATGGATGAAGGACAGGATTGTAAGGATGTGATCACCCAGCTTTCAGCGGTACGTTCCGGAATAGAGCGGACAATTGGTATCGTCGTCAGTGAAAACTTAATTGAATGTGTACGTGCGATTGATGGAGATGAGGAACAGATGAATGAATTAATTGGACAGGCGGTAAACTTGCTCGTTAAAAGCAGATAACAGGAAAAGATTATATTTTTTTACAACAATAAATACCTATAGGGGTATATGTATTCTAAGGAGGAGCAATGGAACAGAAATCAACTAATATCATTTTATTCAGCGGGGATTATGATAAGGCGATGGCCGCCTATATTATTGCAAACGGAGCGGCAGCCTACGACCATCAGGTGACAATCTTCCACACATTTTGGGGAATCAACACATTGCGCAAGCAGGAGGAAATGAATGTAAAGAAAGGTATTCTCGAGAAAATGTTTGGGCGCATGATGCCAAGGGGTGCTGAAAAATTGGCGCTTTCTAATATGAATATGATGGGTATGGGACCAAAAATGATTAAGCATGTCATGAAGAAGCATAACGCACTTACATTGACTCAACTCATTGAAATGGCACAGGAGCAAGACATCAATCTCGTTTCTTGTACGATGACGATGGACCTTTTGGGACTACAGAAGGAAGAATTGCTTGATGACGTTCAATACGCCGGAGTTGCCGCCTACTTGGCCGGTGCCGAAAATGGCGCAGTAAACCTGTTCATCTAAGGAGGAGCTTATGGAATGGATCATTGTGGCGGCCGTACTTGTTGCCTTTTATATCCTTAGAATGAGGGGGACAAAAGGAGTCAATATGATTACGACCGCAGAGCTAAAGAATAGGTTGAATGATAGGAATGTATTCTTCCTCGATGTACGTACACAAGGCGAATATAAAGGCCGCAGCATTCGCGGTTTTAAGAATATCCCCTTGGCAGCGATTTTACCAAGCTTCCGCGTGATAAGGAAATCATCATCATTTGCCAAAGCGGTATGAGAAGCCAGACAGCCTGCAAGCAAATAAAGAAATTAGGCTATGCCAATGTCACGAATGTACGCGGCGGCATGAATAGCTGGAGAGGATGATTGATATGAAAGCATAAGAAGTGCAGCAAAAACTAGAAGCCGGAGAAATACTGAATATCATCGATGTCAGAGAGCCAACAGAAGTGGAAGAAGGGCACATCAAAGGTATCACTCACATCCCGCTAGGCGAATTAGAGGAACGGATTGGTGAATTGGATAAGAATACCGAGTATATCATGGTTTGCCGCTCGGGAGCGCGCAGCGGGAAGGCGACAGCCTATCTGCAGGAGCATGGCTATAAAGCGATCAACATGGCAGGCGGCATGCTGTCATGGGAAGGCGAAACCATCTAAAAAAATTTAACCAAAAATATACCCTACGGTGTATAGGAGGATCAGAATGGCAATAAAAGCAGATGTTCAATTAGATACGAAAGGATTGGCTTGCCCAATGCCAATCGTCAAAACGAAGAAAGCAATCAAGGACATTGAGGAAGGTCAAGTCCTCGAGGTCCAAGCGACTGACAAAGGGTCAAAGGCAGATCTTGCTGCATGGGCGGAATCAACCGGCCATCAATACATCGGCACAAACGAGGAAGACGGTGTTCTCTATCATTACATCCGTAAGTGCTTGGATGGAGATGTGGCGGAGAAATCCTTCGAGCCAACCATATCTAATGAGGAAATCCTGAATAAAGACGGTCTTATCCTGGATGTGCGTGAAGAGGCAGAATATGCATTCGGCCATATCGAGAAGGCGAAATCCATACCAATGGGCGACCTGGAGGCACGTCTTGACGAGCTTGACCCGGAACAAGAAATCTACGTAATCTGCCGCACCGGCAAACGCAGTGATTTTGCTGCTCAAAAGCTTGCGGCTAATGGGTTTAAAAAGGTATATAACGTCCTACCTGGCATGAAGGATTGGAACGGCCCGGTCGTAAAAGAAACAGAATAACCATCATCTATTCGGAGGGTAAATCTATGCCCTCCTTTCAAAAAAACAAAAATATACCTATGGGGGTAATGAAAACATGACAGTATCTAAGTGGACAGCGGCAGATGTTGCCCGCTACGTAATCGAAGACAAGAAATTATTTATTCTGGACGTTCGGAATAAGGACGCATTCGAGGATTGGAAAATTGACGGACATCGATTTGACTATCTGAATATTCCTTACTTTGAATTGCTTGACGGAGTAGAAGAAATTCTTCCGCAAATACCAGAAGATCAAGAGCTTCTCGTTGTCTGTGCGAAAGAAGGCTCATCCATTATGGTAGCGGATATGTTGTCTGACGCTGGCCATGATGCTGCGTATCTTGAAGGTGGCATGAAATCATGGAGCATGTATCTTGAGCCGGTTAAGGTTGGCGACCTGAAGAATGGCGGAGAATTGTATCAGTTTGTCCGTCTTGGTAAAGGATGCCTCTCTTATATGGTTATCTCGGGCGGAGAAGCAGCCATCATCGATGCGGTCCGCTTCACAGATACTTTTGTTGATTTCGCCAAAGAAAAGGGCGTAGAGATTAAGCATGTATTTGATACACATTTACATGCAGACCATATTTCCGGAGGACGTCATATCGCGGCGAAAATCGGCGCGACGTACTATCTGCCGCCTAAGGATGCGGAAGGGGTTGTATTCGAGTACACGGCACCTGAGGATAGGCTTACGGTAATCCTTGGTGAATCCAAGATTGAAGTAGGAGCCTTATATTCTCCTGGCCACACGATCGGCTCGACATCCTTCGTGATTGATTCAAGCTACTTGCTGACAGGGGATATCCTCTTCATCGACTCCATCGGAAGACCGGACTTAGCTGGTCTGGCGGAGGATTGGGTGTCGGATCTTCGCGTCACATTATACAAACGCTACCGTGAGCTGGCTGATGACTTGATTGTGCTTCCGGCACATTTCATGATTATTGCCGAGCTGAACGAGAACGGCTCGGTTGCCAAACGCTTAGGCGATTTGTTCGCAGAGAATCACGGCTTGAACATGACTGATGAGGAAGAGTTCCGCAAGACCGTTACCGAGAACCTGCCTCCACAGCCAAATGCCTATCAGCAAATCCGCCAGGTCAATCTGGGGAAGATCACGCCTGATAATGATGAGCAAATCGAGATGGAAATCGGCCCGAACCGTTGTGCCGTACGCTAATCGACCTATAAATAAATGCAAACATAAAGGAGAATGATTCATGAATATCACGAAAACATTAGATGCAAAAGGGCTGGCTTGCCCAATGCCAATTGTTAGAACAAAGAAGGCAATGGGAGCAATTCAATCCGGAGAGGTACTAGAGGTACTTGTCACAGATAAGGGTGCATTGAACGACTTTACCGCATGGTCTAAATCTGGCGGCCACACTATCTTGGAGCAAACAGAAGTTGCTGGAGTATTAAAATTCTATATTCAGAAGGCATAAATATATGGCGGACGTCCGGAACTTTGGAAGTCCGCTTCTTATATTGGAAAGGAGTGCAACGTATGTGGATATTTTATTTTTAGTAGTTATTTTTATGATAGGTTTCGTAGGTTCTTTTATCTCAGGGATGCTGGGAGTTGGCGGTTCAATCATCAAATACCCAATGCTCTTATATATTCCACCTTTATTCGGTCTTGTCGCATTTAGTCCGCATGAAGTTTCCGGTATTAGTGCAGTCCAAGTATTATTTGCCTCCATTTCGGGTGTCTGGGCTTATCGAAAGGGCGGTTACTTAAACAAGTCACTTATTCTTTGTATGGGGGGATCCATTCTAGCGGGAAGTTTTATAGGAAGCTATGGTTCTCTTTTTTTATCAGAGAGCGCTGTCAATATTGTATATGCTTTGTTGGCCGTTGTCGCGGCAATTATGATGTTTATTCCTAAAAAACAAATCGATGGTCAGCCGCTTAATGAAGTTACGTTTAACAAGCCGCTCGCCGCCATTCTTGCCTTTATTGTCGGGATTGCTTCAGGAATTGTAGGTGCAGCAGGAGGATTTATGCTTGTGCCAATCATGCTCGTTGTACTGAAAATACCAACAAGAATGACAATCGCGACAAGCCTTGCGGTTACATTCATTTCTTCGGTCGGTGGAAGCGCTGGTAAGATTCTGACAGGACAAGTTGATTATGGACCAGCCTTAATCATGATAATCGCAAGTATCATTGCTGCACCACTTGGAGCAAGGATGAGCAAATCAATGAACACAAAAGTTTTGCAGTGGATCCTTGCTGTCATGATTGCAGCTACAGCGGTTAAGCTTTGGATGGATATCCTTATATAATTAAAGTGCTCAATCAGTATATATGTATTATGTTAAAATCAAATCAATTTTTGAAGCTTTATCAGGAATCTTTGGTGGGGAGCAAGAAGCTCATAAAGGATTCTTGCTTTTATTACGATAGCACATTTTATTTTATGAAGAAGTTTTTATAAATGAAAAACTAAGCAAGCTATTAAAAATGTAAGCGTATTAGTTTATTAATAAATAGTTTATTGTTAAAATATAGTTGAATAAGAAAATAAAGGGGAGATTGTTATGGGGAAACTTCAAGAAAAAGTTGTCATTATTACAGGTGGTGCAGGGGGTATTGGGCTTGGTATGGCGAAAGCAATGGCCAAGGAAGGTGCTATTCTCGCGATTGTCGATGTAAATGAAGAAACAGGCAAAGCGGCGGAAAAAATACTGCAGGACATCTCTCCAAACTCCATGTTTGTGAAAGCTAATTTAATGGATCGTGAAAATTTACCAAATATTATTCAAACAGTTATTGATAAGTATGGCAAACTGGATGTGCTAGTCAATAATGCACATGCATCTAAACAAAAATTATTTGAAGAGATTACACATGAGGACTTAGAGCTGTCACTTGGAACAGGATTCTATCCAACATTCTACTTGATGCAGGCAGCTCTTCCTTATTTGAAGGAAACAAAAGGTAACATTATTAACTTTGCTTCCGGAGCAGGTATCAATGGTGACCAAACACAAGCTTCCTATGCAGCTGCGAAAGAAGCGATTCGGGGAATCACTCGTGTTGCCGCTAATGAATGGGGACGCTATGGCATTAATGTTAACCTGATCAGTCCGATTGCCGATTCTGAAGGCGTACGTACATGGGCAAAAGCGCAGCCAGAATATTACCAGGCTGTTGTGAATAAAATTCCGCTTGGCCGCTTTGGCGATGTAGAGGAAGATATCGGCCGTGTAGCAGTCTTTTTGGCAAGCGCAGACTCTCAGTATATTACTGGACAAACCATTATGGTCGATGGTGGAGCAACAATGCTTCGTTAAGAAGTGATTATGATGGAACAAGATAATCTATTTGATTTAATTCATTCCATTGAACAAGTTTCCAATGAGCACATTGTGGATTTTACGTCCCGTTACTCTTATCCAATCGGTGTATCGGCAGTACTTGTTCTGGCTGAACTTAGAGATGGCAAGGCATTAAGGCAAAGCGAACTTGCTGATATGCTTGGTTACACAAAAGGAGCAGTCACGCATATTGCCTCAAAACTCGTTCGTTTTGAGCTTGCCGAGCGGGAATATGATGAAGAAGATCGGCGCTCTGTTTATTTGAAGATTACTGAAAAGGGTTGTACAGCTTTAAAAGAGGCTCAAAGGATTGGTGAATCGATTTTCTTAGAGTTGTTTGAGGTACTTTCTAAAGAAGAACTGCATGAATATTTGCGCCTTCAGCAAAAATTGCTTGAGGGGATGAAAAACAGGCGGTTATCTGGGAATAAGTGAAAAAAATAAAGAGATAAAAGGCCGATTGCGAATTTAAGCAATCGGCTTTTCTGTGTAATTAAGTATCATACGGATGAGTTTCTATCATTTTCATAAGGGCAATATTGTAAGTTTTCCCTGTATTTAAGTATCAAAGCTTTTTTACCATTAAGTCTGTCGTTTAATATAAAGGTGTTCCTTCTGAGATGTTAATGTCAAAAAAGTATAAGAAGGTGAGGATACCATTGTTATAACAAGAAAAAGACGTAAGCCAATTCACACCTCACTTCTTGTCTCAAAAAATGTGTCCTTTAGGCTAAATGATAAGGCTTGTTTGTTACAACTAATTTGTCAAAGGACAAAGGCCATATGCATACATATAAAAATGACCCATTAAGGAAAGGAAGAAAAACAATGAATGATAATGAAATGGAAAATAATTATAAAGAACCGATATTTTATATTATCCAACCAGTGAATAAAGGTAAATTGATTGCTCAGTATATGCAGGAAGTTTATCACAGTAAGGGGATTATCAAAGAAAAGGAGGATAATAAATTACAAGAAGAATATAGTTTACAAGAGGACGAAGCAGCTGTAAAAAATGAACTTACAGAGAAGTTGCATGAAGAAGCATTAAAAGAAAATAACGATATAATCACAGAAAATTTATTGACAGGAAAAACAAGCCAAATTGAAGATGAAAATATTGAAGTTCAAGTCGAAAGTGATACTCTAAAAGATGATCTTCGGATGAAATTAATACGGTTAGCAAGGTATCCATCAGTAGTGGAGAAACCTTTCTGTGAAATAAAAATTGAGGGAGAATCCATTGTTGGGCAAATAGAGAGTAAACGTGGAGAATTTTTAAAGGTAAAAGTAGATGGGAAAAATAGATTAATTGCCATAAATGATGTTGATGAACTTTCTATTTTATAAATTAAACATAACAATGACCTTATTTTTCGTAAAAACTGAAAAATAGGTCATCTTTTTATTAATATAATAGCTTTCGCCTAATCAAAAAAAGGTAAATTTCATAAGATGTATCAGAAGGAAAGGATAAGCCTAAAAAGGATAAGCCTGAAGATAATAACTCGCAATTGAAGGTGATAAAAATAAAAGAGTACAGAAAGAAAACCTGGGAGATACCCCCAGGCTTAAAATATATGAAAGTAAATTATAACCTGCCAGTTTATTTACAATCATGATGGATAGCTACAGGACAAAGGCAAGTAACTGCACCAAACATATTCAAATCAACAGTAATATAAGCATCAGTACCTTCGAGTTCCTCAAAATAATAATCATCTTTATGATTCTCTTTATAATCATCTTTATAATCATCTTTATGATTTTCATAATGATGGTCATCTGAGTCTATGCCTTTTGGAAAATAATCTTTTTTCTTTAATAATTCTAAGGTTGCACAACAAGAATCAGAATCAACATTATCGATGCGGAAAATTTTGGATTCAACAAAATAACATTTATTCTTCTTTTTAGTTGTTCCATGCCCTGTAAATAGTTCTCCAGTGTTAAATACAGTAAGCATAATTGGAATCGTGTTATATTTGTACCCTCCAAAAAGTTTACCATTATTTAATTCGTTAATTGCTCTTTCGCAACCTTTTCCAAGAGTTTCTTCATCGGGCTTTACTAAATCTTGAGCCTCCGCAATAGCTAGTAAAGTATCACAAATACAACTGGATGTTTCAAAATCAGAACCGCAGCTCATATCTTCTCCTCCTTGATGAAATCATTTCTCTAACAGGTTATGAAAATAAGAGTATAGTTGTTTGAGTATATAGCCTATTTTTCAATGTATTTATAAAAATGAAGAGAAAGGAGAGTAATAATGGAGCTGGATATTGTGAAAATATTTATAATAGGATTAGCAGCTTTTCGATTAACACGCCTATTTGTATTTGATAAAATCACTGAATTTATCAGGAAGCCATTTTTTAATGAAATCAGTGAAGTTGATGAAGAAGGTAATGAAATTGTTTTATATATGGTTAAAGAAAAGGGAATCAAACATTTTTTTGGAGAATTACTAAGTTGTCATTGGTGCACTGGACTATGGGTTAGTATTGGCTTAGTAATGATCGATTATTATATTCCAGTAGTTAGCTATTTTTTATTGATGGTTTTGTCTGTAGCTGGGATTGGTTCAATAATTGAAACAATTATCGGAAAGTTAAATTCAGAAGAATAAATATTACTTCAGTTAAGAAGTTGCGTAAAGCTTCGGTAAAAGTTTAATTTTCTAATGATTCAAAAGGTGACCTCTAAAAGTTAGATTTCAACTCTAACTTTTAGGGTGAAGTACATCATCAATAAAAATGGTCATTTTACATAACAAATTCTTTAAAAGTTATAGGACAAGCAAACAAGCTATCATAGAAAATCTCCATATAATTAAATTACGGCTAATTATAGCTGAAACATATGTGAGGTGAACAAAAATGGCAGAGGGGAACCCTGAATCTAAGCAGACTCCATCTGGAGCTATTACAAGTGCTTCCTTAAAACAACTGTTAACAGAGTATTTAACAACGACTCAAGAAATGGCCAGGAATAATTCTGAATCGACCCTATCAAGGTCTATTGCAAGAGTATCCTTTAGACAGCTACTACGACATTATTTAAGAACGGGTCAAGAAATTGCAGAAGTTCATGTCAATAGATCACAATTTAATGGAGAACCTGATTTAACTAATGTACAAGTTGTTAATGTAGGCAATGATTATGCTGAATTTAGACAAGTTGATTCTTCATTTGGAGGAAGGACATTTATCGTAAGATTTAATCAAATCACTTCTCTTGAACTTCCTTAAGTTATTTAAAGATAATGTGGCTTTATGTGGTTTTTATAAACACATGAAGCCGCTTTAAGGAGGATATGCGTTTGATTAAACAACCAACTATTTTATTTATTACAAAAAGATTCCATAATCGGATTAATAAAAGTACAGAATACTTTATCTCAGAACTTCAAAAACAATGTAACTTATATATATGGGAAAATGATGGTGATTTAAGCGGAATACTTAGTAGATTGCCGCAGTCACCTTCATTTATTCTTTTAAATGATTTTAAGCCGGATTATACACCTACAATACGTGGTATAAGGGATACCTCTATACCTGTAGGGGCTATATTACATGAAATTAAATATAAACCTTACCGTCGTAGACTGTTTTATGAGCGGGAGTACATTCAGCATATTTTTACACATTATAGGGATGCAAGCAACCGTATCCTCCCAGAATTAAAGGAACGGTACATTTGGATGCCCCATTTTGTTCCACTTGATATTTTCAGAGACTATGGGCAAGAGCGGGATATTGACTGTTTAATGATGGGGATTCTAATCAAAAGGGTATATCCAAAACGATTTGCTATGTATGAGCAGTTGTTATATTATCCAGGCTTTAAGTATTTCGATCATCCAGGTTATGGAGAATTACCAACAAATTCAAATCATTTAACAGGAATAACATATGCCAAAGAATTATCAAGAGCAAAAATATTTGTAACATGTGATTCTGTTGAAAAGCTGCCTCTTATGAAATATTACGAATGCCTGGCCTGCAAAACATTATTGATGGGAACGGGATCAGATGAGTTAAAAGAATTGGGGTTTATTGATGGGGAAACATTTGTTGAAGTAGATGAATATAATGTACTTGAAAAAGTAACTTATTATTTAGAGCATGAAGAGGAAAGAAAACAAATAATTGATAAAGGCTATAAATTAGTTGCAGAAAGACACTCTGTGGAAAAGAGAGTAGAGGAATTTCTGTTTACGGTAAATGAAATTATTTCGAATAGAAGAGATAGATAAGGATATGAACACCTTATCTATATTTGTGGCTGTCGACAAAATCGGCAGCTTTTTTTTAGAAATAATTTAAAAAAATTAGTTTAGCAGTTCTAAATACACGATTTGGGTATTTATAGTTACCTTTTGCGAAGTTATTCATAGTATGAAAAGACAAGTTGTAATTTCCAATATTTTTAAGGAGGGAAACAGGTGCGAAAAATAAACCTTCTTGTGACGACTGGTGATTTCAGCAAATATATATCACCAGAGTTTCACTATTTATTGATGGAGGTAGCTAAGCTAACAAATTTAACTGTTTGGCATGAGTCAGGCGATATTAAGGAAATTCTGAAAAAAGTAGAAGTTCAACCGGATTTTATTTTCATAAATGAATTTGGAGAAAGTAACTCTCCAAAAATTACAGGCCTCAGCACTTTGGAAATTCCTTTTGCAGTTAATTTATATGATATTCATTACCATATTAAGGATAGGAAAGAAGCTCTCCATGCTGAAAATGTAAAGCATATATTTGTGTATTATCGCGATAAGTTCCTCGAGTGGTATCCGGAGTTTGCGCATATGATGAAATGGCTGCCCAAACATATTAATCCAGCTATTTTTAAAGATTATAAGTTAGAAAAAGAAATAGATTATTTGTTAATGGGGGCGGTACATCATCGGGTCTATCCGATTAGACATAAAGTTGTACAAGCTATGAAAGATGAACCTGGATTTGTTTATCATGAGCATCCTGGTTATCGAAATATAGATGATGACGAAGAGAATGTATTTGCTGGTGAAAAATATGCACAAGAAATAAACCGCTCCAAAATGTTTTTTACATGTAATTCAAGATATGAATATGTTCTTACAAAATATTTAGAAGTACCGGCCTCTAGGACTTTGTTACTAGCTCCCTCATCGAACGAGTTAGAAGACATGGGATTTGTACCAGGAGTGCATTTTGTAGAGATCAATGAAGATAATTTCCAGGAAAAGGCGCAGTATTATCTGGAGAATGAATCAGAAAGGTATAAGATTTCTAAACAAGGCTATTTAATGGTTCATGAACACCATACGACGAAAAAGCGTGCAAAACAATTTGTCGAGTTGATTCAGGAAATAATGACAAATGAACAGAAGTAGGGAAGATAGATTAATCATAAATGCTTGTGCTTATTATGAGAGGAAGGAAATGAATGTCTGAACTTAACTCTGATGAGATTGCAAAGATTCTGAGCTTGGATTCGTTTGAGATTTTGGAAAGAGAGTTGATACTTGATGCCTCAAAGAGAATAGAGCGTATCAAATGGCGGGAAAATAAAAATGCTCAACCTGAACAAGTATTGATTAAATATGGGAGAGATTCAGCGATACTGGTTGAGGTATTTTTTTATAGCAAATTATCTAATTTTGTGAAAGAACATATCCCCAAAATCATAGCTTATGATGTCCATAATAATGTAAAGGTCATGATTCTGGAATGGATAGAAGGAGTAAACCCAGACTTTAGTGACCAAAAAAACGTTAAAAGGGTTTTTAAAGATTACGGGAAGTTTGCAGCTAAGTTGGGAAATCAAATAAATGAGTTTGATAATGATAAGATTGATAAATTGATAAATATCGATAAAGATTTTAAAGGGAAGTTAGATCACTTTATTGACAAAATATCTGTTCGTAACCATATTGATGAGATTTATGAGGGTATAAAATTCCGTGGAATCAGAGAAGACCTTCTGAGAGAGATTGGTGGATCTGAATTTTTAGATTTAATTAAAAGAATGGATCAAAAATGGATATTGCAAATAATCCATAAATTATATGGAGTACCATGTACATTACATCCTGGTGATGTATCGAAGTTTAATACGTTAATTAGACATTCCAATGACCAGGTTTTAATCATTGATTTTGAGAATATGAAAATTGGACCGATGACTTTATTGATGGAATATATTGGTGAGGAGGATATTCATGTTCCTTCAAGTCAGTTAAATGAAACAGCTTTGAGGTCCTATGTTGACGGATGGAATAAATACAGTTCACAGTCAGTTAAGTGGGAACCATTTTATGATAGTTATCTCGCAGCACGAATCCTTTATAAATGTTATTTAATTCAATGGTATTTAAATAAATTTGAGAATAATAGTCGGAGAACTCCTGAGCAATCATGGGTTACAAAGCATGTAAATGATTTACTAAGCTACTGTAAATGGATAGAAAAATAATCTAATATATGTGATTTTTTTAGCGAAGGGAGAGAGAAATTTGTCAAACCAATTATCAAGCGGTGAGATAATGGACCGTATTTTAAGAAGTTTGAAAAAACAAAGGCCTCTATCGATTGTATCAGTCGGTCAAACCGAAGCCGTTGTGATGGGACAAGATCAATTCGATAAGGATCCTATTTTAAATAAATTTCAAGGCCATTACAGAAAGGAAAAAAAGATAGCCAATAAAGATGTGAAAGAAGGCTTTTATCATCGTGGAATAAGGTTTCCAAACCCCATTGCTCAAATGGAAGGGATTGCCGCGGTGAATAGTGCTGATATTGTGGGATATAACACAATTGAAGAAAATTCCAAGGAAATTACGGAGCGTGTTTTTTCAATCTATAATATTGAACCAAAAGAGTATTTTGAAGCGAATATTAGAAGAGTTTTTATGAAGTCACAAAAAGATAAATTTGAAGATATATTACGTAATAGAAAAGTATTATTAATTGGATCACTTGCAGAAAAAGCAAAAAAAGGTTTGGAAGATAGATATGGAAAAACATTGGGTGTACAAGTAGTAGGTGCACTCCCTGTTTATTCGTATGAAGATATACCAACGGTAAAAGATCAGCTTAAAAAGATCGATTTTGATATATGCTTTTTAGGAGCGGGAATAAATGCGCTTATCCTTGCCCCATATATAGCATCCAGGTATGGAAAAGTAGCATTCGATATAGGTTCAGGAATGCAGACATTTATTACGGATGAAATTGTTACAGATTCTTGGATCAATGAAATAATCGGGATAGATCGATTAATGAAAATGTAGATGTGCTGTTTCTGGCTTATATTGATGGGCTTGAAGAATGAAAATTGGATTGATATCGGAAAATATGATTAGGTAAGTGAGTTGAAAAATCGTGAAAGTATCAATTGTCATTCCGAGTCACAATCGGTATGAACAGCTTACAAATACAATTGAAGCATTACGGAAACAAAGTTATGATAATTATGAAGTGATGATTGTGGATGATGCATCAGATGATCGCACCAGTACAATTGATCTTCCGAATCATTTCCGTATAATTCGAAATGATAAAAAAATGGGACTTGCAGAAACGAGGAATCGAGGGATTGCCAATACAGATGGGGATTTAATCATTTTTCTTGATGCGGAGATGCTGGTTTATCCTGACTATATTGAAAATCATGTTAAAAGGCATGAGAAATGTGAAAACTTGGTTTTAACTGGTGCCATGTATTATTATTTTATAACTCAAAGAGCCCAAAAAAAAATCGTGGACCAGAATATAAACTTCTTAAGTGAAGAATTTCAAAAACTAATCCGTTTTAAAGATTATTATTATTCGAATATCATTGTCCCTTATGGGGATGAATTGGACAAATTCCTGATTCCTTGGGTTGCCTGCATGGGTGGTAATCTTTCTGTGAAGCGTACTCTTTTAGACCAAGCGGGATGGTTTGATCCAAAGTTTATTGGCTATGGATGGGAAGACTGGGAATTAGGGTACAGGCTCCACCAGTGTGGTGCTACATTTAAAGTGGATCGTGCTGTGGGGACAATTCATCAAGAACATGAAGTTAACAAGAAAAGATTACAGGAATCCTTACTAAATTATCGCTATTTCATGGATAAACATCCTTCAATTGAAGTGTATGCTATGAGTTTAGAGCTGATTAGCGAGCAAGTAACAATAAGAGATATTGATCAATTACTCCATAAATATGACCATTTTTACAGCAAGGACCTGAGGTTAGCATTTTACGAAATTATAAAATATAATGCCCGTTATGTAACAAAGGAATTCCAAAAACCTTTTATTTCTAAAGACACAATAAACCTAAATCATCTACCTGAGGGGATTTTGAAAGAAGTTTATATCATGTTACTGAATAAACATGTATAGATTGTTAGAAATTTGACCTTGCAAATCCGTTATTTAAATGGTTAAATAGGTCCATTGACGATTAAGAAGTCAGTAATATTTAATTGTTTCGTATATCAAGTAGTAAATGAATTTTAGTAGTCTGTTAGACGTAAATATCCAAGTCAATATAACCGTTCCCGACTGTGGTTCGGTTTTTCTATCTTATATGATACTCGATATATGAGATAAAATGATATTCGCAATGATTTTTCGAAGATGGATATTTAAAATTTAATAAGAGAAAATTAAACAAAAGGGGGATTAAGATGTTTTCAATCGTTGTAGCACATGATCGAAATCGCGTTATCGGTATCAATAATAATCTTCCATGGCGTATTCCTGCGGATATGGCCCATGTGAAACAAACCACGATGGGTAAAATTTTAATTATGGGTCGAAAAACGTTTGAGTCTATAGGAAAGCCACTTCCTGGCAGAACGAATGTCGTTTTAACGAAAGATCCATCTTGGGTCGTTGAAGGAGTAAAAGTCGTACACTCAGTGGATGAAATTCTTCAAATAGAAAAAGATACCGATACTGAATGTGTCATATTCGGTGGGCAAGTATTATTTGAACAGCTTCTTCCATATGTATCAAAAATCTATTTGACATATATCGATCATCATTTTGAAGGAGATACATTCTTCCCAGTCCAAAATTATGATGAAGAGTGGAAATTACTTTCATCTGTAAAAGGACCAAAAGACGAAAAAAATCCATACGATTATTATTTTAAAGAATACATACGCAAGTAGGGTTCAATACAGGAGGCTTATTACATTGCTACGGTTAATTTATATGGTTATTTATTTATGCGGCTTTTTATTGTACAGCTTACCAGGACTGTCTAAAATGAAAAAGATTTATGAGAAAAATAATGCTCGTGACGATGTGGAAATTCAGCAAATTCCAAAAAAGTGGGCAAAAGGATTTTTAAAGAATTCCGGCTGTGAGTTGGAAGTCGAAGGAATCGAAAATATTCCGGATGGACCAGTATTGTTTGTAGGAAATCATGAAGGGAATTTTGATATACCCGTATTAATGGCTGGTATCTCCAAGCCGTTTGGCTTTATTTCAAAAATTGAAGTGAAAAAACTTCCGATTATTGCTGGCTGGATGGAGGTAATGGGCTGCGTGTTTATGGATCGTAAGGATCGCCGTGCCTCTATACAGGCTATTAGAGAAGGGGCCCAGAAATTAAAGGATGGTCACTCTATCCTTATTTTTCCAGAGGGTACTCGCAACAGAGGTAAGGAGATTGGTGAATTCAAAGCAGGCTCCTTGCGTCTTGCAAAAGATACAAAGGTGCCGATTGTACCTTTTATGATTACAGGTACTGCGGACTTGTTTGAGAATAACAATAATAAGATAAAGCCAGGGAAGGTTAAACTTGTTATATTGCCCGCGATTACCTCTGAACAATACGAAGAAGAGGGAATGACAGTAGTGGCTGAACATATTCATACTAGAATCAAAGAGGAAAGAAGCCATCTTTTAAAGGGTGCATAAATCAAAATCAAAGGTATACGTACGTATCATTAGTGCTTGAACGCTAAAGCAGGTGGAGAAAATCCATCTGTTTTAGCGTTTTTTTTTAAGGCTTGAAAAACTTATTGATGAACAAAGTTCCATCAATTCATCAAGTTAGCCAATTTATCACACTGTATTAATTTACGAAATGTTAACAGCAAATCAATTATATTGATTTTTCTAAAAATTCTGTTGATTTATTATTCGTACCTGCTATAATTTATAAATTAATAAAAGTAATGGAGGAGAGCATATGAGGCATCTGGTGAAAACAAATGAAGGAGTATCGCCTGAACAAATTTTAATCGCGTATCAGCAATTAAAAAACAAGGTTGCTCACACTCCTTTGCAAAGAAATAATCGATTGTCAGAAAAGTACCATTGTAATGTTTATTTGAAAAGAGAAGACCTTCAATATGTACGTTCTTTTAAATTACGTGGGGCATTTTATGCGATGCTAAATCTATCGAAAGAGGAATTGAAAAATGGCATAGTATGCGCCAGTGCCGGCAATCATGCTCAGGGAGTAGCTTACGCATGTAATGAATTAAAGGTGATGGGTAAAATCTACATGCCTACAACCACTCCAAGACAAAAAGTTAATCAAGTGGAGTTATTTGGAAAAGAATATGTGGAAATTATCCTGATTGGTGATACGTTTGATGATTCATTTATAGAAGCAAGGAAGTGCGAGGAAGCAGAAAATAGAGCATTCATTCATCCGTTTAATGATCAAAATGTCATTTCTGGACAAGGTACGGTAGCTGTAGAGATATTTCATGATATAGACGTACCTGTTGACTATATTTTTGGTAGCGTTGGCGGCGGCGGATTGATGTCAGGTGTAGCTGCATACAGTGCGAGTATCTCTCCCACTACTGCCTGTATTGGCGTAGAGCCGGTTGGGGCACCATCTATGCAAACAGCAATCAAAGAGGGGCGGGTGGTTAAACTTCCGCAAATTGATTCCTTTGTTGATGGAGCTGCCGTAAAAGAGGTTGGAGAGAAAACATTTGCTATTTGCCGCGATTTGCTTAAGGATGTTGTTACTGTGCCGGAAGGAAAGGTATGTACCACGATTCTGGAATTATATAATGAGCACGCGATTGTGGCTGAACCGGCCGGAGCTATGTCCGTTGCAGCACTGGAATTGTATCAAGAGCAATTGGTAGGAAGAACGGTCGTGTGCATCATTAGCGGAGGCAATAATGATATTGGGAGAATGCAGGATATCAAAGATCGATCTCTTCAATATGAAGGTCTCCTGCATCATTTCATTGTTCATTTTCCACAGCGGGCGGGTGCTCTGAGAGAATTTCTCGATGAGGTGCTTGGACCGAATGATGACATAACCAGGTTTGAATATACGAAGAAGAATAATAAAGACAATGGTCCTGCACTTGTTGGCATCGAATTGCAAAAAAGAGAGGATTATAATGGACTGATGCAGCGAATGGAGACTAAAGGATTCCAATTTGTTGAAGTAAAGAAAGGAAGCAGCCTTCATCAATTTTTAATATAAGTTAGAATGGTAGATTTATTTAACAAAACGAATTACTAATTAAGTAAAAGTTAGTATATTCTGTTTGTATATGAAATTATTACTTTTCTTTACCTTTAAAACAATTATAATAGAATTAGATTCATTTCAGCTTGGGAGGGAGAAAAGAATGTTTTCAAATATTGGTGTACCAGGATTGCTGTTAATCCTTTTGCTTGTCCTGATTATCTTTGGACCTAAAAAGCTACCTGAAATCGGCAGAGCTTTCGGTCAAACATTACGTGAATTTAAAAATTCTACAAAAGATTTAACCAGTGATGTAGTGGATGATATAAAGGATGTTAAAAAAGAGATCAATAAATAATTTAATAGTTTATTTAAAAGAGGTGTGAGAATTTATTCTTGCACCTCTTTAAAGGGATTCAGAAAGGCGTGACTCTAGTTTGGAAGAGAAAGAATTAAATATGATAGAGCACCTTGATGAATTGAGAACAAGGTTAATCATCACAGTAACTGCTTTCCTACTTTTTTTATGTGTATCTTTTTTCTTTGTTAAAGACATATATAAATTCTTTACTCGTAATGTAGATGAGAAGCTTATTGTACTTGGCCCTAGTGATGTTATGTGGATTTACTTTACAATAGCCTCCATAGTGGCTATTGCCTGTACAATACCTGTTCTAGCAATTCAGCTCTGGCTGTTTATTAAACCTGCGCTTTTGAAACACGAACAAAAAATTGCTTTATCCTATATACCTGCATTATTTCTTCTATTTATAGCAGGATTATCCTTTGGCTATTTTGTCATTTTTCCAATCGTTATGAGTTTCTTGACAGATTTGGGTAATGATGTGATGACGACATCCTATACGGCAGATAAATATTTGAAATTTATTATTCATATGTCATTGCCGTTTGCATTTCTCTTTGAATTGCCAGTCGTCATGATGTTTTTGACGTCCTTGGGGATCCTGAACCCTTATTTGATGGCGAAGTATCGGAAATACGCATATTTTGTATTAATTGTAGTAGCGATTATCATTACACCGCCTGAATTCTTATCTGATTTTGTTGTTTCAGTTCCGTTATTGCTGTTATATGAAATTAGCATTTCGCTATCAAAATTTGTATATAAACGAAAGCTAAAAAAAGCAGAACAGTACGAACTAGAACAGGATTTAGATTAAGAATGTAATTTGAATGAAAAGGCTGGGACATAAGTATTTCAGTCAATGATAAATCCGACCTACTAGGTGATATTTTAATAAATATTTCACCTAATAGTTCGGATTTTTATTTGTTTTCAATAGATTGGTTACTTCTGTATACCATTATTAAACTAGTGGAATGGAGCGGAAGCCACCGACTCCTGCGGGAAGTAGAGGAAAGGCTGAGACCTGAGCAAGGCACAGCCGAGGAGGCTAAAGCCTTCCTCCTCGCGGAAAGCGAGTGGCTGCAGCGCAATGGAACGGGCTTTTTTCTCCAACTTAACTCTTTAACAAGAAACAGATATCGTTCGTTTTTCAGCATTGTTTATAAGTTATGTCCCAGCCTCTTTTTATTTTTCATGATAGTAATAAATGATGAGGGGAGATACTAAATAGCTGTAATTTATGAAATATATATAGAGCGTTCACTTGTATATCTGTTATGGTTTTGAGAATCTTTATAGCTTAAATCGATTAACAAATTCCATGGTAGTATTTGCAGGAATTGAGTATTCTCATTGTAAGAATTTTTCATTAACTTATATTAGATAAAATGAAATTCATTTAAATTTAATTTTCTACCATGTATAATATGATTAGTCATACATATAGGATGTGAAACTATGCCAAATATTAAAATTGTTACTGATTCCACGCTTGATCTGCCAAAGGAGGTCATCGCAGAAAATGACATAACGGTTGTACCACTCTCAATAACAATAAATGGCGAAACATACATTGATGGAGTAGATATTACATCTAAAGAATTTATTACCAAAATGCAGCAATCAGAAGAATTGCCAAAAAGTTCACAGCCGCCAGCGGGTGAATTTCTGGAAGTATATAATAAACTTACAGAAGATGGAAGTGAAGTGTTATCCATTCATATGACTGCTCAAATGAGCGGTACAGTGCAATCGGCTCAAACTGCTGCCAGAATGGCTGATGGGAAAGTTACTGTAGTTAATTCCAAGTATATATCCAATGCATTGGGATTCCAGGTACTAGCAGCTTCTGAAATGGCAAGAGAAGGTAAAACGATGGATGAGATTGTTGAACGATTGGATCATATTAGGGAAAATACTCGTCTTTTTGTAGTGGTGGATACCCTTGAGAATTTAGTTAAGGGCGGCCGAATTGGAAAAGGGAAAGCTATGTTAAGTTCTCTCTTAAATATCAAACCGATTGCTTCACTTGATACAGGAGAATATACTCCTGTAGCGAAGGTGAGAAGTCAAGGTCAAATCGTAAAATTCTTAGTGAAGCAGCTTGTGCAGGATATTGAGGGGAAAGTTCTAAAGGGGATTGGCATAACCCACGCGGATGCCATGGAACTTGCAATGAAATTGAAAGAAATGGTAATTAGTGAACTTGGCATTGACGATGTACCAATTTATGAAACGACACCGATTATTAGTACGCATACAGGAATTGGGGCAATCGGCTTTATGTATTATTCCGACTAATTTAAACAGTAAAAGAAATGCACTATCCAAGATGGAGATAGTGTATTTTTTTTATGATTTTGCTATTAATTTCTATTTATTACAGGAAAACTGCCTAATTTTGTCTAATTATTGATAGATACTATGAAATTGTGTGAGGGATCTATGAAGAATATAAAAAAGCCGATGTCAATCAAACGTAAAATTTTGACGAGAACAGCCTTGTTAATGCTTATTACTATCATTCTTATCTCAATAATTGGGTGTAAATTAATTAATGCTTATACAGAAGATATATTGTATGAAAGAGGTAAGGGGATGGTTATGATTGGCTCATCGATGATTCCCTCCCAATTAATAAATGAAGCTTCAGTTAATACTGATTCTTCAATAGGTGCAAGATCTAAACTAAAAACGTATCTAAACGAAATGAATAAACAGAGTAATCACATATATTCCGGACATATTATTATATATAACAAAAATAAAAAGCAGTATGAAATCATCAGTGCATCAGACGGTACTCAACCTAATGGTATAAAGGAAGGCACACCCTTTGTGCCAAGTAAACGAACACTACCTTATATTCAAAAGGTCATACATGGTGAAAATCCGCAGATAACAGAAATATATAAGGAATCTTCGGAAAAATGGGTCAATGTCTATGCTGGAATTGATGGATTGGAAGAGCCCAATAAAGCTATATTAGCGGTGACAATCAATGCAGAAGAAGCGCTCACGAAAAACTTGTATTGGATACTCCTATTCATTGGATGTATTTTAATCATTTTTTGTATGGCATATGGTGTCCTTCGTCATTATTTAAATAAATTAATGAGCCCTGTTCATAAGCTGATTAAAGGAATTACGAAGGTAAGTCAGGGTGAGTTTAATGTTAACTTAACCGAAGATTCCTCAACAGATTTTGAGGAGCTTTTTGAACAATTCAACCATATGGTTCATCAACTTCATATTTTATTTAAAAAGCTTTCAATTACTTCGGTACAGATTGGTTCCAAATCTGATAATGAAATGTTAATCAATAATTTTGATGAAGCCATCAAAGAAATTGATAATATTGTATATAGGACGAGTATTCAAAAAGAGCTGCAACAGGCTGAAAAAATGAACGCCATTGGACAATTGGCAGCATCGGTTGCTCATGAGATTCGAAATCCTATGACCGTTGTAAAAGGGTTTCTGCAAATCTTTCAAAATAAAAGCAAGTTATCTGAAGAGGAATTATCTTATATAAAATTAATGGTAGATGAAATCAATCGGGCTGAAGGAATTATTAACGATTATTTATCTCTTGCCAAGCCGGATTTAGGATCGAAGGAACATGTGATGTTATCAGAGTTCTCCGCTCATATTGTTGATTTAATGAACGGATACGCCTTAATGGTCAGTAATATTCATTTACGTTTCGAATTGGATTTTGACTTGGAAATATACATAAATACAAACGAAGTGAAGCAGGTATTAATCAATATTATGAAAAATGGGATTGAGGCAATGAAGGATGGCGGCGAACTGACTTTATCCATTCAAAAAGAAGGAGATTATATAGTCTTTTCGATATCAGATACAGGTATCGGTATGAGTGAGGAACAATTGAAACGTTTAGGCACAGCCTTCTACTCATTAAAAGATAAAGGGACGGGTATTGGATTGATGGTTTGTTATCAAGTTATTGAGAGAATGAAAGGGAAGATTGAAGTCGATAGTGGGAAAAATAAAGGTACAACATTTAAAGTGTATGTCCCTTTTAGTTGATATGAAATAAAATAGGTAAATCAAATAAATTAACAATCAAGTATAGGTAGGTCATAATAAAGTAGGATGTTATCTTATTAAACTAAACGATAAAAATCATGCGAAAAGGAGTCTTTCGGAATACATATGTTCATACTTATTCTGATTATTGCACTGCTGCTTTATGGCGGGCTCGTCTACTATATAGGCTGGCGCGGATATCGTTGGCTACGGCCGGAATCTTCAAGTCGGCGATTTAAGATCCTATACAGCCTCATCATTGTACTTGCGGCTAGCTCATTTATAATTGGCCGCTTTTCAGGGTTAACATTTTTAAATATTGTTGGTGCTTATTGGATGGCATGCTTTTACTTGCTGTTAATGCTAGTTCCGCTTGCACATATTACAGTTATCCTCCTACGCCTCACACGGCTGCATCGTCCCAAAACACAGTTATGGGCAGGAATCATCACGGTAGGACTGTTGATTACATTTATGATATTTGGTACATATAATGCCTACAGCCCAGTTGTACGCAACTATGAAATTAAGATGGATAAAGGTTCCTCTTCTCTTGAAAACCTACATATCGTAATGGCTGCAGATACACACTTTGGGCTGCTATCGGGTAAAGACCATGCGGAGCGTTTGGTAAAGAAAGTAAACGAACTGAATCCTGATCTAATCCTTTTGCCTGGAGATCTATTTGATGATGATGTTCAGCCATTCCTTGATCAGAAGATTGATCAGATATTATCTAAGCTTCAGGCGCCATACGGGGTGTATGCATCACTTGGCAATCATGACAAGCATGATGGTACGATGCAGGAACTGATTAAAGCATTAGAATACAGTGGAATTCACGTGCTGTACGATGAAACTGTAGAGGTTAAAGAAGAGTTCACCCTTATTGGACGAAAGGATCGAACAGAACAAGATAGGTTGCCATTAGATAAATTAATGAGTGGTGTAAATCTTGAAAAGCCAGCCATTTTATTGGAACATCAGCCCTATGAACTTGATGTTGCGCAGCATGAAGGGATTGACTTAATGGTTTCAGGACATACCCATCGCGGTCAGATTTTTCCGGGGAACCTAATTACTGATGCGATATATGAAAATGATTGGGGTTATTTAAAAAAGGATCAGATGCACTCGATCGTGACATCCGGTTTTGGTTTTTGGGGACCGCCTATTCGGATTGGCACACGCTCTGAAATTGTTACGATTGAAATTCAGTTCGAGTAGGGTTTTATAACGAGTCAAAGAAATTCTAACGAACTTACCAGTATTTCAATATCAAAATATAATAGAGCTCCAAGGGATGTTATAGTAAGATTTAAAGCACCTTGTTCATAATACTGAGCATTTGATTGATTTTAATTGAAATAAAAATGATAAGACAATCCGCCAATCAAAGGCAAAATACTTTTGTGAAAATATAGATTTTGATAAAATTAACAGTATTAGAGATTAAATACAGGGTGGGTAATTCATGAATTATTTTGGCAAAATAGCAATGGTGTTTTTTCTGATTTTAATTGTAAATGGTTGCTCTCAACAAGAAATACCCAATGCGGTAAATTGGAAGGTAGATGATTTTACCTTTACAGACCAAAATGAAAAAAAAGTATCAAAAGGTGATTTAAAAGGAAAAGTATGGATCGCTGATTTTATTTTTACAAATTGCACTACAGTATGTTTGCCGATGACTTCCAATATGAAAAAACTTCAAAATATGATTACTGAAGAAGGCCTTGAAGATGTACATTTTGTTTCCTTTAGTATCGATCCGGAAGTTGACAATCCTGCTATTTTGAAAAAATACGGGGAAAGCTTTCAGGCGGATTTCGATAATTGGAGCTTTTTAACAGGGTATGACCAAGATATGATTGAAAGTCTGGCACAGGATAGCTTTAAAGTATTGGTGCAGAAGCCTGCAGAAGGGGACCAGGTAATTCATGGAACCAGCTTTTCGTTGGTTGATCAAGATGGCACAGTTGTTCAGCAATATTCCGGGGTTGAAGGTATTCCATTCGAGGATATTATTAAACATATAAAAATACTACAGTCAAATTAGGGGCAGGGGAAACCTGTCTTTTTTTATATCATAAGGATATTTCTTGTAAATATAATGAATATAATAAAGAGTAAGCTTTAGGCAGGTGACAGCTATGTGTTGGAAAACCTTGATAACTGTGATTATGATATTTATGCTTGCAGGATGCAGTCCTTATCAATATATTTTTGGAAAGCAAGTGGAAGAACATTCGGCCTCTTCTATAACAAAAGCATTAAAGCGGGAAATTCCGGATGATTTTTTTCCTACCGATGTAAAGGTAGTTTCACTGGGGGATTCCTTGACCCAGGGGGTTGGGGATAGCAGTGATCAAGGGGGGTATATTCCTTATTTAGTCTCCTATTTAGAACAAAATAAGGGGATAAGAGAAGCGGAATTTACAAATCATGGTATCCGTGGCAATCGAACTGCAGATCTTTTAAGGCAGTTGAATACGCCGCAATTAATATCTGATATACAAACTTCAGATGCCATTATTATTACAATTGGCGGAAACGATATCATGAGAGTTGTAAAAGAGCAATTTACAAACTTGACCATGCAGGATTTTAATTTAGAGGCTATTCGTTATGAAGAGCGACTGAAAGAAATCTTTAGTATAATTAGGCAATATAATAAAGAGGCAGAAATTTATTTTGTTGGCTTGTATAATCCGTTCGGAAAATGGATATCTGCATTTCAGGAACTGGATATTATCATGGATGATTGGAATAGCGTCAGTGAGGGAATAGTTTCTGAGGACCCGAATGCTTTTTTCATACGAATTGACGATGCATTCTCAAAATCAAATGAAAATCTTTTATACAAAGAGGATTATTTTCATCCGAATGACAGGGGATATGAGATTATTGCTTCACGTATATATGAGAAAATGAAAGAGAGTACTGTTAAAGATATAAATACGATGAGGATGGTACAAGAGGGGGAGAAGAATGAGGAGAATCTTCAAAATAGATAATAAGTGGAAAGGGTTGTTTTTGGGGCTTTTAGCAATCAACCTAATTGCTGCCTGTATCCTGATCTATTGGACGACTCGTCCAATAAAGGATGAAGAATCATTAAATAAACTATCTACTAACGATGAAAAAGTAGAGATACCGTTTAGATCCAATAAGGAAGATCTTAATCGGATTATTAATTATTATATTGAGGAAGAAAGCTCAGATAGTCCAATTAAATATGAGGTGCTTTTAAAGGAAAGCCTGGAATTGTACGGTACATTATCTGCGTTTGGCAGAAATGTCGAGATCAAGGTGTTATTTGAACCGGTTACACTCAAAAATGGGGATTTGCTTTTAAAGCATGAAGCTATTCAAATTGGCGGTATGAGTTTGCCGGCAACATTTGTATTGAATTACATTAACGAAAAATATGATACACCTGAATGGGTTATGATACGACCTAAAGAAAAAACTATATATTTGGCTTTAAGCCAAATGGATCTTAAGAGTGGAATCACTGTTAAAGCAAAGGCTTTTGATCTCAAAAATGATGATATTGAGTTAAGCTTGTTAGTTCCGGTGGAATAATTGTAAAAAGAGGAATTGTACCATGAATCCATGGATGCAATTCCTCTCATTTTTATATAAACACAATTTCTGTATCTTTATGGTCAGTTCCTGAGCTTAAAATCAGCATCGTGTATATTTGGTCGGGATGAAGGGTGACGGAAAAAGGATCAAGAATCATTTCTTTCGATCTTGAACACTTCACTAAAATTTCTATTGTCATCGGAGTCAATCCCAGATACGAGCTGGGCTTTTTATAGGTTAAATTAGAAAATATGGTATCTCCACCTGTTACAGCGATATCGATACCAGCTGAATCAGGATTTAGATTTAGAGAGTTTAACTTTGTCTCCCTGGTCGGAAGAGTAAGATTATCCTCGATTGAAAAGAGAGAAAATCCTACTCGCTTTGCTGCAGCAATCATGGTATAAGAAGTTCCTTCTTTAATGTCTACTTTTCTGCTTAATAAAGCGGAATGTGATTGGCCGCTCGGATAAACATCAAATTCATATTTCCCTTCAGGCAGTGATAAATAATGACTAACAGATTTAGAGGGGATGTTCTTGAAAATCCGTGTTCCGTTTATATATAAATCTATGCTTTTTACAGATGGAAGGGCGTGAAAAAACCTTACCTTTCCAAGCATAGTCCTCTCATTGCCTGCCCCTTGGTGAAGTAACTGATTCATATAATGCAGGTGTCGATAGTAATACTTGATATACAAATCAGGATTCGTATATTTATAATACTGGGACAGTAAATCGTATTCCTTCGCTTTCTGATAATAGCTTTGTCCATTCATAGAGGACATTGGTCTCACTCCTAGCACTTCCAAATTATATTCTAGCTATATGCAAGAGAGCTTAGGCATGTGTCTTTGTATGAAAAAAGTCATAAGCAAACCATTTTCTTAATTTACAAAAAAAGGGTAGAATATCTATACGTTTATAAATATAAACTCAAAAGGAGGTAGGATGATGGAAAAAGCAATATTTGCCGGTGGGTGTTTTTGGTGCATGGTAAAACCGTTTGACACATTTCCAGGAGTAAAAAGTGTTATTTCGGGATATACAGGCGGACATAAAGAAAATCCTACTTACGAGGAAGTTTGTTCTGGAAGTACTGGGCATGTAGAAGCAGTGGAAATTACATTTGATCCAGCTATTATAAAATATAAATCAATTATGGAGCTATTCTGGCAGCAAATTGACCCGACAGATGCAGGCGGACAATTTTGTGATCGAGGAGACTCCTATAAGACAGCCATTTTCTATACAACTGAGGAACAAAAGGAAATTGCAGAGCAATCCAAAAAAGAGTTGGGTAACAGCGGCAGATTTACAAAGGAAATTGTAACACCGATTCTTCCTGCCAAAACTTTTTATCCAGCTGAGGAGTACCACCAGCATTTCTATAAGAAGAATAAAGATCATTATGAATCCTATCAAGTAGGTTCTGGGCGTGCTGGTTTTATTAAAGAGCATTGGGGTGAAAATAAATGACCAATTATTCTGAGCGTCTAAAAGAATTAACACCGATGCAATATGACGTAACCCAGCGAAATGGTACAGAGCCATCTTTTCGAAATGAATATTGGGACAACCAACAAGAAGGAATCTACGTGGATATCGTTTCGGGAAAACCGCTCTTCAGTTCAAAGGATAAATATGATGCGGGATGTGGCTGGCCAAGTTTCACCAAGCCTATTGATGAGTCTGAAGTAATCGAAAAGGACGATTTTTCACATGGCATGCGTCGTATAGAGGTCAGGAGTAACGAAGCGGATTCCCATTTAGGACATGTATTTCCCGACGGTCCTGGTCCTTCAGGAATAAGATACTGCATTAATTCTGCCGCATTAAAGTTTATTCCAAAAGAGGATTTAGAAAAAGAAGGTTACGGGTTATATAAAAAGTTGTTTAGCTGATAAAGCGTAAGGATAATCTCTCTGAGTTAGGGTAATATTGCCCCGCTCGGGTGATTATCCTTTTTGTTATGTAAACCGTATTCGTAATAGAGCAAATGGGGTTTGGAAAATGTGAATCTGTTATTTTTTCTTTATGATATATTTTTACATCATTATACTGACGGGTTCTCGTTTCATTTTAAGAGCTTTTACAGCCTTAAATTCTCTTGCAAAACACGAGATGTTAAAAAGAAAACTCCTGCAATTTGGAATTTTAATATGAAATATAATGTAAATGATATACTTTACTTACGGAGAATGGAGGAGGGGAAGGGTGGTTAAACAAATAAATTTTCAGTGGTGTGTCACAAAGTATAATCCAGATTTTAGGGATGAGAATGGGTACTATACCATAGCGGAGGAATGGACTTGTCCTTCTGAAATAGGGAAATTTATTAATGGGAAAGAATTCACTTTTAATGAATATTTCCAGGTTGAGGCAGCTTATATAAATTCCATGATTAAATTCATGGGGGAAAGTAATATTGATTCACTAAGAATTTTACAATTGGAAAAGAAGATTTCTGAAGAAGACCTTACATCACCTTTATACGAACAGGAATTTGAAAAGCTGGTTATCAAAGAAGACCTGATGGTAAACAAAAATGAATTGCGCTTGATTTGCAAAATGATTTTGCGAAATTTTATATGGTGTAAGCTATATAGTAAAGATCAATTCTTCATACACTTTGGCTATGATTACTATATGTATATTGGGTCCAATGTAAATTGTCAATCTGCTATTCGATTTGCTGAAAGTAATGGACTGTTTGTTGAACAATGTACGTCGCCATATTTTTTCTCTGAGGAAGAAACAAGGATGATTCAATGGAACGAAATTGATGATGAAGATAAGTTCGTTATTGGTGAAGAGGAACTAGTATCTATTCCATTAAATGAATATCGCAGGATTTTTAACTTATCAGCAGAACATCCAGTTACAGGCTATTTTGAGATAGAAATAGAACAAATGGGATTTTTTCAAACATTTTTGAAGCACAGGATGAATTTTGATAAATATGAGTATAGTTTCTGGGGTGAAAAATGATGTAATTGAAAAAAGTTCGGTCCATTGCGCGCTTACTCCACTCGCTTTCCGCGGGGAGGAAGGCTTTAGCCTCCTCGGCTGCGCCTTGCTCAGGTCTTAAGCCTCCGTTACTTCCCGCAGGAGTCGGTGGCTTCCGCTTCATTCCACTAAGTTTAATAATGGGATACAGAAGGAACCAATCTATTGAAAATAAATAAAAATCCGAGCTATAGGCGAAATATTTATTGAAATATCACCTAATAGTTCGGATTTATCATTGACTGAAATACTTATGTCCCAGCCTCTTTTGCTGTTTTACATGTAATTTTTCTAATGATTCGTAATGGAAAATTTCCTTTAAGAAGAGAAGTGTAATTAACAGGCAGTTCCTTATTAACTTTTATTCTTTTTCAAGTATCCCAGAAATCCGTATATAGGATTCGTCTGTTGAATTGTTTTTACTTTGAAGACCGGAAGGAACAATTTTTAGTTCATGTGTTCCTTCCCCGAGGTTATTGGCCAGATAAATATATCGTTCTTTTTGAAAGGGCCACCAAGTACTGATGGTACTATGAAATTGATCGTCTATATAAATATCAGCCGTACCACCATCTGGACCGCGCAGTAAAACGGCACCAATGATTGGTCCTTTAAATTGATAGATTAATTGACTCTTTTCTTTATTTGAATGCAGATATCCATCATGTTTCGTAAACCCGTAATTATGAGTGTATCGATTATTCATTTTTAATTGATAATCGTTTTGAATATATTTGGCTTCAGGCAGAGTCACTGGTTTTTGTGCATGATCCAATGTACTAAGGATGTTAAAAATTTCATTCGCATATAAAGAGTACCCTTTTCCATTTGGATGAACGGAGTCCTTTGTTAACTCGGAAATCGATAATGGCGCCTGTTTAAAGACTGGTCGCATGTCTACTGAGACAGCTCCATAATGCTTGCTGATATCCATAATTGTTTGGGCAAATCCCTCATCCGGCAAGCTGCTCTCGATCACAGTTATTACGTTTGCTTGTGGTGCACTGATTTTAGCGTGTCTAATTAGATTCTCATACAATTCGGCAAAATCATCTTTCAGCATGTATTTCCTGTCGTTTTCACCAAAAACAATGAAGATTAAATCTGTGTATGGAGAAACCTTTGTTTCTTGCAATTTATAGATACCTTCAAATGAAGTGGCACCACTTTGAACAATATATTGTCCGCTCATTTTGCTTCCATATTTCTCATGAATCATATTCTCTAATTGGGAGAACCAAGTAAGTTCAAGCTTTTCTGCTCCCGATCCACGACCAATGCTATCACCTACAATTAAATAGCGAATTTTTTGTCCGTTCTCTAATTTATCCATTAAGCCCTGTGTTTGGCTTTTGCTGTAAAACACATTCATACTGAAAAAAGCCAATAAACCCGTGGCAACCATCACAACAAGTAATATCCCTTGCTTGCGTTTGAAAATACGATTAACCCCCATTTTTCTCTCTATAATCTAGTCTGATGTTACAATAATGTTACAATATTTACATAAAAAAGGCAATCAAATTAGGCGAATGCACATACCTAAAGGGCGGATAACACATATAGTAAAAATGTAATGATGAACTTCTAAAGGAGTGAAACAGATGTATTACGGTGGTCAAGATGGATGTTTCAGCGGTTGTGGCGGATATGGTTACGGTGGAGGTTATGGAGGACACGGAGGCGGTTTTGGTTCCGGGTTCGCATTGATTGTTGTGTTATTTATCCTCCTTATTATTATAGGTGCTTCTTTCTGCAGCCCTTGCTGATTAAAAAGGAAATGGGACGGTTATCCGTCCTTTTTTGCGTAATTAGTGAAAAAAAGTCCATTTTTTGGTTAAAATCTACATATTATCACTTTAAAAACGAACGAAATAATTGATTAATATATTAATGTTCGTATTTTCTGTTGACGGTATAGGTTCGCTTTGGTATGATTTTTAGTGCGTAGCAGACCTATAAATGGAGGAGATCCTCATATGAAAACGAATTATGATGTAATTATCGTGGGTGCCGGTCCTGCCGGAATATTTGCTGCCTACGAATTTACTCTAAAATTACCACAGGCGAAGGTACTTTTAATTGATAAAGGTCATGATATATATAGACGGAACTGTCCCATATTGCAAAAGAGAATCGAAAAATGCCCGCCACCTACTAATCGAAAGAGCTTTGCAGGTTGTTTGCCTGCTTGTTCCATTACGAATGGTTTTGGTGGAGCAGGGGCATATTCTGATGGCAAATTTAATATTACAAGCGAATTTGGTGGATGGATGACAGATTATTTGTCAAAAAATCAAGTCATCGAACTGATAAAATATGTAGATGCAATTAACTTAAAGCATGGTGCTACCGATACGATTACAAATCCGATGAGTGAAGAAGTGCGCCGAATTGAGAAGTCAGGCTATGCAGCTGGGTTAAAGCTTTTGCGAGCATATGTACGTCACTTAGGAACGGAACAGAATCTGGAAATATTAAAAAGTATATATGAATATTTAAAAGACAAAATTGATATGGTTTTTAAGGCTGAAGTAGAAGATGTAGTAACTGAAAAGCAGGATAACCAATATGTAGCCAAAGGAATTGTTCTTAAAAATGGTGAAAAGCTATACTCTGATTATGTCGTTGCTGCACCTGGGAGAGACGGTTCCAAATGGTTAACGGAGATTCTTAAAAAACGTAAATTTAAAATGACGAGTAACCAGGTTGACATTGGTGTAAGGGTTGAAACATCCAATGTGGTAATGGAAGAAATCAATAAACATTTATATGAAGGTAAATTTATCTACAATACCTCTGTTGGTACGCAGGTTCGCACATTCTGCTCCAATCCTTCCGGGCATGTTGTAGTTGAAAATCATTCTGGAATAATGCTGGCGAATGGTCATGCCTATAAAGATCCTGAGCTTGGCAGTGAGAATACAAACTTTGCATTACTGGTATCCCATAAATTTTCTGAGCCGTTTGATAAGCCTACGGAATATGCCCATGAGATATCCAAACTGGCAAATGCCCTTTCAAATGGCGGTTTAATTATTCAAAAGTATGGAGATATCTTAAAAGGAAGACGTTCTACTGTTAAGAGAATAAAAGAAGGCTTTATCGAGCCTACAATGAAAGAAGCGGTTCCTGGAGATTTAGGCTTAGTTTTACCCTACAATACAATGAAAAGTTTAATAGAAATGACCGAAGCTTTAAATAAAGTAACGCCAGGTTTAGCATCTGAGCACACATTGTTTTATGGAGTAGAAGCAAAATTCTATTCAGCAAGACCAAATTTAGATGAGCACTTCCAGTCAGACATATTAAATTTATATGTAGGTGGAGACGGAGGCGGTATTACAAGGGGATTAGCGCAGGCAAGTGCCTGCGGAGTCTGGGTAGCACGTGATATTATCCGCAAAGCTCAGAAAGTTAAAGTAGAACCGGTTTTAGTATAATCAAAATCCTCGGATCATTCCGAGGTTTTTTTGTGAATAAGTATTATTCTGCAACATTTAAATGGTTTATAATATATGGAAATGAATTGTATTCATGTATACTTGTTACAGAATAGAATGAGGAATTATCCGCAATATACATAGTAGCAAAAAGGGTTGATGCTAGTGAATGAAGTTACTATTCCTTTCATCCTCCCACGTAATATGGCCTGATTAACAAGGTAAATAATAGCATTATGTAGTTTTTTTAGGTATTATGTATAATGCATAATTAATGTTAAATGAGTGGAGCGAAAGCAAGTGAAATCTTTTTATCAATTTTTAAACACATATAGGCATGCCCTGGAGAAAAGTGAGATGTCCATGTTTGCTGAAAATGTTTTTCATGATCCCGGGTTCCCTAAGAATTCGTCTGACTATCATGAAATAAGCCTGTATCTAGAAATGAATGTTGACTATATATTGGACATGAGCCTATTTGACGATGCATGGAATCTTTACCTTCAGCATATTGGTGAGTTATAGTTTGTAGAAAATCAGATTAATCATATCGAAGCTTTATAAATTTTTAGTAGGATTCTGAGCTTTTTAGCAATTGAATTTAACGGAAAGAAACAGGTGTTCTTATGCCAGTTCGATTACAAACCCGTTTGTTAAGTTATTCTCTTATTATTTCAACGGTTCCTTTACTATGTCTTGGGATTATCTCGTATTCGACCCAGCGATCGTTGATTGAAAATCAAGTAAAAATGACATTAAGAACGGCTGCATACCATGCGGCAGATACAACAGATCGTTTTATAGATGAGAGAATCAGCGATCTAGCTTATTTAAGTCGGCATTCCGAAATAGAAAGCGAAAATAAAACGCATTCATTGAATTTTTTAAAGGAATATGTTGAATCAAAGTCGATTTACTCCGGATATATCTATGTTAATAAGGACGGGGATGTAATTCCCTCGGAAAAGTACAATGATATTACTCCTTATTTTATAAATAGTGAATCCTTTGAAAAATCAAGCGCAGGCATTCAGTACTTGTCTAAAGTGTATAAATTAGATCGTGAAAAGCCGTTTTTTTTGATCAGCACACCAATATATACCAATGATAATGAAATAAATGGAGTATTTGCTCCAACTTTTAATTTATTTCATCTTTGGAAAACGATCGAGTCCAATTTAACACTTGAGCGTGAAAAATTTCCTTATACAGCGTTTATGATTAATCACGAGGGCTGGATTGTATCAGAACAAAATGAAGATAATATTATGAAAACAAACTTTTTGGAAGAAAATAATCTTTCACTGGATGAATTGATTGCCTCTGATAAACAAAATGAATTAATCCAGTCTAAGAATGGCAAGCAGCTATTTGCTGTGAAACCAATCAAGGAAAGAGCGGATGCTCAGGAACAGTGGTATGTAATTACCGCAGCTAGTAAAAAAGTGGTATATGCTCCATTGCAGCAATTAATTGATCGTTATCTAATGATAGGGTTGATACTGCTGATTGGTATTTTACTATTTGTCTATTATTTATCCAAAACGGTAGTTAAGCCTGTTGTCAGGATGGCGGAAGGTGTGGAGAGATATACGAATGGGAAAAAATATAACCAAATAGAAAGTACATATCATGAGCTAAATGTACTTAATAGGGCTTTTATTTCCATGATAGAAACCTTGGAACAACGGGAAAAGGAGATACTCAGAACGGAGAAACTTAAATATGTTGGCCAATTAGCGGCCGGAGTAGCCCATGAGATCAGAAACCCTATTACGACGATTCGAGGGCTTTTCCAGCTATTAAGAGATCACCCCTATGATGAAAAGATATTTAAAAATTATATTGATATTATTATAGAAGAATTAAATCGTATGAATAGAATAGTCGGTGAATTGTTGAATCTATCAAAACCATATCAGTTAATCATGAAAAAATATTCAGTTACTGAGTTGATTGAAGAAATTATTTTACTGCAAAGAGCGGAGTTAAATAAAAACAATATTACGATATTAAAAGATATTCATTACGATGGAATCATTTATACAGATCGAAACCGTCTTTATCAAGTGATTTTAAATATAATCCAAAATTCTCGAGATGCTATGAAAGATGGCGGAACAATCAGTATTTTAACAGATTGTTTTGAGGATAAAATGAAATTAATCATTAAGGATAATGGACCGGGTATTCGTGCAGAAACGTTATCCAAGCTTGGTACCCCATTCTTTACAACAAAAGAAAATGGTACTGGATTGGGACTGGCCACAAGCATGAAAATCATGGAAGAGTTAAAGGGTACATTTGAAGTAACAAGCGTAGAAGGAGAAGGAACGAGCATTATTCTAACCATTCCTTCCGATGGAGATATTTCTATTTAACTATCATATGAAAATTTATTTAGCAATCTACTTATTCATATTAACGTGTGAATAAGTGGATTGCTTTTTTTTGAGGAAAGAGGGCATTTGTTGTATGTCTCTATCCGACAGTCATAAAATGGATAGAAATTGTTAATTTACAGTAAATACAGTAGGGTACAGGAAGAAAGCAGTCGATTCTGTCACAAATTCAGTCTAAATCGGTGAATTAAGCCAACGTCAAAAATATAAATGATCCACCAATATCATCCTTTTAGTGGATCAAGTCTTGTTTTTTCGGGAAGATCGCTAAAAGAGTTTAAATAATAGGCTTCCCCTCAATAAAAGAGCTGCATATACTGATAAAAATTCTACCCGAACTGCGAGGGGTGGCAGCAATGGGCAAGCGTAATAAACCGAAGTTTGCAATTGGTAATTCAGTAGTCATACTTGTGAATGGAATTGTCGGTAAAGTGAAATCCGTTCAGGAATTTAATCAAACATATGTATATGAAGTCCAAGGTGCTGATGGAGTATTTACGGAATCATCCTTAATGCTTGTAGAGGATTTTGAAGGGCTTTTATTTGAAGCAGAACATGTAAACATTGATTACAAGTATTTTTTTGGAGATTTAGTGCAAGTGAAAGGGTACGGAAAGGAAATCTTTAAAGTCATTGGCTTTCGAACTGAAATTTGGAGATATAAAGAAGAATCGTGGGAAGATATTATTTACGAATTATCTAGAATTACTGACAATGAGTGGCTAGAATGCAATGAGGATGATTTGATTTTTTTGGCAGATGCAAAAGATGCAGAACAATTTTTGAAGAAACATTCTCTTAATCAAAAATTGAAATCAAATCAGTACAAGAAACTAACAGAGCCATCACCGCTCGCACATTTAAATAAAAATGGTAACCAGGAGTATGATCATCAAGAGAAAATTAACCATCTTCTCGATATTTATAATGATTATCGAATTTTACGTGACATGTTTGGTGATGAAACCTATGGGAAAGTGATGAAAACAGCTATAAAAAAACTAGAAAAATTAGTGGTCGATCAAACAACAAGAGAGAAAAAAGAGCCTCACTAAGTAAAAAACAGACTTCTCTTGGTCTGTTTTTTTGAATTCAAAAGTATAGGCAGATTGTAAATGGTTCTCTAGCCACTGAAGTTGTAAATATTTAACGGTATAATTTATAAAAAAGACTAGGCCAAAACTCATAAATTTAGGATTCGACAAAACTAGAAGATTTTCAATGCAGGAATTTGTTATAGGAGGGTGTAATTTTAAATAGCAAACGGATGAGGAGGGAAAGTATGCTTAAACAAAGAATTTTAAAGTGGTCGGCTTTGCGAAGAAGAGAGTATGAAATCGCCATTTTTCAAACAGAACACCCTCGGGAGAAGAAAGGTTATAAACAGGTATATCAAGGCTATATAGACGGAGAAAATCATACGGAAGTCATCAATAAGTTGTTTAGAAAGTTTAATATAAGGGATTTAATACCTGAGAATTATAAAGGAAGAACCATATCAAGTGGTGATATCATTATGATTGGGGACAATTACGAGAAAAAGAGCTACTACCAGCTTCAATCTGGTGGCTGGGCTGTTGTAAATCGAATTCATGTTTGTTGAAGTCTGAATTATCGGTAATTTTATTTTCTTTGAAAGCCTATGGTATAGTTATATTGAATATAGACAGTTTTGTCTTTACATAAAGGAGGAAATATTCAAACATGAGTGTACATATAGGCGCTAAAGAAAACGAAATCGCAGAAGCTGTGCTATTGCCGGGAGATCCATTAAGAGCAAAATATATAGCTGAAACATTTTTAGAAAATCCTGTTTGTTATAATGAAGTTAGAAACATGTTTGGTTATACAGGAACTTATAAAGGGAAAAAAGTGTCTGTTCAAGGGACAGGTATGGGAGTTCCGTCCATCTCTATTTATGTAAATGAATTGATGCAAAGCTATGGTGTACAAAAATTAATTCGTGTAGGAACATGCGGTGCGATTCAAAAAGATGTAAAAGTGAGAGATGTTATTTTAGCCATGACATCATCAACTGATTCCAATATGAATAAATTACTTTTTGATGGAATCGACTTTGCCCCTACAGCTGATTTTGGCTTATTAAAAAAAGCATATGACACAGGTGTGGAAAAAGGACTTCAATTAAAAGTTGGTAATGTATTTACTGCAGACCAATTTTACAATGATAAAGCAGACCATGAAAAATGGGCACAATATGGCATCTTAGCTATTGAGATGGAAACCACTGCATTATACACTTTAGCTGCTAAATATGGCAGACAAGCATTATCAATTCTTACTGTCAGTGACCATATCCTTACAGGTGAAGAAACGACAGCTGAAGAGAGACAAACGACATTTAATGATATGATCGAAGTTGCTTTGGATACTGCTATTGAATCTTAATATTATAAAAACAAAAAAGCTCTGGTGAAAACCAGAGCTTTTTTTTATAATTGTACTATTGATAATTTATTTGAATTTTTGTATTGGATTATCCACCAGGATTTTTTGAAAAAATCAAGCAGGTTGGGAACTTTTCAGATATACTTGAAAAGGATTAGAGGAAACATCCATATATCGCTATCTAAAGCAAATGCATTCGAGTGATAAAATATTACACTCATTGGATTAGCGGTTTGTTTGAATTTTTGGAAACTAAGTATAATACGAACAAAACTTAAAAACATATCAATTTAACAAGTTTACAAAATAGTAATTAACATATGCTGATTTAATGGTTTTTTGAAACAATAAACAGCTAGAGAGAGAGAATTGTGAGGGAAGAGAAATGAGAAAGATACTTCTTAGGATGATGATGGCAACGGTTTTATTACTCACAGCATGTAATGATTTGTCCATTGGCACGGATCAATCAAAAAAAGAAGAGAATGAGAACCATACACAGGAAACAGCAGGGAACGGACAAGGTAATCAAGGGGCGGAAGAGGGTGAAAATAGTGTGGAATTGGCGGCTGAATTCTTAAATGATATTAAGGTCGAGGATGGAGTAAACGTTATCCAAAATCCTGATAATATACTTGTGTTGGTAAATAAGGAGAATAGTCTTCCGATTGGTTACCGAGCAGATGATTTGGTGAAACCGAATGTTACTTTTTCATTCGTAGGAGAGCATGAAAAACAGCTGATGAGAAAGGAAGCTGCAGAGGCACTCGAGAAGATGTTTTCTGCGGCCGATGAAGATGGAGTACAATTAGCAGCTGTGTCCGGTTTTCGTTCATATGAAAGACAGGTACAGCTATATAATGCAGAAATTGAAGCATCTGGTTTAGAGTATGCCCAACAATCGGTAGCTGAGCCTGGTAAGAGTGAGCATCAAACTGGTCTAACAATGGATGTATCGAGTGTTGAAAATAACTATCAGCTTAACGAAGATTTTGGCTCCACAACGGCCGGACAATGGCTTGCTCAAAATTCTGCTGAATATGGATTTATCATCCGCTATCCGAAGGGTGACGAGAAAACAACTGGATATATGTATGAGCCCTGGCATATTAGATATGTAGGAAAAACCTATGCCCGTGATATAAAAAAACGAGGCTTGACCTTGGAGGAATACATTCAGCTGGCAACAGAGTAGGATATCATTTGGAGTTCTGATATAATATAGTTAATTTTAAGGCAGTATAGTTCAGTGAAAGTGGTGAACCAGTTGGATTCAGAACAAGATCAAGAACAAGCAAACAAGCCGAAGGGCTATATTAAAGTAAGCTGGATTTATCTCCTATTAGGATCAGTATTACTTATTATCCTTAGTGTTTTTGCAACAAGGTACATAATGGATAACACGCAACAATCAACATCAGGAATCAAGATTCCACTTAGCGGATCTAAAAACGATATGGAAAAAATCAAAAGTGCTATGGACACCTTGGAAAATAGTTATTTCCAGGAAGTGGACCGCGATAAATTAATTGATGGTGCCATTAACGGAATGGTAGAATCACTTGATGATCCATATTCAGATTTTATGACACAGGAAGAAGCTGCCAGCTTTCATGAAAGTATTTCCTCTTCTTTTGAGGGAATTGGGGCAGAAATAATGTCAGAAAATGAACAAATTGTAATTGTTTCACCGATAAAAGGTGCACCTGCAGAGAAGGCCGGTTTAAAAGCGGGTGATATTATTTTAAAAGTGAATGATAAAAGCCTGCAAGGGATGTCGTCCAGCGATGCAGTGCTCTTAATCCGTGGAAAAAAAGGGACGGAGGTAAATTTAGTAATCCAGCGTCCTGGTGCAAGCAAAACAATGAACGTTAAAATAATACGTGATACAATTCCTGTTAATACAGTTTATAAAGAAAACTTAACGGATGATATTGCAAACATACAAATAACCAGTTTTTCTGAGAATACAGCTGAAGAGCTTGAAAAAGCATTGCGTGAAGTGGAAGAGCAAGGGATGAAGGGAATTGTGCTTGATTTAAGACAGAACCCGGGTGGATTGCTTGACCAAGCTGAAAAAATAGCGAATATGTTTGTTCCAGCTGGGGAAAATCTCGTGCAGATTGAAGACCGCAGCGGAAATAAACAAGTAGCAAAAGCGACAGATACCGGTTATAAATTTAAATTGTCAACGGCTGTACTAATTGACGAAGGCAGTGCCAGTGCTTCTGAAATAGTGGCTGCAGCGTTAAATGAATCTGCTGATATTCCGATTATTGGTGTGAAGTCATATGGGAAGGGAACTGCTCAATCAGCAATGGACTTCACAGATGGATCCAATTTGAAGTTTACGTATGCAAAATGGCTGACACCGGATGGCAACTGGATTCATAAAAAAGGCATCAAGCCGGACATTACTGTCAAAATGCCTGATTATGCAAATTTATCGTTTATTGATCCTGAGGAAAAGCTAGAGCTTTCAAAAATGTCGCCAGAAGTTGAGAATGCTGAAAAAATGCTTAAGGCGCTTGGATATGATCCAGGTAAAGCTGATGGATATTTCGATGAGAACACCGTAACAGCGGTTAAAAAGTTTCAAAAGGATCATGATTTAAAAGAAACAGGTGTGATCCAGGGAGACACCACAAATAAATTAATGAATGAATTAAGAAATAAAATTACTGAAGAAGATCCACAGCTAGAAGCAGCTGAGAAAAAATTGGCTGAGGATATAAAATAAAAAAATCGCTTCTCCATTCCAGGAGAGGCGATTTTTTTGGCTAATGATTCAGGAAAGAATATGAATGTGCTATTAATCAATATTATTTAAACGAGCGTTCACCAAATGCAATAAATGTTTTCTCATCTTCAATTAAACCACAGGCAGCGCACTGGATTCTTCTGACAGGACCATTATAGGGTAAATGAAAGGCGTCTAGTTCATCGTCTGCGTACATTTGAATAACAGTGCCTGATTGGGGATCAAGCTTCACGTAAATGGGATTTTGTTCAATCACATTAAAACGTGACCGGTTTGTTTTACAGTTTGGACAACAATATGGATGGCTCACATGCCTAACCTCCTTTTAGTATAGGTTTTGTAACCTCATCCAGAAATATACAAGTAGGGAATAAAGAAAAAATAAGATAGAGAAGACCTGTCTATTTGGTGAATTTTTCAATTAATTACTGGTCTCTAATTCCAGTTTTGGAGTATGATTAGAATTAGGGGATTCCGAGAATGATAAGGGGTTGGAATTAAGTTGTTTAAAAAGAATGTATTGTTTTTAAGTCTATGTATGATCACAGTATTAATCCTGTTCGGATGTCAGGACAAAGCAGCAGATGAAGAAATGCCAGCGATCATTGATGTCCAAGTAAAACTTTTTCCCGAGGCTGCCAAGGTGAATGAAAATGTGCTTTTTGAGGTGACCGTAACACAGGGGAATGAAAAGGTAACGGATGCTGAAACTGTCGAATTTGAATTTGGCAAACAGGATGGTTCGGATAAAGAGAAAATTGCCGTTAAGCATAAAAAGGATGGTATATACAGCCTTGAAAAGTCATTCTCTCAGGAAGGGGATTATTATATGATCCCTCACGTGACAGCAAGAGGAATGCATGCAATGCCAAAGAAAGAATTTACTGTTGCTAATTAACGAATAATGGATAATCACAGGATGATTACTCTTTCGTAAATATGATTGCTTATAGCTTGAAATAGAGGAGCAGCTTCTTTGCTGGCTCCTTTTCTGTTTACATACTAGATAGTTTGAGTGCAATTTTCACAAAGATATCCTATAAAAGTAAGAAACCTATTTACTTAATTCATTGCTAGAATAACCTTTGTAGGTGTATATACGATGAGTTTTTAATACTGAATAAATAGAATAAAGCCTAAATATGTAAATATATCTTTACATATTTGACAGTAATACAATTGATTAAACAAAAACATAAAAAGGATAACATACCTGAAGCAGATGAAAGAGTCATACATAATATTTTCCGTTTTTTTGCATTTGTATCACATATTACTTTGGCTATCTTATTGATGGGTTTAGCGGTATTCACACTTTTAGGAAATGAGTCGATTTCAATTCTTTATCTATGGATTTTTTTCTTTGCGTATATTTGGATTGTAGGTATAGGTACCTTAATCATTAAAGTTAGATGATCTTATAATCTTCTTTTATTACTGAATATTTGTGCTAACTCTATTATTAGGAGGCGTTTTTAAATGTTTAACTTCCCAAAATTAACAATGATTAGATTCACTAAACTGTTAATTCATTCCGTTATTCTTATTATCACCCTTACTTTTTTAGCTTTATTAAGTGCAGACATAATTGCGTGGGTTATCGGAAGACCTATTGAAAATAGCACAGGTTACGTAACTTTAATTACGATAATTTGGGTTTTCTTTGCTTTACAAAGCGAAAAATATAAGAAACAGTCTGTGTGAATCATTTTAATTATTAAAAATAGAATCGTATAAATAGAAGAAATCTGCGAATATCTTAGGGTAGAAATTTTCAAATGTATGTTTGTGTGATTGTTCCTTTATCTTGCCTTATTCGGCTAAACGGACAGTCATCGGAGCATTAATATCGGAAATAGAAATATGGTTAACGAGACATTTACTCCAAGTAGGATCAATGCCCCATTATATGTTGTACTCCTTATAATACAAACTGGTCAGGTAAGCACAATAAGCATGTTTAGAACAGTTACAGTCTAAATGAAGAGGTTTTCCTCCAGGAGAGTGATAACATTGTATAAAAAATGAGTGACATAAATTTTAAATATTCTATTGGTCAAAAAGTTATAGAAGTAGACACTGATAAGAATTCATTTATGCCTTCTTTTCCGAAAGATTGATGCATACACATATAGTTAATTACGTTATGCATCGATAGAAAGGAAGGGTCTATCTTGACAATTCAGGAGAATGATAAAAAGGTAATTGAACCATCTCAGGTGTACAAATTACATAGGGAAGAAAAACAATATACCGCTGAAACGCATAATCAAACAGAATTCAGGATAAAAGAGATTGCAGGATTGGATGTTGGAGAGTTTAATAATAATGCGCATATAAAAAGGGAAAATCATGAATTTGTTAATATAAAAAAAGAGTTGTTTTTTAAATCAAATGGCAATGCACATATCATTTTTGATGTCCACAAATTCAGGTATTTTACGGTTGCAACTGCAAATCCAAATGATAAAGGAATCCATGTTTCCTTATCAGTAAGCCCTGATAACACGATTTATGCCTCTTTGATTGAAAAGCGATTGGTTAACCAGGGTAAATTAGAAATATTGGATTGCCATAACAGGCTTAAATATATGAAGGTGGAATTCAATGGGAAACCGGGAGATAAAGTTCTTGTATTTTTACAGGGAGAAAAATAAAGGATAGTAAAAACTGGCCCTGTCATCCAAGCCAGTTTTTTTACCATTCAGGAATAGAAATTTCTGAATAGTTTGATTCATTCACCTTAAAGAGAATGATTTCCAGGATTTCATCCCGATATGAAGATTTCGCTCCCTTTTTTTTTACCGGAGCAGGTAGATGAAAAGAGTGTTTCTCCTCTGGATCCGGGGGTAAACCGGATAGGAGAAGCTTTGTAGAAGTATGGTATACCTTAACGTTAGGTAAATGATCCTCTTTTATTGGGATTCTAATGAAAAGATAATCATGTGTTTCCAGAATATCTACGGAATGTTTTGAATAGACCACCGTTTGCTCATCTGGTTCTGGACTTGATTTAAATTGTTGGTTGATCATTCCTCCTAATTGATCAGGTGATAGCATGGAGAATAATTGTTCCATCTGCTTTTCCATACCTGGCTGATTAAGGAACTTCATCCAATCTGGCATTTGGTTTTGATTTTTGGGAAAAAGGTTCCACGGAAACAATTGATCACCTCGACTTTCAAGAGACATATTAGGTTAACTTACTATATGCGATAAGGGTAATTGTCGTTAATGCAGAAGTCAGCTTTTGATTAACGGAAATGTCATCTTTCAATGTATAATACAGATAGTAAATACTGCCTGTAGGGGGAGAAGAAGTTGACTCGGAAAACGGCTTTAATTACTGGTTCAGCAAGAGGACTGGGCAGAGCTACAGCAAGGCAATTAGCTATGGATGGGATAAATGTCATTACGACCTATCGTACTAATCAAGACAGTTCCATCCGTGATATGCAGGAATTAGCTCAAAACTACAACGTGCAAGCTTATGCTTTGCCATATGATGTAACAGTTCAAGATCATCATCGCAAACTAATTCATCAATGCTATGAATTATGTGGTGGAATTGATATTCTGATACATAATGCTGGTCCATATATACAGGAACGTAAACCAATGATGGAATATACGGAAGAAGAATGGGAATATCTTATTAATGGGAATTTATCGAGTATGTTTTACTTAGCCAGATTGGTTATTCCCTATATGCGAGTGAATAAATGGGGAAGAATTATTACCATGGGGTTTGATCAGTCAGACCACGCTCCGGGCTGGAAATACCGTTCTGCTTTTGCTGCTTCCAAAACTGGATTAACCTCCTTGACAAAAACGCTGGCTCTGGAAGAGGCGGTGTATGGAATCACAGCCAATATGGTTTGTCCAGGGGATATTGTGGATCCTTGGAAGGAAAGCTTTCGTGTAGAAGAAGGTGTTGTATCAGAAAATGTTCCGGTTGGAAGGCCTGGAACTGGCGGTGATATCGCACGGGTCATTTCGTTTCTATGTGCTGAAGAAGCTGACTTTATTACAGGAACGGTTATTCCAGTAACAGGTGGGCAGGATGTTTTATCAAAAACCAGATAAGTTGCATTAACTTGCATGTATGCGTAATTTTTTCTCAAATATCATCGATAGATAGTAAATAAAAAAGTTCGCTTGGTTTATTCAAGCGAACTTTTTGTATGGTTAGCTATTTGAAGTGTGCACAAATTTTCTTTTTTGAACGTATAACAATCTCAATGTTAAACCAGTTGCCCCAACAGCTAGACCGGAGATTAATCCAATCCAATAACCAAATGCTCCAAGGTCGGTATAATTAGCAAGGAATATGCCAAGTGGCAGCCCTATAATCCAATAGGATAACAGGGACATAAAGAACGTGATATTTACATCCTTATAGCCTCTCAAAGCACCCTGGATTGGTGCCTGAAGAGCATCGGAAAGCTGGAAGAAGATGGCGTAAATTAAGAACTGAGCTGTTAATGAAGCTACCACAGGATCGTTAGTGTATAGAAGAGCAATATAATCTCTGAAAATAAATAAGAAGATAGCACTTATGCCTGCAAAACCAATCGCACAAAAGACACCAAGTATTGAATATTCTTTTGCTGCTTTATAATTCTTCGCACCTGCCTCATGGCCGACAATGATGGTCAATGCCATCGCAAAGCTAAGTGGTACCATATACAAGAAGGATGAGAAGTTCATGGCAGCCTGATGTGATGCAATCGTAATCGTATCATATGAGCTCATAGCCAGCGTAACTGCTGCAAAGATACTGGTTTCAAAAAAGATGGACATACCTATTGGGAATCCAATTTTCATTAATTCAACCCATTCCTTAAAAACGGGCAATGGCCATGATTTTAAAATGCCAAAACCGGAGAAAGGCTGTAATCTAATGATAATCACTGCTGCAACCAGAGTGATAACCCAATAAGTAATTGAAGCAGCGATTCCTGCACCAATACCGCCAAATGCCGGAACACCTAACTCTCCATAGATAAACATATAGTTAAGTACTACATTGACTGGGATCGCAATAAGGGTGATTAGCATGGAGACGGTAGTTTTCCCTAGTGCGTCAATAAATGAACGAAGTACATTGTAAATCATAATTGGTAAGATTCCGAATGCCAAAGCAACTAAATAACCATAGGCTATTTGATAAACATCCGGCTCAAGATTCATGCCTGTTAATATCGGTTTAAGCACTAAAGCACCAGCGCCAATTAGAATAATGGACATTGCGACAGCTACATAAATCGCCTGCATAACCGAAAAGCGAATTTTATCTGCTTTTTCTTTAGCCCCAATTAAGTGGGCGACGATTGGTGTTACTCCCAGTAAAATGCCGGCAAGTCCATTATAGAAAGGACTCCATATAGACGTGCCTATGGCTACTCCAGCTAGGTCTTCAGGACTTGCTTGCCCGGACATAAACGTATCAAAAAAGCTGATAGCGAACAGTCCCAGCTGTGTAATTAATATCGGGAGGAATACCGAAATTATTCTTGAAAAGTTACTCTTTGTAAAAATAGATAAATTCATATCCATGCCCCCCGTATAAAGTAAGTATGACAATAAAAAATTATACCACAAAATAATTCTGCTTTTTAAACTTTAATTTTTACTTAAATTGGCTGGATTATGTTTATTCAGTTATGTGTCATATTAGTTAGAATCACTCATATATTGTATAACTAATAAAACAGAGTGGAGTGAGGAGAGAATGGCATACATAGGTTCGAAGGGTTGGTATGTGGCCAAGCTAAAAGAAAATGGTATAAGAAGGCATCCTGTTGAACGGAGAAAGCTGGAGTTGTACAAAACATATATCTTGAGAAAATTATACGAACAGCAAAAGATAATAAAAGAATAAGGGGCGCTATTACGAAAAAAGGTGTATGCACAGTCTATTAGGCAGACTATGCATAACACCTTTTTTAAGCTTCTTTTATATCAAATACAGACACCTCTGCTGGTTGTCGCATTTGTGATAAAGTGAAGTGGTCCTTTGTTATCTCGAATAAATCAAATGAATACTCCCCTGAGTTGATTTCTTCATATAAGGCTTTTCGACTTTCGTTTGCAAGCATAGTATAGGGCATCTTTTGAGCTGCTTTAAAAGAACGAATATTTTCTTTCTTTATTCTCAGAAAGACCGTTTCAATCTCAAGCTCAAAAAACAATTCTTCAAAGAAATGCTGTTTAGCCAATTGGTTATATCCTTTCCCATGATAGGGTTTCCCTAACCAAGTACCTAAAAAGCCAGCCTGATTGGATACATCATAAAGCGTTATCGTGCCAATTGGATTTCCCCACTCATCGAGAATGGTACGTGAAATCAGTTCGCCACGCTCCTCAGCTTCAATCATTTGTTTAGTAAGAAAGAGATATTCTTCATATTGATGCGTTTTATGGCGCACAAAAGGGAAGACATCGGGGTGAATCATTAAATCAAACAATACAGGACAATCAGATAATTCACGTTTTTTCAACATACAGATCCCTCCGTATGAGGGCAGCCGCTAACTGCGATTTCCCCTCGAAATTTTTTAATGTAATATCAAAAAATTTCGGGGTGGGAATCGAACCCACTAGGACCATTACTGGTGGCGCACCATTTGCCTTCCCTAATTTTCGCTTATACAATTTTCAAAAATAAACTATTTCTGAAAGTATCATACAAGATTTTTTAGTAAAATGAAATAGTTTTTTTTCGTCATTTTTTGTACATTTTTTTAACAAAATTTAATGCCTATTTATCGTAAAAATAAAGTTAGAATATATTTAGGTGCTGAAGTATTAATATGACAGCTCCCAATAGAATGACATAGATAGCAAAAGGCTTTAAGGAATGATTTTTAATATATTTAATCATCCAGGAAACAGCAAGATAACCAAATATAGCAGAAAAAATTGTACCGAGAAATAAACCTTGGAATGAAATTGCTTCGACGGGTCCTGTTAATAAATCTCTACTCTTAAATAATATTCCTCCGAATATGACCGGTATGGAGAGGAGGAAGGAAAAGTAAGCCGCCGTTTCACGGTTAAGACCGCTGAAGAGGCCCGCTGCCATCGTAAAACCGGATCGAGAGATGGCCGGAAAAATGGCGGCCGCTTGGAAAGTACCAATAAATAACGCTTGTTTATAGGTAATGCTCTCTAAATTTTTATTTTGTTTGGGCATAATATCCGCATACCATAGAACAATTCCAGTTATAAGAAATTCCCAGCCAATTGTAATTCCGGATTTAGAAATACCTTCAAAATAATCATTGAATAGTACACCTGCTAAAACTGCAGGGATTGTCCCGATTATCAAAAGGAATGTCATTTTCGAAAATGGTTTTTTAAGAAGTTTTATAATTTCATACCAATAAAAAATCAGCAATGCAATAAGTGTCCCTGTATGCAGCAGGGTATCCAGTAATAATCCTGCTTCATCGAGACCGAATAAATGTCTCCCTAAATATAAATGACCCGTACTGGAGATAGGGAGAAATTCAGTAAGTCCCTGAATGATCCCCAGTACTATTGCTTTCCATTCTTCAAACAAATTAGTCAGCCTCCTCATGCAGGTTACAAAACCAAATTTTTATACTTGTCTATAGTTTCTGTATAGAGTGTATGAAGAACAGAAAGAAATCATGAAAGCTTTGAAACCTAAATGAGGAATGAATCGTATAAATTTATATAGAAATACAGGAGGTTGTAAATAATGAAAAATACAAATGATAAATTATGGGCAGTAGCCATCTATATCAGCAGTTTTTTCTTAGTGCTGGTTGGGCCGCTTGTTATATGGTTAATTAAAAAGAATGACTCCGATTTTATCGATTACCATGGTAAGGAATATTTAAACTTTTTAATCAGCTATACGATTTACTCCTTTATAGCATTTATATTGGCGTTCATCGGTATTGGTTTTATCCTTGCTTGGCTGATTGGAATATATGTATTGGTATTTACAATAGTGGCTGCTGTAAAGGCATATTCCGGAGAATATTATCAAATCCCATTAACACTTCGAATATTGAAATAGCAATAGGTGAAGACCTCGGCATAATTTTTGCCGGGTCTTTTTTATATACTATTTTGGACATGTTCATCATAGAATGTATAGATGATTGTCAGGTTTAAAAAATTGGCGGTGAAAAATCTTTGACTACTAAGCATTATTACCAAAAAATTCATAGCATATATACAGCAGAATTAGTCGCATACTTTGTAGTCGGTCTCCTCTGTTTTTTGTTTGCCTGGTTGATTGGATTGGATATCATATTAGCTGCGTGTGTTACCATCCCTTTTATAGTGCTGGTTCTTTTTTCTATTAATCGCAATTTCAGACTGAAAAACAGAATGAGAGAACTTCCGGAAGCAAAAGAGGCTGATGAGGAAGGATCGCCGCTGTCGAACAGCCAGTATTTCCTTGGATTTTTACCAGCCCCGACCCTGCATATGGCTATTTTCTCAACAGAAGGAAAGTTGGTTGGATCTCTTAAAGATAAACGGGAAAATATTTGGATGTGGCTCATTCCAGCTTTTTTACTTATTTTTTTACCGAGAAGATATGTCCTTTCAGACAGCAACGGCCATGTATTATGTGAGTATCGAAGCCATTTTGGGTTAAATGGGGATATTGAAATTTTAACGGCTAAGCAAGAACAAATAGGCAGGTATAAACAAACTAAACAACTGCGGAAAAAAAGTACAAGCAATGTGGCAAATCCATATGGAATCCGGCAATATGGCGGTGAAATCCTTCATGGATCTGAATTTATTGTTAAACAAACATATGATGAGCGGAAAATTGTGCATTATTCCTGTGGATGGATGCCGGCATACTACAGTAAACATTTTCTGGATCCCAATACACCTCTCCTGACATTTACGGAAGGAGCAACAGAGGATGAAAAGAGAATAGGCTATTGTTTTTGCCTGGATTACCTTCAGCAGCAAAACCACTGACCACTCCTATAAACATCGCTAAACTTTAGCTTGTTGCACAATATGTTTTATAATGGTGAAATAGTGAAGAGAAGTTGTTTGAAGGGAGCAGGAGAATGGATATAAAGATAATTAAAGTACATGGTTCCAACAATGATTTTTATTTAATTGATGAAATGGATACCGAGTTACCATTAACAGATGAAGAACGAGGCCAATTGGCTATAAATATGTGCAAGCGGACGGGCACTGAGGGAGCAGATGGAATTCTCTTTGTGTTGAACAGTGAGGCCTCAGATGCAAGAATGAGAGTCTTTAATGCAGATGGTTCTGAAGCATCCATGTGCGGGAATGGCCTCCGTTGTGTAGGCCGGTATGTTCAAGAAAAATTGAAGAAAAATAATCTGCTGATCGAAACGATGAAAGCTATCCTGCAGGTCGCAAAAGAGCCGGACATGTATAAGGATATCCCTACATACCGCGTCGAAATATCTCCGGTTATCAAGGCAACGAGTGCATTGCCAATGAATACTGAAATGGACGAAATCATCAATCAAAGCCTGCCGTTTATAGACGAGGATCTTACGTTCACAACTCTGTCAGTTCCAAATCCACATCTGATCAGTCTCGTTGATAAAGAGGTAATCCATTCGGATAAACAAGAGAAAATTGCAACTATGCTGAATGGAAAGAATGACTGGTTTACAGATGGTGTGAATGTCAGCTTCGTTTCCCGTCTGGAGGAAGAATCCATTTTTGTTCGCACATATGAACGAGGAGTTGGCTTTACGGATGCATGCGGAACGGCAATGTCAGCTTCAAGTCTAGTTACAAAATGGATTGATGAGTTGGCTGATGAAGCAGTTCTGCACGTCTATAATCCAGGCGGAATGGTCTTGTGCCAGGTTCATGATTTGCCAGATAAAACGTGGATTGATTTGATTGGCAATGCAACGTATGAGTATGAAACAGTTATTCAATTAAATTTGGAACCACTACATGTTAGCTTTGGAGAAAGGAAAGTCTATAGAGAAGAAGCAGAGGCTTATTCAGCATTCCAACAACATGCTAAAGCATATGTAGAATCTAAATTAGGCTGAGCCATTATCATATCGGGATAGGAGGGCAAAATGAAGAAGCAGACAAATACCTTTTTAAATGTTCATGTAATCACCTTTTTCGTATTAATCGCCCTCTTTATTGTGTGTACCATCCTTTTCGTAGATATTGCAGAGGACATAAATGGGAATGAGCTTTATCATTTTGATATGACCATCATCCAGGCTGTGCAGGGGAGTATTAATAACTTAAGCACAAAAGTCCTTACCTTTATAACTAATCTTGGATCAGTGGATGGGAATATTCTATTGGTTATCCTTTTCTCTGTGTTTTTATTATTTAAAAAACGTGTAGTAAGTGTCATATTCTTAATCATCACGACATTATCAGGCGGTTATGTTAACCATTACTTAAAATGGATTTTTCAGCGGGAGAGACCAACATTAAATCCATTGATCGAGGTAAATGGCTTCAGCTTTCCGAGCGGTCATGCTATGTCATCCTTTATCCTTTACGGCGCACTTATGATCATAACTACCAGAATCACGAAGAATCGGCCTATCAGATTGGCTGTCTATGCGATTTGTATATTTATGATTTTAACGATTGGTTACAGCCGAATCTACTTGGGTGTCCATTATCCGAGCGATGTCATTGCAGGGTATATTGCAGGATGTGCATGGCTTGCTATCATTGCAACTGTATTTACATTTGGGGAATATCGAAAAACAAAAGGTTCGAAATCGTAATAGGGGCTGTCGGTAAGCCATAATGGCTTATGGACGGCTTTTTTTCTGGAAATCCTGGCGGTCTGTGGCAAAAGGTTATTTAAGGAAATATGTGTTGTGATAATTTATAAAGTAAAATATTCTGGCATAAGTAAGCAAGGGGAGTAAATAAAAGGGATTCATTAGCAAGGATTAAGGATATTTAATTCCCTTAAAAAGACCAACAGGGTCATTATGTTATCAATAACATATATGGTATAATTTTCATACAACTACTTGGTGCGGGTGGTATGCACCTTCTTTTCCTTATATAAAGGAGAAGGGAGGTGATATACGTATGGATTTTCTAATAGCTCTGGCAAAAGATGTAGCAATGATCTTTTTCACGACCCTTGCTGCCGGCATCGCCACGCGATTCGCCAATCTTCGGCTAAAGGGCAAACGAAAAACCACCCCGCGCCGACCAAAGCATAAGGGTGGTTCCTCTAAGAATTAAGCTATTTGCATACCACTCGCTATTAGTTGTACCAGGGAGTATCCAGCTCTCTGGTTTTTAATATATGTCTATATGTTTATAATATACCCTAAATAATAGAAATTCAATCAAAACTGATGGAGCAGCTTATGGTTTTTATTGTTTCAAAAGGGTCAGATAGAAAGAGTGGCATAGGCTTGATTGGAACTTCTAATACTCACAAAAAAGTCTATTTGATGGCTGTGACATTAATAGATAAGCACGGTTTGAGCGGTTTTGTTTGAACCTTAATAGATTTAAAGCCTGTTTTGTTTAGAACCTCTTTAATCTCATCAGCAAAGGCATAAGCCTGTTCTTCAGTTGCTTCTTCCTGCCTTGGCTGTACGGTTATAGTCAGTTTTCCATTCTCTTTTAATAAAGAATGTATTTTTTGAATACAAGCCTCTTGATTTTCCCATAATGGATAACTATTTACACTGAATATTTTATCGTACACCATTGGACTCTGAATCTCGAGAACAGTTCCATTGAATAAACGAAGCTGATTGCGTTTGAGTTGTTCTTGATTACGCTTGCTTGCATTGTTCACCATTTCTTCTGATGGATCGACACCATCAATTTGAACGGTAGGGTGCTTCTTAAAAAGCGTATGCATTCCTTCACCCGGACCAAAACCAACTTCAAGCATTGTGTCATTTGGGGTAATAGACAATTGATCAAATGTCCATTCATATAATTCCTCATTTTCGTAGGCCATTATTTTACCTGCAATCTTTCCGAGGACACCAGTTGGATTTTTAAACTGATTCGTTATTATTTCCTTCATTTAACATCACTCCTACCCCATACATACCCAAAATACTAAATCGTTAACTCTTTTGGATTAATTATCAAAATAGATTGAAATAACTGAAAATTTATAGTAAATTAAGTAAATATATAATTTCATATTCTTATCTAGAGAGATGGAGGGACTGGCCCGTTGAAATCTCAGCAACCTGGATGGTGATCCAAGGTGCTAAATCCAGCAAGCAATGCTTGAGAGATGAGAGACCTTAGGAAAGAGGGCTTTCATGATGAAAGCTCTTTTCTATTAGTCTGTTTTCCTCATCAGAGAGATTAACCAACTAATTAGGGGGAAAGACAGTGAAACTCTTGGAAACGTTAAATGAAAAAATTCTCGTCGCAGATGGAGCGAGTGGAACACTTTTATATTCATTTGGAATTGATAGTTGCTTTGAAGAGCTTAATTTGACAAACCCCAATCAGATCAAAAAGATGCATAGAAGTTATATTGAGGCTGGTGCTGATGTGATTCAATCGAATACATTCGGTGCAAATTTTCATAAATTAAAGCGCTATGGCCTTGAAAGGGAAGTTTCTCAAATTAATAGAGCCGGAATGAAAATTGCGAAAGCTGCTGCTGATCCAAATACATTTGTTATCGGGACGATTGGCGGCTTGCGGAGCTTCAGGAAATCAGAATTAACACTAACGGAAATTAAGGGATATTTCGACGAACAGCTGACCGCTTTATTAGAAGAAAAGCCGGATGGCATTTTACTTGAAACCTATTATGATTTAGACGAATTATTAACGGTAATAGAGTCGGCCAGAAAAATGAGTAATCTTCCTCTTATCGCGAATATATCTCTGCATGAAACAGGCCTTTTGCAAAATGGAATGCATGTCAGTGAGGCGTTTTCTCTAATGAAAAAAACAGGCGCCGATGTGGTAGGCATCAATTGTCGGATGGGGCCTTATCATATGATTCGCTCTTACGAAGAAGTACCTGTGTTAGAGGATACCTATTATGCGGCCTATCCAAATGCCAGCTTACCTGATTTATCAGATGGAAGATATGTCTATTCGACAGAAGCGGATTATTTCATTAATAGTTCAAGGCAGCTTGTGAAGCAGGGGGTCCGGCTGTTAGGTGGATGCTGTGGTACAACTCCTGCCCATATTCAGGCCATTCGTAAAGGAATCGAAGATCTTCACCCTGTAAAGGTGAAGGATTTTGTAGCCAAGCCGAAGCATCAGCCTATATCATATGAAATCATTCAATATAAACGAAAAGGTCCAGATACAATTTCAGGTAAGGCAAAAAAACAAACGACGGTGATCGTGGAGCTGGACCCTCCAAAGACGTTCGGCCTGGAGGATTTTTTAATAGGAAGTCGCTATCTATTAGATTCAGGTGCTGATGCGATTACACTTGCGGATAATTCATTGGCATCACCGAGAATATCCAATCTTGCGGTAGCGTCGATTTTACAATCAAAATTAAATACGGTGCCTCTAGTTCACTTAACTTGTCGGGATCATAATCTGATTGGCTTGCAGTCTCATTTAATGGGCATGCATTCCCTTGGATTATCAGAGGTGTTGGTAGTGACTGGGGATCCTTCGAAAATTGGTGATTTTCCGGGCGCAACTTCCGTATATGATCTTTCTTCCATGGACCTGATTTCATTGATTAAGCAATTGAATGAGGGGCGCTCTTATTCTGGAAAATCGTTGGGCAACCGGGCAAATTTCGATATCGCAGCTGCCTTGAATCCAAATGTAAAGTACATAGATAAAGCCGTACAGCGAATGGAAAAGAAAATTCAGGCTGGAGCTGATTACTTCTTAACGCAGCCCGTGTTTAGTATTGAAAAATTAGAAGAAGTATACGCGGCAACCAGGCATATAACAAAGCCGATTTTTATTGGCATTATGCCTTTAACGAGTCACCGGAATGCAGAGTTTTTACATAATGAAGTCCCCGGTATTTCCTTGCCGGTTCATGTTAGAGAGGCGATGGAAAGAGCCGGAGCGGATAAGGAAGCCTGTGCTCGCGAAAGCTTTGCCATTTCAAAAGAATTAGTGGACGCGGCAAGTGAACTATTTAACGGTATCTATATTATTACACCTTTTATGAAATATGAATTAAGCGGGAATTTGGTTCGGTACATCAAAGAACAGAAATCAGTTGTAAATAAGGAAGTGCATCTATCATGAGAACAGAAAAATTGAAAGAGTTATTGGCTGAAAGAATAGTTATTCTAGATGGAGCAATGGGAACCATGATTCAGGCACATCAATTAACAGAGGTTGATTTTGGCGGAGAACAATACGATGGGTGTAATGAGTATTTAACGCTAACCCGCCCGGATGTAATCCAATTGATTCATGAAGAGTACTTGGCAGCTGGGGCGGATATTATTGAAACAAACACATTCGGGGCAACGCCCATTGTACTGGATGAATATGATCTTGGTCACCTGGCATATCAGCTAAATAAGGAATCAGCTCAATTGGCTCGAAAAGCAGTTGAACAATTTGACAGTCCTGATAGTCCTCGCTTTGTCGCAGGCTCAATGGGACCTACGACCAAAACCTTATCCGTAACAGGCGGAGCTACTTTTGAACAATTGGCAGATTCATATGAAGAGCAAACGAAGGGCCTGCTTGATGGGGGAGTTGATTTGCTTCTCTTGGAAACATCGCAGGATTTATTAAATGTGAAAGCAGCTTATATTGGAATGAAAAGAGCATTCGCATCTTTAGGCAGGGAAATACCATTGATTATCTCAGGAACAATTGAACCAATGGGAACTACTCTAGCTGGTCAAACCATTGAAGCTTTTTATATATCGTGCGAGCATATGAATCCTCTTGCAATCGGGCTTAATTGCGCAACCGGTCCCGAGTTCATGGCTGACCATATCAGGTCTTTATCTGAATTAAGCACTGCAGCAGTAAGCTGTTACCCAAATGCGGGATTACCGGATGAAAATGGCCAATATAATGAATCACCATCTTCACTAAGCAAGAAGATTAAACAATTTGCCGAAAAAGGATGGATTAATCTTGTTGGTGGCTGCTGCGGAACGACTCCTGACCATATCCGAGCTATTAAAGAAGCGGTTACCGGAATTGAAGCGAGACAAATGAAAGGCAAACAGGGCAATCATGCTGTCTCTGGTATTGATGCCTTAATCTATGATGATTCAATGAGACCTTTATTTGTAGGTGAACGGACGAATGTAATCGGGTCCAGAAAGTTTAAGAATTTGATTAAGGACAGGAAATTTGAAGAAGCGTCTGAGATTGCCAGACAGCAAGTCAAAAAAGGAGCCCATGTAATAGATGTTTGCCTGGCTGATCCAGATAGCGATGAAGTGTCTGATATGGAAGCATTCATGAAAGAAGCAGCTAAGAAAATCAAGGTCCCTTTTGTCATCGATTCAACCGATGAACTGGTTATTGAAAAGGCACTCCGCCATTCTCAGGGTAAAGCAATCATTAATTCAATTAATTTAGAGGATGGGGAAGAACGTTTTGAGAAAATTGTTCCATTAGCAAAAGAGTATGGTGCAGCCTTAGTTGTTGGAACAATTGATGAAAAAGGGATGGCCGTAACAGAAGAACGGAAATTGGAGGTCGCCCGCAGATCGTATCAGCTGTTAACAGAAAAGTATGGAATTGCTCCGGAGGATATTATTTTTGATCCGCTTGTTTTTCCGGTAGGTACTGGTGATGAACAATACCGGGAAGGCGCTGCGGAAACGGTCAAGGGACTGGCGGCCATAAAAAAAGAGCTTCCGAGAACATTAACAATTTTAGGCATCAGTAATGTATCGTTTGGATTGCCGAATGAGGGAAGAGAGGTCCTGAATGCCGTTTATTTATACCACTGTACAAAGGCTGGCTTGGACTATGCAATTGTCAATACAGAAAAATTAACCCGATTTGCTTTAATCCCTGAGGAGGAAGTTAAATTATCAGAGAATCTTTTGTTTTATAACTCTGAAGAATCTCTTGCTGAGTTTGTTGCTTTTTATAGGACGAAAAAGCCAGTTCAAAAGGAGACAAAAGAAAAACTGCCATTATTGGAGCGGTTGCCTGAATATATTATCGAAGGGACAAAGGATGGGTTGAAGGAGGATATTGATGAAGCTCTTGCACAAGGGATGGAGCCACTTGATATCATCAACGGTCCATTAATGGCCGGTATGTCGAAGGTTGGGGAACTATTTAATGATAACCAGTTAATCGTAGCTGAAGTATTGCAAAGTGCGGAAGCTATGAAAGCAGCCGTTTCGCAGCTTGAACCATTGATGACTAAATCAGGTACAACGTCTACAAAAGGAAAAATGGTGCTGGCAACCGTTAAAGGGGACGTACATGATATCGGGAAGAATCTCGTTGATATCATCATGAGTAATAATGGCTATGAAGTGGTTGACTTAGGAATTAAGGTAGCTCCGCAAACCTTGATTGAATCCGTCCGAAAGGAGAACCCAACTATTATTGGCTTGTCAGGCTTGTTAGTAAAATCAGCCCAACAGATGGTTATTACCGCTCAGGATTTAAGAGAAGCGGAAATTGATGTTCCGATTGTAGTAGGAGGAGCAGCTCTTACCAGGAAATTTACAAGGGGGCGAATTGCTCCTGAATATAATGGACCAGTCTTTTATGCAAAGGATGCCATGAATGGACTTGATTTAATCAATCAGCTCCATGACGAAGAGAAAAGACCATCCTTTCTAGCTCAGCTGGAGGCAGAAGCGAATAAGCAAGCAGAAGTGATTTCGATTGAAACAAAAAGGGATATTCAAGTGGCAGAAAAACGTGAAAAAACAGTGAAGGATCAAGAGAATATACCAGTCCCCGAGGACTTAAACCGGCATATTCTCCAGGATTACCCGCTATCTTTGGTATACCCATATGTGAATAAACAAATGTTATTTGGCCATCACCTTGGAATGAAGGGGAAAGTGGATCGATTGTTTGAGGAAGAGAATCCAAAATTATTAGAACTTGCAGCCATAGTTGATGAAATTCTCGAAAATAATCAGATTAAATTGTCAGCTATGTATCAATATTTCCCTGCTAAAAGTGATGGAGAAATTCTAAAAATCTGTTCTCCAGCTAATCCGGACGAAGTGCTCGAAACGTTTAATTTCCCGCGCCAAGCCAAAAAGCCGTATCTATGTTTATCTGATTATGTAAAGGACCAGGAGTCAGGTGTACAGGATTATGTAGGATTAATGATTGTTACAGCCGGTAAAGGTATAAAGGATATAGCAGAAGAGTGGAAAAAGGAAGGACAGTATTTAAAAAGCCATGTCATTCAAGCACTGGCGCTCGAATGTGCGGAAGGTCTGGCAGAACGAGTCCACCATCTTATGAGAGATGCCTGGGGAATCCATGACTCTATCGATATGACCATGAAAGAACGATTGAGTGCTAAGTACTTGGGTCAGCGTTATTCGTTCGGATATCCAGCCTGCCTGAATCTTGAAGATCAGGAAAAGCTGTTCAGGTTGCTGAAACCAGAGGATATCGGAATTCAATTGACGGAAGGGTTTATGATGAATCCTGAAGCATCTGTTTCGGCAATAGTTTTTTCGCATCCGGAGGCGAGGTATTTTAATGTGGGGCGGGAGGAGTAACGAGATAACGTAAAGGCATAGATAAACGGCCTTCTAAGCCATCGGTCGGGAGTTCGAATCTCTCTTCGGATGTAATAGTTATCATGAATAAGTCCATATGAATAGTAAATTTCAATATTATGGGGTACAAACGGAGATTAGCACCAAGCGTTTGTGCCCCTTTTTAGTTATCTATAAGTAAACTACTGTAAAGCTTAAATGCAGGAATAAAAAGACAAGCTATAATTCTCCTATTTAAGGTTTAAAGTATATACAATTGGGAAATTAAATTATATTAATATAATATTTTTGAAATAACTTTTTTAAAACGGTCAAAAAATCTTTCTATAGAAAGTATTTAAACAAGAAAAGGGAGAGAAGCTAGTATGTTTGAAATCAAAGGAAAAGTAGCAATCGTAACAGGTGGAGCAAATGGAATTGGTAAAGAAGCGGTAAAAGCTATTCTAAACAAAGGTGGAATCCCTGTTATTGCAGACTTCAATGAGGAGTTGGGAAATCAAACTGCCAAAGAGTTAAATGTTGAATTCTTGAAAGTAGATGTATCAGACGAAAAACAAGTAAAAGATATGGTGTCACACGTGGTTGGAAAATATGGACACCTTGACATAATGGTAGCAAACGCAGGTATTGGTGGGGGGAGGTAGCACACTAGACCTTTCAACACAAGATTATGAAAAATATATCGGAGTTAATCAGAACGGCGTATTCTTTTGTAGCCGTGAAGCGATTCGTCAAATGGTTGCTCAAGGTACGGGTGGTGCGGTCATTAACGTTTCTTCAATTCTAGGCTTAGTAGGTTCTGCAGGTGCTTGTTTCTACAACGCTAGTAAAGGCGCAGTAAGATTAATGACAAAATCAATGGCCTTGGAATTTGCTCCTTTTAACATTCGAGTAAACAGTATCCATCCCGGATATGTTATTACAGGTATGGTAAATGAGGATGTTGCAGGAACAGAAGGAATTGAAATGTTAAAATCTCTTCATCCGCTATCAAAAGGAATCGAGCGTTTAGGAAAACCAGAAGAAATTGCACATGCAATCATTTTCGCAATTGAAAATACATTTTTGACTGGGGCAGAAATTGTCGTAGATGGCGGATATACTGCTCAATAATATAGGGATACAGATATAATGGACACCCACTAATAAAAGTGGGTGTTTTATGTTGTCTAATTTATCTAGGTTGGTCATCATTGGTTGTTTCATCATGTTTCAAAATGAAACGTCTTCTTTGAATATATATGCGCGCTTTGAGGAGCTACGGATATTAAGTTCTTCACGATATTTTGCGACTGTTCTACGAGAAATTTGAATACCTTCACCTTGAAGGATCATGGTTAATTGCTGATCTGTTAGTGGTGCAGCGTTATTTTCTTGCGTTATCAATTCTTGAATACGGCTTTTTACATAGGCAACTGAGTCCATTTTTCCAGATTGATTTGTAAGCCCTTTCACAAAAAGAGAACGTAAAGCGAATACCCCAAGAGGTGTCTTTATATATTTATTGCGGATGGCACGACTGATTGTAGATTCATGCAAATTCAGTGCTGTCGCGATATCTTTTATACGAATTGGCTTAAGAGCTTCGATACCGTACTCAAAAAAATCTTCCTGCAAGTCTATGAGCATGCGAGCTAAAGCGTATAAAGTACGGTCACGCTGCTCAATGCCCTGGGTTAGTAATAAAATATCCTTTATGCATGTTTGATAATAATGGTCATGCGTTTTGGAATTTTTCAGCATTTTTACATATTCTTCATTTATTTCGATTTTCGGTCGGAGCGGGTGCTGTATTTGCACAACCCATTCTCCTTCTATACATTCCACAACTATTTCAGGCACGATATAGCCATCTTCCTGATTTAATGAAGTGGGTGGTGTTGGATTCAATGTACGTATATATTGAATAGTTCTCTTCACTTCTTTTACAGAGACTTGATAGTACTTGCTCAAAAATTTAATTGATAATTTGGCCACTTTCTCTAGGTGATTCTTAATAAATGGTGCTGCTAGTGGAGGTGCACATAAATCATTATCAACCTGTATAAGTAAGTATTCAGTATGGTTTCGGGCGCCTATACCGAATGGTTCAAAGCTTTGTAATAAATATAAAAGATTTAACACAACTTCATACTCTACATGAAAAGCTTGTGCAACGTCTTCTATATCGATATCTAAAAAATAGTTTTCATCTAAGTTATAAATCATATATTTTAAAATGCGGATATCCTTTTCCGATAAATTATGCTGGAGTGGAATCTGATCAAAAATAAAAGAAAGTGACGATTCCTTGGAAGCAATATGTTGAATCACATCATGTTTTTCCCCATAAGTTTGAGTTTGTGATGCCGTATTTTTGAATACCGTTGTTGTATAGTCAAGTAAGTTTGTCACTTGTTCATTAATGGTGTTGATTAGCGGATTTTCTGTAGCGCGTTCATAGATTAAATTTTCTAATTCATCATTAGATAGTTGTAATATTTCTAAATGCTGAAGCTGCTCCGTTGTTAATACTTTTGCAAGCTTTTGTGAAGTTTGTAGTTCGAAATTCATGAAACTCCCCCTTCATTGTGTAAATTCCCTTTGTACTGTGTATTTTAATATGTATTTTAAAAAATTACCATAAATTTCTAAATATTTAATAAAAGTCGGTTCCTTTGGCATGCAAATTGCTGATAACAGGATAAGCAGAAAATTTACTTTTTGGGGGAAAATGTATGACTCAAAAAATATCTGTATTTCAAGGTGATGTTGTACAGGGGAATCGTATGGGAAGCAGGCTCGGCATTCCTACAGCTAACTTATCACTGCTAGGCAACGTTCAATTTCCTACACTTAACGGTGTTTATAGTGTACATGTATTGATCGATGGCCATAAATATTTTGGTGTCATGAATATTGGTGTAAGGCCGACATTCAAACAAAGCCCAAAACAAAAGACATTTGAGGTACACATCTTGAATTTTAATCAAGATATTTATGGTCAAACGATAACGGTTGAAATTTGCCAATTTATTCGCAATGAAAAGAAATTTAAAACGGTTGAGTTGTTGAAAGCCCAATTAAAGCAGGATTGTATTATTGCGAAGCAGCAGTTACAGCAAATACATAGATCTGAAAGTTATTTCCAAAAATTCTCTTCAGAAATCAATTCAGATGTCATTCATTTACCCGATTTAGATTTTGTTCGTTTTTGTGAGCAAACTTTCAACATTAATCGGGGTGTGTACAACACGATTGATAAATGGTTTGCAGAAAATCAATCAAAGAATATTGTACGGAGACGTACATTGATTTTACGTTTTCTATATTGGGTTACAGATTATTTACCTAAAGGGGAAAAGTTGGAGTTTGGAATGAAGGGGCTTACAGAGCAATTAACATGCTATTGTAATTATCATGTTTTACAAAAGGAATCTCATTTGGCATAGCTCTTGCTTAAAGCTTTATGTGGGAAAAATGGGAGGGATATGGATGTATCAAAATATTGTGCTTGAAGAACTTCAGCAAATTGGCCTGATTAAAATCAATCGTCCAGCGGTACGCAATGCTTTAGATACTAAAACATATGATGAGCTCGAGCAAGCCATTACCGCTTTTGAAAGAAATGAAAATATCGTTGTGATTGTGCTGACAGGTGAGGGTGATAAAGCGTTTGCTTCAGGTGCAGATATCCAGCAACTGCAGAACCGACGCTTTATTGATGCGTTAGAGCCCGGCTTACAAGGTGTTTGTAAGCGCTTAGAACAAAGCAGTAAAGTATCGATTGCTGCTGTAAACGGCTTCGCTTTGGGTGGTGGCTGTGAATTAGCACTGGCCTGTGACATCCGTATAGCATCCAATAGGGCGAAATTTGGATTACCAGAATTAAATTTAGCGATTATTCCTGGTGGTGGCGGTACACAGCGTTTGGCACGAATAATCGGTAAAGGAAGAGCACTCGATATGATTTTAACCGGTGCTATCATTTCTGCAGATCGTGCAGAGCATATTGGATTAATATCAAAGGTTACTGAACCGGAACACCTGATAGCTGATGTACAGGAGTATGCGCAGGCAATTATATCCAAAGGTCCAGTAGCACTGCGTTTGGCAAAAATGGTTGTACATCAAGGCTTTGATTTAAATTTAGAATCGTCTCTGATGCTTGAAAAACTTGCACAGGCCATTGTTTTTGAAAGTGAAGATAAGCTAGAAGGTACAACTGCTTTTTTGGAAAAACGACCTGCTAATTTTCTTGGCAAATAACAGAAGTGAAAGAGGGAACGAAATGTTAAAAATCGCAGTTATTGGCGCAGGTGTGATGGGACGTGGAATTGCACATGCTGCGGCCATTACAAACTTTGACGTAGTGTTGCAAGATATTTCTGAGGATGCTTTACATAATGCCGAAGCACAAATTAAAAAAGATGTTGAAAAAGCAATTTCTCGAGGTTACGCAGTAGAAGCAGATCTTACAGCTATATCAAATGTTCGCTATACAACAAGCATAGAAAAGGCGGTGATTGAAGCTGATCTAGTTATTGAAGCAGTGCTTGAAAAGATGGATTTAAAGATTGATATTTTCCGAACATTGGATGACATCTGCCCACCACATACCATCCTAGCGACAAATACCTCAACAATGAGCCCTACAGAAATTGGTGCGCAAACAAATCGAGCTAGACAAACCATCGCAATGCACTTCTTTAATCCTGTACCACGAATGAAGCTTGTAGAGATTGTTCGAGGGTTGGATACAGCAGATGAGACATATGAATTTGTGAAACAGGTTGCTCTGAAGATGAACAAGGAAGTCGTAGAAGTCAATGAATTCCCTGGATTTGTGACAAGTCGGATGAATTGTTTAATTGGCAATGAGGCTATGAATATGCTAATGGAAGGTGTAGCTTCGGCAGAAGATATTGATAAAGCCTTAAAACTAGGCTTGAACCATCCAATGGGAGCGTTAGAATTAGCAGATTTAGTCGGGTTAGATTCACGCTTGCGAAATATGCAATATTTATATGAAACACTTGGCGAGAAGTATCGGCCATCTCCTTTATTAATCAAATATGTTAAGGCTGGTCGATTAGGGAGAAAATCTGGACAGGGCTTTTATAAATACGATTAGGGTGGCGTAGTGATGACACAAGCAGTAATTATCGATTCTGTGCGTACAGCGATAGGAAAAATAGGTGGAAGTTTAAAAGAAGTAGAAGCTGATTATCTAGGTGCGGATGTTTTACAAGAAATCATCCGTCGGACACAGCTTAACCCAGAATTAATCGATGAAATAATTTTAGGGCAAGGAAAGCAAAGTACGGACATGCCTAACTTAGCACGTGTCGCGGCGTTGCGCGCTAAATTGCCTATACATATTCCAGGCTACACCGTGCATCGACAATGTGGTTCTGGTTTGCAAGCCATTAATAATGCCACACTTCAAATTAATGGGGGTTTAGCTGATTTCATTATTGCTGGTGGTGTAGAGAGCATGAGTACTGCACCTTACTATATTCGCAACGGCCGATATGGATTTGGTGCAGGGAATAGTGCCATTTTAGACCCTAATACGGAAAGTCAGCCGCGTTCTCAACCAATCGATCAATATGGATCATTCACTATGGGGGAAACGGCTGAAAATCTGGCAAAAAAATACAATATATCTCGCCAGGAGCAGGATGAATTTGCACTGCGTAGTCAGCATTTAGCTGCCAATGCCATTGCAAGTGGGCGTTTTGAAAAAGAAATACTGCCGATTGAAATAAAATCAAAACGAACAACGACTATTTTTAAAGTCGATGAGCATCCTCGGCTGTCGCCAATAGAAGTACTGGCAAAACTAAAACCTGTATTTTCAAAAGACGGAACTGTAACAGCGGGCAATAGCAGCGGCCGTAACGATGGTGCATCAGCATTATTAATAGCTTCTGAGGAAGCGGCATTACAGCATGGCTTAAAGCCAAAAGCACGCATTATCGCACAAGCCGCAGCAGGTGTTTCTCCAGAAATTATGGGCATTGGTCCAGTTCCTGCTACACAAAAAGCGTTAAAGCAAGCGGGATTGACATGGAATGATGTAGGTCTTGTTGAATTAAATGAAGCTTTTGCAGCACAGTCACTGGCTGTTTTGAAAGAGTGGGGCATTTCTTTAGATAAAGTCAATGTGAATGGTGGCGCAATTGCTCATGGACATCCAATCGGGGCAACTGGCGCGATTTTAATGACAAAGCTGCTGCACGAAATGGAGCGTCGAGGAGTACGTTATGGCGTCGTGACATTATGTATTGCAGGTGGTTTAGGGATTACAACAATTATTGAAAACTTACAAGCTTAGGAGGAAACACTGTGAATATTTATGTGTTGTTAAAAAGAACATTTCATACAGAAGAGAAGATTGTTATAAGTAATGGAGAAATCCAAGATGGTGATGCCGAATTTATTATCAATCCGTACGATGAATATGCAATTGAGGAAGCTATATTGCAACGCGATACACATGGAGGCAAAGTAACAATTGTCACGGTTGGTGATGAAGAAGCCGAAAAACAGCTGCGTACTGCTTTAGCAATGGGTGCGGATGAAGCAGTTCTTATTAATGAAGAAGATATTGAAAATGGCGATACACATTCAACTGCACAAGTGATTGCACAATATTTAGAAGATCGACCAGTTGATTTAATCTTAGCCGGTAATATGGCAATTGATGGAGGTTCTGGACAGGTTGGCCCGTTAGTAGCAGAGCTATTAAACATCAATGCGGTGACAACCATCACGAAATTATCAATTAATGGTGAGATAGCAACAATTACACGGGATGTCGAAGGGGATGAAGAGCTCCTGGAAATTCCATTGCCATTGCTTGTGACTTGTCAGCAAGGCTTAAATGAACCGCGTTATCCTTCTTTACCAGGCATTATGAAGGCAAAGAAAAAGCCAATTGAGGAAATTGAACTGGATGACTTAGATTTAGAGGATATTACAGGTTTAACGAATCAAGAGGATATATTCCTGCCGGCAGAAAAATCAGATGGGAAAATTTTGGAAGGTGAGCCACAACAACAAGTACAAAGTTTAATTCAAGCGCTCCGTACGGAAGCAAAAGTAATTTAAGGAGATGACAAACAGATGACAACCATATTAGTTGTGAGTGAACTGCGTGATGGTGAATTGCGCAACGTTAGTTATGAAGCAATCCAGGCTGCGAAGCAATTGGATTCAACAGCTGAAATTGTAGCAGTCGTTATGGGAAATGCAACAGAACAACATGGACAAGCACTTGTGCAAGCTGGTGCAGGGAAAGTCCTATTAGTGACAAATGAGCAATTATATATGCCAACTGCTGAAAGCTCAGCACAAGCTTTGCGTCAGGTAATAGAAGAGATACAACCATCCTATATCATTCTTGGCCATACATCATTAGGAAAAGATGTAGCGCCTCGACTGGCAGCAAGATTACAGGCGGCATTAATTTCAGATGTTATTAAAATAGAAGAAAACGAAACATTTACGCGTCCTATTTATGCTGGAAAAGCATTTGAAACGCGATCTTCGACAACCGATACAACCATTATTACGATTCGTCCGAATAATATTGAAGCTGCAGTACGTGATAAAGCGCGTTCAGGAGAAATTGAAGAAAAAACAGTAGAATTACAGTCTTTGCAAACGGTAATAAAAGATGTCGTTCGTAAAGTATCTACAGGTGTTGATTTATCAGAGGCAAAAGTCATTATTGCAGGAGGACGAGGGGTTAAAAGTGAAGAAGGCTTTGGCGCTTTACACCAATTAGCAAATATATTAGGCGGTGCTGTTGGTGCATCACGTGGAGCATGTGATGCAGGCTATTGTGATTATGCACTGCAAATCGGGCAAACAGGTAAAGTTGTAACACCTGATTTATATATTGCATGTGGTATTTCCGGAGCGATTCAGCACGTGGCTGGCATGTCTAATGCAAAGATTATTGTTGCTATTAATAAAGATCCGGAAGCGAATATTTTTTCGATTGCCGATTATGGCATTGTTGGTGACTTATTTGAAATTGTTCCGTTATTGATTGAAGAGTTAAAGCAATCAACAGTCACATCGTAAAAATAAAAGGTGTATCCATGAATTGTGGATACACTTTTACACTAATTAAAGGGGTGTCCTCCATGTATGTGAACGGTGAATGGTTAGTAAAAGAGCAAAAAATAAAGGTGAGAAATCCAGCGACAGGTGAACTTGTTCAAGAAGTCGATAAAGGATCAAAAGAAGATGCAATTAACGCAATTGAAAGTGCTAAACAAGCTTTTCCATCTTGGTCACAAACGATTGCAATTGAAAAGGCAAAAATTTTAGAAAAAATTGCTGCAATGATTCTTGAGCATAAAGAGGATCTGGCATTAACGATTACAACTGAAATGGGGAAGCCAATCCAAAATTCGTATTATGAAGTGGACAGCACGGCTGCTTATTTTAAATGGTTTGCTGAAGAAGCACGCCGTATATATGGAGAACAAATTCCTAGCAATGCACCAAATAAGCGTTTATTAACAATTAAGCAGCCTATTGGAGTCGTTGCTGCCATCACACCATGGAATTTCCCGTTGCAAATGCTTAGCCGTAAACTGGCACCTGCATTAGCAGCAGGCTGTACATGTCTAATTCGTCCGTCTAATCAGTCACCGCTTAGCGCAATAAAATTAGTGGGAATTTTCGAAGAATGTGGGATTCCGCGAGGTGTTGTTAACTTGGTTATTGGTGGGGCGGAGGAAATAACAGACGTGTGGTTAGAAAGCCCGGATGTTAAGAAGATTTCGTTTACAGGTTCAACTGAAGTTGGGATAGAATTAATGAAGAAAAGTGCAGAAACAGTGAAAAAAGTGTCAATGGAGTTAGGTGGACACGCTCCATTTATTGTATTTGATGATGCTGATCTTGTTGCAGCTGTTGAAGGTGCGGTAACAACTAAATTTAATTCATCTGGGCAACAATGTGTATGTGCGAATCGCATCTATGTGCAAGAAGGAATTTATGATACATTTGTTGAGAAATATGTAGAAAAAGTAAAAGGATTGCCAATTGGAAACGGTGCCAATACTAGCTGCCGGATCGGACCACTTATTAATGAAGGCGCTGTTGCGAAAGTGAATGAACAGGTAGAAGACGCTGTTTCAAAAGGTGCATCCGTGCTAATGGGTGGACAGCGTGCAACATCCGTCGAATTACAACAAGGGTGTTTTTATGAGCCAACTGTATTAACTGGTGTAGACGATTCAATGTTGATTGCTGTTGAGGAAACATTTGGTCCTGTAGCTCCAATCTTTAAGTTCCAAACAGAGGAAGAAGTTATCCAGCGTGCGAATGATGTAGAATTTGGTTTAGCCTCTTATTTTTACACAAATGATCTTTCGAGAACGAACCGTGTTTTTGAAAAGCTTGAGTATGGGATTGTTGGTGTTAATGATGCAGCCCCGTTTGCCGTGCAAGCCCCATTTGGAGGCTGGAAAACGAGTGGTTTAGGTTCAGAGGGCGGGCATGGTATTGATGAATACTTAGAAGTGAAGCTTGGCTCATTTCAATTCCAGCAATCGTAAGCAGCAAGGAGGACGAACATGTTACAAGGAAAAGTAGCTCTTATAACTGGCGGTGCACGCGGGATGGGTGCTATGCATGCACGTGCGTTTAGAGATGAAGGCGCCAAAGTAGTATTCACGGATATTTTAGTGGAGGAAGGACTTAAGCTTGAGCAGGAATTAGGAGAGAATGTGAATTTTATGAAGCATGATGTATCTGATTCCGAAGCATGGGAAAACATCGTAAGTTCGACAGAAGAGCTTTTTGGACCTATTAATATTTTAGTAAACAATGCAGGGATTTCTATAAAAGGTGCTTTAGAAGAGATATCAGTTGAGGATTATATGAAGGTTATACAAATTAATCAAGCAGGAACCTTAATGGGAATGCAAGCGGTGCTGCCTTCTATGAAAAAAGCAGGCGGGGGTTCTATTATTAATATTTCATCGATATTAGGGAAAGCGGGGAGAGAAGACAGTGTAGCATATGTATCTTCTAAATTTGCTATCAATGGATTAACAAAAACTGCAGCATTAGAGTTTGCTAAATATCATATACGTGTCAATTCCGTTCATCCAGGTAGTATTCGAACAGATTTAACAGATTTAGTATATAAAACTGAAGAAGAACTTGCTGCTCGTGAAAAACATATTCCCGCAGGACGCTTTGGAAAATGTGAGGATGTTTCTAATTTGGTTATCTATTTGGCTTCTGACAAATCTTCATACTCTACAGGCTCAGAATTTGTAGTAGATGGTGGATTATTAGCAAGAATATAGAAGCTTTTTATCTGCTGGTGAATTACCAACAGATTTTTTTGATGAAATTTGAATACATTGTTTCAATAAAGAAACGACTTGTTTCAATTTTGGGATATTTATCAAGCTATTAAGTAGGTTTTTCTTACAAAAAATTGGGTTTTTTATTATAAATAATAAAAATATAGTACGTAAAAATAACTTTTCGCTTTAAATTATTTTTTTTCTTGAGCTTTTTTCGTTTGGTATATGAATTGCTTTGTTTACTGTAAGTACAGTTTTAATGAAAGCGATAACATTCAAATGAACACTAATGAATAAAAGGGGATGAAAATTGTATGGCTGAACAAGATATGAAGTTTGGATTGTTTTTCTTGAATTCGGTGCCACCAACAAAAACAGATGCAGAGGAATTGCGGGATGGGTTGGAGCAAATTCAAGTAGCTGATGGATTGGGATACGAGGCAGCATGGATTGCTGAGCATAATGCGCGCAGTTATGGGGTCGTAAGTAATACGGCTGTATATTTAGCAGCTGCAGCAGCAACGACGAAAAATATTAAATTAGCAACTGGTGTTACACGCTTGCCTTTGCACCATCCATTAAAAGTAGCTGAAGAAATGAATTTAGTAGATGTCATTAGTAATGGGCGCCTGTATTTAGGTGTTGGCAAAGGTTATGACAAACTCGAATTTGATGCTTACAATATCGATTTTGATGATCGTCACGAGCGTTATTTAGAATCTCTCGATATTTTAACAGCAGCGTTCCAATCTGAGCGTGTTACATATTCGGGTCAGTTTTACAATATTGAAAATGTACCTGTATATCCACGTCCTGCACAACAAGATGGCCCGCCTATTTTCGTGATGGTTTCTGGTAATGATGTATCGATCATTAATGCAGCTAAGCAGGGTCATTCATTTATGCTTGGTGGCATTACAAATGAAGATACAAAGCATAAAATCAAGCTATATCGAGAGTCAGCCATTGAGTCTGGTTTGAGTGAAGCATATGTTGAAGATATTCTTGCACGCTCAGGTAAGCTCTTATTCTGTTATGTTGCTGAAACGACAGAACAAGCGCAGGCAGAATATCGTGCTGGGCTTGAATGGTATATGAGCGAGCGTGATAGCCGTCCGACATTTGGTGTCATTGATCGTGAGCGTAATGTCGATTACGAACGCTTCTTGCAATCAGAAAATACACTTGTAGGTTCTCCGGAAAAAGTAATTGAAGATATTAAAGCATTTAGAAAAGAGACAGGCTTAAACAATATTATTTTATGGATGAATATTGGGGGGCAACTTCAAGCGAATGTATTGAAATCTATGAGACTATTCTCTGAGCAAGTAATGCCTTATTTTGAAGGTGCGGGAGTACAAAAAGTATAGTTAAAATTCTTCTTGGAATGGGGAGGACAATGAAGAAAAAACGAAGTTTATTATTAATCTTGTTGTTAATTGCTTGCACATTTTTATCAGCTTGCGGCTCAGGTGAATCAAGAGTTACCGCATCTGGTGAAAAGATTCACGCATTTAGTTTGAATTTCTCTGCTTCAGCCTCCAGTGATTTTGCAAAACAAGTGGTAGATCCCTGGATTAAATATGTTGAGGAAAAATCAGAAGGAAGATTAAAGGTACATGCTTATTCCGGGGCAGCCTTAGGTACATTAAATTCAGGATATGTAGATATCGAGGCGAGTGTATATGAGGCAGGATTTATTATTCCGGGATTGCATACAGACACAGATATGTTCCCACTTACAATTGGTGATATTCCATTTTTATTACGCTCTCCAGAAATTGTCCCAAAAGTTTTAGGGCCATTTATCGAAAAGTACGGTGAGGATATCTCCAATGACGTGACATACCTTGGAGTTACGTCAACAGATTCATATCAATTATTCGGTCAAGAGCCAATCAAAGGAACTAAAGATTTAAAGCATCAAAAAGTATCTGATAGTGTTGCTGGACGGATAGAACTATTAAAAACAATAGGTGCAACGCCTGTATCATTAGCAAATGCAGATTTATATGAGTCATTAGAACGTGGTATTACGGATTACGCTGTTTATACAGGGGTAGGAGCATTAGGGTATAAGCTCGATGAAGTAACAAATTGGATGACAAAAGTGGATATGGCCGTCAGTGTAATGCCTTTTTATATTAATTCAGCATTCGTAGAATCGCTGCCGAAAGATTTGCAAGAATTAATGATCACTGATTTAGGGCCGAAATTTAATCAATTATGTACAGATATGTATGCCAAAATGGCTGATAAAAATATTGGAATTTTTGAAGAACATGTTGCTGCTAATGGCGGCGGTGTATACGAACCAACAGACAAAGAAATTGCACAATGGAAAAAGCCAATTAAAGCACAAATGGATGCTTGGGTAAAAGAAGCTAACAAACGTGGTTATGATGGGCAGGACATGATGGATTATTATGTGGAACTTTTAGAAGTTGAAGGCGTAGAGGTACCAAAATAATCTTTATAGTGGCAAAAGTGATGAGCTTTTGCCACCACTTTTGTAAAAAGGGGGATGTACATGGCGTTTTTGGATAAATTTGCAAAGTGGTTTTCGTTCGTTATTGCCTATATTGCATATGCAGCACTTGTGGTTATGATGGTTTTTGTTGGTATAGCTGCAGTTGCCAGAGCAATGAATCAACCTATTATTGGTGATGTTGAAATTGTTCAGTTATGTATGGTTATATTAGTTGCTGGTTCGATGGCCTATACGGAATACCGTAACGGCCACGTTGAAGTAGGGATAATTGCAGACCATTTTCCAGCGGGTATTCAAAAGATCCTTGATATTCTTTCATTAACGCTAACGATAATTTTCTGTTTAGTTGTGGCGTATGCTTTTTATACTAATTTTGATACAGAACATTCTTCTATTTTACTAGGGTATAAGTACTTCCCTTTGAAAGCGCTTTTAATCGTTGGGTTTCTTGCATGGGCAATCATGGCATTCCAAAAGATTACCGTATTGCTAAGATTGAAAGAGTATAAAAAGTTTGAAGAATAGGAGGATGATATGATGAGCATGGAAATGGTTGGTGTAGTTGTAATAGTATCAGTGTTCATTTTAATGTTCTTGCGTGTACCGATAGTATTAGCGATGGCATTACCGTCGTTTATTGCCATCCTGTACTTAAAGACTGAAGTAGCATTATTTGCAGCAATTGAAAGTATTATTTGGGATCGGAGCAGTAACTACACATTAAGCACAATTCCTTTATTCGTTTTAATGGGCCAGTTTTTATTCTCAGCTGGATTCACAGATGATTTATTTGATACTTTCCGAAAGTTTTTTGGTCGTATTCGTGGAGGCTTAGCTATGGCTACTATTATTGCATCATCAGTTTTCGCATCATCATCTGGTTCCAGCTTGGCGACGACAAGTACGATTGGTTTAGTAGCATCAAAAGAGATGTTAAAGGCGAACTATGCAAAATCCTTAACAGGCGGGGCGATTGTAGCTGGTGGTACTCTGGGGATTTTGATTCCGCCGAGTACAATGTTTATTATATATGGGATGATTACAGAGCAATCTATTGGAAAGCTCTTAATTGCAGGTATTGTACCTGGCATTTTGTTAACATTATTCTTTGTATTAACTATTTATATCGTATTAAAAATACGTCCGGATATGGTTGGCGAACAACTAGATGAGCCAGTAAGCTTGTCTGAAAAATTAGCTTCATTAAAGGTAAATATTTGGATTATTTGTTTATTCATCGTTGTAATGGGAGGAATTTATCTAGGTTTCTTTACAGCTACTGAAGCGGCTGGAATTGGTGCATTGGGGGCATTTATTATTGCTCTATTACGCCGTAAATTAACGTGGAAAGCATTCTCAGATGCCATTTTTGGTACAATTAAAACGACAGGTTTTATCTTTGTTATTGTCATGGGTGCGTTTCTATTAAACTACGTTTTAACAGTCACACGAGTACCTAACTTATTGGCAGACTTTTTATTTGGTGCAAACTTGTCGCCATTTGCATTCTTCTTATTAATGGTTGTTATGTATTTAATTTTAGGGGCCATTATGGATACGCTTGCAATGGTTGTGGTAACGATTCCTATTTTATTACCTACTTTAATCGCGTATGACTTTGATCTAATTTGGTTCGGTGTCATTATTGTATTATTAGTAGAAGTAGCATTAATTTCACCACCAGTTGGTATGAACTGCTTCGTTTTACGAGGAGTAGTAAAGGAGTTAGATTTAGGAAGTATCTTTAAAGGTGCACTAATCTTTGTAATTCCAATCTTGGTGCTAATCTTCTTGCTATATACATTCCCAGATATCGCAACATTCTTACCAAACTTTATTAAGTAAAGGGGCGGGCTGAATTGCATATTCAATCTGTGACAGGGCCAATACATATCGATGAGTTAGGACCCACATTAATCCATGAGCATATGCGGACTCGTTCAGAAGCAGTGGCTATCCAATTTCCTCATTTATATGATGAGGAAGAAGAATTTCAATTAGCAAAAGAACAGGCTTTAGGGGCAAAATCCTTTGGTATACAAAGCATTTTCGATCCGACAGTGATGGGACTGGATCGAGATGTTTTGCTAATGGAGCGAATTTCTAAAGAGACAGATGTACAAATTATAGCTGCTACAGGTGTATATACATTTAATGAACTGCCGACACGCTTTTCAGTTAATAGTGTAGATTTTTTAGCAGAGCAATTTATTCGAGATGCTGAGATAGGGATTCAGCAGACGACGATAAAAGCTGGCTTTTTGAAATGTGCAACAGACGTGCAAGGTGTAACGCCTGGTGTAGAAAAGGTTTTACGGGCTGTAGCGCGTGCCCATCTTCAAACAGGATTGCCTATCATGACACATTCACATCCTGCGACAGAAACAGGATTGCGTCAAATTAAAATTTTTGAGGAAGAACAGGTAGACTTGTCAAAAGTTTTAATCGGACATTGTGGCGATACTGACAACCTTAATTATATTGAACGCGTATTAAGTTACGGTGTATTTATTGGTATGGATCGCTATGGCATTTCAAAAGTGCTGCCGACAGAAAAGCGAAACAACACAGTGAAAACTTTAATTGACAAAGGGTATGTGAATCGCATGTTTTTATCACAGGATTATTGCTGCACAACGGATATGTATAAACCGACACATTTGCAGAAAAAGGCGAGTCCGGACTGGTCGATGACCTATCTAATGCGTACCGTACTACCGATGTTGCAAGAGCAAGGTGTTTCCAAGGAACAAATTTCCCAAATGATGATTGGTAATGTAAGGCTTTGGTATGGGGACAAATAAATAATCACATCAAAGAGAAGGAGAAATCCTTCGCTTTTTTGTTTCATTTTAAAACACTTGAAACAATTATCTAGTTCCAATGGGTGGTTTTTGCTAAAAAAGGGATAATTTTGAAATTTTTATTTTATAATATGAGCAAGGGGTGATTTGTTCATGTTAAAGCTGTTAGTATCAGGTTCCTATCCATTGATGGATTTTGTGAAAAAAGAAATATATAAAAGAAGAGATTCAATACCAAATTTAACGATACAAGAAGTTGATTCAAAACACATTTTAAAGCGCCCATATTATATTAGAAACGAAGATATTTTAATTTGTGGTGTCGTATTAGCAGAACGCTTAAAAGCATTAAAGGTAAGAGGGCATATTGTGCCGCTGCGTGTACAAACGCGAGATTTTATCCGAGCATTAGTATCAGCATCGAAAGTATCTGACCAAATTTGCATAGTAAACTATTACAAGGAGTTTTTAAAGGAAGATCTCCAATATGATGAGCAAAGCTTTAGTGATATGGTCGGCATTAAGTTAAAGCAGTATGTATTTAAATCTGCTGAGGACGCAGAAGTCGTTGTGAAAAAATTGAGCGGAGACCCCAAAAATGTGATTGTTGGTTCAGGACTCGTTGTCAACATGGCAAAAAAACACGGTATGCATAGCGTACTTTGGTATAGTGAAGAAACTATTCAGCTTTCGGTCGATATTGCTTTTGCAATTTTACAAGCAAAGGTTATAGAGCGAGGTAACCATAAGCGTCAGGGAATCATTATGGAGAATTTTCAGGAAGGCGTTATTAGTTTAAATAGTATGAATCGTGTTATAAATATAAATCAGGCAGCGATAAGTGTATTAGAATTAGATCAAGGTGTAAATTATGAGTCTCAATTGATTTCAGAAATTATTGGCAGAAGTGAGTTATTAAATGAATTAATCAAACCAAATGAAGTCAGTGATAACATCATAAAATATAAACAAAAAACATTGATTTTAAATAAACAAGCCATTTATGTAAACAATGAGCTTGATGGATATGTCATTATGTTATCAGATGTTGAAACATTGCAGCAAAAAGAAAACAAAGTGCGTAAAAAACTGAATAAAAATCGCGAAGGCGCTACATATATTTTTGAGGATATTATTGGTGATAGTGAGCTAATGCTTCGAGCTAAAATGAAGGCACAAAAATTTGCGAGAGCTGATGCCAATGTTTTAATTTTAGGGGAATCTGGCACTGGTAAAGAGTTATTTGCACAAAGTATACATAATGCAAGCAGCAGGGCCAGTCAGCCTTTTGTAGCGGTAAACTGCGCAGCTATTCCGGAAAATTTGTTAGAAAGTGAATTTTTTGGTTATAGCGATGGAGCATTTACAGGTGCTTTAAAGGGCGGAAAGGCAGGCTTATTTGAAGTAGCACATAACGGTACCATTTTTTTAGATGAGATAGGTGAGCTCCCATTAAGTATGCAAGCCAAGCTGTTGCGCGTATTACAGGAAAAAAATGTGCGCCGTGTTGGCGGTGCTGCAGCAATTCCGATTAATGTTCGTGTTATTTCGGCGACAAACGTCAACTTAAAGGAAGGGGTAAAAGCTGGCGATTTTCGGATAGACCTGTATTATCGTGTGGCAGTATTAAATTTATTTTTACCAAATTTAAATGAACGACAAGGTGATATTCAGCGTTTGCTTGAATATTTTACTATTCAGCATAGTAGTGTTTTATACCCAAAAATAGCACCATTTTTCAAAGCGGCTCTACCTTTGCTAGAGGAACATATTTGGGAAGGCAATGTCCGTGAATTTGAAAATACAATCGAACGTTTATTTGCGTACTTAATTGCTGAAGACCTTATTGATGAAACATTATTTATCTCTTATTTGGATGAAGCGATTCAGGAAAATACATATTTATTAAATCGAGGCAGTGAGGAAGAAAGTTTCCATCAAACGATTAAAGAAGTAGAATATACAAAAATTCAAGAGGTGTTGGCGCGTACAAAAGGTAATAGACAAGAGGCTGCCAAAATTCTTGGTATTAGTCGAAGTACATTATGGCGGAAAATAAACGATGGTATTGATAGGTAATCGAAATATCTAAAGATGATTACCGAATATTCATTCTGTAGATAAACTTGAAGAGTTTCGAGTTTGTCTTTTTTTATTTTGAAACAGGATGTTTCAAAATGATACGTTATCTATTCGGAAATTAATAGCAGTCAACACTATCTAATAAAAATAACAAAAATAATACTTGAAATAGGTAAAAATAAGTTTTTAAAAAGAATTTGCTACGTTTGGCATCGAGGTTGCTTTATAAACTAGTGTACAAATAATTGTTGACGAAAAGCGAAAACACACGAAAAAAGGAAGGGGTGCAGCAATGAGCCATTTGGAGCCGTTGTTTAATCCAAAAAGTGTAGCGATTATAGGTGCTTCACCAGATGCAAAAAAAATCGGTGGGCGGCCATTAAGCTATTTGCAACACTATGGCTATACAGGAAACATTTATCCTGTTAATCCGAAGTATGACAAGATTAAAGACTTAACATGCTATCCGGATTTATTAAATATTGAAGAGCATATTGATGTTGTCATCATTGCATTACCAAGTCAGGCTGTGTTTGATGCTGTTCGTAAATGTGCGCAAAAAAAGGTGAAGGCTGTTGTTATTTTCAGCGCAGGTTTTGGAGAACTGGGTGAACAAGGGCAAGAAGCTCAGCAGGAATTAAAAGATATTGCCACACAACATGGGATACGGTTACTCGGACCAAATTGTTTAGGCATTTTTAATGTACGTAATAACTTCTATGGAACGTTTTCAACCATTATTGAAGAAGAAAAGCCACTAGAAAGCCGTATCGGATTTGTAAGCCAAAGCGGTGCATTCGGATCACATGTATTCACACTAGCCCGCCAACAAAATATTGGCTTTAGCTATTTTGTCGCTACAGGCAATGAAGCAGATGTTGATGTGGCCGATTGTATTGAGTTTTTAGCGACTGATTCACATACAGATGTCATTGCTTGCTATATAGAAGGAGTGAAAGATGGCAAAAAATTAATTCAAGCATTAAAACTGGCTAGAGAGAATGGCAAACCCGTTATTGCGCTTAAAGTTGGCCGAACAGAAGCTGGTATGAAAGCCGCTGTTTCACATACTGGTTCCATTGTTGGGTCTGATGATGTATTTAGTACAGTGTTTAAGCAACAAGGTGTATATCGTGCTTCTACAATAGATGAATTTTTAGATGTTACATATGCAGTCTCTCAATTGCCACCACCGCAAGGAAATCGAGTAGCTGTGTTCACTATTTCAGGTGGTGTAGGGATATTGTTGGCTGACCAGTTGATTGAAAGCGGATTCACCCTGCCGGAAACACCAGAGCCTGTTAAAGAAAAGTTAAAAGCGATACTACCTATTGCAGGAACTCAAAATCCAATTGATACAACGGCACAAATTTCATACATACCGAACTTATTGGAAGATTTCATGGATGTGGTATTAGGCAGTGGTGCATTTGATGCAGCAGTCATTTTCTTAGGATTTGCGGGCTTGAAGCACGATTCAATTAAAGATCGGATTGTTACATTGCAACGGATGCAGCAAAAGTATGCTCATATTCCACAAATGACAGTGACAATCAATAATTCCGCTTCCAGTATGGCATTTAGAGAGGCAAAGATTCCAGTTTTACAAGATCCGACACGCGCAGTCATTGCCTTAAAAGCATTACAGGATTTTGTTCAATTTAGCCAAAAGGGATTATCGGCAACGCCCAAAGTATCAACTATCGAATCAAGTAATGTAGATGGTTTGTTAACAGAGTATGGCAGTAAAAAGTTTTTACAACAATTTAATTTACCAATTACCTATGAGAAGCTTGCTGCATCTGAAGATGAATTGAAGGTTTTATTAAAAGAATTTACATTCCCAATTGTATTAAAAGGAATGTCTCCTCAAATCTTACACAAATCAGATAAAGGATTAGTAAGCATCAATATAAGTTCTGAAGAGCAGGCAACAGCAGAGTTTAGGCGTTTAAAACAAATTATTGACTCGACATCGGGTGCTTATTTTGAAGGCATATTAGTTCAAGAAATGATAAAAGGTGACTTTAAAGAATTATTTATCGGTTCAAAGCGTGATCCTATCTTTGGACAAATGATAATTGTCGGTATGGGCGGTATTTACATTGAAGTATTAAAGGATATATCAATGCGTAAAGCACCGGTTAATAAGCATGAAGCTAAGGACATGCTTGCTGAGCTGCAAGCCGCAAAAGTGCTAGAAGCCTATCGAGGAAAACCTGCGAGTGATATCGATGCGCTAAGTGAAGTCATTGCAACATTTAGTGAAGTCATTGCAGCGTTAGAGGATGATTTAATAGAAGCAGATTTAAATCCGGTAATGGTTTTTAGTGAGGGACAGGGCGTAAAAATTGCAGATGGTTTAATGACGTTCCAAAAGCAGTTAGCAATTATCTAAATGTATATCAAGGGGGAGAATGGTCATGGATTTCCGTATGCCTGAAGAAACAGAAGCGATTATTGATGCACTCAAACAATTCGTAGAAAAAGTAGTTGTGCCACTAGAAGAAGAAAACCGCAATTTGCTATATAACGAGCGTAATTACTACTTAGAGGATGGCCGCCGCCATCCAGAAGTGGAAGCATTACGTAAAATTGTCCGGATGGAATCTGCAAAAGCAGGCTTTTATACTATGTTTGGTGATAAAGAGTTAGGTGGCGAACAACTGGGCGCTGTTACTGCTTTACTCGTAGCAGAGGGGTTAAATAAACTATATCCAAATCGAAAATTAATTGAGCACGTTATTATCCCATCACCATTTACCAATGGATTAACACCTGTATTAAAGGGGTTGCAACCATCATTAAAAGAAAAGTACTTACCGAAAATTGCGAGTGGTGAAGAAACATTATGCTTTGGTTTGACAGAGCCCGACGCCGGTTCCGATGTATGGAGCATTAAGACGCGAGCCGTACGTGAAGGTGATGATTGGATTATTAACGGGACGAAGCAGTGGATATCAAATGCGACTTATGCAGATTATTGTTTATTATTTGCAGTTACAAATGAAGATTTATTTGCACAACGTAAAGGCGGTATTTCCTGCTTCTTCGTCGATACAAAATGGGAGGGCTTTGAAGTAGAGTCAATTATTCCTGTCATGGGATCATTAGGTGGCGAAGCGACTATTATCAGCATGGATAATTTGCGTGTACCCCATGAGCATGTGATTGGTAAAGTGGATGACGGATTCACAAAAGCTATTCATGGCATTAATAACGGACGTATGGGCTTAAGTGGAAGGTGCATTGGCTCAGCACAGTGGGCACTTAAAAAAGCAGTTGACTATGCCAATATTCGTGAAACATTCGGTAAGAAAATCGGTGAGCATCAAATGATTCAGCAAATGCTGGCAGAAAGTGCGATGGATATCTATGCGGCACGCAACATGGCATTACACTGTGCCTGGAAAATTGATAATTCAGAAAAAACACCAGCGAAAGAAATCTCTATGGTAAAAGCATATTGTACAGAAATGATGGGCCGTGTGTATGACCGTGCGATTCAAATTCATGGTGGTATGGGGATATCGAATGAGCTAGAGCTAGAAGAAGGCTTCCGTTTAGCACGCACTATGCGAATCCCTGATGGCACGTCAGAAATTCATCGTCGTACAATAGCCCGTAGCTTGTTAAAAGGAAATTTAAACTTCAATTAAGGAGGACGTACTCATGTCAAATGAAGTCACTATGAAAAAAGAAGTTCTTGTCGAACGTCAAGGGCGTATTGGATATATCATCTTAAATCGACCTGAAAAATTAAATGCCTTAAACAAAGCATTATTTCAGCATTTAGACGCTGCACTTGATGAACTGGAGCATGATGATAGCGTCAGTGTAGTTATCATTAAAGGAAATGGCCGGGCATTTAGTGTTGGTTATGATGTGGAGAAGTATAAATCACCCTCTGTCATTGAAGATAAAAACAATTTGGAAGGGTACACGCGTCGATGGTTACGTGTTTGGGAATATCCAAAACCTATTATTGCACAAGTACATGGCTATGCTTTAGCAGGTGGAACACAGCTTATTGCTTGCTGCGACATCGTTGTAACAGACGAAGATACACAATTTGGCTTCCCATCATTGCCTTTAGGCGGTGGATTTGTCGGTATTTATTGGGGGTGGCATGTAGGGTATCAACGTGCAAAAATGCTTGATTTAACAGCGGGCAGCCGCATTACAGGACGTGAAGCAGAGCAATACGGCATTGCTGCTAAATGTGTGAAGCCAGGTGAATTAGATGAAGCAGCATTGGAAATTGCCCGTGGCATAGCGAAAACTCCGTTGGATATTTTAAAACTGAAAAAGCAAGCACATAACCGGATGATGGAGTTACAAGGTTTTCGTACAGGGATTATGTTTGGCCCAGAGCAAGATGCCATTATTCACACAGCAGATGGCATTAAGCTTGTGCAGCAAAAAATTTCAGAAAAGGGCTTAAAAGGCGCAATCCAGTGGTTTAACGAGCAAGAAGTTTAAGGGCAAAGCAGGGATTATATGAAGTTTGAGAAAATGGTAGTCATCATAACAGGTGGAGCAAGCGGAATAGGGGCAGTAACTACAGAGATGTTTGCAAAGGAAGGAGCATATATTGTGCTCCTTGATGTTAATGAGCAAAAATTAGCAGCTACAGCATCTGCATTGCAAGAGCAAGGTGTAACGGTCATGTATGATGTAGTAGATATTACGAGTAGAGAGCAAATCGCACGAGCGATACAAAAAGTAGAACAAGTCTATCAAAGAGTAGATATTTTAGTCAATTGCGCCGGTATATTACAAGATAATTTGCTTACGAATATGACTGAAGCAGAGTGGGATCAGGTTCTAGCTGTTAATTTAAAGGGCTCATATTTATTAGCTCAACATGTAACGCCATTGATGATCAAGCAGCAATCTGGAAAAATCGTGTTTATTTCTTCATCAGCTGCACGTGGGGCTAAAGGACGTGTTAATTACGCTGCTTCTAAAGCTGGTGTTCAAGGAATCACACGTACTTTAGCAATAGAGCTTGGACATGAAGGTATTAATGTCAATGCGGTAGCACCAGGGTTTATTGATACTGAAATGAGTGAGATTTCAGCACAGTCTGCGGCGAAGAGAGGGATCAAAGATTTTCATAAATTCAAAGAAAGTTTTATTGCTAAAAACCCAATCAAACGTACAGGCAAACCTGAGGATATTGCAAACGCCATTTTATTTTTAGCTTCATCGGAGGCGGATTATATTACGGGACAAACATTATATGTCACTGGCGCACCGTAACGAGAGGAGAATGAGATGAAAATACTTGGGATTAGCGGCACATTAGTAGGTTCAAAACCAGCTATTTTAGTAGACGCATTACTACAGCATGTGCAAGCACATAAACCAAATATAGAGACTGAATTCATTGATGCACGCCAATATGATTTAAACTTCTGTGATGGACGGCCTACTGAGGCTTATAACAAGGATACCCAAGCCTTTATTCAAAAAGTAATAGAAGCTGATGCGTTTATTATCGGAACGACCATTTTACATGGTGCTATGCCTGGTGTGCTTAAGAATATTTTTGAGCTTGTACCGATTCGTGCTTTTGCGAATAAAAGTGTCCTTTTTGCGGCGAGCGGCGGAAATGAGCAGCATTATTTAGCTGTAGAAAGTTCGATTAAGCCAGTTGCCAATTATTTAAAAATGTATTCTTTCCCACAATATGCTTTTGTGCTGTCTTCTCAATTTACCAAACAAAATATGTTATCAGCAGAAGTGAATAGTCAATTACAAGTCTTAACAAAGCATTTTTCACAGTACATGGTGAGTTTACAAAATGTAAAGGAGGAAGTTGTATGACAAATATACAAGCGACATCAGAACAGTTATTTAAAGAGGTAATGGGAAGCTATCCCTCAGGCGTTACTGTCGTAACAACAGTCAATAAAGATCAACAGCCAGTTGGGTTAACCGCTAATTCGTTTGTATCTGTTTCAATCGATCCATTATTAATTTTATGGTGTATTGATAAAAAATCAGGAAGCTATGCTGCTTTTGATCAAGCTAAGTATTTCGCTGTCAATATTTTAGCAGCAGAGCAGTCCGATATTTGTTGGGCTTTTGCAAGTCGATCTGAGCCAGACCGCTTTAGTAAATGTTCATGGGAAATGACCGAAACAAATGTACCAATTATTAAAGAAGCGTTTGCTAATTTAGTTTGTAAAAAGCATCAAGTTGTGGATGCGGGCGACCATTATATTTTAATTGGAAAAGTAACAGACATTCAAAAAAATGGCCATGAACCAATGCTTTATTTTCGCCGTAAAATCGGTGCAGTTCCGGATAATTTTGGTGAGTAGGAGGCAGATGTATGCAGCGGTCTCCAACATTTATAAATCATAAAATTATGCGATATTTACAACATGATCCGGATTTTCAAAAAGTGTATGAACAATTTACCGCAGCACCTTGGCGCAGTAAGCATTTAGATAGAAAGACGAAAGAATTGATAAATATTGCGTTAAGCGCCTCCCCAACGCATTTAAATAAAGAGGCGGTTCGATTTCATATTATAGAGGCATTAGCAGCCAATGCAACGCAAGAAGAAATTGCTGAAGTACTAAAAATCGTCAGTATCTTGGGTGTACATACCTGTGCAGTTGGAATTCCGTTAATGATGGCACACTACCGTAACGATGAAGTTATAGCGAAAAATTTAACGTATTCTCCTGAGCAGCAAGCACTTAAAGACAAGTTCATTGCGGCAATGGGTTACTGGAATGACTTTCGGGACGATTTAATTCATATGGATACAGCTTACTTTGAAGCTTATTATGATTTTTTAACCATACCGACACGCAGAGGCATTTTAAAGCCAAAATTAATTGAATTTATATATATCGCCATTGATTCTTCAACTACCCATTTATTTGAAAAGGGCATTGAGGTGCATTTGAAAAATGCTATCAAGTATGGTGCAACTCAAGGCGAGCTATTAGAAGTGTTCCAGCTAACTTCTGCATTAGGCTTCCATACGTTATTAGACATGCTACCTATTTTAGATGAGGAAGTGGCACAACAAAAATTAACTAAAGGATGATTCAGATGGTGAATGTATTGACAGAAGACCTATTGGATTTAAAGCGTGGGGTGCGCGATTTTATCGACAATGAGGTAGAAGCTGTTGCAGACCAAATTGAGCGAGAAGATCATGTGCCAGAACGGATTTTGAAAATGAGCAAAGATATGGGCTTGTTTGGCCTAAGTATTCCTGAAAAGTATGGCGGGTTAGGCTTGGATATGACAGGAAAATGCGGTATTTATGAAGAACTTGGCCGTACCATTAATGGCTATACAACGTTAATTGGTGCGCATACAGGTATAGGTTCCGTAGGAATCGTAGAAATCGGCAATGAGCAGCAAAAACAAAAATATCTGCCGAAAATGGCATCTGGAGAATATATTGGCGCATTTGCTTTAACTGAGCCAAGTGCAGGGTCTGATGCAACTGCCCTGCAAACAACAGCCGTACGCAAAGGTGATAAATATGTGATTAATGGCTCGAAGCACTATATTACGAATGCACCGGAAGCAACTGTATTTACATTAATGGCTGTAACGGATAAAGGCAAAGGTGCAAAAGGGATAACATCATTTATTATTGAAAAAGATTTCCCAGGATTAATCATTGGGAAGCATGAGGAGAAAATGGGCTTGCGCGGCTCCCATTCTGCAGAAGTTTTTCTTGAGGATTGTGAAGTGCCCGTTGAAAACGTACTTGGTGAAGAAGGTATGGGTTATGTCAATGCACTGAAGATTTTAGCGAACGGTCGCGCTGGGTTAGCTGCTCGGAACTTAGGCTCAAGCCAAAAATTGTTGGAAATGTCCGTCCAATATGCGAGTGAACGTGTCCAATTCGGGAAGCCGATTATCGAGCAGCAAATCATTCAGCATTATTTAGCTGAAATGGCACTGGATATAGAATCCCTTAGAGCGTTGACTTATCATGTAGCCAGTTTAGTTGATCGAGAACAAAAAGTAATCAAAGAAGCGGCAATGGTAAAACTATTCGGTTCAGAAGTTTATAACCGGGTAGCAGATAAAGCGGTGCAAATTCATGGCGGCATCGGCTATATACGTGAATATGCTATTGAGCGTTATTATAGGGATGCTCGTATCACGAAGATTTACGAGGGAACATCTGAAATCCAAAAAAACATTATTGCTTCTCAATTGATTAAAGAATACGTTAAATAACTACCATACGGGAGTGATCATATGGAACTGCCATTAAGCGGCATTAAAGTATTGGATTTATCTCGAACACTTGCCGGGCCATACGCAACAATGATGCTCTCAGATATGGGAGCAGAAATCACTAAAGTGGAGCAAACGAATGTAGGGGACGAATCTAGACGATTTACTCCACCACAATGGAATGATGAAAGTTGTTATTATTTATCTGCTAATCGCAATAAAAAAGGAATTACCGTTAATTTAAAAACAGAGGCAGGCATCGAAATTATTAAAAGGCTTGCAAGGACAGCAGATGTGCTTGTAGAAAACTTCCGTACTGGTACGATGGAAAAACTAGGAATTGGTTATGAAGTGATAAAGGAGATTAATCCTAAAATAATTTTCTGCTCGATATCTGGCTTTGGTCGAACAGGTCCTGAAAAGGATCGGGCTGGCTATGATGTACTGCTGCAAGCCTACGGTGGATTAATGAGCATTACAGGAACTGAGGAAGCACCGGCAAAAGCAGGGATGTCTATTGCTGACTTATCTACAGGCATCTTTGCAGCATTCTCAATTGTCACTGCATTAATGGGAGTCCAAAAAAATGGCGTCGGCCAATATTTAGATGCCAGCCTATTAGACTGCCAAGTTGCCCTGTTAAATCACATGGCAACAGGCTATGTAGCTACCGGTACTTATCCAAAACGTATGGGAACTGCACATGGGACGCTTGTTCCCTATGGCGGCTTTCAGACTAAAACGGATGATATCGTACTTGCTGTTGCTAATGATGGTTTATGGAAAAAGCTATGTCGTGCATTAGATTGGCAAGATTTATTAATAGATGAGCGGTTCCTTTATAATACTGACAGAGTTGCCCTTCGAGAGGAACTGGAGAAAATCATGAATGATAGATTTTCAACTATGACCGCGGAAGCTATTATTGATGTTTTAACGAATGAAGGTGTACCATGCGGACCGATTCAAAATATTGAACAAGTGCTGCAAAGTCCCCAGGTCATAGCGCGTGAAATGATGGTGCCAATCACACATCCCAACGTACCGAATTTACAAGTGCCAGCATTTCCAGTGAAATTTTCGGGTACACCTGCCGTTATCCATTCACCACCACCTTTACTGGGACAGCATACAAATGAGGTATTACAGGAGATAGGGTATTCTGCCCGAGAAATCGCTTATTTAAAAAGCCAAGAAATCATTTAATTTCATAAATGATAAAAACACCAAAAAGCAACGATCGATTAAAAATGATTGATCAAGAGTTAGAAATATATAGCTAGGCTGCTCGGAGGATCTGAGACCGGTATTCCACCGGACTCAGGTTTCTTGATTTTAAATAGATATATTCATTTAGGTTTTCTCAAAAATCCATGCTCTTGAATTCTTAGAGATACAGGAGTTTATGACATACTGATTGAGTGTTAATGTTTCTTCATCATCTGATAATGACGCTTTGATATGAATGGGGGATCACTACTTGATTTCCAGACTGAAGGGTTTTAAATTTAACATATCGTTCCACTTGATAGATAGGACGTATCATTACGCTGTAGGCAATTCCTCCATGATACAAATTTAGATTGGAGGATAGATAGAATTTTTCACCGAATAAAGGAACTCGGTGACATCCGTTACCTATTCTGATTTCATTTTATCTGTCATGAAATCTTTTCGGAAGATGTTTGGCACAGTAGTTCGATATTCCTTTTGTAAGATCGGTACTTCTCTATACGGACCTCATATTTCAAGCCCATCTCATTCATCAACCTAATGATTGTCTTAGGATTAAGGTGAATCTCTTATACTCCAGTTCCTTAGAAATTCGGCGATAATCATATCTCTCTTTATATTCATGATAAATCTCTTGGATCTATGTATTCACATCCACATATTTATTTGGCTGTCTCTGTTGTTTCTTAATAGTAAAGCGTGTTTTGGGGATTTCCTGAGAATTTAACCATTACCCCGACATCATAGGTTACCTCTGGTTCATAAATTACTTTCACTTTAATTTTGGTTGTAATTTTTCTTGCACCTAGACTAAAGCGTTAAGTAAAACAAGATTCGAAAACATTAAAATATCGTTTGAGCGTTTTAATTCGTTGTTCTATATTAAATTTACGATAAAACACCCCTTAAAAGTTAGATTAGTGGCTAACTTTTAAGGGGCAGTTTAAATAGTGTTGCTTTTTAATGAGCTGAAAGGAGAAAGTCATTTTGGGAAATTTTATTTTCAGCCATTAAGTAATTTAAATAGCATAGTAGCTGCATAAGTTGAGGAGAGGATTTTGTTGTATCTTTTTTATATAAAAGATAGAGTAGTTGCTCAGCAGTATAAGATTGCTGCTGTATATATTGTTGAATCACCTGCAATTTTTTAAAATGACGATTTTTCAACGATTCGATTAATTCACCAGGTTGTTCAATTATGGCGCCATGACCAGGTAACGCAAGGGTCATTGAAAGGGATGTGAGTTTGTCTAGTGAATTTAAATAGCTTTGAAGTGGATTTCGAAAAGTTTCTTCAATAATTAATAAAGGGCTAAAATCTGCAATTAAATGGTCACTGGCAAGTAATATTAGGTCACTTTCTGCATAAAAGGAGAATTGGTCAATAGCATGTCCAGGAGTTGCGATAGCTTGCAATGTATATTCGTCAAAATGAAAAACATGACCTTCATCAAATGTTTCATCAATTTGAAAATTGTATGCTTCTGTTTCATCAAGTAATTGCTTTTGTTGGTAGGGGTAAGCAATACCATAGTTAGCAGCAATGTCAATAAGTCCATAGTTTGTTGTGTCCCGTTGCATCGTTTGGAGTTTAAGTTTGCTGATTGAAGGTGAGAGGATACGTATAGGCATCAGTTTTTGAAGTAATTGGCAACAGCCACTATGATCGGTGTGATTATGCGTAATAATGAGATGTGTAATGGGCTTCTTTAATGTCTTCAAGAATTGCTGCCAGAATTCTTTGGATTCATTATTATTCTCACCGCAATCAATTAGTATATAGTATGTATTAAATTCGAGTAAATAACAATGAACGTGACGATTATAGACAGAAGGTAATGTAATTTGAGAGATTCGATTTGTCAGTCGATTTAACACTTTCGCACCCCTTTTTATAAAATACGATTTACTTGATTATACCAAATTGAACGTGTATTACATATGAAACTATACGCAGTTAACAGGGGAATCTAGTTGTAGTTTTGTAAAAAATATTAATCAGCAGAAAGTCAAAGCTATAAATGAAGACTTTCAACAGAATCGGTAGCGAGCCTTTTTAACATTCAGGTTATAAGAGTATACAAAAAATCGTAGAAAACACGAGAAGAGGAACACATTTCATCAATAAAGAGCTGAAGATAATAAATTTCTGATCCTTTGCTTTGATCAGTTTGAGGTTTTTATAAAATGAGACAAAAACATAAAAACTGCAGCTTTAAATGAAATTTCTCAAAAAGCTGCAGCTGGATATAAGGATTATTAAAATACAATAGAATACTAAAATTTATGACTATGCAGCATTTTCTTTTCTTTTTTCTTGTTCGTTGATCATGACAGCACAGGCTGCATCACCTGTAATATTGACAGATGTTCGTGCCATATCAAGAATACGGTCGATTCCGAGGATTAGCCCAATGCCTTCTACAGGTAAATTAACTGAGCTTAGTACCATTGCAAGCATAATCAGGCCTACACCAGGTACACCGGCTGTGCCGATACTGGCAAGAACTGCCGTTATCACGACGGTGACTAAGGCAGTGAACGATAAATCTTGACCATAAACTTGAGCGATAAAGATGGTGGCAACACCCTGCATAATGGCTGTTCCATCCATGTTGATTGTCGCGCCCAGAGGTTGAACGAAGCTAGATATTTCTTTTTTAACACCTAAATTGTCCTGTGCGGCTTCCATGGATAAAGGTAAGGTTGCATTACTGCTGGAAGTACTGAATCCTACTGTCATGGCCGGTGCAAAGCCTTTAAAGAACCATATTGGACTTTTGCGTGCCAAGAAGAAAATCGTTCCTCCATAAACCAGTAGGGTATGAATGATTAGCGCAATTACAACGACTATCATATATAATGCCATCGCTTTCATTGCACTGTAGCCTTGTTCTCCAATTGCTGAAGCAATCAGACCAAATGTTCCATAAGGAGCAAATTTCATTACCCAGGTTACGAGGTACATGACCAATTCGTTTCCTTGCTCAACCAGCTTTACAATTCCTTCTGTCTTTTTTCCTAAAGCGGTTAAAGCAAATCCAATTAAGGCAGCCATAAAAATAATTTGTAGCATATTTCCTTCTGCCATAGCCATGAGTGGATTTTCTGGAATAATGGTTAGGAATGTTTCTCCAATTGAAGGAGCCTTTTCAGCCTCAAAAGTCGCATTTTCTGTATCAAATTCACCTTTGGTTCCCGGTGAAATTACCATAGCAAGAACGATGGCCAAGATAATGGCTATGGCTGTAGTACATAGGAAGTAGAAAACGGTTTTAAAACCGATGGATCCGAGCTTTTTAGGATCTCCCAGGCCCGCTACACCTAAAATAATAGAAAATAATACAATTGGAACTACTAACAATTTAATCAGATTGATAAAGATGGTACCTAAAGGATCGAATAGAAATTTGTTGAGTGTTTCAAATAAAGATGGGGAGAAAATATTTAGGGAAAGACCTACAAGGGCACCTAGTATCAGTGCAATGATTATCTTCTTTGTTAAGTTCATATGATTCCTCCTAGCTCTCAGCCATAAATTCTGACACTAAACTATTATATTTATCCTTATATTCCAAATTTCGGGAATTAATAGATATTTTACCACGGAATTTGAAATTACTCATCTAATATAACTTTTAGAGCATATTAATCTTCTTTATAGTGAAATAAGGAGTATTAAGTCCTAGAATAATGTGAGGATATTTCTATTGATTTTTATTACTAAAAGCAATCAAGGCAAGGTGAAGGGACCATCAAGAAAATTTGGGTGATACAAAGTGAAAAATAAAAGGAAGAGGAGCGTTAGGCTTCTCTTCCTTTATCTTTAACATCTTCTTTATTATGGTTGATCTGCATTTGCTGATTAATTGCCTCATCAACACCCTGATAATAGATTTTACTATAAAAGTTGGCTACAGCTTTAGTCCATGTCCCAGTCTTTCTGCCTTCTGAACGCTCTGACAGATAATCTGAGTATGTTTGATTATATGCTTCAATTTCTTCTTTTATATCATGCTGATAGGTTTCGTTATGATAGACCGCTTTAACTGGCAGGCGTGGTTTTAAGCCGGGATCCTCTGCAGGATAGCCGATACATAAACCAGAAATAGGTAAAACAAATGGAGGAAGGTTGAGTTCCTTTATGACTTTATCTAAATTTCTGCGTATACCGCCAATGCAGACTGTACCAAGGCCCAGTGATTCGGATGCAGTAATGGCTGCTTCAAGAGCAATCCCAACATCTGTAGCCCCGACCAATAATGTATCAATATTTTCTGGGACTGCAAATGGAGTTTTTTCGATTTCACTGGATACATATGCTCTATAAAAGTCTGAGCAGAATACGAGGAATACAGGGGCCTCTTCAATATGCTTCTGCCCGCCGCATAGCTCTGCAAACTTCTTCTTCCTGACAGAATCTTTCACAGCAATAATGGAAACCTGTTGTCCATTTATCCAGCTTGGGGCAGATTGGACAGCTTTAATGATTTGTTCCAGCTGTTCATCCTCGACTGGTTTGTCTTTATAAGATCGGATGGAGCGGTGAGATAATAAGGTTTGCATGATTTCGTTCATGTTGAGGTCTCCTCCTTCGGTATATGGTTTCGTTATTAGTATAGTACAAACGGGTTTATTGTTCATAATAGAACCATACGGTCGGTCAATTATCTAAGTGTTAGATTGGGTTGTAGTGCTTCAATGAAAGAATGAGTTACTTCTATTAGGAGGTCAAGTAATCTGGATAGACTTCGAGATGTAAATTTTTCTATGGGATGACACCCTATATTACTTTTTGGAGTGTGGAAAAAAGTGGATGAAAAAATAAGCTGGGTGTCCGCGAGGTATCTAATTCTTTCTCAGATTCTCCAGCTTAATTGAGATACTCTTTATTATAACGGTACTGCTTTTTTGTTTCGTGATACCATTTGAAGGTAGCGATAAACACTCGATTCGGACATTCCCATTATCTCTGCCACTTCACTTATTGTGCCTTTTATATCAAATACTCCATATTCTTTTAATTTGGATATAGCAAGTTTCTTTTGGTCAGGTGATAATTGGGCTCCAGATTCCAGGATATCTCTATCTATTACTGAATAAATGATATTACTTACATTATCTTGAAGCTTTTCTACAGGTTGCTCTTGTTCAGTTTTCATATCAATATGTTTAATATCAAAGCTTAGATTGGCTAAATTTAATATATCTTTGGCAACTTTTCGATAAGCGTCTGCATCAAAATTTATACATAAAAGTCCCTGTAACTGACCTTCATGATCTTTTATAAACAAAGTAGATGAACGAAATTTTTTACCCCGCGGTCCTTCTCCAACATATCCAACAACATAATCATTGTCTAAATAAACCTTATCGTTGATTAACCTTTTTGCATAGTTAGTTAATGGGCTATCTAAAGACCTTTCGCTTAAGTCCTCATTGACGATGTGACCGATATGAGAACCGCCATTAGGATTTAAAATATGTAATACAAATTCATAATTAGGTCCCGAAATTTCTCCAAAATAATTCATTATAGTTTGATAATGTCGAAATAGTTCGTTATCCAATTAGATATTCCTCCTTTTAGGAAACGCTTTTAAGTAAATCTTTGACGACCAAATATGTTGGATCAATCGATAAGCATATTTAGTAAAAATTCCTTAATGAAAGCTATCGTTTCTGAGCTTGCTCAGTTCACGTCTGTTGGGGGATTCTAGTGATTATCAAGACTATTAAGTGTAACCTTTTAAAACCAATTTAGTCATAATCTACTAATGATTATAGCAGAATGTAAACGCATTCTAATAATTAATTTTTACAAAAACTAGTTTTTACTCATCTATATTGACATATTAAACCAATTATGTGATACTTTGAGCTGGTAGTAAATAATAACTACTGTAATAAATTATTGGAAATTAAATAATAGATTTCCAAAGTCGATTTTATTTCTTAGTAATGTAAACCTTTTCTAAAAAGAAGGGAGTTATCTATTGGTCTGATGTGTGAACCGGTCGAAGGATTGGTAGAGGTTCCTTGTGTTAAGAGAAAATGAGTTGTTTTCTATATAAATACAATATTTTGTAAACGCAAACAAATTAGTTGGAGCAAAAGATACATATACACAAATATCTCAGTTTTAATCTGCTGGAATAAATACAAAGGAATATAAATTAGACTTTATTTTCGAATCTTGTAAGTAATTAAACTTATAACAACTATAAGTGATAATCCTTAGTAGAAAGTCAATGCATATATAAGGAGGAGTTAAATCATGCATGGAAATACAGCAAAGAAACTCGAGTTACCGATTGAAAATCATTCAGTAAACCAAGAGAACTTTCCAGATGCGAAGAAATGGCATAAACAAGATACAACCTGGGCATTGAGCCTTTTTGGAACAGCAATTGGAGCGGGCGTACTCTTCTTACCTATTAATGCAGGATCAGGTGGATTAATATCATTATTGCTAATTACTATACTAGCCTTCCCAGTAATGTACTACTCGCATAGGGCACTTGCTAAAATGATAGCCGCTTCAGATTCTGCTGAAGAGGGAATTACAGGTACGATAAGAGAGTATTTTGGAAATAAGGCAAGTATAGCCTTTAACATCGTTTATTTCTTCTCTATTTATACAATCGTGCTGATGTATTCAGTTGCACTTACAAATACAGCAAGTAGTTTTATGGTAAATCAATTGCATATGAACGAGCCGCCAAGAGCCATTTTATCACTTGTATTAATACTAGGTCTTATCGTCATACTAAATTTTGGACAAGATATAACTGTAAAAGTAATGAGCATGCTAGTTTATCCATTTATAGCTTCTCTGTTATTTATCGCAGTATCTTTAATTCCACAGTGGAATACATCGATTTTTAGTTCTGCAAGTGTTTCTACTGCTTCATCAGGATCCGGATATTTTGGAATTATACTGTTGATATTACCGATTATCGTATTCTCGTTTAACCATTCTCCTATTGTATCGTCATTTGTAATGAAACAACGGGCAACCTATGGAAAAGATGCGACTGACGCAAAATGCGCCCAGATACAAAAGGTTTGTTATATCATGACATTCTCTGTTGTAATGTTCTTCGTTTGGAGCAGTGTCTTGAGCTTAACTCCAAGTGACCTTGTTATGGCAAAGGAACAGAATTTATCCATTCTATCTTATCTTGCGAATGAGCTTGGTTCACCTATAATTGCTATTGCAGCGCCTATTATTGCATTCGTGGCCATCACAAAGTCCTTCCTTGGTCATTATGTAGGAGCTTACGAAGTAATGCGTGACATGATTGTGGCATCAGGGAAAGCACGCGGAAAAAGCATTAAAGAAAAAACAATTAAAACTTCCATTCTAGTATTTGTTGTATTAACATGCTGGTTTGTTGCTTATACAAATCCAAGTATTCTAGGATTAATTGATACACTCAGCGGACCACTGGTTGCTGCTATCCTATGTGTATTACCAATGTATGCAATCCGTAAAGTACCAGTACTAGCTAAATACAGAGGGAAATTGAGCAACGTGTTTGTCATTGTTGTAGGTGTGCTTACGATACTAGCAAGTATTAAGGTATTCTTCTAATTCCCTTTTGAGAATGAAGATTATTGAAGTAAGTTTGATAGTAAAAAGTTAATAAAGGTTTGATGCTTGAACCTAAGACAAGGGCTGTATTCCGGACTTTACGGTATGCAGCTTTTTTTGTAGAGGTATTACTGAAGATTGAAGTTAGTGGTAAAAAATTATTGTATGTATATGAATGAGTTATTAGAATTAAAGTTTAACTATTTAATTATCATTCGATAACTTGCGATTTTAGTCATCCTTTTTTGAAACGGCTACTATCTTTTTAATCCAATTCAAATATTTTGATTATTTAAACATATTTTTAATAGTTTTTTCCTATAGTCATTCCGAAATATTATCTGCTATAATTTTTTTAGGTAAATATTCTCAACTGAGGCGGAAAATTACATGAAAATAGTAGTTAGTGGCTACGGGACAATAGCCCCGAATACAAGGAATATCGACGAATTTTTATATAATTTACAGCATGGTGTGAACACATTGGAAGTAATAGATGGGGAAGGTTATAAAAAAGAATCCAATATAGTTGGTTTAGTACATAATGGATTAGAAGAATTAGAGAAAGATAGGAGAATTAATCGATTACCCAAAGTGACTAAAATGGGAATCGTGGCCGGGAGAGAGGCATTGGAATCAGCAGGGGTGGATTTAGCAGGAAAAAAAGTCGGGGTTTTCTTTGGAACTTCACTTGGATCATCTGTAGATCAACATTCTCTGGACGCAGTTGTACATGCGAATAATGATGATTATAGAAAAATGCCTATTACGTTTTCTCACTATGTCAATTATCACAGTATGACCTCATCTATCGCTTACTTTTTAGGAGCAAAAGGTGTGACAAAAACAATAAGCACTGGCTGCACTTCTAGTTTGGAAGCAATTGAAGAGGCAATGCTCTATTTACAAGCCGGTAAAATAGATGTGGCTATTGTAGGTGGAACAGAGAGTCCGATTGGTAAACTAATGACTTACGCTTTTTCTAAAACACGAATATTACCTTTAAATCAAGCAATGGATGTGGGAGCTGTTCCATTTCATGAAGATAGTAAAGGATTTGCAGCATCTGAAGCATCTGGTGTGATTGTTTTAGAGAGAGAAGAAGATGCCGTTAATCGGGGAGCTCATATTAAAGGAGAAATTGTAGACATCATCTCGAATAATGATGGGGCTTATATTTATGATTCAGATGAATCAGGAGAACAGATGATTAAGGCATTAAAAGAAGTCACGAGTGGACGCAATCCAGATTATATCAACAGCCAGGCACTTGGAATCCAGCAGAATGATCGGATTGAAGAAAAGTGCTCTAGGGAATTATTTAATCATCAAATACCATACAGCTCGATAAAAAGTATGTATGGAAACCCTCTCGCTTCCATTGGTATCTTACAAGTGATATCTTCATTATTAAGTGTGGAACATGATTTTATTCCTCCAACAATAAGAACAACTAAAAAAGGCTATGAAGATATGAATATTGTTACTGAAACAATTTATCAGGAGGTCAATGAAGTCGCTGTTACCAATCATGGGCATGGTGGAAATAATGCATGTGCTTATATTAAAAAATATAGAACTGAACATACGTCATTGGAGTGCAAAAATAAATGATTATCGGATTATTAATATGTACTATTGGGTTGATCCCTTTGGTTGTTTCATTCGTTATAAAAAGTATGTATAATGAATCAAGATTGACAATGGGTCTCGTTTTATACATGCTCTTTGTTACAATTTGGCAAATTGATGTTGGGGTACTTTATTTATCGGATATTCTTTCTGAGAGTACCATTCTAGTATTATTTAAATTGCTGCGTTTAGGGCCTACTTTTGGAGTGCCAATTGTTCTCTATGTAGCATATTTGGTTATAAAGGATCAGCCAACAATGTTAAAAGATACTCCTTGGTTAGCAAAGATCTCGAGATTACTACTTGATAAGAAGTCACTCATCTTTTTTATTATTTTAAGCGGAGTGGTCTATGTAATTAATCTGACGGAATTAGGGATTAGTGGGTTAACCGTAAAGACCAGTTTCTCATCCAGTTTTTATTATCCTGTGTATGGGCCTTTAGGATGGATATTCATCTTACATATGATTGGCTTTATCATCTTTTTAATTCTTGTCTATTTAGTTTCGAGACATATATCTAACACGAGTTTCAGAAAATTTTTAAATGCATTCTGTTTAGCCTCCATTTGGCTAATCTTATCGGGATATTTAAACCTTTCACCAGGGACAGGTGCCATAACAAGCAGCATCGGGGTAATCGTATTCTCTGTCTTTGTGGTACATTTCTTTGTTAAATTGAACACGAGTCTAAAAGATAGTCATTATCTACTGATGGAAAGACAAAAAAAGCTGGATTATACCGGGAATTTAGCGGGAAGTTTAATTCATGAAGTGAAAAATACCAATCAAATTATCAAGAGTTTTTCAAATCTTCTTAATCTGAGTAATGACTTAACAGAGTCAGATAGGAAGACACTGGATATGATTCAAAAGTCATCTGAACATCTAGGTAAACTGACTAATAATTATAAAGATTATATGAAGTCATCTAATCTAGTTCTGAAAAAGGAAAATTTGATAGAGGTTATACTAGATTCCATTAACATGTCTTCTGAAATGTTGCGCACCAATCAGGTGGATATTGAAGTGGTTAATAATTACGAACCTTTGAATGCCTATATTAATAAAACCAATTTTGGCCAAGTTTTTATCAACTTAATCAAGAACAGCGTAGAGGCCATGCCTAAAGATCGAGAGAATAAGAAAATAATGATTAAAACCCAGTTGGAAAATGAACACATTATTATTCATTTCATTGATACAGGCAAGGGAATCCCTCCAGCTAACTGGGAAAGTGTATTTGATCCATTTATTTCGATAGATAAGCGGGGAATGGGATTGGGATTACCTTTTGTTAAGAAAACAATCATAGAGCATTTGGGGAATATAACTATTTCCAAAAGTTCATCTGAAGGAACTCATTTTAAAATCGAGCTTCCACAGAATGGAATATTAGACATGAATTAACTACTGCATCCAATCTACTATAAATTAAGCAGCAATCCTTTTTTAGGGGTTGCTGTTTTTAATTTACAATAGAAGTTAGTTATAAAAATATTATGTAAACTCACACTATTTTAATTAAATTGTTTTGAAATATATAGATGTAGGAGGATAATAGAAAAAAGGAGGATGAGAAAATGAATATTGTATTCTATGACACAGTAAAACCTTTTAAGGATAAGATCGAGCCTATTCTTTTAAAGGATGAAGCGAAGCATAATGTCATCCTGGGATTGGTGAATAAATTAATCCTAAATCCATCAGATACTAGTAAACTTTTAATGTGTACAGTGGAGGTAACAGATCAGACTGTCTTGGTTTTTTTACGAACTCATCCACACAATCTGCTTATCGCTGGCAATTTTAATCAAAAAGAAACTATTTCCTTTGCTGTAAATAAATTTGTTGAAGAAGGGTTTATGTTTCCAGGGGTTACAGGCGAAAAGAGATTATCGCAATTATTTGCTGATGAATGGAAGCGTATAACGGGAATTGAGGGCTCTATTGGCGTGCAGCAGGGCATTTACAAGCTGACAAAATTGAACTCTATTCAAATCACAACGGGGTATCTACGTCAGGCAGTCCATGAAGATGCCCCTTTAGTAGCTGATTGGATTAGGGAGTTCACTGAATATACGGTTGATAATCTCACTTACGAAGAATGTCAGGCAAGAGCAAATGATTATATCAAGGAGAAGTCCTTACATTTATGGATTGATCAGAACAGACCGGTATCGATGGTGAAGTGGGCTCGTCCAACGCAAAATGGAATTGTAGTCTCGCTGGTTTATACTCCCGATGAAGAGAGAGGGAAGGGGTATGCGAGCTCGTCCGTTCACACTTTTTCGAAACAACTTCTTGAAAACTATTTATTTTGCAGTTTATATACGGATTTATCAAATCCAACTTCAAATTCAATTTATCAAAAAATTGGCTATGAATGGGTATGTGAATCCAACATGATTCAATTTGGTATTAATCAAAAAGGAGAGTTGGTTATATAATCAATTCTCTTTTTTTGCTATTTCATAATAGCTGATTTTTTCGAAAGTTTTGATTTTCTCGTAAATTAAGTGCAAACCTTTGAGTATATTCACCAAAACATGGTAGAATAATGTCGGAAATGTTTTATCCTTCCGACTTTTTTGATAACGTTATTATTATATATTATTCAGTCGCAGGAATAAGGCAAAACAATGTTTAACAGGGGGATTTCATAATGAAACTTGATACACCTGTAACAAACCCTTGGCTAGAGTTTCAGGGGCCAAACTTGGGTTACGTCCAGGAAATGTACGAAGTTTTTTTACAGGACCCAGAGCAAGTGGATCCGGATTTGGTGAGATTATTTGAAGAGTGGGGACCTCCAAGATTAGAGGAAACCGAACAAACAAGGGGTAATCAAAGTAAGGAAGTTTCAGACGGTCAGTTCACAGCAAAAATGATGTATAAAGTATCGCAGGCTGTCAAATTGGCTGAGGATATTCGAATAAACGGACATTTGGCCGCTGACATTTATCCATTGTACAGTAAGGTAAAGAAAGATATTAATTTAGGATTGGGTAAATATGATTTAACGACTGATGATTTGAAAGCGATGCCAGCTTCCTTAATCAGTGATGTTTTGCCTGCAAACATTCAAAATGGCCATGAAGCCATCGAATATTTAAAAGTTTTATATACGAGAACGATTGCTTTTGAATTCGATCATATCCATGACATGGAAGAGAAAAAGTGGCTTACACAAATGGTTGAACAAACAGCCTCCGGTTTTGCAATTTCGGCAGCTAAAAAGAAAAATTTGTTGAAGCGCTTAACTGAAGTGGATGGATTTGAGCGATTCTTACATAAAACCTTTGTTGGACAAAAGAGATTTTCAATTGAAGGTGTAGATTCTTTAGTGCCACTTCTTGATGAATTAGTTTCAAGATCCGTTCGCGGCGGAACTACTTCAATTAATATCGGAATGGCACATAGAGGCAGATTGAATGTACTGGCTCATGTGCTGGGTAAACCGTACAAAAAAATATTCTCTGAGTTTCAGCATGCTCCGGATAAAAAATTGGTACCATCTGAAGGATCCGTTGGTGTTACATTTGGATGGACTGGTGATGTGAAGTACCACCTGGGCGCAGATCGTAAAATTAAAGAAGAGAATACAAGAGAAGCGATTATAACGTTGGCAAATAATCCAAGTCACTTGGAATTTGTCAATCCCATCGTAAATGGATATACAAGGGCTGTTCAGGATGACAGAAGCCAAAAAGGGTTTCCTGTACAGGATTCGAATTCCAGTATGTCAATTATTATTCATGGAGATGCAGCATTTCCAGGTCAGGGAATAGTGGCAGAAACCTTGAATTTAAGTCGCCTTAAAGGGTATCAAACAGGAGGCACCGTACATATTATCGCGAATAATATGATCGGATTTACAACAGAAAGCCGGGATTCTCGCTCAACTCGTTACTCAAGTGACCTGGCGAAGGGATATGAGATCCCGATTATCCATGTCAATGCAGATGATCCAGAGGCTGTATTAGCTGCAGCTTATGTAGCTATTTTATATCGTCAAACCTTCCAGAAGGACTTTTTAATAGATTTAATTGGATACAGACGTTATGGCCATAACGAAATGGATGAGCCAATGACAACCAATCCGGCCATGTACAAGATGGTGCATGAGCATCCAACACCTAGAGAGGTGTATGCAAAGAGACTAGTGGATGAAGGACTTGTAACGGAAGAAGAGGTCGCTCGTCTGGATCAGGAACATTCTGATATGTTGAAAGAGTACTATAATCAAGTGGGTGCAAAGGAAGATTCTCCGCTTGAAGCAGCTGATGTTCCAAAAATTATTGAATCCGGGATTCCGAAGGTAGATACAAAAGTAGAGCTTGACGTATTAAAGCAAATAAATGCGGAGCTTTTAAAACGACCTGAGAACTTCAAGGTATTTAATAAACTGGATAAAATCCTTATGAGAAGACAGAATGCTTTGGAAGAAGGAAATAAAGTAGACTGGGCTTTGGCTGAAACGTTAGCTTTTGCAACTATCTTACAGGATGGAACACCGGTCCGTCTTACTGGACAGGATTCCGAGCGCGGTACATTTGCTCATAGAAACATTGTTTTACATGACAGTGAAACGGGAGAAACCTATTCTCCATTACATGGACTTGAAGGGGCAAAAGCTTCCTTTGCAGTTCATAACAGTCCGTTGTCTGAAGCAGCTGTCATTGGATTTGAATATGGATACAATGTTCAATCCCCGGATACGCTCGTTTTATGGGAAGCCCAATATGGTGATTTTGCCAACACTGCGCAAGTATTATTTGATCAATTTATTGCTGCTGGCAGAGCGAAATGGGGCCAAAAATCAGGCTTAGTGATGCTATTGCCTCATGGATATGAAGGTCAGGGACCGGAACACTCCAGTGCACGTTTGGAGCGCTATTTATCATTGGCAGCGGAGAATAACTGGACTGTAGCTAATTTAAGTTCAGCAGCTCAATACTTCCATATTTTAAGAAGACAAGCAGCTATTTTAGGAAAAGAAGAAGTACGCCCATTGGTATTAATGACACCAAAGAGCTTGCTGAGAAATCCGACTGTAGCGAGTACTGCTGAAGAACTGAGTGAGGGCGAATTCAAGTCGTTTATTGAACAGCCAGGCTTAGGAACGAAAAAAGATAGTGTGGAAAGAATCGTTTGCTGTACAGGTAAAATGGCAATTGATTTATCTCAGGCTATTGAAGGCAAAGAAAATCTTGATTGGCTTCACATAGTGAGAATTGAAGAAATTTATCCATTCCCGCTTAAAGGGGTACAAGAATTATTTGCTTCCTACCCGAATTTAAAAGAGATTGTATGGGTACAGGAAGAGCCTAAAAATATGGGCGCGTGGAATTTCGTTGAGCCGCGTTTAAGAATAGCAGCACCAGAAGGGGTTAAAGTTGAGTACATCGGCAGAAGAAGACGATCCAGTCCTGCAGAGGGAGATCCAACCATTCATAAACAAGGACAAAATCGTATTATAAACAGCGCATTAACTCGCGAATAGAGGAGGAAATAGAGAGATGGCAGAGGTAAAAGTACCAGAATTAGCGGAATCAATTACAGAGGGAACAATTGCACAATGGCTTAAACAACCGGGTGAAAAGGTTGAAAAAGGTGAATATATCGTTGAGCTTGAAACAGATAAAGTAAATGTTGAAATCATCTCCGACTATGAAGGAGTTTTGACAGAGCAATTAAAAGAAGAGGGAGATACAGTTCTTGTTGGGGAAGCAATTGCGCTGGTAGATGCTGATGGCACACCTGCACAGAGTAAAGAACAAGAACCTGCTGCTAAAGAGCAAGAAAAAGAAGAACCAAAAGCAGCACCTGCTCCTGAACCAAAAGAAGAAGAGAAAAAAGGAAATAAAACAGTTGCTTCACCAGCTGCACGTAAACTAGCAAGAGAAAAAGGGATCGATTTGGATGAAATCCCTACAGTAGATCCACTTGGAAGAGTGCGCAAGCAAGATGTAGAATCCTACAATGGACATGCACAAGCCAGCGCGCCTGCACCTAAGCCTCCAAAACCGGAAGCTAAAAAAGCAGCACCAGCACCTGCTCAGGTATCTGGTAAACCGGAAGAACGTGTGAAAATGTCACGCAGACGCCAAACAATCGCGAAACGTTTGGTTGAGGTTCAACATAATACAGCGATGCTGACTACTTTTAACGAAGTAGATATGACGAACATCATGAACCTTCGTAATAAACGTAAGGATGCATTCCAAAAAGAAAATGATGTGAAATTAGGCTTTATGTCTTTCTTTACAAAAGCCGTTGTGGGTTCTCTTAAGAAGTACCCATTATTAAATGCAGAAATCCAAGGTGACGAGCTGCTTATCAAAAAATACTATGATATCGGTGTAGCCGTATCTGCTCCTGAAGGCTTAGTAGTCCCTGTTGTTAGAGATGCGGACCGTATGAACTTTGCTGAAATCGAAAAAGAAATTGGCAGCTTGGCGAAAAAAGCACGTGATAATAAATTGGCCCTATCAGATTTACAGGGTGGAACCTTTACTATCACAAATGGCGGTGTTTTCGGTTCCTTAATGTCAACACCTATTTTAAATGGAACACAAGTAGGTATTCTTGGAATGCACGGTATTAAAAAGCGTCCGATTGCTGTTGAGGATGACAAAATTGAAGTTCGCCCAATGATGTATATCGCATTATCCTACGATCACCGTATTGTCGACGGAGCAGAAGCAGTTAGCTTCCTTGCAAACGTGAAAAAACTAATTGAAGATCCGGAATCTTTATTGCTTGAAGGATGATTAATCTATGATGAGTGTATAATTTATTGAAATTATGTACTTATATATACTGAAAAAAGGAATTCAGAATATGGCTATAAATAGCTTTCTGAATTCCTTTTTAAATTGTATAGGATTATAAGTGATAGACTATCCTTTCTAACTTTATACTAGAAGCCCATATCAAAATCCTTATGATTAATATTATGATTCATAATTTCATCATAATCTAATATATCAGGATTTATATTAACGTTATTATATTGATTTATTCTAATATTCTTCTCGAATAGGAAACGTTTATGATAAATTAGATTAGCTCCTTTAATTATATTATTCATTGTGTGTGTATCTGATAAAGCACCCACAAAAGCACCTATTACCGGAACTGCTTTTTTTCCGGTTTCTTTGCTCAGTTTTTTGCCTATCTGTTCGAGGAGGTTCTTAAATATCCCTGCCTCTACACCTTCTTTACCAGCATTTTCGAGTGCTTTTTTTGCTTGAGCATTTGCTAATGCTCGTATCTGAACATATAATAACTCAGCGCCACCTTTTTGAGCCATTTTTTCATAAGATAATTTAGTTAATGATTCTTTTAATCTTGTGACATTAGTGGCAAACATCATCCTACCAATAATAGAACCAAGATTTTCGATATCTGAATCTAAATGGGGAGAAAGGCAAGTAATTGTGACGCTTGAGGCAAATTCTAGTTCTCTAGGATCATCAATGACGTCATACCCATAATATAATGCAACTGCTTGTACCGATCTATAATACATAAAGAAGGTATATGCTAAATTAAATGGAACACCCCATAATCCAAAAAATCCAGTTATTCCGCCACCGACAAAAGTTGATGTTAAATCTACTAACGACCTTCTGTTAATTACACTTTTTTCAATGTGATAACTTCTTAATTGGCATATTTGTTCAAAATGATTAAGCTGATTGGTTTCATTACTTAAAGTTTTAAGAATACTATCTTTATTAAAAGTAAACCTTGCTGAATTTTCACTAACAACAACAAACCCTTTGCCGGCACTTTCCATTACTTTTTTAATTACTGCCCAATCACTAGCTTTATTAATAGCATCTGATGTGATTTCTTTGAATCTTTCTGGTAAAAATTCTGTCACTTTATCTTTAGTTTTTATAAGCTGTTTTTGTATCGGGCCTGGCTCAATAAATTTTTCATAGTCCCTAGTTAAGCTTTCTAATAAAGATAATTCTTTACTGTCTAAATAAGATTTTAATTCTTTGCTCATTTTTACACTCTCTTTTTTATAATAATATCGGAACTTAATTAAAAAGATGATTTTATATTAACTGTAATTTTAAAAATTAATAATTTTATTTTAACATTAAATATATTGACAATTCAAAATACATAATTTAGTATTAACTACAACATATATACAGGAAAACGTTGATGAAGAGTAGTAGCATTTGAAGGAGTTTTAGAGAGCCGATGGGTGGTGGGAATCGGTACGATTTCATTTGTGAATGGACTTCGGAGCTGCCGGGCAGAACGTGAGTTAATCAGTATGCCTTGGCCGATTTAGCCAATCGTTATAATAGGCTGACAGTTATTTCTATAAGCTGTCATAAAGTGGATTGCTGAATTCAGCAATCAATTAAGGTGGTACCGCGGGTCTCTCGTCCTTTTTACAAGGATGTGAGGCCCTTTTTGTATGGGAGAAAATTGAATAAATAAAACGTTAAGAAAGAGGAGTAGCATAAAAACATTGCACTACAGAGAGCCGGGATGGGTGAGAACCGGTATGCAGGCTTTATGTGAATGGGCTTTCGAGTGATTCCCTGAAAGATGAGTAGGGGAATACGGGATTCCGCCGTTAAAAGGATAGGATATTAAATGATGGATTCTTTCCTCATCGTATCTGAAAGAGATCCAACGGGGGTGGCACCACGATTAAACGTCCTCCATAAGCAATTTATTTGCTTATGGGGGATTTTTCTATTTTCAGGGGGGATTACATTGCGAAAACCTAAAATAACTAGGCAACGGCTGAAAGCAGAGGAACAAAACAAACTTAGAAATATAGAAGACATCGCTGAGTCTTATAAAGCTGTGCTTGAATTTCCAGCTCCGAGCGGTGGCAGGACAAAAATTATTGCCTTTAACCTATATGCAGAAATCATGACGAGTATAGATGGTACGTTCTTTAAAAAGGGTCAAATGAAAAAGAAAGTGAATAATCCGCATGAGTTTATTAAAGCGTCACTTGCAATCGATGATGCTCTTTATCCTGATTTGCCGTTTATAGGAGGTTCCATTGGATTTGCCGGTTATTCATACAGTTTTCTCTTTGAAGAAATAGATTCGCCAGAAATGAATCCGGTTGGTATTCCGGATTTCCACTTTCTCTATCACACAGACTATTTTGTTTACAGTGGTGATGATTTTTCCGAATGCAGTCACCTCCATTTAGACTATGAAGGTGAACGATCAGAAGTTGAATTGGTTACAAACATGCAGTGCTTTCGGGAAGAACTATCCACATACAGCCAGGCTGCTGGAAATGAAATGTATTTGATTCATGGAATTAAAAGCAATACGAATAAGGAGAGATTTATTGATTCGGTCAATGAATTAAAATCCAGAATTCGAAGCGGCGATATATTCCAGGCCGTCTTGTCGCAGCGATGGACCGGTTCATTCGCGGGAGACCCGGAAGACTATTATGGGGAGTTAAAGAAAGAACATCCTGATACATTCCACTTTCATATTAATTTTGGCAACTATCACATTGTAGGCTGCTCTCCTGAAAGGTTGATTGCGATCAATCAGGGCGTCATTCACTCTAATCCGATAGCAGGTACAAGAAGAAGAGGCTCTAATCTTCAAGAAGACGAAGAGCAGATTGCCAGTTTAAAAGCGGATGAAAAAGAGAAGGCAGAACATGTCATGCTGGTGGATCTTGCTAGAAATGATTTGGGGAAGATTTGTAAGCCGGAAAGTGTAAATATTAAACGTTTTATGGAGATTGAATCATTTAAAAATGTGATCCATCTTGTTTCAGAAATTACAGGCGTATTAAACGAAGCGATTCATCCAATGGACGCAATTAAAGCCTGTCTGCCGGCTGGAACCGTATCAGGCGCACCGAAGATAAGAGCAATGCAGTTAATCTCAGAGGCTGAACAGGAAAGAAGAGGCGCTTACGGTGGCGGTGTTGGTTTTATCTCCTACGGTGGGGAATTGGACCTGGCCTTAGCAATCCGAATGATGGTGATTAAAGATCAACAAATTCATTTCCAGGCTGGCGCTGGCATTGTCTATGATTCCATTCCGGAAAATGAATGGTATGAAACACTTCACAAGGCGGGATTTAAGGAGGTTGGGCTGAATGATTTTGCTTATCGATAATTTCGATTCCTTTACGTATAACCTCTATCAGCTTTTATTGGAACTGGGGGAAGAGGTCCTGATTAAACGAAATAACGTCCTTACAATTCAAGAAATAAAAGATTTAGCGCCAACATCAATTGTCTTATCACCCGGACCTGGTCGTCCGGAGGAGAGTGGGATATGTAAAGAGTTGATTAAAGCTTTTTATAGCCATATTCCTATTTTAGGCGTTTGTCTGGGGCATCAGGCCATTGGTCAGGTGTTTGGTGCTACGGTATGCAGAGCGGGAAAAATCAAACATGGTAAATCATCAAAGATCGTCCATACAGGAGATGAAATTTTTAAGGGTACACCTCAAGGGTTTCAGGCAATGAGATACCATTCTCTAATAATAAAAGAAGAGACTCTGTCAAATGAGTTTAAGATTATAGCTACTTCAGAGGATGATGAGGAGATTATGGCTATTCGTCATAAGCAGTATCCCTTATACGGCGTTCAATTCCATCCCGAATCAATAGGAACGCCCTATGGAAAAAAGATAATCACTAATTTTCTTAATAGTACTGTGAAGGAGGCAGTCTTTCATGAATGAGTATCTTTTCATACTAAGCAAAGGAAAGAGTTTATCAGAGGGTGAAATGACGGATGCTGCAAAACAAATGCTAAGTTCAACTGTTTCCGAAGCGGAAGTGGCTGCGTTTTTAATGGCCATTGGATTAAAGGGCTATGGGAGTAAGGAACTGTATATTATCTCAGAAATGATTCGAAAGGAATCGACACATCAACTGGGAACTATTCCGGATGCAATGGATAATTGCGGTACCGGAGGCGATCGCAGCAACAGCTTTAATATCAGCACGGCAACAGCATTTGTTTTGGCAAGTGCCGGAATCAAAATGGTGAAGCATGGAAACAAAAATATGACGAGTCAATCCGGCAGTATGGATGTGCTGAACGCATTGGGCATTAATACGATTAATCAAAAGGAGGAAGCCAGGAAAGCTATTCATCAAGTTAATTTAGTATTTTTAAATGCTGGGCATATCCACCCTAAATTAACAAGAATCGCTGCAGTTCGGAAGCAATTGGGTATTCCTACGATTTTCAATGCAATCGGACCCTTAACAAACCCAGTCCATTTAACCTATCAAATGGTTGGTGTGTATGATGTAAAACTTTTAAAGCTGTATGGAGAAGTATTGTTGAAGGTTGGGAGAAAAAGGGCTGTCATTATCCATGGGGCGGGTAATATGGATGAAGCATCATTGGCTGGCGAAAACAAGCTATATTTCGTTCAGAATGGTCAAATAACAGAAGAAGCCATCCATCCCCATGACGTTGGATTGAAAATATCGGATAATAGCCATTTGATCGGTGGAGGGCCATCTGAAAATGCGAAAAAAATGATTGAAATCTTTTGCGGGGAAAAGAATCCATGTCGTGATGCAGTCCTTCTAAATGCAGGAATTGGTTTATTTGTTTCAGAGAAAGTCTCTACGATTCAGGAAGGAGTCATGTATGCGGCTGAATTAATCGATTCAGGTGCAGTCTACCGGAAATTACTTGAAGTTAGGGGACAGGTTCAAACGAAAGGGGCCAATGATATATGCCAACCTATTTAATGAAAATCGTGGAGCACAAGAGGAGAGAGTTGAGGAACATAACCGCAGTTGAATTATCAAATGACACCAAACGAATACAGGTAAGAGATACTTTTGCTGAACGAATCAAAAAGCAGTCGACCCTTGGTGTGATTGCGGAATTTAAACGGTCATCCCCTTCAAAAGGAATCATTCATTCTCTGGCTAATCCGATAGAGGTAGCTAATCAATATATGGAAGGCGGCGCTGATGGCATATCCGTCTTGACGGATAAAGAATACTTTAATGGAAGCTTTAATGATTTACAGGTAGTAAGCAGACATACGGATCTGCCAGTCCTATGTAAAGATTTTATACTGGAAAAATCTCAGATTAATCAAGCCTTTTTATCGGGGGCAAGTATTGTCCTGTTAATTGTAAGAATTTTATCACCTGAAAAATTAAAAGTATTGTATGAGTATGCTCTCCATCTACATTTGGAAGTTTTACTGGAAGTACATGATGAGGATGATTTAGAGGTAGCTCTGTCCCTTAAACCACAATTGATCGGCATGAATAATCGCAATCTTCAAATATTTAAAACGGATTTAGCTGTTACTGAAAGTTTAATTAAATTGATTGACGATCCGTCAATTCTTGTCATTAGTGAAAGTGGAATCAAGAATATAGATGATTGTTTACGCGTTGCCAATGCAGGTGTGGATGCAATCCTAGTCGGGGAGGCATTGATGAAGCATCAAGCCCCCGCTCAATTTGTAAAAGATATCAAACAAATTGAAAGAAGGACCATCCAGTGAAGGTGAAGATCTGTGGAATACAAACCGTCGAGCACGCATTAGCAGCTGAAAAAGCAGGTGCGGATGCCCTTGGATTTATGTTCGCCGAAAGCAAGCGAAGAATTGCCCCTGAGAGAGCCAAACGAATCATCTCCAAACTGGAAGATGAAATCTGGAAGGTCGGTGTCTTTGTTAATGAAGAATTAGAAACGGTGAAACAAGTGGCACGATATTGTGGATTGACAGCCATTCAGCTTCATGGAGATGAAAAGCCTGCAGACTATTTGGAGGTTGGATTGCCGATCATCAAATCAATAGGGATTAAGCCTGCTCAAGCAGACTTGGATGTTAGAGGTGTTCAGCATACTGATTATATTTTGTTGGATGCTGCAGCACGGGAATATAGAGGTGGTAACGGAGTGGCATTTGATTGGGAAAAGGTGAGAGGACTGGGAGGTGAATACCCTACTATCATTCTAGCGGGAGGCTTGAATTCTGAAAATGTAAGAGAAGCGATTGAAGTAGTAAATCCGTTTATGGTTGATGTGAGTAGTGGTGTTGAGGTAAATGGGAGAAAAAATACGAGAAGAATCTTTGAATTTATAAAAATGGCAAAAGAGGGGGCAATCAAGTGAATCAAATAAAAGAATATCCAGATACAACTGGCCGATATGGGGAATATGGAGGAAGATTTGTACCTGAAACATTAATGCCGGCTTTGTTCGAATTGGAGGAAGCCTATAAAACGATTGCGCAGGAAAAGTCATTTATTACTGAATATCAATTACTTTTGAAGGATTATGTAGGAAGAGAGACTCCGTTATACTATGCGAAAAATTTCACCGAACATTTAGGTGGTGCACGGATTTACCTTAAAAGGGAGGATTTAAATCATACCGGTGCTCACAAAATTAATAATACACTTGGTCAGGCCCTGCTTGCCAAAGCAATGGGCAAAACAAGAATTGTGGCGGAAACAGGTGCCGGCCAGCATGGAGTCGCGACTGCTTCAGCTTGTGCCTTGCTTGGCTTGGAAGCAGTGATTTTTATGGGTGAAAAAGATGTGAAGAGGCAAAAACCAAATGTGCTGAAAATGGAATTATTGGGTGCAAAGGTAGTGCCTGTACAACAAGGAAGCTGTTCGCTGAAGGATGCCGTAAATGAAGCTTTACGTTACTGGGTCGGTCATATTGAGGATACACATTATTTATTAGGGTCTGTGATGGGACCGCATCCCTTCCCGCAAATTGTACGAGATTTTCAAAGTGTAATAGGTCGGGAAACCAGGGAGCAATTCCTCGTTTTACACAATCGATTGCCAGATGAAATTATTGCCTGTATCGGGGGTGGCAGCAACGCAATGGGCATGTTTTACGAATTTTTAGAGGATGAACAGGTTACTTTAGTAGGCGTGGAAGCGGCTGGCCAAGGGTTAGATACGAATGAGCATGCAGCATCCCTTTCAAAAGGAGAAAAGGGGATTCTACATGGGGCACTCATGTATCTCCTGCAGGATAAAGCTGGACAGATAGAGGAAGCTCATTCTATATCGGCTGGACTAGATTATCCGGGAGTCGGACCGGAGCACTGCTTTTTGAAGGACGAGGGAAGAGTGGAGTATACATCTATTCGAGATGATGAAGCATTGGAGGCATTTAAGCTGTTAACAAGAAAGGAAGGAATTATACCTGCGCTCGAAAGCTCGCATGCGATAGCGGAAGCAGTCAAAAGGGCACCTGATATGGGGAAAGATCAGTCTATTGTAATTTGTTTATCCGGAAGAGGAGATAAAGATATGGATACCGTCATGAGTGTAATTGGAGGTGTGGAGCATGTCTAATAAGCTAGTAGATTGTTTTTCAGAGGCTAAAAAGAGTGGAGAAAAAGGGTTTATTCCCTATATTATGGGAGGTGATGGAGGGCTCGATCAGCTTGTTCCGACTATCAAGTACTTTGAAAGATTAGAGGCTTCCGCCATTGAAATTGGAATTCCATTTTCGGACCCAGTAGCTGATGGACCAAGCATTCAGGAAGCAGGTTTACGTGCCCTGGAACAGGATGTTACTTTGGAGGATATATTAAATGAATTAAGGAATACGGAGGAAATTATTGAAATTCCGTTAATTATTATGACGTATGCAAATCCTGTTTTATGCCTTGGAATTTCAACATTTGCTGCCAAGTGCAGAGAAGCCTCCATTAGTGCCTGTATCATTCCAGATGTTCCGCTGGAGGAAGAGCAGATGTTTAAGAAGGAGCTCAGTAAGGAAGGCATTGTGTTAATCAGACTCTTACCTTTAACAGCAAATCCAACTCGAATGGCAAAGCTTTGTGATGGAGCGGAAGGTTTTATTTATGCAGTAACGGTAAATGGGACAACAGGAGAACAGGCGCAGTTGAATGATGAGGCCTTTAAAGAACAAATCCTACAACTTAAGCAGAATACGGACTGTCCAATCTATGCGGGATTCGGGATATCCAATGCAAAGACGGCCAATCAATTGTATGACTATTGTGATGGTATTATTGTAGGGAGTAAGGTTGTAAGTTTGTTGCATCAGGGGGGACATAAGGAATTGGAGTCCTTTGTAAAAGAATTGAATAGAAATAAGGTAAAGCAAACAACCAGCTAACAATTTGTATGATTATTAGTCAAATAAGCCGCTTCACTTCTGTTTTTTTCCAGGAAAGATAGGGTATAAAAGAAAGCAACCCATATCTTGTGAGGGCAAAAAGAATAAGTGGAGGGGAATATATGGAAACGACTGGTATGCAAAAACAATTTGAGATGACCAGAAGCAAGCTGCAGGACATTTTAGAGGATTTATCTGAAGCAGAAGCTGATCTTCAACCAGAAGGTTTTAATAATACGATTCGCTGGCAATTAGGGCATGTACTGGTAAGTGCTGAATCCTTCTTGTTTGGCTATCCTGGCAGCAGTTCACCGCTTTCTGAGTTATATGGAGAATTTTTCAGTAGTGGAACTTCGCCAAAATATTGGCAAAGAAGTGCACCTTCTTTGAATGATATTAAATCTAATTATCAATCTCAGGAAAAGAGAATTAAAGATTTACCTGAGGAATTCTGGAGAGAAGAGGTAACTGGTCCTCTTGAAAAGTTTGGTATTAGTACAAAAAGCGAATTGTTTCACTTATTACTTAGCCATGAAGCGATGCATTTAGGGCAGATTCAATCATTAAAAAAATTAGTGGAACGACATAAAACGACTAATCAATATTAATAAAGAGAGCGGGGAAGGTGTCATATCCCAAAAGTTAGAGTAGAACTAACTTTTAAGGAGCGGTACCGTATTCCCCGCTTTTTTTTAAGTTTCTGTTTATTTCTTGAGCAAAAGATCTGATAAATTCTTTGCATCTGTTTCTAGTGTACCGAGCCCTTCTTTAGGATGGTCACTAATAATAGTTGCCGAATCATTGCTCGAGGTTAAGAATAAGAGATATTCAGTAATCGTTCAGTACTTTCTTTGTCATTTTTAAAATATAAGGTTAATTTTACATCTTCGGGTCCAGCTAACTTAGCTTCTCTATTTGGTTCCCATGTGATTTGTTGAAATATCTCACGTGATTTTTCAATGGTTCCTTCATCTGTAATCGTATTAATTTCTTCATAAGCATCATCCTTTTTAAGGACTTCCACATCAATCCTGATAAGTTGATTTAAGTTATAACCATTGGAGGCTTGAACATTATGATCCTTCAGAGTTTTATTCATATATACGGTTATAAATAAAACAAGAATGATACCGGTCATCAACAAAACAAATGGTTTTTTAAACAAGAATATCACATCTATATTTATGAATCCCTAGAAATATATCCTAATCGAGATAAATAGTTTTTATATTCGACTCTTCATAATAAAGAATCTGATTAAAGATTAACATAATTTCTGGAAAATAGGTTTATCTTGGAAAATTTGACTAATAAAATGTTCCATTTTACGGAGTTTTAATAAGGAAAGAAAATTTTAAATCAATCAGTAAAGATCTCAAATGAGGTCTTTTTTTCGTACCTAATACCTACTTTCTTTAAGCACATTCGCTATTCCAATATAAATTTTTCATGAAATGAAAAGTCTTTGGAAAAACTGTTTGAGAGGTGATTGGAATGAAAAAGAGTGGCATCAGAAAAGGACGTTTACTTATTGCTGTATTTAGTGTTTGGCTAAATTTACCTATAAATTGGATAGAAGCTAGTCCAAATATGAGTCATCAAGAAGAAAATATCATGCACGTTCTTAGGTACCAACAATCTACGGCTGATGCGTCATTTAGCAAAGGTTTTAAAGTGGCTAAACAAAGACTCGATCGAGCTCTGCAACAAAAGACGGATGAGGATAAAGCCATTATTTTAGATTTAGATGAAGACGTACTGAATAACCGCCCTTTTTTAGCTCGGTTAGCTCAAAAGAACAGCTCCTTTAATGATAAAGAATGGGAGGCATGGGTCAACCAAGCAAATGCCAAACCTCTGCCCGGTGCATTAGAGTTCCTTCAATATGCGGATATGAAGGGAATCCAAATCTTTTATGTGTCAAACAGGGAAAAACATTTATATGAGGCTACTGAAAAAAATCTAAAGAAGGCTGGATTACCGCAAACAGATCAGGGACATCTTATTTTACTATCAGATGAAGTGAATGCAGAATCAAGAAGAAAAGCAATCGAAAAGAATCATATCGTCATTCTGAATCTCGGTGATAATTTAATTAATTTTTCCAAGTAAATTGATACTTATAATCCTCTAGAACAGACGTGGTAGGAAATAAGTATATCGTGTTATCAACTCCATGAAATGAAACTGGACAAAGGAGGTACGTTATTTACTCGAAGTTGATGGGTAAGCAAATGTCAGTTTCGATTGTGGAGCTGACTATTTTATTTTCAAAAGCTATCGAAAACTTATACCGGAGTTTTAGGAGTAGCTATGCCCCGCTTATGCCGCACCTATCTCCGGTCAAAGGTGGAGCAAAGGTGTAGGAAAGGTGGGAGAAAGGAGGCATTCCCCGGCTATGGACCACCTATGATGCACCTATCCCCGGTCAAAGGTGGAGCAAAGGTGTAGGAAAGGTGGGAAAAAGGAGGCATTTTCCGGCTATGGACCACCTATGATGCACCTATACCGGGTCAAAGGGTGAGTAAAGGTGTAGGAAAGGTGAGGGAAAGGAGATATTCCCCGGCTATAGACCATCTATGACCCACCTATTCAGCACCTTTGTTACCACTTTCGTAAACCTTTTCGACAAACCAGATTAGATTTCTTACCTTACTATATCGTTAAAATTTCCTATTCCTATTGTTGTATACTAAAAATATAAGAAGAGAGGTGGTCGATGATGAATATTTATTTTTCGAATGATATCAGACAAATCGACAGTAAAGCTGAAGCGGATGGGCTGTCCATCTTTACTTTAATGGAAAACTCCGGACAGGCTTTGTTCAGAGAAGTATCCAGTTTGATCAAGAGGGAAGATGAAGTTGGAATCATCGCTGGGCAAGGAAATAATGGAGGCGATGCAATTGTCCTTGCGAGATTATTGCTGAATCACGGTTACAAGGCAACGCTTATTTTGCCGTTTGGATTGCCAAAGTCTGAAGTTGCACAACAGCATTTTTCTTATTTTATTACTTGTGGATACCCATACACCCAAACGATTGAAAATGAATATGATGTTCTGGTAGATGGGCTCTTTGGAATTGGGTTTAAACCGCCATTTTCCAGCCAGGCAGATCGAGTGCTTGCCTACTGGAACCAATCACAGGCTGTGAAAATTGCGATTGATATTCCATCGGGTGTTGAAGCAGATAGAGGTAATGTAGTGACCGCCTTTAAAGCGGATTACACATTATGCTTACATGGGGTTAAACCTTCAGCTTTTTTAGTGCCTTCGGCTGAGTTTTATGGGACAGTCAAATCGTTGGATATTGGATTGGTTCAGCAATCAGGCTGGAGAGTATGGACAGAGGAAGATGTTAAACAAACATGGCCTGCTTTACCAAAAAATCCGCACAAAGGTTCATTTGGAACCGGATTATTAATTGCTGGCAGTGAAGAAATGCCAGGCTGTGCACTTCTGTCTGGGCTCGGTGCTATGCGTTCCGGAATCGGCAAACTGATGATCGCAACAGATAAAAGTGTAGCACAAATTGTTTGTCAGAGACTTCCTGAAGCAACCTATTGGTATCACTCGCTTCAACAATTAAAAGAAAATAAACAGTTATCCAGTATGAAAGCAGCAGCAATCGGTCCTGGTTTGGATTTGGATGAACAATTGGAGGATAAAGTTCAATTTTTATTGAATCAACCTGATCTGCCTCTTATTTTAGATGCAGCTGCCCTGCAAAAAAGAGAGTATCCAAAAGGGCGTCCGGCACCGGTTATATTGACACCTCATCCAGGAGAGATGGCTCGTATTACAGGATTATCTGCTAAGTGGATCAATGAAAACCGCATTTCGGTTGCACGTGATTTTGCTATTGAACATGAGGTAACAGTTATTTTAAAAGGAGTAAATACGGTTATCGCTTTTCCAGATGGAACTGGCTATATCAATCAAACGGGAAATCGCGGTCTTTCAAAAGGAGGTTCTGGAGACACATTGCTTGGAATTATTCTAGGATTACTGTGTCAAACTGAACCATTCTCACACTATACAACAGCCGTGTCGAATGGGGTTTATCTTCATGGAAAATCGTCAGAATATTGGGCCATTGAACGTGAACCGAGTGCAATGCTAGCAACAGATATTATGGAGGTTTGGCCATATCTTTTAAAAGAATTAAATCTTAAAAAAATAGGTAGAAAGGTATTAATTTAGCAAAAAAACGGGAATAGACAAATAAAAACATGGAAAGGAGTCTCTTGATGAATCGAGTCTATACTTACACCAAGAAAGAAGAAGTCGTCAATGCGATTACACACGGGATAGGAGCAGCTTTATCCTTTGCGGCCCTCATTTTAATGATTGTTTTTTCTTTAACGAATGGAGCGGGCGATAGGCTATCAGTTGTTTTGGTCTATGGAATATCGATGTTGATGCTATTCACATTCTCGACTCTGACTCATGCATTTCCTGAAGGCAAAGTCAAAGTGATTATGGAATTCTTTGACCATACCTCTATCTATTTGTTTATTGCAGGGACCTATACACCTTATGCAATCATAGCAATTGGTGGAAAAACAGGCTATGCTTTATTAACAATCATTTGGACTTTGGCTATAGCCGGAATTGTTTTTAAAGCCATTTTTCTAAGAAAATTTGTCGTTCTCTCTACCGTGATTTATATCATCATGGGTTGGTTAATTGTTGTAGCATGGGAGCCATTAAAAATGGCAGTTCCTCCAACTGGATTAATGATGCTTGTGTATGGCGGTTTATTATACACGGTAGGAAGCATCTTTTATGTATGGAGAGGGTTTCCTTATCATCATGCGATTTGGCATCTGATGGTATTGGTTGCTTCTATTCTGCACTTTTTATCTATCTTTTTGTATGTATTACCTATGTAAATTAAAAAAATGTCGATTCAATACTCCAACAAAGGTTTGGAGTTTGAATCGACATTTTTTAATATCTTTTTTGATTTTGTAAGAAATGTAACGTTTTCTCGCCAACTGCTCGGGCGCTTTGTGGATTTTGTCCTGTAATCACTCGCTCATTTTCCACCACATGTGATGTGAAAGGAACGGCTGATTTTGTGAATTTTCCAGCTTTAGCTGTTAACTCATTTTGAAGCTTGAATGGTATTTTATGTGATGCAAACATGATTGTTTCTTCCATATTTGTATAACCGGTGACTGTTTTTCCTTCCAAGAGATGAGTCCCATCAGATAACTCAACATTCAATAAAGCGGCAGGTCCGTGGCAAACAGCCGAAACGACACCGCCTTTTTCATATATTTCAGCAGTCAATTTTTGAATGCTGGATTGGTTTGGGAAGTCCCACATTGTACCATGTCCGCCGGCAAAATAGATGCAGCCATATTCATTAGATTTAATCTCGTCAATCGAGGTCGTTTTATCCAATCTACTAATAAAATACGGATCTAGATAGTATTCCTTTGTCCTGTTATCCAGCAAGACAGGGAGAAGGCTTTTCGGATCAAGTGGTACTTTTCCTCCTTTTGTGGAAACTATATCAACCTCATATCCTGCCAATTTTAAACAATCATAAAAATGTACAAGTTCACTTAACCATAAACCTGTTTTATCTTTTTCATTCTTCATATATTCATGGCTCGTTACTACAGCCAATACTTTCTTTTTCGCCATTTAAAATCCTCCTATCTATAAAGTGTAATTTTAACATAAATTGACTCTATTGACCTATTATTATGGTGTTGTGAAATAAAGGAAGGTGTATGTTTTGTTATTTGGTACTTATTATGGGATGTTGCCCCACTAAGGACAAGTTATAGTACTGTATTTCTTGAAAATTGCTAAATTTTATTGGTTAACTTTCCAATAATAAAAGAATAAAAGCTTTAATCTACTGTAGTAAATCAAGATAAAAGAGAAACGATACTTCCAAGTCTTATCTAGATTAAACCAAAGAATATTTAATCTAAATTAATTACGAAAGCGATTTCCAAAATAATGGGCAATATTCCCAATAAATGGTTGATTTTTCAGAATAGTCGGTTTATAATCACTAATGAAAGCGGTTTCTGTTCTCTGATAATGACATGATTTAAATATTTTTGGAAACCGGTTTCTAAACGGTAGTGCTATTATCATTTTTTAAAGATTAATATAGCAAAGGGGGTTGAGCCAGTACAGAATCAAAATTTATCTTTATTGCAACATCATTGGATAATGGTCTGACCAAACTATTATAGGGGGTTTTACAATTGAAAAGCTTTAAAAAATTAGCTGCGATCGGATTATCAACGGTCCTGGCGCTGTCATTGGCAGCATGTAAGGATGAAGAAAAGACTTCTTCAAACGGTGGTAAAAGTGGGGAAAAAGTTACCCTGGATTTCTGGACATTCGGAGCTACGAATTATGAGGATCTTGCGAAGGAATATGAGAAGGAAAATCCTAACGTCACCATTAAAGTAAGAGCAGCTGAAACAGCAGATCATCATGATGCCTTATTCACCTCTTTATCTGCTGGAAGCGGAGCGCCTGATATCACGATGTTGGAAATTGACCAACTGGACCGTTTTAAAGGAGCACAGGATCGCTTTGAAAACTTATATGATCTTGGTGCAAAAGATATTCAGGATCAGTACTTAGATTGGAAATGGAAAACAGGTGAGAATGATAGTGGGGATTTCTTGATTGGTCTGCCAACAGATATTGGACCGAAGGCCTTGTACTATCGTGCAGATTTATTTGAAGCTGCAGGTCTTCCAACAGATCCAGAAGAAGTAGCCACACTTATTAATTCACCAAAAGCTTTTGAAGAAGCTGGTGTGAAAGTGAAGGAAAAAACAGGCAAGGTGTTTATAGATAGTATCGAAATGGCATTCAGAGCTTACTTGGATGGTGCAGAAACAACATTCCTTAATTCTAAAGGGGAGTTGTTGATTGAAGAAGATGGTAACGCCGTTAAAGAAGCATATGATTATGCTGTGAAATTGAACGAAATGGGTATTGTCGGTAAATTCGAAATGTGGTCACCGGAGTGGGCAAATGCTGTAAATAAAGGTGAGTTTGCTGCTGAATTAGGAGCTGGCTGGTTAAAAGGCTGGATGGAAGGGAATGCGCAAGAAGCTTCCGGTAAATGGAGAGTTGCGACATTACCATCTGAATTTGCGGCAAACTGGGGTGGCTCATTCATCTCCATACCAAGCGAAACGAAAAATGCAAAAGAAGCATATAAATTTACTTCATGGTTAGTTTCTCCAGATAATCAACTGAAATCCTTCCAAGACAAGGGACTTTTCCCTTCCGCACAATCTGTATATGAAATGGACGCTTTCAAAACAAACGAAGATGCATTCTTTGGCGGTCAAGCAACAGCACCTGTTTTTGCAAAAGCAGCACAGGATATCAGTGGGGCTGTTTATAAAGGGGAAAAATATTTCCCAATCTATTCAGAAGTATTGAATGGCTTAAAGAATGTTCAAAATAAAGGAACGGATCCAGAAAAAGAATGGAAAGCCGCTGTTAAACGCTCCAAAGGCTTATTAAACCGGTAATTTCAATAGATTACTAATAAGGTGGGAATCGGCGTGATTTTCATGGAAACGTCGCTCCCATCTTTGATGGGAAAAGAGGTGTAGAAATGGATCCAGTGAAAGCGAATCCTGGTATGAACGAAATCAAAGTTAAAAAGAAGCGAGCTAGGTCTGAGGCAAAAAAAGATATGTATTCCGCTTATTTATACATTGCTCCTTTCTTTATCATTTTTGCGATTATTGGTTTGTATCCGATGATTTTCAGTATTTATTTAGCATTTCAAAAGTGGAATGGTCTCAGTCCCATGGTCTCAGTGGGGTTGGATAATTTTAAGGTTGTTTTAACAGACCCTCTATTTTGGAAGGCTGTTTATAATACGATTGTTATGGGCATTATGGGCACGGCTCCGCAAATTGTGTTTGGAATCATTTTTGCTTATCTGTTAAATCTAGCCTTCCTAAGATTTAAAAACTTCTTCAGAGTCACTATTTTTATGCCCTATATTACATCAATGGTTGCGGTAGCCTTGATTTTCAGCGTGCTGTTTAGTAATCATGAATCCTCCTTAGCCAATTATGTTCTTAGTTTAGCAGGTCTTGATCCAGTAAGCTGGGCAAGTTCAGAATGGGGAACGAAAATTGCGATATCCATTATGGTCTTTTGGCGATGGGTTGGATATAATACGATCATTTATCTGGCAGGAATTCAGAGTATTCCTAATGAATTGTATGAAGCTGCCACGATTGATGGGGCAAATAAAATGCAACAGTTTCGCTATATAACTATCCCTTTGTTAAAACCATTTATTATACTGACGGTCTTTACTTCTACGGTAGGAGCTTTGCAGTTGTTCTCCGAGCCTACAATATTTATGGGAACGGGGGCCTTTACAAGAGATGAGGCAATGACGATTGTCATGTACCTGTATCGTGATGCTTTCAGATTGCAATCCTTTGGTACTGCTTCTGCAACAGCTATTATTTTGCTGGTATTAATCTCAGTGATTGCAGCAATCAATGTATACGTAACTTCTGGAGTTGGAAGAAAAAGGAGGAGTGGGCAATGACTAAAAATAAAAAAGTAAGGAAATTTTCCATAAGCAAACTATTAGTTTATGGCTTACTGGGCATCTCCTCCTTATTATCCTTGTTCCCGTTTTATTGGATGTTTGTAATGGCGACTAGTCCAAGCTCGGCCTTTAACTCGATTCCTCCCACTCTTACACCGGGTAATATGTTAGTTGAAAATTTTAAAAAGGTATTAAATCAAATTGATTTCTTCGGTTCAATGTGGAACTCATTTGTCATTTGTGCCATTGTAACCATCGTTGTTTTATTCATTAGTTCATTGGCCGGTTTTGCATTTGCAAAGTTTACGTTCCGGGGAAAAAATGTACTATTTATCGCGATTTTGCTAACGATGATTATTCCGCCTCAATTGGGTTTAATCCCTCAATATTTCCTTATATCAAAGGCGGGCATGCTTGATACCTTACCAGGTGTAATGGTGTTATTCTTTTTAAATCCTTTGGGTATCTTTCTCATGAGGCAATATATAAGTAAATCGGTTCCTGATGAGCTTATCGAAGCAGCAAAGTTAGATGGCTGTTCAAACTTTAGAATTTATCGCAGTATCATTGTGCCGATTACTCTACCTGCATTTGCAACATTGGGCATTATTGTCTTTACAGCAGTATGGGGTGAGTTCCTATGGCAGTTTACCGTATTAAGGGATCCGGAAAACTATACGATTCAGGTAGCATTGGCTCAATTAAGCAATACACATAATGTGGACTTTGGAATGATTATGTCAGGTGTATTTTGGGCAACAGTACCGTTATTACTAGTATTCTTATTTTTCAACAGGTTGTTTATTTCGAGTATTACTGAGGGCTCAGTTAAATAAACATTCCTTCCAAATTTATGCTTAACTATTGAAACTCCTATTAACCTAAAAATGGGTAACCAAACTACTCGAATTTAGAAGGGATTAACATGAATTTAACGATTAAAGATATTGCACAAATGGCAAATGTATCTCAAGGTACAGTTTCAAAGGTAATCAATAATTATGAGGGAATAAGTGAAAAAACGAAAAAAAAAGTAATGGATATTATTAACCAAAACGGTTATGAGCCAAACTTTTCTGCCAGATCCTTGGCAACGAAAAAGTCAAATTTAATTGGGTTAATTTATGCCGGAAGAATTAATGTAGATATGACCCATCCTTATTTTAATGAGGTTATCTCTTCATTTAAAAAAAATATTGGTTTACTTGGATACGATATTTTAATGTTTTCAAACGAACATTTTCAATCCGATAATGGAAGTTATTTAGCAAGATGCCGGCATTTTAATGTGGATGGCTGTTTAATTATTGCAGGTGAAGAGGTGGAGGAATCTACCTACGCTTTAGCTTTAGCCGGCCTACCCTGTATCGGAATCGATATTGAATTAAAAGGGCCAAAGGCTAGCTATATCATGACTGATAATTTGGGCTTGTCGAGAAAAGTGGTGGAGTATTTGTACCTTCATGCCATTAAAAAAATTGGTTTTATTGGCGGTATATTTGATTCTCCTGTTTCTATCTTTCGCAAAAAGGGTTTCCTGGAGGCGCTGAATCAATTTGGACTCGAAATTTGTGAGGACTGGTTTCAATACGGTGATTTTCATGAGGAAAGCGGGTATGCGGCAATGAAGAAAATCCTGCGCTCTAAAACGCTGCCAGAAGCAATTTTTGCGACATCAGATATGATGGCCCTCGGCGCCTTGCAAGCTATTAAAGAGGCTGGCTTAAGCTGTCCAGATGATATCCGGTTAATTGGCTGTGATGATATTGCTGCTTGCCGTTATAGTTCTCCAAAATTAACAACGGTGAAACAGGATAAGGAAAAGTTTGGTAAATTATCCGCTTATATGCTCGATGATTTAATTAATGACAGATCCCAATTAAAACCGATATTTATTGATTCCGAATTAATTATCCGAGAATCCTGAAGTTTCATAGACTTTAAGGTTCACAGATGCTGATAAAATCAGATGTTTTCGATGTATGAAGCTATTTTTAACCCATAAGAAACAAAGATTTATTGGATACGATAATTGAATGAAAAATTGGGTTTGCTGGAGGTTATATGGTGAATTACTATGCGGTACTTGACGTTGGAGGCTCTGCCATTAAATATGCACTTATGGATGAAACGGGTTGTTTTATTGAAAAATCCTCACTTCCAACTCCTAAAGAGAGTCTTCCCGAATTTATAGATACAATTGATACGATCGTGAGCGATTTTAAAAATAAATATGTGATAAAAGGTCTGGCGGTGAGTATGCCAGGTGCGGTGAATATTGAAACCGGAATCATAGAGGGGATAACAGCACTCCCTTATATCCATGGCCCTAATATAAAAGAACTCCTTCAGGAACGGACAAATTTACCGGTAGAATTGGAGAATGACGCTAATTGCGCCGGATTGGCGGAGGGCTGGATTGGTGCGGCAAAGGATGTAAAGGATTATCTTTGTATAGTGATTGGCACCGGTATTGGTGGTGCCGTCGTACTTGATAAAAAAATTCGGCATGGGAGAAATGGGTTTGCTGGAGAATTCGGATATATGAAGATGGAGGGTTATCTGGGAACGCAACCAGCAGAGACCTATAGCACGTTGGCAGCCGTTGGAGGCTTGATTAAGCAGGTGGCTAAACGAAAAGAAAGAGACCCAGATACTTTTACCGGTAAGATGATCTTTGAGCTTGCTGAACATGGAGACACAGAGGTGCAGGAAGAGATTGACAAATTTATGCGTCGTCTTGCTGTCGGCATATATAATCTACAATTTATTCTGGATCCGGATAAGATTTTGATTGGCGGAGCAATCAGTAATCGCGAAGGATTTATCGACAAGATTAATGAAACATTAAACGAAATGAAATATGAAACAGATGGATTAACAGTCAAAGTAGAGAGATGTCAGTTTGGAAATGATTCTAATTTAATTGGTGCTTTGTATCATTTTTTACAGCGGCAGAAGGATTCCATTATGGTTTAAAGCCAGAGTCTAATTGCCGAGTTTATAAATGGGAAAGGCAACATTCAGACGGAAGGGAGACTAAAACGATTATGTATAAAACATTAAAACCGTTTCCGACAGACTTTTTATGGGGAGCTGCTTCTGCTGCCTATCAAATTGAAGGTGCATGGGATATAGACGGAAAAGGGGTTAGTAATTGGGATCAATTTGTCCGTATCCCGGGTAAGACATATAAAGGAACGACGGGAGATGTCGCAGTAGACCATTATCATCGTTATAAGGAAGATGTCCGTTTAATGGCAGAAATGGGGTTAAAGGCGTACCGTTTTTCTGTATCTTGGCCGCGTATTTTTCCAGATGGAAGAGATGAGATCAACGAGCAGGGTCTCGCGTTTTATGATGATTTGATTAATGAGCTGCACAAGTATCAAATTGAACCTATCTTAACCTTGTACCATTGGGATTTACCACAAGCACTTCAGGACGAATATGGCGGATGGGAGTCCAGAAGAATCGTAGAGGATTTTACAAATTATAGTGTGGAGTGTTTTAAACGGTTTGGAGACCGTGTGAAATACTGGGTCAGCTTAAATGAACAAAATATTTTTACTCGCTTTGGATATGATCAAGGTTCACATCCACCGGGCGTAAAGGATACGAAGTTATTCTACCAAGTGAATCATCACGCAAATCTGGCTAATGCCAGTGTCATCAAAGCATTCCGTCAATATGTCCCGGATGGACTGATTGGCCCGAGCTTTGCCTATGGTCCAGCTTACCCGGCATCTTCAAAGCCGGAAGATATTTTAGCTGCTGAGAATGCAGAGGAGCTGAATAGTCATTGGTGGATGGATATATATACTTGGGGAAAATACCCGAAGGCCGCGTGGAACTACTTGGTTGAAGAAGGTCTTGCTCCTGAAGTGGAAGAGCAGGACTTTGTCTTATTAAGAGAAGGTAAGCCAGACTTTATGGGCTTAAACTATTATCAAACCTCGACCTTTGAAGTCAATCCTTTAGAAGGCGGAGTGGGTGCCGGTGAAATGAATACAACCGGGATCAAAGGGACTTCAAAGGATTCTGGAATTCCAGGGTTATACAAAACTACGAAGAATCCAAACCTTGAACGGACGAATTGGGATTGGAATATTGATCCGCAAGGACTGAGAACGGCGCTGTGCCGAATCACAAACCGATATGATTTGCCGATTCTGATCAGTGAAAATGGACTCGGCGCATTTGATAAGGTAGAGGACCAGGATATAATCCATGATGATTACCGAATCGATTACCTTCGGGCTCATGTGAAAGCAATTCAAGACGCCATTTCCGATGGTTCCGATGTGATTGGCTATTGTGTCTGGTCTTTCACGGATTTACTAAGTTGGTTGAATGGTTTCCAAAAACGCTACGGGTTCGTCTATGTTAATCAGCACGAAGAAGGCACACATGACTTACGCCGTATCAAAAAGGATAGCTTCTATTGGTACAAGCAAGTCATTGAATCAAACGGGATTTAAGGGAGCGGAGGATTACCTTCGCTTTCTTTTTTTATAATTGGCTGTTTTCGCATAGATTGTTGCTCTTAAAGAAAAAGGTTAAATATCCTTTTGTGTTGCCATTAAATAAAGGTAGCCTCTTCAATCCAATACTCAAGTAAGGCATGTATCTGTTTTTAGAATAATAGAGGATTTTGTAAAGATAACGATTCATGATTCGGCTTTTTATGAGGAGCTTTTCAAGTGTTTTCTCGATTATATACGACATAAAGTATCACTAAATTACATAGAACGAATAATTGCCAATAGTTAAAGGTTGATTAATACAAGTGTATAAATCAATCTTTTTAATGGAAAACCAAGAATAGTATAAATGGCTTAGAAATTAATGGAAAGGTTGTGTGGCATTATCCCTTAAATTTGATGCTCTCTGAGAATCAATTTGTTCGTTATATGAGTAAAATTGTGTGCATATATTTGTTGATAATGGAATTTAGCATTATTAAGTTAAAAAAGGAACAAAATTTATCCTGATCTGAATTTGGAGAGAAGATTTATTTCTATGCTATATTGAAAGGATTATTAAAATGAAACCGTTAAAATACATTGCTTATTCTTTACCGTTGAATTCGACAATTTTTTCGAAAGATGAAGGGCTGCTCTAAGATAAGGAGATAAAAGAGTTTACGGAGTTTGAAGTGGTGAAATAAACATAAAAAGATCCTAAACGACTTAAATGTTATGAGAGGAGAAAGCCTCAATAGAAAGAGGTCAGGTTGTTAATTTATTTTAATATATTTTAGAGGCTGTCATCCTACTCAAGTGGTAAAAAATAAGAGTAAAAAAATATTGTAAGATTTTACAATATGGCATATCATTAGGAAACAAGTTCTTTATTGAGAACAAAATCACTAAGTCTAGGTAAACAATTAGTTTAATTAGGGGGGGGATTTATGGTAAGAAAGAGATTAAGTATGGTTCAATTTTCCCGAGCGTTCGTACCTATTATGGTAATGCTATTTCACTTATCTTTATCCATGCATGAATACTATGATTTTAATTTGCTTGGATTATATCAACTTCCTATGTCGGGTGGGGTGAGTTACTTCTTTGCACTCTCGGGTTTTATGATGTATTACGTTTACCACAACAATTTTGGCCAACCGAAACAATTGAAGAATTACTTTATTAATCGGTTTATACGAATATATCCGCTTTATTGGATTTTAACGCTGCTTTTGCTACCTTTTTTACTTTTGTATCCATGGTATGGAGCAGGACATGAAACGAAGCTTGGTACAATCATTTCATCTTTTTTGCTCAGTCCAAATCCAAGTGACGATCCTCCAATTCTAATTGCTGCCTGGTCATTGAAATTTACGATTCTTTTTTATTTAATGTTTTCTCTTTCATTCATGCCAAAGCCTAGGTTAGGAAAAGCCATTTTAGCCATTTGGGGAGGAATGTGTGTCGCCGTTTTCCTTGGTTACATTCCGGTTACCAATTTTATTACTGGGTTTATTTTTAATGAGATTAATCTTATCCTGCTTGGAGGGATGTGTGCCGCATATTTTGTAACGCATGTTAGGATCAATTGGTTCTTTTCGCTTTTGTTCACTGTAACAGGCATACTGGGTTTTCCTTTTATGTGGCAAAACTCATTGAATCCCATTTACGATATCAACTTTGATCTTGGGACTGGCTTTATGTCCATTCTTCTTATTATAGGGATTGCATCAATAGATCTTAAGAAGGATATACGTATTCCAAGATACTTGAACTATTTAGGAAATGCAGCTTTTTCAATCTATTTATCACATAATATGTCATTGGATTTTTTTAATGAAATGTTTAGCAGGTATTATGTTTACCAAGCTTTGGAGGGATGGGTTTTAAGCATAATTCTCTTTATCATTATGGTCAGTATCGGATGTCTCGTGCATTCTCATCTTGAGAAACCATTAATTAACATGCTTAAGAAGCTTCTGCTGGGTAGGAGAATCAGAATCAAAGGAATCAAAACAGTTGTCGTTAAGTATTAAAGATGCAATGGATATGAGCTATTCAAATACAGGTCATTTTCAAGATAGGACTCAATACTAAATTTTGGGGTGAGAACTTGAGAGTATTAATTACTGGTGGCTATGGATTTATTGGTTCTTTTGTTGGTGAGATGTTTGCTATGGAAGGCCATGAGGTGCACATTATAGATAACTTATCTACAGGCAGTAGTGAAAATGCAAAATTCAGTCATGTATTCTACCAAGTTAATGCAGAAGACCCAAAGTGTGAGGAAATTTTTAAAAAGTTTAAGTTTGATGTTGTGATTCATTTGGCTGCACAGGTAAATGTGGCGGTATCGATGGATGACCCCTATATTGATTCAAAATACAATGTACTCGGTATTTCAAATATGCTCAGTCTTGCAAGGAAATATGGAGCAAATAAAGTTGTTTTTGCTTCATCAGCTGCGGTATACGGATTGAATGAAGAAATACCATTAAGGGAAAATTCGCAATGTGATCCAGTATCTCCTTACGGATTGAATAAATGGGTTGGCGAAATGTATTGCGAAAAGTGGAATGAAATCTTTGGCCTAGATACTCTTTGTTATCGTTTTTCAAATGTATATGGTCCAAGACAGGGAACAATTGGCGAGGGTGGAGTTGTCTCGATTTTTATCCAAAGGGTTGCTCAAGGAAAAGATTTAACTATCTACGGTGATGGGGAGCAAACAAGGGACTTTATCTATGTTCAAGATGTAGCAGAAGCCATTTACAGGGGAGTTGAAAAAGACCTATCAGGTATCTACAACCTATCAACGAATACTGGGATCAGTGTGAATCAGCTAATTGAAACAATCGGAGAACTTGCTGACATAAAGAATGTAAACTATGAAAATGAACGGCAAGGGGATATAAAGCATTCACGCCTGGATAATACAAAAATTAAGAATGATTTGGATTGGGAACCATTTCATACATATAAGGACGGTTTGGAAAAAACCTACCATTGGTTTAATGAAAATAAGATTGTCCCAAAAAAGGAAAAAAAGAAAAGAGAAATAAAAATGCCGAAGTGGCTTAATCGGTATAATTATTTACTGCCATTTCTCGAGAATATAGGGTTGCTCGTATTGGTCTATTTAATCAGTGCTGTGGTGGATGTCCACTATTATATAGTCGACTATCAATTTGTATATATTATCATGGCATCCTTCTTACTTGGCAAGTCTCAATCGGTATTATCTATTGGCATGGCAACGGTCTGGTTCGTGGCTGAAAATATATCATTGGGAAGAGATATTATTTCTATGCTTATTGACCCAGGTTCACTTGTGCATGTGAGTGTGTACGTATTTGCCGGAATGGCAATGCGCTATGTACTGGACAAAAAGGAAGCCCTTATTGTTAATCATCAAAATGAGGCAGCAGAGATTAAGGAAAAATATCAGTTCTTACATACAACATACAAGGACGCAATAAAGGTAAAAGAAGAACTTCAAAACCAAATTCTCTATACAGATAATAGTGTGGGAACGATATCTAAAATTATGAAGGATTTGGATAGTCTTAAACCGCGTGAAATCTATGAGTCTTCGATTTATACTGTTGAAAATATACTGAAGACAAAAAAAGTCGCTTTCTATATTTATAACTCCTCAACAGGTGAATTACGACTGCAGGAGAAATCGGAGAATTTTGAACCAGAGGAAATCATTGAGTTAGAGCATGAAGTGAATTTTAACTATGTTTTAAAAAATGGGAAGACATTTGTCAACAAAACATTGGAAGAGGCGGCCCCATCAGTAATCGTTCCAGTGTGTGTAAATGGCACAGTGTCAGGTGTGATCTCTGTGGAGGGGTTAGGTTTTGAACAACTGTCCTTATTTTATATTAACCTATTAAACACTGTAGGAGACTTAATTTCCTCATCTTTGAAATGTGCTTTTGAGCATCAGCATTTGATGGAAAATAAGGGCGTAAATAATCGAGTGTCTCATAAGGTGATAGCCAATGTTTAAGTGGTTCATTCTGTATTATCTTTTTTGTCTCGGCCATGTCAGCTATTTAATGTGGAAAAAGAGAGAAAATAGGGTGATTAAAGCGATAATTATAACCTTCATCCCGGTTCTTGGATATGCCCTTTCTTATTTGCTATTTAAAAGGTCGAACAATATACAACAAGAGAGTAGCTGGGAAAGCAATGAGGTGTTTTTATTCTCGTCTTTTCCAAGCAGCAAGATAGATGTAGAGCGGGAAATCAATGTTATCCCGCTCCAGGAAGTCTTGCTTTCCAATGATAATCACCATAAAAGAAGTATGCTTATTGATAGTTTGAAAGATGGAACAAACAATATCGATATCCTCTATAAAGCAACTAAAAGCGATGACACGGAAACAGCGCATTATGCTGCTATTGCTATTATGGAAATCCAGAAGAAATTTGTTACCTCTCTTCACGGACTGATTAAAAGAATTGAAGAGAATCCAACCGATTATGAAGTAATGGATAGGTATGCAGAAATATTGGAAAATTATGTAGACAGTAATATGGTTGATCAAGAGACTAAAATGAAATACCGGCTCCAGTTATCAGAGCTTCTGGAACGTCTGCTGGAAAGCCCTATTCGTTGCAAAAAGCACTTTGTTGAAAAAATAAATTGTGATCTGGAAATAGGGGATATGGCAAAATCGCAGTTTTATAGTCAGATGTTTATGGATGATTTTCCTGATGATGAGGTTCCCTATTTACTAGCGATGAAAGTATCTTATACAATGCAAAACACGAAAAAACTTTATGAGATTATGAATAAGTTGAAAAGGAGGCCGATTCAATTATCACCAACGGGGATAAATGCTCTTCACTTTTGGTCGTAGGAGGATGACAGTGATCAACAAAATCAATTTGGTCAAAATAATCAACATAGTGGCTTTCCTGACGTTGTTTGGAATTGTTGTGATTATCTCACAGCTTGAATCAGCCCACTTGTTCAATTTGAATAATAGTCCTGTAATAGCTGGTGGAGTAAAGAAGGAATCAGCTCTTTCCTCAGCAGAAATACAATCCATACATCAGGATAAATTCTTGCTTGTCTATGATCCGAAAATTAAAGAGAGTACTGATTTAATGAGAAATTTCGAGAAGACTTTGGCTTACTTGAAAAAGACATATACTACAGTTTCAGTATCACAAATACCATCAAATCTTCATGATTATAAAAATATCATGATCTTGACTCCCAAGCTGGAGTCGATTAAGGATTTTTCACTCATTACCAACTATGTTTCCGATGGCGGTGGAGTGTTTTTTGGAATAAGACCCGATACAGATTCAACTATATATGAGCGTATTCATGGCATTCTTGGCATCAATGAGTCAGAATCGGATACTTCATACAAAGATACTTCGACTATCAAAATGGAATCGGATTTGCTGTTAAAATCAAAGGGATTGAATTTTGAGGATGAGATTGTCTTTTCCAATTCCATTTTAGATATTAGCTTGAAGGAAAATAGCAAGGTTTTAGCGGTTACCGACAATCACATTCCATTTATTTGGAGTACACCATATGGAAAAGGAACTTTCATGGTGTTCAATGGAACAATGCTGGACCATGAAATGAACCGTGGATTCATCGCAGGAGCACTAAGCTATTTAAATAATAATTTCATTTACCCCATTATAAACTCAAAAGTAATGTATATAGACGACTTTCCGGCACCTTTCCCAGAGGGGACAAATGAGATTATTTATAACGAATATAAAATGGATATTAAAAGCTTTTTCCATAGGGTTTGGTGGCCGGATATGCTGGAGGCTGCAAAGGAATATGACGTGAAATATACAGCAGGAATGATTGAGAGCTATAACGATGATGTTGACGGCCCTTTTAATGAGCGGTTATCGGAAGAGAACTTAAAAATATTCGGGCGTGATTTGATTCAGATGGGTGGAGAACTCGCTGTTCACGGATATAATCATCAATCATTAACGATGGATCAAAGTCATGTGGATCGCCTGGGATACACTGCCTGGAAAGATAAAAAAGATATGGTCAATTCATTGAAGGAACTGGATCAATTTGTACAAGAAGTATTCCCAGGACATACCTTTAAAACGTATATTCCTCCATCGAATGTATTAAGCGAAGATGGAAAAAAAGCCATTCAAGAAGCCATCCCATCAATCACCAATTTTGCTTCTCTTCTTATACCTGACGATGAGGCTTTAGCATACATTCAGGAGTATCAATATTCGGGTCAATATTATGAAATACCGAGATTAACCTCAGATTACCATTACCAGGAAGAAGTTCAATGGATTATAGTTAATGGGGCAACCTTATATGGGTCGTTTTCACATTTCGTCCATCCCGATGATATCTTAGATGAAGAGCGAAATGAAAATAAAAGATGGGCTGACATGTCGGCGAATTACAGTAAAATGCTTAAGGATGTCAAAGGAAAATACCCATGGATGAAAAGTCAAACGGCTTCAGAAAGTGCCGAGTCAGTAAGGAAATACCAGGACGCACAAGTGTTTATTTCAGAGAGTGACCAAAAAGTAGAAGGATATATAAATGATTTTCAAGGGGAGTTGGATTTTGTTTTCCGTAGTGATAAAAAAATTGCTGATTCCAATGGCTGTAAGGTAAAAAAAATAGATAGTGATCATTATTTGATACGCGCTCTATCATCTAAGTTCACTATTGAATTGGAGGATGTATGATGAGAATATGCCTGATCGCAGAAGGTTCCTATCCATATGTTGTCGGGGGAGTCTCAAGCTGGGTACAATCCTTGATTACGGCAATGCCTGAGCATGAATTTATTATTTATGCCATTGGAGCGGATGAAAAAGACAAGGGGAAATTTAAATACAAACTTCCAGCGAACCTCATTGAAGTGCGGGAAATCTTTTTAAACACAGGGATGGCATGGTCCGGAAGGCAAGGCAAAAGAAATATACTGTCAGATTGGGAGAAACAAGCTATTAAATCAATACTGGTCAGTGATCATGGAAACTGGGAGGCTTTGTTTTCTATCTTTAAAGGAAGATATAGAAAATTCCATTCAGCTGGAGAACTTGTTACAAGCCAGGATTTCTTCGATATTGTTAAAGAGTTATGCCTGGAATCATACTTTGAACTGCCTTTCACCCAGTTATACTGGTCTGTAAGATCGATGCTACTGCCTTTAATATCGGTTCTTTCCTATCCTCCTCCGGAAGCTGACCTGTATCATAGCATTTCAACGGGATATGCAGGTATCATCGGTTCATATTGTAAACATTATTATGGAAGCCCGTATGTCATTACCGAGCACGGGATTTATACAAGAGAGCGTGAGGAAGAAATTATTAAATCAGATCAAATAAAAGGACCTCTGAAAACGCTGTGGATTAAATATTTTCATAGTTTATCGAAGGGTGCCTATGCATCAGCGAATCAAGTTGTTACCTTATTCAATGCAAATAGGGAAATCCAGCTTGAAATAGGCTGCGCAGAAGAAAAGACATGTATCATACCCAACGGTGTAAACCTTGATGACTATTTAGACTTGCCGCAAAAGGTCGGAGAGAACAAACAATTTGTAGACATTGGGGCTGTGGTCAGGGTAGTGCCGATTAAAGATATAAAAACAATGATTCAAAGCTTTGCTATTGTGAAAAGAAAGATTCCAAACGCCAGATTTTACATTATGGGCCCAGTTGATGAAGACCAGGACTATTACGAGGAATGCTTGCAATTAGTGAGTTTTTTAGGTCTTAGAGACATTCAATTCACTGGAACGGTGAATGTTAAGGAACACATTGGAAAAATGGATTTGCTAGTTCTTTCAAGCATCAGTGAGGGCCAGCCGCTTGTCCTGCTTGAAGGTATGGCAAGCGGAAAGCCGTTTGTCTGTACAGATGTGGGAAGTTGTAAGGAGTTATTGTATGGCAGAGAAGATTCATTTGGCCAGGCTGGATATATAGTCTCGGTTATGGATTCTGTGGGAATGGCACGGGAAATCATCAGGCTTGCTCAAAACCCTCTCCTTCGAACAAGAATGGGGGAGAGTGGAAGATGGCGTATAGAGTCCCTCTACTCCTGGGAAGATTTCATTGAGCAATACCGAAAAATTTACGGAAATAGGGGTTATTTGAATGGCGGGGATAGGATTCCAACTCAAAAAAATAGTGGATAACAGAAAGAATTACGGTGGTCTCAGAGCTTTTGCCTATTCTTCTGTTATCATTTCTGGCCCAATGATTTTATGTATAATACAGTTGCTGATTGGCCAAAAGATAATAATGGATTCAGGATCAACCTTCATGGAGCGTGAACTCTTATTAACCGGAACAATGTACAGCTTTGTATTTTCTCAAGTAATAACCGGGGGTTTCTTAATGGTTGTTACAAGATATGTATCTGATCAAATCTATTTAAACAAGGAAGAAAATATTCTTTCCTCCCTCTTTGGTGTCATTGCGATTATAGTGTTAATTGGAGGCTTTACCTCAATTGTTTTTTATGCCATTTCCCCATTGCGTATGGCCTTCAAAATAGTTGCATATCTATTTTTTATGGAATTACTGATTGTAAATATACTGGCAATATATATATCTGCAGTTAAAAAATATATGCAAATAGTTAAGGCTTACGGACTTGGTGCTCTCGTGGCAGGTATTTCAATGTGGCTCTGCCTACAGCTAGTGGATTATCAAAAAGCTGAGTATATGATGGCTTGTATGGCTGCGGGATTTATAGTGGCCATTGTTTTCCTCATAAACAGTATCAAAGAACGCTTTCCTAAAGCCAATAAGAACAGCTTTGATTTTTTATCCTACATACAACAATACCCATCACTATTTTTTATTGGTTTATTTTACTCCATATCATTATTTGGCCATATTTTTATTGTTTGGAGCAGCGATATACAAGCGGTAGTTAGTAATACGTTTGTAATGGCTCCATTCTATGATGTACCAGTCTTCTATGCTTATTTATCTATTATTCCTGCGATGGTTATGTTTGTTGTTTCAATGGAAACGTCCTTTTATAAAGTATATAAAAGGTACTATGAAAAGGTAAGCGGAGAGTATTCTTTGGGCCAAATAAATGAAGCGAAAAATAAAATGTTCCAAGTGTTAATCCGTGAATTAGTCTATATCATGGAATTCCAGATGTTCTTTACGATCCTGGCAATTGCACTTGGTACGACCGTTATACCATTATCAACAGAACAAGTTCACATTTACAATATATTGATAATTGGAAATTACTTCTTTATCATCATGTTTATCTTAATGCAAATCTTACTTTATTTTGATGATCGAAAAGGTGCGCTAATGGTCATCACCAGTTATTTGGCTGTTAGTTTGCTGAGCATGGTTTCAATAATCCTTGTTGGAGGCAATTATGGAATGGCTGGCTTCTGCTCAGGATTAACTGGCTTGGTTATCGCATTTTGGAGGCTTTTTTATTATGGTAAAAATATTGAGTACTATACATATTGTACTCAACCACTGTTTACTATTGAAAAAACAAGCTTTTTAGCCAGAGTGGCACATCGAATGAATGAGGGAAATAGAGAGGGGAGAGGGAATTGATTTTCCCCCTGCCTCTTTATTCAGGTTATACATAAACTCTTTTAGGCTTTAATACATAAGAGAATGAAGGGGAACATGGAGTGAGTAAATATATGGTTTTCGCGCTTAGTGCTGCAATTCTAATGCTGGTATTTATATATCATGGCCAAAAGTCCAATTATGAAAAGGAAGAGGAACCTATCATTAATCCATTCATGGGGTTTGCTCCCCCTGCTGAGGGTGGGCCATACAAGCAGGCCCATTCACTCGTTTATGCTAATTTCACCTGGAAGGACATTGAACCGAAAAAAGGAGTTTATGATTTCGATAAAATAGAAGAAAAATTCAAATTTGACTTTTGGAAAACAAATAATAAAAGATTGATTTTCCGGGTAGTCTTAGATTATCCAGGAAAATCGGGCCATATGGATATACCCGAATGGCTTTACGATGAATTGGAGGCAGATGGTGATTGGTATGAGCATGAGTGGGGCAGTGGTTTCAGCCCTAATTACAAAAACTCAAAACTGATTAACTATCATGAGAAGTTAATAGAGGCATTGGCTGAACGATATAATCATGATTCTTTCATTGCATTTATAGAATTGGGGAGTTTGGGCCATTGGGGAGAATGGCATACTTTGCAGCAGGAAGGGGTTGATATCCCTTTTCCGAAGCTGTCAATCGCTGAAACCTATGTTAAGCATTATACAGAGAGATTTACAGGCAAGATACTATTAATGAGAAGGCCCCATCAAATAGCTTTGGACAATAATATGGGATTATACAATGATATGTTCGGCAGGAGAGATCACACCATTGATGAATTTTATAGCTGGGTCACCAATGGGTATACGTTTTGGCTAACCGGTGAAAAAAATCCTTCAATGATTGATTCCTGGAAGACTGCTCCAATCGGCGGCGAGCTTGCACCAACCAAGGAGTGGGGGGATTATTTCTCCTCCAGTTCAATTTCAGAAACCATGGAGCAGCTGCAAGCAACGCATGTTAGCTGGCTAGGTCCCAGTTCACCAGCGAATTATAGCCCAAATGATAAATATCAAACTGGAATCAATCGCTTATTAAAGAAAATTGGCTACCATTTCAGGGTAGTTGAAGTAAAGTATAAGAAGTCTGGCGAGGCAGGATCGAAGCTGTCTCTCGAAATGGAGTGGGAAAATAGCGGAGTAGCTCCATTTTATTTTGAATGGCCTTTGGAACTATCTCTTGCGAACAAAGAAGGAAGGATTATCTATAAAGAGACTGCGTCAGTGGATATCCGAGAGTGGCTGCCAGGCCGGTATTCAATTGAAGAAATCATTTCAATTCCTCATGATTTAAAGAAAGGTGTCTATCAGATTAATGTAGCTATACTTGACCCAGAACTTATGAAACCGGCAATTCATTTGGAAATGGAAGGGAAGAGGGGTGATTTGAGGTACACGATAGGGGAGTTTACAATCAAATAGAAATCGTGCTTTTTTCACATGGAAGATAGAATATTTATCTGTACGAAGCATAAGATCCCCATGACTATTTGTAAAATCCACTTCATTTATGAAATGCTCACTGTCAAGTAGACAGTGGAAATAATAAAAATCCTTTTCTTTATTGGACAAAAGTATTTTGTTCAAGGGATTACCATGTCCGGGCTTAAAGGATGAACGTTTATACTGCCATAGTCATTAGAAAGAGGTAATAATAGTTTAATATTCTCATTATGAAATGCGAATTTTATCTATACCTGATCATAATCAAATTATGTAATAGTGGAGTCATACAGAAGGACTGGCAAGTGGAGTGGGAATTAGTGAAAATAAATCGCATGATTATATTGAAGACATTGGTATATTCCAATGCCTTATTTTTTGCTTTTCAATTAACCATATTGGATTTCCTCAAAAACAAATAAGATATTCTACTATAATGACCGTCACTGAGAAAGAATTGTTTTTATAAGTAGTGAAAATTGATAAAATTAACAGACAATTATATGATTATATTAAATAGTCAATCAAGTGCAAGTAGGTATGTTTAATACAAAGAACAATCCATAGTTTTCCTTAGAGTGACTCAGGGATGGATAGAAGAATTGGTCCAAGAAATGTTCAGTGGGCATTCTGGGAATGTTGGGATGATAATAAGAAAGGGTGGTGGATTGCTATGAAAATTATCGTTTTTGGTGCAACGGGCGGTGTAGGTCAATCTGTTGTGCGTCAAGGAGTTGAGGCTGGCTTTGAGGTGACCGCGTTTGTTCGTACACCGGCCAAGCTAGACTTTTCTCATGCAAATTTAAAGATTATACAAGGAAATGCTTTTAATCAAGCGGAAGTAACTGAAGCGATTGCGGGTCATGATGCTGTTATATCTTGCTTAGGGTCGAATCAAGGGATGAAAAAATCAACCGAGCTTCAAGAGATGATAAAAAAAATTGTTACTGGTATGAAGGAGCAACATGTAGAGCGGATTATCTACACTGCATCTGCGGGAGTCCATAAAGAATTAACAGGGCTAAGTGGTAAATTGGTCATGAGAATGCTCAAGAATCCTCTAATTGATCATCGGGCTGCAGTTGAATATATTCAATCACATGGATTGAACTACACCATTGTTCGACCGATGGGGCTAACGAATAATCCCTTTACAGGAAAGTACAGAGAATCTGCAACAAGTGTACCAGAGAAATCAAGATCAATACCGCGTGCTGACGTCGCACATTTTATCTTAAAAGCATTAAAGGATAGCCGTTATGAACATACGTCAATCGGAATCTCTACTTGAGGTGCACAAACAAGTCCTTTTCAACAGTCTGAGAGAGTCAGGGTGTTAATCTTAAACTACTTAGTATTGTGTATATTATTAACTATATCTTTAATAGGAGATTCAAAAATTCCACTTAGATATATTACAGAAACTGCATTATAAATAAGAGCGGTCTGTATAGTAGCTAGTAAATAAGGATCTCGCCTTTGCTGGGTATGTTGGTTTTAAAACCTTATATTAAGTCTAAAGCCATTGATGAGTTTACTATATCAATGGCTTTTTTAACTCCATGAAAAAGTATGATACCACCGTTAAAAAACATCTACTACCATAATATGAGATAAACTTTTTATGCGTTTATCTTTTCTGGTAAACGAAATTGTTATAATAAGTCTGAATATTTTGAATAAGTTCTATTTTTAATCATTCTCCTCGTTTATTATGAGAATGAGAGGTGGTGTTAATGATGCTATATGAATTATCGAAGGAGTTGTCTTATCCAGCCCTTTTGTTGGATTTAGATGCTCTAGATCAAAATTGCAGGAGAATCGCTGAAAAAGCAAATGGAAAAACGGTCAGAATTGCTACAAAATCGATACGGTCAATTCCAGTTTTAAAAAGAATTCTCCAATCCCACCCTGTCTATAATGGCGTAATGTGTTATAGCCCCTATGAGGCTGTTTTTCTTGCAGAACAAGGCATTGAGGATATCCTTATAGGTTATCCATGCTGGGATTCCAAAGCTCTTAGCAAAATAGCTGAACTAAATGGAAAAGGTCATCAAATTACCTGTATGGTCGATTCCTATGAACAGGTTGAGCATTTAAATGCGATTGCTAAAGAGGCAAATGGATTATTTTATTTATGCATCGATATTGATATGAGCACCACATTTGGTAATCTCCATTTTGGAGTAAGGCGTTCCCCATTAAAAACAGAAGAAAGCGTTATTCAGCTAGCACAAATTATACAGGAATATCCATCGCTAAAGCTTTTGGGAATCATGGGTTATGAAGCACAAATAGCTGGGGTAGGTGATCATCTACCATCTCAGAGGCTTAATAATATAGCGGTTGCTTTTATGAAAAAGAAATCAATTGATAAAATTAAACGGCGAAGGGAGACGGTTGTTCAATCCCTTAAGAGTGAGGGTGTACAATTAGTATTTGTTAATGGAGGAGGAACGGGAAGTCTTGAAACTACATCGAAAGAAGAAGCTGTTACGGAACTGACAGTGGGATCAGGTTTCTATGCTCCTTTGTTGTTTGATTATTACCGGAATTTCCGCTTCACACCTGCCTTATTTTTCGCATTGCCGGTCGTTAGAAAACCAACCCCCAATATTTATACTTGTCTTGGAGGTGGATATGTCTCCTCTGGAGTGCATGGTCAGGATAAAGTGCCTTTGCCTTTTTATCCGCCGGGGGGTAGATTATTACCATTTGAAGGAGCTGGGGAGGTGCAAACCCCTGTTTATTATGAAAAGGAAACGTTGGAGATTGGAGATGTCATTATCTTCAGGGCAGCAAAAGCGGGAGAAATTTGTGAACGGTTTAATGAAATCATTTGTCTTGCGGATCAACAAATCGTTGATCGATATCTTACCTATCGGGGGGAAGGGAAATGCTTTCTGTAACGAAGATGATCCAAGGCAAACGATGGAGAAATTGGTCTCATACATGTGAAAGTATCCCAGAAAAAATCCTTTATCCATCCTCAATTGAGGAGGTTGTTTCAATCGTTAAAGAAGCATCAAAACAAGAGAAAAGAATCAGAGTTGTAGGAGCTGGGCATTCATTTACGAGTTTAGTAAAAACGGATGATTGGCTCATATCTCTTGATTTACTTAGTGGAATTGAACAACTTGATGAGGCAGCCAGTACTGTTACCGTTATGGGTGGTACCCGGTTATTTCAATTAGGAGAAGCACTTGGACAAGAAGGATATTCTCAGGAAAATTTAGGCGACATCAATGTCCAAAGCATTGCGGGTGCTATTTCAACTGGAACGCATGGAACTGGACTGGATTTTGGTAATATTCCAACCCAAGTAGTAGAAATCATCATTGTTACAGCATCTGGAGATGTTCTTACCGTCTCCGAAGAACAAAATCCTCAATACTTCAAGGCTTGTCTTATATCGCTTGGTGTTCTTGGAATCATTGTAAAAGTAAAGCTGAAGATAATTAAAACGCTTATCTATGAATACAGAAGTGAAAAAATAGAATATCAACCTTTTGAGCAACAGCTTGAACGTTATATCAATGAAAACCGTCACTTTGAGTTTTTTCTTTTCCCCTACTCAGATTGTGTACAAGTTAAAACGATGAATATTACACATCGTAAACCAAAGGGGTTATTCTTTCATAACTTAAAAAATCTCATTTTTGAGAACTATTTATTTTTTTTACTATCAGAGGTATGCCGTTTATTACCAAGGAGCAGTCGAACCATTAGCAGAATATCTGCGAAGGCCGTAGGAACAACAGCTATTACGGCAAAAAGCTCTGAGATTTTTGCTACTCCAAGACTTGTGAAGTTCAGGGAAATGGAATATTGTATTCCGCTTCAATACTTTAAGCCGGCTATACAAGAGATTCGGGAAAGTATTGAAGTGAAGAGGCATAAGGTTCATTTTCCGATAGAATGCAGGACGGTTAAGGCAGACGAGATTTGGCTTAGCCCCTCTTATCAAAGAGATTCCGCTTATATTGCTTTCCATATGTACAAAGGCATGCCATATGAAGAATATTTTCATGAGATGGAAGCGATTATGCAGAAGTATGAAGGAAGGCCACATTGGGGGAAAATGCATAGCTTAGGTAAACATGAATTATTTTCCTCCTACCCTAAACTGCCGGACTTTTTAGCCGTAAGGCATGAACTAGACCCGCAAGGAATTTTTCTAAACGACTATATTAAAAAGATAATTATTGATGAATAAGAGAATAGCCTTACTATAATCTAATCTTGTATTAATAGAAATTCCGATTGGCAGGCATTGTTTCTAACACAGTATTCCTTAAGTCGTTTATTAGCAATCAAGTGTGAGGCAGGGATAAACATTCGGCAAGGCTATCATGATCAAAATCGGGAAACATTGGCGGTTTATTGTAATTCCTTCTTACCTGAGATGAAAAAATTAGCAGAGGAATTCATGGCAGCTTATCGAACTCAGTGGATGGAGGAGAATAAAATATTCGGTCTCGATGTATTCGATCTTCGGATGGGTGGCCTGCTGCAACGGATTCAAACCGCCATTAACCGGCTCGATGACTACCTTAAAGGCAGGATCAACGAGTTGGAAGAATTAGAACAAGAGATTCTCTATTTTGATGGCCGGGAAAAGGATGACGAAACAAGCGCTATCAGTGCTAACTTATGGCATACAATTGCAACACCTTCTGTTATAGCAGGAATATAGCATTGCTTTCTGGTTAAGATAAAAATGAATAAACAATATAAGATATCAGAATATGTTCTAAAACCTGTGTAAACAGCAGTCAGGCTGAGTATGACTGCTGTTTTTTCAACAAAACGTTCAAATAAAGCGTTTAAATCACATTGATTAAATTTATGGAAAAATTTACAATAATTGTACAGATGGTGTTTATCTTTACAATCTAGTCATCATCCTTTATGTGAAATATATCACATAAAGTTATCTAATAATATATGAAAGCAAGGGGACGCTTCTGGCATGGTTAATCGAATTTGTCCCTTTCAATGAGGTGGCCACAAAATGATGGTATTAGAACCTATTAAAGTCGGAAATTTGGAACTGAAAAACAGATTTGTTATGGTTCCAATGGGAGCAGAACTCGGGAATTTTGATCCAAGAACAGTAGATTACTATGTTGCCAGAGCGAAGGGCGGAGCATCGATGGTGATGACAACCGTTATTGCAACAGAAGCTATAGATGGCCATACCCCTGCATCCACATTGACAGAAGAAAGCTTTGTAGGCTTTAAAGAGCTAGTAGACAGGGCCCATGAATTTGATTGTAAAATCTGCCTTCAAGTAGTGCCCGGAATTGGATTGGGAGGGATAGGAGAGGGCAGGGTAAGGCCTGCATCTGCCTCAGCTACACCATTATATCCCGGTGCTAAAATAACCTTTGAGGAATTGATGATTGATGAAATTAAGTTTATACAAGCTGAAATTTCCCGAACAGTGAAATTAGCGAAGAGAGCAGGAGCAGACGCCATTGAAATCCATGCTTATGGCGGGTATCTGACAGATAAATTCATGACCAAACGATGGAATATCCGAAAGGATGAGTATGGCGGAAGCTTTGAAAACCGGATGAGATTTTTAATAGAAATAATCGATGTCATCAAGGAAGACCTTGGAAGTGATTTTCCCCTCCTTGTTAAATTCACCCCGGATCATTTCTTGCCAGTGGAAGAAGGGTACAGGGGAATTGAAGAAGGAATAGAGATTGCCAAACTATTAGAAAGCAAGGGTGTCCATGCATTACATGTTGACGCTGGCTGTCATGATAATTGGTACATGGCAATGCCGCCTATTTACCAGCAGGATATGGTTCCGCAAATGATTTCATCTGCTAAAATCAAAGCTGTCACGTCTTTGCCAGTTCTTTCAAATGGGCGCTTAGGTGACATTGAAAAGGCTGAAGCAGCACTTCGAAATGGTTGGATTGATATCGCAGGAGTTGGAAGAGAGTTTTTGGCAGATCCTAATTTTCCAAAGAAAGTGATGGAAAATAGAACGGACGAAATCAGACATTGCATTTATTGTAATGAAGGCTGTATTGCTACCGTTTCTGCTGGAAAGAGCATAAACTGCGCCGTCAATCCTCTTACGGGCTATGAGGGATTGAAAGAATTGAAAGCAGCAAATGAACCGAAGCGTGTTCTGGTGATAGGTGCGGGTCCTGGTGGCTGTCAAGCTGCCATAACTGCTGCAGAAGCAGGTCATGATGTGGAAATATGGGAGAAAAAAGCCTATCTAGGAGGGAACTTTCATAATGCCTGTATGCCTCCGTTTAAGCGGGACGGAATGAAAATTCTTGATTATTATCGGACAAAACTTGACCGGTTAAATATCTCGATAAAGTATTGTAAAGAGGCAACGGAAGAGGCGATTTTAACCTATAAAGCAGATTTGGTCGTTCATGCTACCGGGGGCAATCCAATTATGCCAAGTGCAATCAAGGGGCTGAATAAGAGCCATGTTTACACAGCAACAGACGTTCTGCAAAATCAGGCTCTTCTTGGAAATAAGATATCGGTTATTGGCGGCGGGCTAGTCGGCTGTGAAACCGCAGTGGTGCTTGCAAATAAAGGAATGCAGGTGACTATTATCGAAATGGCTGAAAAAATGTTACCTGAACCGTTATTTATACAAAATGCCATGATGTTAAATCAGCTTTTGCAACACCCAAATATCACATTTAAAACATCTTCAAAAGTAACAGAAGTACAAGATCGGGCTGTGGAAATTGAGGTAAATGGCAATAAAGAATGGATCGATTGTGATAGTGTAGTGGTAGCTGCAGGATTTTCGCCTAACGATCATCTATATCACTCTTTAAAAAACAAAACGAATATTGTTAACGTTGGTGATAGCGTGAAGGTTAGGAAAGTACTCGATGCGGTACACGAAGCATATGATGCGGTCTTAAATTTGTAGAATTATAATAAAAAGCTGAGACAAATCTACGAATGAACAAAAAAGCCGGTAGAATTTTACGACGAGTAAAATTCTGCCGGCTTTGATTTTAATCTAGTGATGTCCCTGCCTCTATTCATGCTTTATTTATATAAGACGCTTAAAAGGGCAGATCTAGTTGGACAGACTGAAGTCAAATATTTAGAATGTTGTCATAGCACATCATTCTAAATACGCTTATTTAGTACCAGTTCTTTGTGCACGCACAGGTTTAAATACAGACGATACGTACATCATTAACCCTGCAATACCAATTCCTAAAATAATGTTAAATGACTGGCCAGTGTAGAAGCCGCTGCCGAAATAGAAAATTTCACGTAATCCTTCAGATGCAAAGCGGATAGGAACCCAAGGGCGAATGAAGTTTACAAAGAAATCAGGTAGCATTTCTTGTGGTGTCATTAAAACTCCCATTCCCAATAACATGACAACCATGAATAATGTAATGGCCGGTTTACCAATCCAGGCAGTTACCCCAGAAACTAATAAGAAGAAACAGAAGGCTGCAAATGATACGAATGAACCAACCAAGAAGTAGCTAGGCATATTAATACCAGCGATTAAACCAAGCGTTGCAACGGTAAAACCAGAGAATAGGGCAATAATTATGCCGAATAATGCTTGACCTCCCATTAGGTGTAAGGCCTGTTTACGTGTTAACAATTCTTTTTTTAAAATGTTTGATGAAGCTAAGAATACAATGAAGCCACCGATTAAGGCACCTACCCAGGCAGGCACTGCCATTAAGGTTGGAGCACTTCCGTTTGCCGTTGAGGCTGTAACGGCATTGAATACTTTTTCTTCAGAAACAATCGGATTCACAAGCACAGATGCCTTGTTAGCCTCTATTTGTTGGCCGTCCATTTGAGCAACAAAATTTGAAGAATATTGGTTGTTTAATTGAGTAATTAAAGCTGTTAAAGCAGTCTTCGCATAATTTGCACCTGTTATGTTATAACCTTGGTTAATATATACCTGTAAAGTTGCTGGAGAGTTGTTTGATATCGCATTCTGTAAGGAATCATTATACCCTTCAGGAATGATTAAAGCTGCATAATACTCTTTATCATCAAACGCTTCTTCAATATTTTCTTCCTTTTCATTTGTAAAAGCTAACATCGGTTCTTCGCCGTCAGTGCCTTTACTCATTTGTTCAACAGCTGATTCCACAGCGTCCACATGTACACCTTGATCATTTACAATAAGTGCAACCGGTAAATTTCTTACTTTTGGGTTTCCCTGTGCAAATAAGTTTAATGAGAATAGAGCAATTATTAATATAACTGCAATGGGAGCTGCCCATGCTAATTTTTCTTTAAATAATCTCAATCATTTTCTTCCTTTCTTAGTAAACAACATATTGTTCCGTAATATTTATTCATTTTATAATTAAGGTGTAAGCAGAAGCAATAAACAAAAGTAAACAGTGTGTTCATTTTTGGGAATAGAGGGTTTTTTATGAGTATTTATGAAGAAAAAAATCGTAAAACTAAACAACTTATTCAACGGTCATTTTTACAAATACTAGAGAATAAGCCGTTTGAAACGATTACGATAGGTGATATTGCTAAAACAGCACATATAAATCGCGGAACATTTTATTTACATTATCTAGATAAATTTGATTTGCTTGACCAAATTGAACAACAAATGTTTAGAGATTTAGGAAAACATATTGACCAATTACAATCTGGATATTCATCTACATATACATTTGAAAAAGACCAAGAGCAATTAGCAGCAACTTTATTCAGCTTCATAAAAATGCATGCTCCATTATTAAAAATATTTTTAAGCAATCATGGCAGAGCAGGTTTTCACATTAGGTTTAGAGATGCCTTTGCAGAAAAAGTACGTATTAATTTAGAGAAAAACGAAAGCATTCACACAAGGTTAATAGGTTCTATGGACTATTTTTTATCGTTTATTACATCTGCTTTTTTAGGATTAATCGAACAATGGGTCCAAAATGGTCTAGATAAAACACCTGAAGAAATGACAGCCTTATATATTGATATTATTTCTTTTATTCAACAAAAGTAAGGGAGCTTTTAAATCTGGGAAAATTCATCCTACAACGCTGTTTCGTGTCTAAACAAAAGCTCTATGAAAGCCAAGATTCTTGGCTTTTTTTATTTTTCCAGCGACGAATGAAAGAGCGAACGTTTGTTTTGAGCGAAAATGTGTTCCCTGCTCTGATTATCCCCTATAATGGAAAACAATGGCTGGTTCAATAGAGCCGCCATAAGAGAACAAAACGGAGGATTAGGATGGCAAACGGGAGAGCGCATAAGAAAATTAATCTAATATTTTTAGCAATTGGAATCGGGGCCGTGTTGATCAGTTCACAGCACTATGTACATGGGATATCCGTGATAATAGGATATCTCTTCGGCACCTATTGGATGAACCCTGATTTGGATATAAAAAGCAATCCGTATCGGCGATGGGGATTCTTACGATTCATGTGGATTCCCTACCAAAAATTGAAGCATCGCTCCATCTGGACACATGGGTATGTGATTGGAGATATCATTCGGTATCTTTATGTAACGGCCTGGATTATGTTAGGAGCGGGTGCAATGAGTATCCTGACAGGTGTGCCATATACTGCATATATAGACCAATTAGAGGAGATTGTCATTGAACATAAATTGTCTATCTTATCCTTTATTGTCGGGAATATGCTTTCATCTACTGCACACATTTTGACCGATCATGCTTCAACCACATTCAAAAAGATCTTTTAACCAAAATCCAAATCTCTTTTCGTCTAGTAGAAAAGGGATTTTTAACATTTCAAGAGGGATTATCGTTTGTTAAACTCCAAACGTTTTCCCCAAAAAACCGTTTAAACAATCATCCTACTGATGTAAGATCAACTTAAAGAATTATTGAATAAAAAAAGGCCATAAGGATACAAGCTAGCTCAAAAAAAGAGGCAAAATCAACTCAATGATTTTGCCTCTTACATTAATCGCACAATACTTTTACTACTGCTTTTTTTACAGCTTGTGGTTGTTGCACACAAACACCTGGCATATGAGCGTCTTGGGGCATAAACACCGCAAAACATCCCTCTTTCACGATAAGATGGTTACCGTCGCCATTTAAGAACATTACATCATTTTCTTTTTGTTCCTCTACGACTTCTGTATCTTCCTTATTTGTATAAACCATTCTTTCCTCGCCTTTAATGACGTATTGGATATCTGTATATGAATAATGAGCTTCCATGCGACAGTCTTCAATAAGCTTTGTATCATATTCTTGAATCATTACGAAGACCTTGTCATTTTCAATTTCATACTTTCCTACCGGCAAAGCCTGCAAATCATTTTCTATTAAAAAAGCAAAGGCTTTCTTTAATCTTGGATGCACTCCATTATATAATGGAGCATTTGATAATTGATCGATAATCATATATGTTTCCTCCGATAAGCGATTTATCTTATATAAGTATATAAAATAGTAACATATCCAGTATTAGCGATACAAGAACTTGTATACCAGTCTGGTTTATAGGATAACAAATAGTGAAATGACACTTCCTTTATTTGGATATAGATAAACTGTATAATCAAAGGTATCCAGCTATAGTAAGTGCTTCTGGAACATTGTGAGTATGAGAGATAGGCAAGAAAAAGATTGAACGGTGATTTCTATATTACTTATTTTTTAGTGAGACAATATCCAGAATAGAATGGTGAAGAATCCCAGAAAGTTAGAAATGATTCGAGAGAACGTGATAGTTAAATGAGATGATTTGGATTTGTAACGAGGACTACAATCGAGACAAGCAAAGAAGGGGAGAATTACGAATGGAAGAGTTGATAATCAGACTAGTAGAGTTAAAGGGAAGCCCTTTTGAATATGGGCTAAAGCAAAGTGATGAAATTAAGTCGACACTGATTTCAAATCAACTGCGTTTACTTGAGGATTTGAGCACTCCTTCAAATACGAAGAAAGCAAAAGAGATATTAAAGGATCTGTCGCCGAAACTTTTAGAGGAACTTAGAGGCTTAGCGGAAGGACTGGATATGGAGTTAGACACCATCATTAGACTTTATAGCGGCTATGATGTGACTTTTCCATCAATGGGTTGTACGGCATTCATAAAGGATGACTATTATGTGCGAAACTATGATTTTAGTCCTGAGCTTTATGATGCTAGACTTGGTTTCTCAAAACCAAGTAATGGCTATGCCAGTGTAGGATTTAGCCAGCAGGTAATTGGCAGACTTGATGGGATGAATGAAAAAGGGCTTGTAGTTGGATTACATTTTGTAAATAGTGAACATAAATCAGCAGGTTTTCTTGCGACGACAATTGTAAGAATACTATTGGAACAGTGTGTTGATATAGAAGAAGCAATCGACCTCATTTCAATACTTCCCCATGGATATTGCTACAATTATTCTATTACTGATCCGAGCGGAAAAGGTGTAATAGTAGAAGCCTCTCCTCAGAAACAGATTTTTAATTACAGCCCTCCGTTAATATGTACAAATCATTTTCAATCAAAAATATTGCAAGACAACAATAAGAAAGAGATACAAGGATCCATAAAACGTAAAGAGTATGTAAGCAGTCTATTAACAGAGGAACTTTCTCCTTTAACAGCGTATCGTCATTTTAATGACGGCAATTCTCCTTTATTTTTTAACTATTATAAAGAGTACTTTGGAACTTTGCATACAGTTGTTTATTTGCCAAAGGAATTAAGTCTTATCGTTGGTGTAGGGGAGAATAGTGAACCAAAAATGTTTTCCTTAAGAAAATATTTGGATGGTAATATTAATCTTCCTAAAGTATTAAAAGGAACGATTCAACAAGCGGAATAAAATAAATGGTCCATCCCTCTGTGGTGTTGTTTAAGTAGGACATTGTTTTTAAACAGAATAGATGGCAGCGTAAATTAAAAAACGGATTAATCCCATCAATCAGTAGGGCTAGTCAGATGAGCATTTTATGGAGAAGGATTGTAAATAACTTTATAGCGGAGACTAGTATGAGATTTTTTATTGAGTATATTACAATCAGTTATCTTTTTTATTTTTCCTTTTATATCCATTAATGGGTGTGGTATGATAAGAGATAATTAAAATAATATCTGAAGATTTTCAGGAGAGGTTCATAGCGGATACCCTCTATAAAAAACTATGGATACATGTCATTCTCGCCATGTCCATATATTGGACGTGGCTTTTTTGACTTTCTAAGTAGTTATTTTTATAGAAAAAGAGCATGCCCCTCCTTGGAATGATTAGATATCTAATTCAAGGAGGGTTATTTATGTCTGGTCGGCATCAAACAGAAGGATTAGAGGATTTAACGTTATTAGGAAATCAAAATGTGAAGTATGCATTTAATTATGCACCTGAAGTATTAGAGTCTGTAGATAATTTACATTCAGACCGGGATTATTTTGTTAAGTTTAATTGCCCTGAGTTTACAAGTCTCTGTCCAATTACGCAGCAACCGGATTTCGCGACCATGTATATTTCGTATATTCCGGATAAAAAAATTGTAGAAAGTAAGTCACTAAAATTATATTTATTTAGTTTCCGTAACCATGGAGATTTCCACGAAGACTGTGTCAATATCATTATGAATGACTTAATTAAACTGCTAGATCCACGTTATATCGAGGTGTGGGGTAAATTTACTCCACGTGGGGGTATTTCAATCGACCCTTGGTGTAACTATGGCCGTCCAGGTACGAAGTTTGAAGAAATAGCAAATTATCGTTTAATGAATCACGATTTATATCCAGAAAAAATTGATAATCGCTAACTGCAGGTTATGAAAATATCAATAAAATCCTTATAGCCAAGGGAGAGGTTGTTAGCAACCCTCTATAAAAAACTATGATGAACAGCGCATCTATCTTAGTGCTGTTTTTCATTTGAATGGAGAATGATCAATGAAGCAAGAAAAAGCATTAGTCGTGTTTAGTGGCGGACAGGATAGTACGACATGCTTGTTCTGGGCAATAAAAAAATTTGGAGAGGTAGAGGTTGTGACATTTAATTATGGACAACGTCATGCATTAGAAATTGAATGTGCAAAGCAAATCGCTAATGAATTAAACGTCCATCATCACATTTTAGATATGTCATTACTAAATCAACTTGCTCCAAATGCATTAACACGCGCTGATATTGATGTGAAGGATGGTGTGGAAGGTGAGTTGCCATCAACATTTGTACCGGGCCGCAATTTATTATTTTTATCGTTTGCAGGTGTATTAGCAAGACAAATTGGTGCAAAGCATATTATTACAGGTGTTTGTGAGACTGATTTTAGCGGATATCCAGATTGTCGAGATATTTTTATAAAATCGTTAAACGTCACAATCAATTTATCAATGGAAGAAGCCTTTGTTATACATACACCTTTAATGTGGTTGAACAAAGCAGAAACGTGGGCCTTGGCAGATGAATTAGGTGCATTTGATTTTGTAAAAGAAAAGACCTTAACGTGTTATCAAGGTATTAAAGCGGACGGCTGTGGCGAGTGTCCCGCTTGTAAGCTGCGTCTACAAGGAATGCACACATATTTATATACCAAACAGCATATAGGAGGATCAAAATGATACGCATTCTATTTTATTTAGCATCAATTGTAACGGCAAATGTACTGACAGCCCGCTTTGCGCCATTAGAATTTTGGATATTCATAGTTCCATTGGGCTCATTCTTAATTGGTGCAACATTTATCTTCCGTGATTTGGTCCAGAATAAACTTGGTCGTAAGAGGACATATGGTTTTATTTTCTTAGCTCTAGTATTATCAGCTACTGCATCTTATTTATTAGGAGATACTCTAATTATCGTCGCAGCCTCTGCATTATCATTTTTGATAGCAGAAACATCTGATACAGAAATTTATACACGTTTAAAACTGCCGATGGCTTGGCGTGTCTTTTATAGTGGAATGGTTGGTGGTTTGTTAGATTCAGTTGTGTTCGTCATTGTAGGACTGAGTCCATTAGGCGCTGGATATATTCCTTGGTCAGCTGTACCAGCTGCGATTATTGGTCAGATTATCGTGAAAGCATTTATGCAAATGATTGGTGCTTATCTATTAGGGAAAGGGTTGTCTTATAAAGAAAAGCATCTGGCGAAAGTATCCTAATAATTACTTTCATTAATGTTATACTTGAATCAATTCAGATGTCAGAAAAAAAGCAATTCATAAGGGGATGAAGGTTTGGGTGGTGTGTTTCTTTGATAAATTTGAATTTCAGAAAGTGTAAGTTCAAATTGTTCAGATGGTAAAAATGCATCTATAAAAACCTCGTCCCTTCACTAGAGTATATGTTGGTAACTTTGTTTTTTCGACAAAGATTTTTGTACTCTTTTTATATACTAATAGAAAAATATGAAAGAAGGGGCCGTCACCAAATTCAATCTACACTGCTTTGAGGATAATCCTGTTTTTGTCTCTATAAACCAAGCAAATTTCATATTGGTTTTGGCTTAGGTCCTCCATCAGGTTCGTTATTATCTTTACCGTTATCGGGACGAAACTTATCAATAATTATATCTATGATAGTCCATAAAACTTTTTTAATAATTTGTTTTATTAATTCATTGTCCTTTATCCAACTAAAAAATTTACCAAAGAAGTTAATCATTTTCTAACCACCACTTTTCATTAATCATTGTTTGAGCTATTTTTGCCATTCTTTTATATCTTTTATTGCTAGCTACCTTCTGTAACATTAGAATTTTTAAGTTTCCATTAGTAATATTTGGTGTATCTTTTAAAATTTCTTGTGTATAAAGAGTAAGTTCATCGATATCAAAAGAATACCGATTTACTATTAATTCTTTTATATCTTTGGCAGAAAGAGTATGTTTATTTTCCTTAATTAATACTTTTTCCACTGCTATTTCTACTAAATACTCAAAATAATTCATTTTAAGTATAGGATACTTTTTGCTCTCTTTTTTAATGATTTTATCCTGCTCTGTACTAAATTTTTCAGCGTGTTTAGTTGGCATTTTAATCACCTCTTTAAGAGTTAATAGTGTTAAAAAATATAATTTTAGTCTGTTAAATAATCTTTCATTTTATATGTTTGATTTTATTTGAATATTCTGATAATGTCTAGTGTTATGATGTGTAAACTTTAATTATTTCAGGAATAATTGTTTGATCTGCTGTATATTTCATTTACTAAAAGAAAGAATTTAAATTGGAACTAAAAGTTGCTAATAGTAAAGTTAGAAGGATTTAAGCAGTCTATTAAAAGAGGGGAATTACCGTGATATTAATGTCGGTAATACTCCTATATTTTTTCAAACTATAAAAGCTAACTTGGAACACTGTATACTGTTATGATTCAGAATTATGTTTTATTATTGGGATTGGTGAGAATATTGAAATGAAACACTTCCGCTAATTGAGTATTTGAATGGAAGGTTAATAGTTCCATTTTTTGAAGAATAATTAATTAAAGCAGATAGATAGTTGTTATATAAGTGACTATCATATAAATAACAAAAGCATAAGAACTAGAACTTTAATTGTTCAAATGCTTTTGTCTGGGTTCAAAAAGTCTCTTATTTTTTATCCTTACAATGCATGGAAGCTACGTAACCAAAGGTCATACCTGGTCCCAATGTTGCTCCTGGTCCAGGATAAGAATGACCCATAATGGATGATGAGCAGTTACCACAAGCGTATACATTATCAAATACAGTCCCGTCTTCTTTGACAACCCTTGCTAATTCGTCTGTAACTACCCCGCCTTTAGTGCCGATATCCCCTGGGTAGACTTTCATTGCATAGTAGGGGGCCTCATTAATTTCAAGTAAATTAGGATTTGGCAGAGAAGGATCTCCGTAATATCGATCATGCGGCGTTTCACCTCTATGGAAATCTAAATCCTTACCATTCCGGGCAAATTCATTGAATCTGTTCATTGTTTTAACTAAATTTCCTTGTGGTATATTTAATTTGTTTTCTAATTCCTCGACTGTATTTCCTTTCAAAACAACACCATTGTCATAGTATGCTTGAGGGAAATCTTGCCCAGGGAATAGGCCAGTAAATATATATCTTTTCTTAGCCCTTGCATCTAAAATAATCCAGGAAGTGATGGCTTTCCCATCTGTTTTTTCATTATGCTCATACATTTTATCAACGAATTCATGATATGGAGTCGGTTCATTAATATAACGATTTCCGTCTTGATCAACGATAATCATGTTCGGTAAGCCTCTATCCGCTACTAAGAAAAATGGCATACCCAAATGATTAATGACAGTAGGTGCACCCCAAACTCTGTCCATTAAGCCAAACTTCGCATTTAATTTTGCGAACGGTTCAATAATATCACCAGTTTGACCTTTTGGTGAACTTGTCCAATTCACATCTTGTGGACTTGGAAGATATTTATCTCTCTTTTCTTGATCCCTGGAAAATCCACCTGATCCAAAAATTAAGCCTTTATTGATTTTGATTGTTACTTGTTTACCGTTTTTGTTTACGATTAGGCCCGTTACTTTATCGTTCTCATAAATAAAATCAACAAATGGTGAATCAAGCCACATTTCACCGTTTAAATCTTTGTAAGTTAGAGCCAATCGAGCTATTAAAGCTCTTCCTAATGCAGCATAATCTTTCTTGAATAATTTATGCTTAATTAATCGCCATCCAAGTGTTAAGGAAGCTCTTTTTCCTGCCCAGGACCTGGTGATCATATTCACTTTAACGAAATCCTGTCCTGTCATAACGAAACCTTTTGTATCCATAGCAGGAGGGAGAAGCTTACTCTTCCAATCTTCTAATTTATTTAAATCAATCACTTTAGGTTCGATTGACCGGCCAATTCCTTTTCCACCCGGATGTGTCGGGTAATAGTCAGAGTAATTATTTGCATAGGTGAATCTCATATGTGGGCTCAAATTATGCATATAATCCAGCATTTCGATCCCTTTTTTCAAATACGTTTCTTTAATTGTATCACTTACTAAATCACCAACAGTTGAATCTAAATATAATTTAGCCTCTTCAAAGCTATCGGCTACACCAGCCTCAACTAAATATCTGTTATTCGGAACCCATACTCCGCCGCCTGATAAAGCAGAAGCTCCTCCAAAATGCTTTTCCTTTTCGATTAGCAGTGTACTTAACCCCTCTTTTTTTGCAGTAATGGCAGCAGAAAAACCTGTTGCTCCAGAACCGACTACTACTACATCATACTCGTAATCCCAACCCATCTAAAAATCCCCCTTTGAGTAGTGTCCGCGCAAAATAACTAATCTCTTTAATAAAAACCATTAAATATTCAGACAATTAAATTTTACAGTATTTAGAACAAATTATACAATAATATTTGGAAATATTTATTAATTTCGCAATCAGTAGAAGGACTGAATTGACCATATTTAATAAATGACATTAGCATAGAGAGTGAAACGAGAGTTTATTTTAGAAAAATGTATTATTACAACTGGTATTTAAGAATAATTTAACGAACAATGCCCATTCGACTTAAATAGGGTGAGAGGTTAGTTTACTAATGGATGCCAAAAGAAAATAATAGTTGTTATTGAGATTGGCACTTTGAAAATTATAAGAATTACAAAATGGTAGAAAAAGAATTGATGAAGATTTGATAAAGGATGTTCGACGGATATGTTTTATCGTCTAAATAAGTGAAGGGAAATATCCAAAATAATCAGACCCTGATCAACTTTGGAGATCAGGATCTTTTTCATAGGTTAGAGTGCTCTAATTAGTACACTGTAATTTTTTCTTTTCTCAAAAAAACTTATATTTTCTTAACTTCTACCCAAGCATCGGTAAGATGGATGCCCTCTAATGTTGCCTCTTTAAAGAATTGATCTATTGAATCAAATGACTGATCTGAACCAGTATGACTTTCCAATACCCATATATTATCTTTCTGTATAACATGGTAGCTATTCTCTTTATACATAAAGCTGGATACGACATTATACCCATAATCCGTATTTTCTCTGATCATTTCCATCTTTAAATCTTCTATAGAGTAATTTATTTTTTCTATAATCATATCAGCATAGCTTCTCACATCAGAATCTGTATCATTTTTAAATAACTCAATGAATTTTTCCAAGATATCATCGCTAAAATCATAAGTATAATTATTCCAAATTTTATTAGCTATAGAGATCCTTAAATCATCATCAGGATGTTCGCTCAATTGTAATAACTTTATGCCATACCAATCTAAATCTGCTTCATCATCAATAGTATCAAATTGAATAATTTCAGAGAGTGTATCAGTATCATCTTGTTCGATTAACAATTCAAAGTCTTCTTTACTATATGTAACAATAGAGTAGTCTTCGTCATCGGGTAATTCTATTTCCGCAACATATAAGTTTTCTAGAAATTTATCAAAGTTTTCAGCGATTTGTATTACTAGTGAAACCTCCTCATTATTATCTACGTACACAATTGGCGGATTTGAAGAAGTATGCCGATAATCAAAGGCCAGCCAGTAATGACCATCACCATTAAACAAAACAAGGCCTTTAGGCATTTCCCATTCTTCTATTAATTCTTCACTATCTAGTATTCCTCCATTTTTGCCAATTCCATCGAGGTATTCTACTTCTATGAATAAATCGTCAAATACTTCATGCTTGGGAGCGGGATGAGCATTGTAGATGATACTCCCGCCGTTTTGATCTTTTAATAATTTTATGTAGGATTCTGGAAGTTTAACACCCAGCTTTTTTTCGGCCATTTCAATAATTGAATCAGTGACCGGTAGTGGTTTGTAACCTACATCTTTATCCCATATGCTGCTTTTCAAAATCTCTTCACCTAATTTCATATAAATTATTGCTCAATATATAATTCTACAAAGTCCCATTTAATCCTTTACATATATTGGTTGATGGATAATCCATTGTGTGACTTTAAATATAATTTGTATTTCAGAAAAAACGAAAGGAAGATAGAGGAAATGGTGATAACGTGACATTTTTTAAAAGATGAAATGAACGAGCCATCTATTTTAAGTCATTTTATTCATATTATAAAATGGCTTTATAGTTTAATATAAGGGAATAAAGAAAATCGTCCAGATTGGAGATTTATGTGATGAATGAAAAATTTATTAAAAATGAACAATTAAATTTTATAAAAGAACAGATTGCCTTAATAAAGGATAGTAAGAAAAAGAATATACCTCAAAATATTTTGGACGCTGTCGTTTCCTTAGCAAATGTAAAAATTCTGGACCTATTTCCAGATAAAAGAACAGGAATATTGGAAATGCTTGATTTATCTATGCTGAAAACAGATAGAGAGTATGAAGCGTACGTACAGCGTCTTGAGGACTGTGTGCTTACTTTTCCACAAATTACAGAGAGCCAGTTAAAAAAATTATTCCCGAAACAGAAAAAATTAAAGCTGCCTGATTTATCAAATATAGACCACAACGAGTTGACCTATTTAAGCTGGAACGACCTAAGATCCAATAAAAAATTTATAATTTATGAAATGGAGGAGAAAATGGTCGGTATCGTATGTCAGCTTGCACCGACCAGCACGAAAAATATTTGTTCCTTTTGTAATAATATTGGGGAGGTTGCCTATTTTTCCACTGTAACAAAAGCGAAAAAAATGAACAACCCAGATTATTACAAGTCTATAGGTAATCTTATATGTGTCGATAGCAGAGAATGTAATAAAAAGATAACGAACGTGGAGTATATAGAAGCTTTTCTAAAAGATTCACTAGGAACGTGAATGGTTTAGGTGAAAGAATACTATTGTTTGTATTTTTTGTACATGCAGAAATGAATAAAGCGTTGGTTACTATCAAAATTAAATAATATAGATATTATAGATGGCACTCAAATAGGGTGCCTTTTATTTGGTTTACAGTACAAATTATATAGTTTTGTTCATATTCTTTATGGAGTATCTAGTTATTTTTAAGTTAACAAGTAGAAATATAGTCAGTAATAGAGAAGCTGATAAAAACATACTTTAACCGTCTTATAGTGAATAACACCCTCCCAATATACCAAAAGATACTCCTCCCTATGAATTAGGTGGAGTATCTTTTGGTTTGAGCTGGTAATAGTTTAGCAGAGTTCAAGCGCTGCCTTATAGTGATGCCGAACCATGCGGCAAGGATAGCTTTAATAATGCCGACTGGTAAAAATGGATAAATACCTGTTACTAATGCTTCCTGCCAGGATAGCGCCGCAAATCCTTTTAACCAAATGCATCCAATGGCTAAGGTGATACACATACCGATTAGGTTTGCGAGAAAAGCTTGACTGTATGTATAGGATGTTTTTTCTAACCATAGCCCAATCAGAAAAGCTGTTGGAATGAATCCGATTAAGTAACCGCCCGTTGGTCCAAATAAAATGCCCAATCCGCCAGTGAATTGAGAGAATACAGGTAAGCCTATAAGACCGAGTGTTAAATAGACTAATACTGTAATCGTGCTATGTCTGGATCCCAAGATGGTTGCCACAATCCCAACGGCTAATGTTTGTCCTGTAATAGGAATGAGAGGCAAAGGAATGGTGATTTGGGCTAACAGACAGATGATGGATGCACACATTGCTGTGAGAACTAGCTTTTTCGTTTTATCATGAGCCATAGACAGTCACCTCAATCGAAAATAAGTAAACTAATTTAAGTAATAGGTTAACATATTTTACGGAGATTTAACAAGATTTCTATAAATTAAAATTTAAACAATTGTAATTTATAGAAAATTCTATCAAATCAAACTAATATAGTGATATTATTTAAATGAGTATAAAGATCTAGAGATTAAGGGGGATTCATTTGAGTAAGAAGGCCATAATTATACCAATTATTACAGGTTTTATCATGTTGCTGCTTTATTATGTGTATAATGTAAGACTGGAAACAACTCTGCCTGATGATGGGTGGGGAAGATCAAGCAATTTGAAAGCATCATCAAAATATCCAATGGAGTATTACAGTTATCAAAAAGATGATGAGTTACACATTTTTATGCCGGATGAGACAGACGTTTCTCACAAAGTATTCGATCAAAATTTTAACCTGTTAAAAGAAGAATCCATCCAAGCCGAAGTGGCACCGGCAGAACCAATTTGGGCGTCCGATGGTCAGCTGGTTTATATGGACGATGATAAGTTAACCATCAACCAAGAGGGAACGAATCAGGCTATCGACCAAGACATTAGCTCTTTTACACCTATCCAAGCTGGAGTTCTCTTTTGGAATCAGAATGAACTAAAAGAATATAATGCAGGTACAGGTCAAACAAAGCTTTTACATACATTTGATCAACCTATTTACACAGCACTGCAGGCTAAAAATGGAAAGTCCTTTTTAGTAGGACTTCAAATATCTGATTCCGAGGTTCATTTTTATTCATTATATAATGGAAAATTTAAAAAGCTGCTCGAGCATTCAGCAACTGGTGGGGAAACAATTGAGAATATCATCTATGATGCCGGAGACAAAAAAGCTACGGCTATTATCGAAAAATATATGATGGCACAGGGACAAAGAGCCTATCAAGCGTTGGAATTGAGCTTTGATTTAGCTACTTCAAAAGTAGAAAAAAATGAGAAGTATACTTTTTATGATGAGAAGAATGGGAGTGAGTTAGAGAATCCTCGCTATTTGCAAATTTCCTTCCAGGATAATAAGCCGGTAATCTTATTTGTTGCTGAGGGAGATCGAGTTGCAAAGCGTTCTGGATATAATGTTTACTATGCTACGCAGCAAAAAGGAGCCTGGGTAGCTGAGAGGAGAAGTAATACGGAAGACACTCCAGCCAGACCTCAATGGCTTGATCAGAATTATATAACTTGGCAAACGTTTGATGGGAAGGAATATGTGTTGAACGGCACAACGGATGATGATCGATATATCGAAACTTCACAAAAAATAACCAAAGAAGATTATACCTCCGCTCTATATTATTCTATTTCTGGCATATTCAGCGGCTTTTTTATGCTAGTGCTCGGACTGGTATGGGTTGTTCCGCCATTGGTCTTTTACGGAATCCTGTCGTTTATCAAGAGTGATATTTTCGAAAGGAATGAACGCAGTTGGGTAGAGCCGGTGGGAATTCTGCTCTATATCGGTACTATGATCTACATGCTGAATGAGGTCTTATCAGAAAGGTCATTCTTTGCGGCTCCATCATATTTAAACTTCGATGGCAGCTTGATTATTTGGCCTTTAATCATCAGTATTGTTACGTATATGATCTATCGCTGGGTGATGAAGGAAGATACAGGTTTATTTGCTGGATTATTTTACTACATAGGCTATAATTTATTAGTTATGACCTGTTTATTTGGGCCATACTTATTGTGAATAACGTTAAGAAGAATACCAGGCAATCATGAAACGATTGTCTGGTTATTTTGTCGTATCGGGAGTATGAATATAACGTTACTTGGAAGATCCCAAAATCAATTTAGTAAGAGATTTCACTGCTCGGTTTATATAAATCAATATAATGGATCGGTAAATCCCTAGTGAATTTAATTATTCGTTTAAATATCTTAAAATGAGTGAAAAATTCATCAAATAAGAGAGGTTCCTGTGAATTAAAGTCATACACGGACAAAAATTGTTCCATTATTTCACATGTCTCCGGGTCATTCAATATTCCATGAACTTCAAGCGGCACTTCGAATTTTAAATAAAGATGATCTAACCCAAAATCAGAAAAGACCAAAGCAATTTGATTTCTGTACATGTTTCCACCTCCAATAAGCAGTATGGTGATTTGTTTAGTCTTTCAAACAGAATTCTTAAAATATATAAAGAAAGGATTGGTGAAAGAGTGATAAGTGGTGTAAATCAGGAGATTGACGAGGAGAAACTACGGCTCGAATTTATAAAAAAATACATGCAGGTTGTCATTGATACAGCTGAAACAAACAAAGAACAATTTATGGAAAAGATGAAGGACATCTTTAAAGATGAAGACTGGGTAGAGAGTGCGGGGTATTCGCAGCTTTTAACTAGTGCAAGCTTCTATCAGCTCTCAAGGTCCGAACTGGAAAGTCTAATTAAGGCGATACCTAAACCGTATTTTGCGCGGGTTGATTTCACTTCTCGTGAGGGTGGCGGAATGGAGAAGCTTTATTTTGGAAAGACATCCTTATTCCAGCGTGACAATCAGGAGCAATTGATTATTGATTGGCGTTCACCTATTGCTAATTTATACTATGAAGGCCGGTTGGGAGAAGTGAGTTACACGTCAGAAGGTGAAACTTATGACGGTACGATTAGTCTGAAAAGGCAATTCATCATTGAAGATGGAGAGCTGCTCGACATACGGGATATCGATGTCACGACGGTGGATGAATTATTGCAGGAGTCTCTTGCCGGCAGTTCTGCCAATCGATTAACAGAGATTGTTGCAACGATTCAGGAGGAGCAGAATCAAATCATACGAGCGGATTTAAATAAACCTATTATTGTGCAGGGAGCTGCAGGAAGTGGGAAGACAACGATTGCTTTGCACCGTATTTCATATTTTTTGTATCACTATAAGGATGTATTCCAGCCTGAACAATTATTAATTTTAGCACCAAGCTTTTTATTCCTTGATTATATATCAGAGGCTCTCCCAGAACTCGGTGTTGAGAAAGTAAGGCAAATGACCTTCCAGGGATATGTAGAAGAGGTGCTGGGGAAGAAAATTAAATTGACAGAGGATACTAAGCTACGTGATATCCTCAAGGATCAACAATTCGTTCACATCTCAAGCATCAAAGGTTCCTCTCTATTTCAAGGGGTGCTTGACCATTATGTAGAAGAAATAAAAACCGGATTAATGGTGCATGAAGACTTTCGGGTTGATAAGTTTAAATTGTATACAGCAAAACAGTTTAATCATCTTTTATACAATGAGTATACCTATTTGCCGCTTTATAAACGAATCGAGAAACTAAAAAAAGTCCTTCAAAATCAAGTACGTTTGAATAAAGATAAAATGCTGAAAAAAGTAGCTCAGCATTATGAGGTCAGAATTGACAGGGCCTTAAACTGGAAGGGTGATGAGAAAAAGCGGAGGCAATACATTTCGCTGGCTTTGGATAAAAAAGAGGCGAGGGTCAATGATCTGAAAATGGAAATCAAAAAAGCCGTCCAGGATTATATGAGCTATTTTGATAAGAGAGATATATGGACACTTTATAAAGAATTATACAGCAACCCGGACAGACTGGTTCAATACTCAGATCATAAACTCAGTAAAAAAGAGGCGTTAGAACTTTGCGAAAGCAGTGAGAATATCTTTTCTAAGAAAAAGTATGAGCTTGAGGACTTAGGCCCTATTCTGTATTTATATGCAAAAATTTATGGAGTTAAGCCGGAGAAAAAGGCAAAGAATGTAGTGATTGATGAGGCGCAGGATTATAGCTTTATGCAGCTTCAAGGGCTTAAAACAGCTTTGGAAACAGATATGTTTACCCTTGTCGGTGATTTGGCGCAGGGCATCCATTCTTACCGGGGAATAACCGACTGGCAGGATGTAAGACAATCCATTTTTCCAAGAGCCATTTATAGAGAGCTGAAAAAGAGTTACCGAACAACCGTCGAGATTATGAATGAAGCCAATCAATTATTAAAACGGCTCTCCACTTCATTTCCGGAGGTTGAACCAATCATTCGACATGGCAAACCACCTGTATTTTTAGAAATCACATCAGATGAGGAATGGTCTGAGCAGATTTCTAGTCAAGTAAGGCAGTTAAAGGAAGAGAAATTCAATACTTTCGCGATTATTACAAAAACTGAGGAAGATGCAGCGATTGTAAATTCCATTCTTCAACAGCATACTGAGCTTGACCTCTATTTACTTGAAGAAACAACATCTATTCCAAAGGATAAAATAGTAATTGTACCGTCGTACTTAGCGAAGGGACTGGAGTTTGATGCTGTATTTGCTGTCACATATAATGAAGTATACTCGGATAACCATGAGATCGATATTAAACTATTGTATGTCGTAATGACCAGAGCTCTTCACCGATTGATATTAATGGGGAAACAGAAGCGGGCATTTATTCTCTAACCTTTGTTGGAGAAAATTGTCCCTTTTTCTATTTGTTTTGGAAAACACGTTTACGGTATATAGGTAAGCGGTTGTAAGTAGTGTAAAATAGATAAGTAGATTGGATTAGGGAGGTAAGGCAGGGAGAATGAGAAATACAGTTTTAGAAGTCAAATCAATCAGCAAAGAAATAGCTGGTTCTGATATTCTTAAAAATATCAGTTTTGAAATAGAAGAAGGCGAAATTTTCGGCTTAATCGGACCTAATGGGGCTGGAAAAACGACCTTGATTCGAGTGATTTGCGGACTTATGAAGAAAAATGCCGGTCAGATTAGAATCATGAATCACGAGGTAGGAACGTCTTTTGTTGACGCTATCCAACATGTAGGAGCTATTATTGAAAATCCAGCCTTCTACGATTATTTAACGGGGTGGCAAAATTTAGAATTATACGCTAATTTATATTCGAATATCTCATCTGATAGAATAGAAGAAGTTGTTGAATTAGTAAATCTGACAGAAAAAATTGATGACAAGGTACATACATATTCGTTAGGAATGAAACAAAGATTAGGAGTCGCCCAGGCCATTTTGCACAACCCGAAGATTTTGATTTTGGATGAGCCGACAAACGGATTGGACCCAGAAGGTATGCGTGATTTACGTAATCATCTTCTTTATTTGGCCAAAGAAGAGAATATATCGATTCTCATTTCCACTCATCTTTTATCTGAGGTAGAAATGCTTTGTGATCGAATTGGCATCATAAAAGCGGGTGAATTATTGGAGATTACAAATGTAAAAATGGAAAATCATGTACTTATTATTGAAGTGGATGATGTCCAACATGCTTTGTCTGTATTAGATGCAAATTATGAGGTTATTTCATATAAGGGAAACCTTATTCGCTTATCAGCTGAAAAAAAGGATATCCCGCTGCTTAATGAATTGCTGGTTCTGAATAAAGTGAAAGTATATCAGCTTGCTTATGACCAAAATCAGTTGGAAGATACCTTTTTACAGACGATTTCAACGAGGGAGGTCGGAATATCATGAGGTCATTACTTTATAACGAACACTATAAAATGACAAATAACAAAATGGTCAAATACTCCTTTCTGGTGATGCCTTTGTTGATTTGTTTATTACCATTCATTTTTACAAAACTGATTAAAGGAACAGACGGAAATGTGATTGACTTTATGTCTGTGCTATCCAACTTCCTAATCATCACGATATTTCTAGCGATTGGTTTGGCGGGGAGTATACTGGCTAATGAATTTCAAACAGCTACAATTAAACTGTTATTGATCCGTCCGAGAACAAGGTCAATGGTCTTATTTGCCAAATGGCTTACGATTCAATTGTATGGTATATATTTATTAACCACTACATTTATCTTTTCCTGGCTTATTGGAGGAATCGTTTACGGTTTTGGAGCGGGCTATGGGCTTATGTTTCAAAAGTTATTGTTAACGTATGGAATTACGTTTTTGGAATTGATGCTGATTTCAACCTTTACATATGCAGTATCTGTCGTATTTAAAAATAGTGCCTTTGCAATTGGGTTTGGAATAGCTGCGTTACTTGGCGGGAAGTTTGTAACGGAAATTGCAGAGTTGCTGGAGCTGTCCCTTGGCAAGATTTTGCTCTTTGCCAATACACAGTGGGACCAATACTTATTCGGTAATACACCTATCCTGTCTGGAATGTCACCAGGCTTTTCGATCATCATCCTTATCATGCATTTCATTTTCTTTTATGGTGTTGCTTGGTTTTTCTTTGCAAAAAGGGATATAACAGTATAAAGTAAAGGCCTGAAAGGGTGAGAATGATGATTATTAGTGCCAGCAGGAGAACAGATATACCTGCGTTTTACTCTGAGTGGTTTATGAATCGAATCAGAGAAGGCTATTATATGAAGGTGAATCCTTTTAATCGTCATCAAACAAAGAAGGTTTCACTTTTGCCGGTAGATGTGGATGCAATTTGTTTTTGGACAAAGAATCCAAAACCGATGAATCCTTATATTCCTGAATTAGTGGAGATGGGCTACCGTTTAATGTTTCAATATACTCTAAATGACTATCCAAAAGAGATTGAGCCAGGGATGCCAGGTTTATCTAACAGAATGAAAGAGTTCCAGTATATATCTGATTTAATCGGGCAGGAGAAAGTAATCTGGCGATACGATCCCATTGTGTTAAGCAATAAAACGAATGTGGAGTATCATATCGAGCGATTTACTCATATAGCAAAACAATTATCCGGGTTTACTTCGCGTGTAGTGATTAGTTTTCAAGATTTTTATACGAAGACAAAAGGTAGACTTGCTAATCTGGAAAAGGTCGAGGGCTATCAATTCGATGACTGGCTTGACCCTAACAATCGGTCAGCTTTAAATGCATTGACCCGTACCATTGGTTCAGTTTGCAAGCAATATGGAATGGTATCAGAGACTTGTTCGGAGATTATTGACTTGGATACACACGGAATCAAACATGGCGCGTGTATTGATAAAAACTTTATTGAAGAAGTATTTAACCTGCAATTATCCGGTAAAAAGGATAAATACCAGCGGACTGAATGTGGGTGCATGGAGGCAGAAGAGATGGGTTCATATAATACATGCCCATTTGGCTGCGTATATTGCTATGCGGTAAGAAGTCCGAAGCTGGTGCAGACAAATAGACAAAAACATGATCCAACTAGTCCTTATTTACTGATAAACGGGTAAAATAATGATATACTTAAGGATCGTATAAAGGAAGCGGTGAAGAGTTAATGAGTTATTTACAACCAGGTATTAAAGCAACATTAACAGTGGAAAGAGAGGTTTCATTCGGATACTTTCTTTCTAATGGTGAAGAAGATGTTTTGCTTCACACACATGAAATTGTTGGTGATCTTGAAATAGGGCAAGAAATAGAAGTTTTCTTATTTAACGATAAAGAAGGTCGATTGACAGCCTCCATGAAATTGCCAACCATTACTGAAGGTGAATATGATTGGGTTCCGGTCGTGGATGTTCATCCAAGCCATGGGGTTTTCCTTGATATCGGACTTCAAAAGGATTTATTGATCTCCAGTGACGACTTACCAAAGTTGAAAAGCTTATGGCCAGAAGTCGGCGACCAGCTTTATGTTACATTAAAAGTCGATAATAGAGGCAGAATGTTTGGACGTCTTGCTACTGAAACAGTTGTACAGGAATTAAGCGAGCATGCTCCTGAATCAATAAAAAATAAAGATTTTGAGGGAAGAGCTTACCGTTTATTAAAAGTAGGCACCTTTATTTTAACAACTGAAGGGTACCGTTGTTTCATTCATGAGAGTGAACGTGCCAATGAACCAAGACTGGGTGAATTGGTCAAGGGCAGAATTATTGAAGTTAAGCCTGATGGCAGTACAAATGGCTCGTTACTGCCACGTACGCATGAACGCCTTGATGAAGATGCGGAAGCAATCTATACTTATCTTGAAAGCCGCGGAGGCAGTATGCCTTATTGGGATAAATCGGATCCGGAGTCTATCCAAAAACGCTTTGGTATGAGTAAAGCAGCTTTTAAACGTGCTCTCGGCCGACTAATGAAGGACCGCAGAATTACACAAGATGATGGCTGGACGAAGATAACGAAACAATAAGGGGAATGGATATGAATATACTTTGGGACTTTGACGGCACTTTATTTGATACCTATCCCGGTTATGCGAGAATGGTCAAAAGTGCAGTGGAGACATCTCTCTCAGAGGAAGAAATCTTTTCCTTGCTAAAAGTGTCATTTGGCCACGCGTTCAACGAACTTAAGCTAACCGAAGAACAAATTAAACATATTCATATACTTGAAAGGCAGTTAAAGCCCTTGGATTTCAAGCCGTTTCCGGGAGTGAAGAATGTGCTGGAGGCAGCTGATTTAAATGTAATCATGACGCATAAATACCGTGAAGGTGCCGAGAGTATTTTAAAAGCAAACGGAATGGATCAATATTTCACAGAAATAGTAGCCATTGATGACGGATATCCAAAAAAACCTCATCCGGCAAGCTATCAGTACCTGCACGATAAGTACCGTATTGATCTCGCGGTTGGGGATAGGGAGTTAGATATTTTACCTGCCAAAAGTATTGGCATAAAAACCTGCTTATTTCAGAATGATACGTCAGGTGCGGATTATTATGTTAATAGCTATGATACGTTTTTTGAGATTGTTAAAAGATAAGTTAAGTTCAACAGGTGGAGAGAGAACAAATTGTTCTTTCCCACCTGTTTTGCTTTTTATGGATAGATTATAACGAATCCCTTGCTGGAAATAGATTTTTAACATATATACTTTACTAATAAGATTGCTGGATTAGGAGAAAAGAATAGATATGAGGTTAAATAGCCATTAATAGAGCCGTTATTCAGAATAATAGAGCCAATTTTAGTGATAATAGAGCCGATTCTGACCAGAATTCAGCCGAATTCAGCAATAATTGAGCGAATCAGTAAGGAAATAGAGCGGATTAGTTTTCCAATGGATATTTTCTCAATCTTTAGGATGTATAGCGATAAATGAACATCCCATGAGTACAATTACGTAATTCGGTATCTGTAAGGGTTAGTTCACATATTTAAGATTTACATTAAATTTTGATCCTCAAAGCGAAATATCTTTACATTCCAAATAATTTATCCTTATAATTTAATTTACTAATCAAAAGATAATTTAAAGAAATTTGATTACTGAAGGAGTTAGAAAGTTGAAAATAAAAGACTTTACGTTAACAGCCATTTTTTTATCTATTATTCTTTTATTTGCGTTTACACCATTTGGGTTTATTCATTTAGGTGTAATTAAAGCAACCTTAATTCATATTCCAATTATTATTGCCTCTATTATTTTAGGCCCAAAGATAGGTGCGTTATTGGGATTAGTATTTGGATTTACTAGTATTGCTGTAAATACGATTACTCCGACATTATTATCATTTGCTTTTTCACCAGCAATTCCCGTATTAGGAACAGATCAAGGAAGTTTTTGGGCGTTATTTATTGCTATTGTTCCAAGAGTAATGATTGGATTTATACCTTACTATATTTTTAAAGCATTTCGTAATGCTATAACAAAGAAAAATTCGCTTCAAAAACCTGCTTTATTTATTACAGCTTTAGTGTCCACTTTTATGCATACATTCTTGGTTATGGGTTCTATTACCTTTCTATTTCAGGATGCTTATGCAGAGGCTATTAACGCTGGCAGTACAAGTGCCATTTATAAAGCTGTTTTAACTGTGTTTTTTACAAATGGACTTGCCGAAGCAATCCTTGCCGGGATGGTAACGATGGCGGTAGTTCCACCTTTATTAAAGATTTCGAGAAGATAAACTCATGTCATTATTTCTGAATATCAACTAAGAAATGTCAAACTCACATATTAATTTGAACGCCATTTTGAATATCAATATTCAAAATGGCGTTTTTTATAGTTGCTGTTTGGATGAACTTATAATCAAGTGCTATTGAAGTTATAAAGTATAGAGTAATTTCAAGGAAAATAAGCCGTACGTGTCGTCTATAATCGATTTTTCCAACTACTCGGTTTTATTCTATTTTAGTGGGATTAAATTGTGAAAAACAATGAAGCTTTGTATATAATTGTTAAATAAAACGATCCGATTTGATTGTCGAATGCTATGCATGGTTTATTGTCTTTTTCATTCAGTTAAAGGGACGTTTTATTCGAAAAAAGTAAAAAAAGAAATCGTAGGTGATAGTGTTGTTCTTAAAGAGAATTCAACTTGAGCATGAAAACATACCTTCTTATAATGAGTACCCTTTCTCTATTCCTTCAATAAAGAATCTTCACCAATTGAATTTGAAAACCAATGTTACATTTTTTGTTGGAGAAAACGGTTCAGGAAAATCTACACTTCTAGAAGCAATTGCTGATAAATGTCAGTTTAATACAGCAGGTGGAGGGCGGAATAATACTTATAATGTTCATGCTTCAGAATCCGCACTTGGCGAATATATAAGGCTTTCGTGGCTTCCTAAAGTCACAGACGGTTTTTTTCTTAGAGCAGAATCATTTTATAATTTTGCTTCTCATATTGATGAAGTAAAAGCTTATAATGCCTATGGCGGACGTTCCTTGCATCAACAATCTCATGGCGAGTCTTTTTTGTCCCTCTTTTTAAACCGATTTAAAGGGAGAGCCATCTATTTATTAGATGAACCAGAAGCTGCCTTATCACCTAAGCGACAACTTTCATTTTTAAAAATCATACATGATTTAGTCACAGCAGGGGACAGTCAATTTATAATCGCTACACATTCTCCAATTCTTTTAGGATATCCCAACGCCACAATTCTAAGTTTTGATAACGATACAATTAAAGAGATAGATTATGAAATGACAGATCACTATCAAATAACGAATTACTTTTTACAAAATAGACAAAAGTTTTTGCGAGAGATATTAGAAGATTAATCATCCAGAAGACACCGTATGTAGTCGTTTGATTAAGATTAAGGATTTAATTATGGAGTATGAAATACAGAAGGATTTAAGCTGTTTTGTAATTTTTTATATTTAACAAGGCACTAATCCAAATTATAAGAAAAAGACTATCAGTTAAAATTCACTGATAGTCTTTTGCATTCATTACTTTTTAACTGTCTCTAAATACTCATCATACGTCATTTGTTTGTCGATGATGCCATCTGGAGTAATTTCAATAATACGGTTTGCAATCGTTTGGATAAACTGGTGGTCATGAGATGTGAAGATCATGGCACCTTTGAAATTAATCATACCGTTATTGACTGCTGTGATGGATTCCAAGTCTAGATGGTTGGTTGGTTCATCCAAAAGAAGAACATTTGCTCCGCTGAGCATCATTTTGGATAGCATACAACGAACTTTTTCGCCACCGGAAAGAACAGACGGTTTCTTCATTACTTCTTCACCAGAGAAGAGCATTCTTCCGAGGAAACCGCGAAGGAATGATTCGCTTTCATCCTGTGGAGAGAATTGACGAAGCCAATCCACTAGAGTTTGCTCGTTTCCTTCAAAGAACTCAGAGTTGTCTTTAGGGAAGTAGGATTGTGAAGTCGTAACTCCCCATTTGAATGTTCCTTCATCAGCTTCCATTTCACCCATTAGGATTTTAAATAGAGCTGTTTTGGCATTATCATTTTGACCAACTAAAGCGATTTTGTCGTCTTTATTCATAATAAAGCTAACATTGTTCAGTACCTTTTCTCCATCAATCGTTTTGGATAGACCTTCTACACGCAGAAGATCATTACCAATTTCGCGCTCTGGAGTGAAGTGTACATATGGATAACGGCGGGATGAAGGTCTAATATCATCGAGCGTAATCTTTTCCAATAATTTTTTACGGGAAGTGGCCTGTTTAGATTTAGAAGCATTAGCACTGAAACGGGCAACGAATGCTTGTAATTCCTTAATCTTTTCTTCCTTTTTCTTATTGGACTCAGCTGTTAATTTTTGTGCCAATTGGCTGGATTCATACCAGAAATCATAGTTTCCTACATACAATTGGATTTTTCCGAAATCAAGGTCTGCAATATGTGTACATACTTTATTCAAGAAATGACGGTCATGGGATACAACAATTACCGTATTCTCAAAGTTGATTAAAAATTCTTCAAGCCATTGAATAGCTTTGATATCAAGGTGGTTGGTAGGCTCATCGAGTAATAATACATCCGGTTTGCCAAATAAAGCTTGTGCAAGCAATACTTTTACTTTTTCTCCACCATCTAGCTCAGCCATTTTTTTGTTGTGTAATTCTTCTGGTATCCCTAACCCTTTAAGTAGGATTGCTGCATCAGGTTCTGCTTCCCAACCATTCAGTTCAGCAAATTCACCTTCAAGCTCTGCTGCTCTCATACCATCTTCGTCGGAGAAGTTTTCCTTCATATAAATAGCATCTTTTTCTTTCATAACTTCATAAAGTCGGGCATGTCCCATAATAACCACTTGGATTACTTCAATATCCTCATATTCGAAGTGGTTTTGCTTTAAGACAGTAAGGCGCTCTCCAGGGCCAAGACTGACAGTTCCAGATTGAGGCTCTAGCTCACCTGATAAGATTTTAAGAAAAGTAGATTTTCCGGCACCATTGGCACCAATTAATCCATAGCAGTTTCCAGGTGTAAATTTAATATTTACATCCTCGAACAATTTTCGGTCTCCAAAGCGAAGACCTACGTTATTTACAGTAATCATGTATTTCATTTCCTCCGTTTGCTGGTATCTAGGAAATTATATCACCACATGTACACATTTTGAAAGAGAAGTACTAACATTCTCGTGTTTTAGTCAGAAAACAGCACTTTGACGGTGGTAATTTGTGTAAAATGACTTCATCTTTAGCTATAAATACAAAAAATCTAGTACTTACAGAATCAATAGAAAAAGCGCTTACTAAGTCACTTTTCTGTAAATTTGTTACATAATTGTAATGCCAGTGACATATATGTAATAGGTTTAACATCTATTTGTTCTTAACAACTAATTTAGTTAGTTGGTAGGATAATGTCTGATATTCATTGGTCAAAATAAAGGAGGTTAGCCCGATGAATCAACTAATTATTGCGGTGTTAATTTCAACATCACTTGCGGGAGTCATACAAGGTGGCTTCGTTTCCTCATCAAATCATAATAAAACTCAACATATAGATCAGCAGCCAACAGCAGAAGTAAGTCAAGTAGTGAAAGATGATTTGAGTGACTTTATGTTTATAGATATGCCTGAAAAAAAGACAAGCTCTACAATCGTTCAGAATGAAAAAGAGTCTGAGCATACAACATATGCATCTATTAATTCAAGTAAAAAAGATACGCAAATGAATATTCAATCTTCTACTAATGCTGCTGCCGATGCAACAGATAAAGTTGAAACGGAAAACGTGCAATCCAATGAACGTAGAACGGACTTATCTAAGATAGAAAAGCCTGTAAAGACAGAAAAGACTCAGGAAAATCAGGTTACTGATACACCTGCAGTTAAAGATAAAGATGAGGTAAAAGAGACACCTGTAAAATCACCTGTTGAAGAAGAGGTAAATAAAAATACAGAAACTGCTGTAACTTCTGAGGTTGAAGAAGTAAATGAAGAAATAAATACCTCTGCTGAAAACTCTGAGCAGGATGAGAAAATCATTACCGTTAAAGCAACGGCCTATACGGCGGATTGTGAAGGTGGAACTGGTGTCACATACACTGGTATTGACCTTAAAGCTAATCCGAATCAAAAGGTAATTGCTGTTGACCCATCTGTCATTCCACTTGGCACAAAAGTTTATGTGGAAGGGTATGGACACGCAATCGCCGCAGATATCGGAGGAGCAATTAAAGGGAATAAAATTGATGTTTTTATTCCATCTCAGGCTGAAGCGGAAAACTGGGGTATTAAAACAGTTGATGTGAAAATTTTGGAAGATTGATAGAATTTTAATTGGTTATGAAAAGCAATCCAGGCACGAGCCGGATTGCTTTTTTCTTTCTATTCCAGTAAAAGAGAGGTAGTATCAATACCATATGTTTTAATCAAATACATAAGTGTATAGCCGGAAATTAAAATGTAGGAATAGAGCGACAGTTTATTTTTTTCGTGATTTGTAGTAAAATTTAATTCTTTGACGGGGAATTATTATATTTTTAGTTTTTGATTCAATATGGAGGAATTCTGATGACAACTGCAACTGTAGATGAATATAATTTAGAGAGTTTGCTGGATTCATTAAAGATGGATGCTTTAAAGAATATCCGCAGAAATCTAAATTTAAAAAACATGAGTTCATTAAGAAAAAAAGAATTGGTAGCAGCATTGGCTGAGAAAATACCAGCTTCTGTCCCTGAGAAGGTTCAAATGATGGATCTTCATCAATACACAGCTATTGTGGCGATGATGACTAAAAGTGGGATTATGCCAATTGAACAAATTGGACTTGAAAATGTATTTTACTTATCAAGTATCGGATATATCCACCCTTCCAAAGTGGAAGATCAACCAGTGGTTGTAATGCCGACTGAAGTAATGAAACAATTTTACAATCTAAATCCAAAAGAAATTATGACGGTAATTAACCGTAACCAAAAAGTGACAAACATTCTTTTTGGCTTAATTCGTTATTATGGATTTATGGAGGTTGAAAAAGCCCATAAATTGATTGAAGGATATATCCAGGAAGAAGTGGATATTGAATGGCTGCACAATTACATTCGTTATTTGGAAGATTACTATGGAGATTTCCGTCTAAATGATGAGTATATTATTCACGATACAATCAAGGAGTTAGATGGATTTAAACAGGCACAGGCAAGCAGAGTAGGCTTGAAATACTATCAAATTCCTGCTGAAACTATGGTAAATGTGAACCGATACGAACCATTTGAAAGAACAGAGCAAATGGTTGAACTCATTCAATATTTATCAGATACGTATTCTATGAAGCAAGAAGAAGCAGCAGAATTGGCAGACCGTTTCATCTTTAAAGTTCAATTCGGAGAATCCTTGCCTGATGTGGTGAAGTGGTTTGGAGAACAAATTGAATTTGAGTCAGAAAAAGATATTAATGCATTGGTTGAAAAAATGGTTATTGTCGTAAATAACACAAGACTATGGATTTTAAAAGGTCATACACCTTCTGAATTATCCTCTCCATCTGCTAGTAAACCTGCAGCTTCTGCTCCAGTTCAAAAAACTCAACCAAAAGTAGGCAGAAATGAACCTTGCCCATGCGGCAGTGGAAAAAAATACAAAAAATGCTGCGGTAAAGCTTAATTTAATAAAGGTAACTTGTAAACACGGTGTGTATCCAGTGGCTTGCTACTGGGTATATGCCGTGTTTTTTTAATAAGGAGTGGTAAGAACAGGTATAAGTAGATTTCTTTATCATCATTCTTAAATGCGTTATAATCATCCAAAAAAGAGCAAGGAGGGTATGAATGGAGGATTTTGAATCTTTAACATTGCCAACCTATATAAAGCCTGGATTGGATATTGTATTTTGTGGGATTAATCCTGGCAGAATTTCAGCTCTTAAAGGGTATCATTTTGCGAATCCAGCGAATTTGTTTTGGAAGGGATTGTATTTGGGCGGCATTACGCCGTATCAATTTAAACCTGAGGAGACGGCAAAGCTCCTGGACTATGGCTACGGAATAACGGATATTGTCGGCAGAGCAACACGATCTTCTTCTGATTTGAAAAAAGAAGAATTTATAGAGGGTGCGGCAGACTTAAGGAATTTAATCATTCAATACAAGCCTAAATGTTTATGCTTCATTGGGATTACTGCCTTTCGCTACGCAACAAACCGTCTTAAAGGCAAAGTGGAACCAGGTCTTCAGGACGGCCTGTTTTATGGCACTTCCGATTGGGAAGGCTGCCATATCTTTGTTGTTCCATCTACAAGCGGAGTAAATGCCCATTATACAAGAGAAGAACGAATAGACTATTTCCGGCAATTAAATGAGTGGAATAAATCACAAAAATAAACAGGTATACTATCTGCTGATAGAGGCATGATAGGATTATAAAGTTCAGCAGATTATTGACATTTCTGAAAATGTGCTGTATAATTAGGTGTAATGTTTATCTTTATAAAATTGCCGGTAAATAGACATTCACTTATTATAAAGTGTTCTCTTTTTTACAGAGCGGTACTTTTTATAATAGGTGAATCTTTATTTATCACACATTTTTGGAGGTAACAAAATGAAAAACGGTAAAGTAAAATGGTTTAATGCAGAAAAAGGTTTCGGATTCATTGAAGTTGAAGGCGAAAATGATGTATTCGTACATTTCTCTGCTATTCAAGGCGAAGGTTTCAAATCTCTAGAAGAAGGCCAAAGCGTACAGTTCGACGTAACAGAAGGCGCTCGCGGACCTCAAGCTGAAAACGTAATTAAGCTTTAAGAAGTATGCGAATAAAGGCTATCCCATGTACGGATAGTCTTTTAATACATAATTAACTTCTAAAAGAAAGGTGTGCCGGTTATGTATAATCGAAAAAATGTTGAGGAAATAATCCCTGAAGAAACGAAGGTGTGGGAATGTACTTCTGATGATTGTAACGGTTGGGTACGTGACAATTTCAAAGCTACAGCAACACCTAAGTGTCCATTATGTGGTAGTGAGATGACAGAAGGAATTAAAATGCTTCAAGCGATTAATAATCCTAGACGGAACGATTAAGCCGTCCAGCTTTCTCGCAGAAACAGACCATTGAATATGTGGTCTGTTTTTTTTTTTTTTTTTTTGTTTTTATTTTGTGAATTTACCAATATTTTCAGTAAATCAAAATGAAACCATTTAACCGTTTTGATCGTATGGAGGGTTATGGAAACACTACAGAAAAGAGGTATCTAAAGACGTGAATTTGCCTTTTGAACAAGAATTAAATGAATGGAAAGAATTTTTAATTGGCTATAAGTTTGCATTAAGTGAAATGAATACGAAACTGGAAATATTGAATCAGGAATTTGAATTCATTGATAATTATAATCCAATCGAACATATTAAATCGAGAATGAAAAGTCCACAGAGTATTATGAAAAAATTAAAACGAAAGAACCTTGATATTACGGTTGAAAATGCACAGCAGAATGTCCGTGATATCGCAGGGATTCGTATTTCCTGTTCATTTACAACAGATATTTATGCAATTGTAGATGCCCTTGGAAAACAGGATGATATACATATTATTGAGATTAAAGATTATATAAAAAACCCTAAGCCAAATGGGTATAGAAGCCTTCATTTGATTACGGAAATCCCGGTATTTTTTTCGGACTGTAAAAAATGGATGCCGGTGGAAATACAAATTAGAACCATTGCCATGGACTTTTGGGCCAGCCTGGAGCATAAAATTTATTATAAATTTTCTAAAGATGTACCTGAGCATCTACTCCAAGAATTAAAGGAATCTGCTGATATGATTGCAGACCTGGATGATAAAATGCTCAGAATCAATGAAGAAATTCAAGTTTATAAAGATATGGATAAATTAATGAGCGGAACCAAACTTTAATTAACCTTCCTCCTTCTATCAAAAATAATGTGTCAAAAAGCTGAAAAAGGGGAAGATAGAGGTAAAAGGAAGTGAGGTATAGCTCATGACGATGTTAAGAGAGATTATGACAACAAATGTAGACTATGTTACACCGCTTGATAATGTATATGAGGTTGCTTTGAAAATGAAAGAGGATAATGTGGGAATTATTCCTGTCTGTGAGGATCATACGTTGGTTGGCATCATAACGGACCGCGATTTGGTTGTGGACGGAATTGCTGAAAAACGGCCAGGTTCAACTAGAGTAACAGATGTGATGCATCAAAATGTTGTGACTGCAAACCCTGATACAACAGAGGAGGAAGCAGCTGCACTAATGGCTCAACATCAAATTAGACGTCTGCCTGTCCTGGAAAACGGTAAACTTGTTGGTATTGTATCCTTAGGTGATTTAGCCGTAAGCTATACCGGTAATGACGAAGCTGGTGAAGCTTTACAGGATATTTCAGAGGAAAATTAGAAAAACCGAGTATATTTATACTTTACAAAAACTATTAAGTGACAAGACAATCCAATAAACAGGGTATTCTCAAAATCTGAGAATACCCTGTTTTATTTACTATTTATATGAATGGATCAATGAGTCTCAATAGCCCCTGCTTTATATAAAGAGATGTTTTTTCGATTTCAAAGTAAGAACATCTGTGCCCTATATGGTATGATAATGGTACTACGAGCAGGTTGGGTGAGTGTACATGTTAGGTGAGTATCATATATCCATTAGACAGTTAGTTGAATATGTATATCGGAGCGGCGATTTGGACGGGGGTTTTCGCACGGCCAGCTCCATGATTGAGGGGACAAGAATTCATCAAAGAAGGCAAGCAGAATATGAGGAGAACGATGAAAAAGAGGTACATTTTAATCTTATAATGGAATACGGGGATCTTCTTTATGAGATTGAAGGAAGATGTGATGGTATTTTACATCGGCCAGAAGGAACAGTTATTGAGGAAATAAAATCAACCTCTGGACCTCTTGATGCGATTAAAGAGAATACATACCCTGTACACTGGGCTCAGGCAATGTGTTATGGCTATATATACTGTTTAAATAAAGGTCTGGAGCATATAGATATACAATTGACTTACGTACAAGTACTGACCAATCAAACAGCCTCGTTTCGCAAAACCCTGACGTTTAAAGAATTAGAACAATTCCTAAATCAAGTACTTGAAACCTTTTCACCATTTGCAATCCTGCAATTAAAGATACGGAGAGAAAAACTCAATTCAGCAGTACAAATTGAATTTCCGTTCGAAAATTTTAGAAAAGGACAGCGAAAGCTCATAGGAGCCGCCTGGAAAACCATTTCTGAACGAAAAAAATTATTCGCATTGGCACCGACTGGCATTGGAAAGACCATTTCTTTTATATTTCCAACCATAAAAATGATGGGAGAAACAGACCATAAGATTGAACGGTTTTTCTATTTAACAGCCAAAACAATTACGAGGCAAGTGGCTGAGGATACACTAAATATCTTAATTGGCAAAGGTTTAAGAGTGAAAACTGTTACGCTTACAGCTAAGGATAAAATGTGTCCTGATTGTACTGCTGGTCAATGTATGTATGGGGAGGGTCATTATGACCGAATTAATGCTGCAGTTTTGGATATTTTAGAAAATGAATGGTTAATAGATAGAGAAACAATCCTGGAATACGCTAAGCGCCACCGAGTATATCCTTTTGAATATTCGATTGAATTAGCGTACCTGGCAGACATTGTGATTTGCGATTATAATTATATTTTTGATCCACGAGTCTTCTTGAAACGACTATCTGATGAGCAAAAGAAACGAACTGTAATTCTGGTTGATGAAGCGCATAACCTGGTGGAACGCGGCAGGGAAATGTTTTCTGCAGAGTTGGAAAAGAAAGCATTCTTAGAAATAAAAAGGTCCTACAATCAATTGAATCCAGAGCTATCAAATGCAGCTAAAGTAATTAATGCATTATTGATTCAGCAAAGGAAGGGATTGGGCGAAAGAAAATCGGCTGCTTATCCGGGAGTGCCGGACGAGTTACTGGATGCACTAGAAGATTTCGTACTTCATGCCGGTGCTCAATTAGCCAGGTATAATGAGAATCATTCGTCAAATGAAATTGATTTATTAGAAACCTTTTTTCAATCACAGAATTTTCTACGGATAGCTAAGTATTATAATGAGCATTATACGACGCATGTAATAAAAGGAAGCAATAATGTATACTTGAAGCTGTTTTGTTTGGATCCTGCTATAAATTTGCAAAAGATGACGAAGGGATTTGCTTCCACTCTATTCTTCTCGGCTACATTGACGCCAATTGGCTATTACATGGATGCATTAGGAAGTGATGATGGGGATTATCGGATTCAAATCGGTTCACCATTTTCCCCAGATCAGTTGGATATAGCAATACAGCCGCTTTCTACAAGATTTCATGATCGCTCGGTATCTAGTGTTCAAATTGCCAGAACCATTCATGCAATTACAAAAAACAGAGGTAATTTTTTAGTGTTTTTCCCGTCTTACCAATTTTTAAGAATGGTTATGGACGAACTGGAGGAATTTGAGGAACCTTCTAAAATTCTGATACAAAATCAAGGAATGAGTGAGCAGGAAAGAGAAGATTTTCTGTCAGCCTTTGAAGAGGACCTGGATATTCCTGTGATTGGCTTTACAGTATTAGGTGGAATTTTTTCTGAAGGAATCGACCTGGTTGGCAATCGATTGAGTGGAGTTATTATAATTGGAGTTGGATTGCCTCAATTAAATGAAGAAAGAAATTTAATTCGAAACTATTATCACTCGAAAGGTAAAAATGGATTTGATTACGCGTATGTTTATCCGGGGATGAACAAAGTATTGCAGGCTGCAGGCCGATTAATTCGCAGTGAACAGGATACAGGTACGCTTACTTTAATAGATGATCGTTTTTTAACCGATAAATATCGATCTTTGTTTCCTGAAATGTGGAGTCAGTTTAAAATTATTAATAGCTACAAGGATATTGTTACATAAAAGGAGATTTATATGAAAGAGCAAAAAGTAAGAGGATTCGAAGTTGTTAATCCTGCGCATATCAAGATGCAAATGACGGAGGATGAGGTCAAGCTGCCAATGCGCGGAGATGCCGGATCAGCAGGATATGATTTTTTTTCAAATGAAACCATTACATTGAATGTTGGAGGAAAGCATCTGTTTTGGACTAACATCAAAGCTTATATGCAGCAAAATGAATTGCTGGAGATACATATCAGAAGCAGTCTAGGAGTGAAATATGGCCTGGTTCTATCAAATGGGACCGGCATTATTGATTCTTCCTACTACGGAAACCCTGAAAATGATGGGAATATTGGTATTTCCATTACTAATCGCGGAGAAGCTCCAGTTCTTGTAAAAAAAGGGGACAGGATTGCACAGGGTATTTTTAAACAGTATCTATTAGCGGATGAGGATCAAGTACTTCATGCTAGCAGAACCGGCGGATTTGGTTCAACCAAACGCTGATTGGCAAGGTAATAAATTATTGTTAATAAACGCTTTTGTTTTAAAATCTTTCAAATGGGTAAAAATAGGTAAATCAAACCCTTATTGGAAGAGAGATGATTCAAATGCTTTGGACATTAGTTGGAATTTTGGTGGCTATATGGTTATTAGGTCTTATATTTAAAATAGGTGGAGCAATTATCCATGTTTTCTTAATAGTGGCTGCGCTTGTACTTGTTTATAATATTATCAAGAACAGAGTTTCGCGAAGGTGAATAGGCAGATTTAAAACTAAAGAATTCAAATCAACTATATCAGCCATCACTGAGGACTATAAGGACATTGCTTCCTATATAGTCCTTTTTAGTTGGACCTAATTGATTAATAAATAACTGGTGTATCGTTAAGTGTTTGATGTTACAGGTCTTTTATTACACTATACATGGATGTGCGATAAGGGGAAGAATGGTATTTTCAAAAGGGGAATTACATAAAAATAATCATTTTACATGAATATTACAATATTCACAATCAGTAAATGTTTTTATGACAGTAAAGGATATCAGGTGTATTTGTCGAATATAGAACATACGTGTAAAGCTAAAGTGAAATGGTGGTCTAATGGTATGGAGCCAATTTTATTAAAGCAAGGTGAATATCAGCAGCTGATTGAGGATTTATTGATAAAAGAAGAGGCGAGTTTATTTCAGGAGTATTTAGATTCTATTAAGATGTCAAATAAAGAGGATTATCTAGAATCTATGGAACAGCCGCGTAAAATTATGTTCAACCAATTGATTGATACGATAAACGGGAAAATATCTGAAAATCAAATTAAGGAAATGGCAATAAGGACAGCCAGGGAGCGAATCGATGATATTAATATAGGAGATGTCTTATATAACATCAATCAGGGACGCAGAATTTTTGTGAATTTTGTGCTGAAGATGGATATACCCTCTTATATACTCCAAAGTACAATTAATAATATCAATAAACAATTTGACACATTCAGCTATGAATTGGTTTCGACCAGTATACATTTGAAAAATAGGGTCATTGATGAGAAGACTACATTCATCAATGAAAACCATAAGGATAAATTAGCACTGCTCGGCCAAATATCATCAAGCTTTGTGCATGAATTCCGTAATCCGCTTACAGCTGTAATGGGATTTAATAAGATTTTGAGAAATGAATATCCCGATATGAAATACCTAGATATCATGGATTATGAGCTTAATCAATTAAATTTTCGGATTAGCCAATTTTTGCACACATCAAAGGCTGAATTCAATGAAGAGGAAATTATGGATATATCAATCAGGGATCTGATTGAAGAGATTAAACAATTAAGCTATGCGAATATTATCGACACCAATGTTAAGGTTGACATCGATGTTCCTGCCGATTTAACCATAAAGGCAAGCAGAAATGGATTGAAGCAGGTTGCCCTCAATCTTTTTATTAATTCAATTGATGCCTTAAAAAATCAGCCGCCTCCGCGTTTGATTAAAGTAAAGACCACTATTAAGAACAATCAATTAGTGATAAGCTTGTCCAATAATGGGCCTATGATTGCAAATGAAAATATTGAATCCATCTTTGAGCCATTTTTCACTACGAAGGAATTAGGTACGGGTATTGGCCTATATGTATGCAAAAAAATTATTGATAGTTATAATGGAGACTTAGTATGTACGTCCAATCCGGAATGGACGGAATTTAGTATTTTTCTGCCTGATTCTATCATTATTAATCCTGCACAGTGAGTTCTACTTAAGATCTCTTTATTAATCGGATGCATTTTAAAAATTTAATATGGTCATTAACATTTATTCGGCTGGTAATTAAAAATACCTCTAAAAGCAGTCCAGAGACTGATAGGATTGCGAGAAAACTCAGGATCATTACGCTGTGTATTTGTAAATGTAATAAAGCTTTTCTGAAATATTTTATTTAAGCAGCACTTATCCATTACGGGCAGGTGCTGTTTTTTTATGGGTAGTTATGTTCCAAAAGGAAAAAGAGCAAGAGAATACTCGTATAAAGCGGTCCCAGAGATCAGTAGAAAGAGCTTGTTATGGAGCTCAGATTTAGATTCTATTAAGCCACGTCGTTTTGCGTAATGGACAAGAAGGAAAAAGAGAAATTTATTATTCTTCCATCAGATTCGAATTTCATAGATATTAAAAATCGGCGTGGATCAATGTGTTAGACTATCAGACACCTGTAATCATTGTTGTGTGTGATTTAGAGACATGAATAATTGAATATTAGCATGTGATTGCAAAAATACAGGTTGGCATCATAATTGCATTATTGTAAGTGATGGCAAAATACAGTAGATGCTTGCCAATTCTCCCATAGAGGTTGATTTCATAATGAACCATTTAAGTGATTTTGTTTAAATAGATCAAAATTTAAATATGGAGGGATTTATGTGACGACATCTAATTTGGATTTATCCAGATCATTGTTAATTGGAGAGTATTTACGCAGGGCAGCACACACGGCTCCTGAGAGAGAGGCATACCTATTTGGCAGTGAGAAACTGACCTATCGTGAGTCAGAGAAAAGAGCAACCCACTTAGCAGGATGGTTGCAGGAAAACGGTATAGGATATCAGGATAAGGTTGGATTTATGCTCTTGAATGGACTTCCTTTTATTGATGTTTTCTTTGCTACCTCATTAGTTGGAGCATTGGGAGTCCCAATAAATTTTCGCCTCACAAAAGATGAGCTAGCGTATATCATTGGGCAATCTGAGTGTAAAATATTGTTTGTTGATCACGTCTTTTTACCTGTGATTGAGTCGATACGATCACAAATTCAGCTTGTAGACAGTATAGTTATCGTGAATGGAGATTCATCCTCTTCCCATATACCATATGAGGAAATATATGACAGCTCATCAACGTATCGTCCGTGTAATTCATTATCAGGTGATGATGGAGCGCTTATTATGTATACTTCAGGTACAACTGGGCGTCCAAAAGGAGCGGTTTTAACTCATCAAAATATGTGCATGAATGGGATGAACCAAGTCGTCACAGCAGGACTTAGCTCAAATTTCAAACAATTAGTAGTTGCGCCCTTATTTCACATTGCTGCTTTATCAACTCTTTTATACCCTATTAATGGAACCACCGTGATTCATTCGCAATTTGACCCCGAAAAAGTACTTCAAACTATCGAGAAAGAACGAATTAATTTTATCTTTTTAGCACCGACCATGTGGCATATGCTTGTAGAATTTCCTTCGATTGAACAGTATGATTTAACATCATTAGAAAGGTGTGCCGCTGGGAGTGCACCCTGTTCTCTATTATTGAAAGAAAGAATTGCAAAATATTTTCCGAATGGGAAACTGCGCGATCCTTTTGGGCAAACAGAAATGAGCCCGGTTACCACCTGTCTTCAGCCAGAGGACTCTATTAGGAAAAATTCTTCCGTTGGTAAGCCGGTGGTCAATGTGGAAATCAGGGTTGTTGATGACCATATGAATGATGTTCCGCTCGGGGATGTAGGGGAAATTGTCTACCGTGGACCAACCGTTATGAAAGAATATTACAAAAATCCGGAAGCAACTAGAGAGGCATTCCGTGGAGGATGGTTTCATAGCGGTGATTTAGTCAGGATGGATGATGAAGGATTTATTTATGTCGTTGATCGTAAAAAAGATATGATTATCAGTGGCGGAGAGAATATCTACCCAGCTGAAATTGAACAAGTCTTAAATAGACATACCAAAGTGGTTGAAAGTGCTGTCGTCGGTGCAGTTGATGAAAAATGGGGAGAAGTGGTTCAAGCATATATCGTTCTAAAGTCTGGTGAAACAATGACAGAGGAAGAAGTCATTCTCTTTTGCCAGGACCATTTGGCATCCTATAAAAAGCCTAAGCTGGTACATTTCGTAGATTCATTGCCAAGAAACGCAGCTGGAAAAATTGTTAAGACAGTCCTTAGAAAGGGATATTTAGAGACAGAAAAGTAGATAAGGTCAGTTCGTTTGAGCATCAGGCAGTGACAGGAAATTTAGTGGCTTATCACTGCCTCTTTTTATGCGACTTCACTAGTTGAGTTTTTTTATAGGGGGAAAAAGGTACAACTATATGTATCTATCGGGTAATTATCTATACTAATAGGCACGATAGAAAAATAGTCGTTATAGTAGCTTAAACATAGACATATCGCAAAAATGAAAATCTGCGCTCAATCGGCTTCCTTTTTCACTTAGTCTTCGCTAATTCAATCCTTAAAGTGGTTTGGCTCAATTACTGTCATTTACGGTTCAAATATTAGTTGAATCCGCTCTATTATTTACTAAAAGTACTTTTTAAACTATGTATATGGATTGATTTCACAGGGGAACTTGTTTTTCATTAAAATTTAATAAAAGAAAGAAAAATAGTCTCAAAATGAAATCCTATTAATAGGCCTGGAAATTGATGATAGATTTATTCTATCTTTTTTTAGTTAGCCTACAAATTACAACATATTATGTATAGGTTATAAGTTACAGTTTAAGTAAAGAAGTTCCGTCTGCAGGGTTCAAAAAGCCTATGCTTGATATTCAAACAGCAAGGAAAAAAGGTTGTTTGGAAATCAAGCATTCCTAAATAAAGGCCATATTATTTTCCTGATTCTTACACGGATAGTGTGTTGGCACGGAACTTGCAATTAGTTAAATGAAGGCTGTTCCAAGTGGATGCAACTTAATGTAAGCGCTTTATTAATGTAGGGAGGAGGGAATACATACGAAAAGCATCCATGAAAAAATAAAAGTTAATTATTCTAAAAGGAGGGATATGAATGCGCGAATATGTAACTACCAAACAAATGATCAAAAAGGATTCACTTCCGTATAAGCTGTACCAAAAGGCAAAAAGACATGGGATTTGGAATCCGGTTGATATTGACTTTAGCCAGGATAAAGAAGATTGGAAGAAGCTAAGTCCTGATCAGCAGCAGGAAGTTCTGATTCAATTTGCACAGTTTATTGGCGGAGAGGAAGCTGTCTCGGAGGATATCCTGCCGATGATTATGGCTGTTTCCAAAAAAGGATGGTTTGAAGAGGAGTCCTACCTATCTACATTCTTATTTGAAGAAGCTAAGCATGCGGAGTTCTTTAGTCTATTTTTAGAAGAAATCGGCGTGAATGAGGATCTCAGCCATCTCCTGACATCCGGTCATAGGAAATTATTTGACGATGTCCTCCCTAAGACAATGAATAGATTACTCGTAGATCAGTCACCTGAAGCGATGCTGGATGCTGCGGTCACATACAATATCTTTGCTGAGGGTGTATTGGCGGAAACCGGATATTGGTTCTTCTATGAAGCTTTATCAAAAGCGAATCTATTCCCAGGATTTATTGAAGGAATAAGGAATGTAAAGAGGGATGAAGGACGCCATATTGGATTTGGAACATTCCTTATTCAGCGCTTGATTCATGAAAACCCCGAGTTATTTGATCGTGTCCAAGTAAGACTCCAGGAGCTGCTTCCAATTGCCTATGAGCTGACTGCGAGGGAAGATGGGGCAAAAGTAACGAGTCTTGGTATTGAGGAAGGAAAAGCAATGGAATATGCACTGAAACAATTGAGTGCTCGGATTGAGGTACTTTCACGTGCCCAGGAAAAAACGATGGAAGAAATTCATGAAACTGAAGTTATTTTTGAGTAAGAAAATAGGGGGGATATAGGATGAGTACAGACGTGAAGGTTCAGGAATTCGCACAATTTATTGGTGGAGAATGGACACCAGGATCTACGGGAGAAATGTTTGATGTCATAAATCCAGCTACATCTGAAGTAGTTGGTAAAGTCCCTAAAGGTACAAAAGACGATGTGAATAAAGCTGTCCAAAATGCAAAAGAAGTTTTTAAATCAGGTGTATGGTCAAGGAAAACACAGGCAGAAAGAGCACAAATCATGTTGCAATTTGCCGGTAAAATAAAGGAACATGCCCAGGAGTTAATTTATTTGGAAGGTATCAGTACCGGAGCGACCTTACGTAAAATTGGCGGAGCAGATATAATGCAGCTCATCTTATCTCTTCAGCAAACAGCCAATATGGCTCTTGAATATGAATTTGTTCAAGCATTGCCAGTAAGGGAAGTGTTCGGGGCAAATAGAGCCCAGTTGGTTCGGGAACCATTAGGCGTTGTAGCCGCGATTACACCGTTCAATTTCCCGCTTGTCTTAGCAATGTGGAAGATTGCTCCAGCCATTGCTATGGGGAATTCCATTATTGTCAAGCCGGCATCTGATACCCCGCTTGGGACATTAAAACTGGCGGAGATTGCTGTTGAAGCAGGACTTCCTAAAGGAGTTTTCAATGTCATTACCGGATCAGGTTCAGAGGTAGGAGAGGCGCTTGTGACACATCCGGATGTAGAGAAGATTGCGTTCACAGGTTCAACTGAAACAGGAAAGAAAATCATGGAGTTAGCCTCTACGGGTGTGAAAAAAGTTACGCTCGAGCTTGGCGGAAAGGCACCTGCAATTGTACTTCCGGATGCTGATCTGGAAGTGGCCATACCTGGGATTTTACTTGGCGTATTCTTTCATGCCGGTCAAGTTTGTGAAGCAAGCACACGTGTCCTGGTTCATGAATCGATGTATGATATCGTCGTTGAAAAATTGGTGGCCATGACTGCAAAAATAAAATTGGGCCATCCACTTGATCCAAGTACCGGAATGGGGCCAGTCATATCAGAGAAACAAATGAATAAAGTTTTAGGCTATATAGAATCCGGATTGGAACAGGGTGCCCGTCTTGTATGCGGTGGCAAAAAAGCAGAAGGACCGGGACTTGATCAGGGTTATTTCATCGAGCCAACCATTTTTGCAGATGTCACTAATGATATGAAAATAGCACAGGAAGAAATTTTTGGTCCAGTTCTGTGTGTGATGAAGTATTCAACAGTGGAAGAAGCTATTGAAATCGCTAATGATACGATTTATGGATTAACAGCAGGAGTATGGTCCCGTGATGTTGTAAAAGCAAATGAAATTGCCACGCAGCTTAAGGCAGGAACAATTTGGATTAATGAATGGCATGCATTCAGAAATGATGCTCCATTCGGCGGTTATAAACAAAGCGGGCTTGGACGTGAATTGGGAAGTCAGGTTTTCAATGAGTATACAGAGCAAAAAAGTATTATAACAGCACTCACAACTGAAAATGAACAACGGGCAGCTTTAGGGCTGATATTCTAGCATTCTTTTAAAACTAATAGGAATGGGGAGATAAGATGAAGGTCACTTCGTATTATGAATTTATCCATCGATCAATCATTAAGAATGGGGCAGGGTCGCATATACTTATTCCAGACTTAATTCAATCATTGGGCGGTAAACGACCGGTTTTATATTCAGATAAAGGCTTAACCCAGGCCGGATTGACGAAAAAAATCCAGCGTTTATTTGAGATGGTACCTGGTATCCAATTGGCAGGGGTATTTGATGATGTTACACAGGATGCCAAGTCCTCCAATATTAATAAAGGGCTGCAATATTACAAAGAGTGCAATGGTGATTCTTTGATTGCTATCGGCGGTGGTTCAGTTTTGGATACAGCAAAAACCATTAAATGGTGTCTTCATAAGAAAGTGAACAAGATCGAACATGCCATGAATGGAAATGTTTTAGAAGTTTGGCCAGAGGCTCAGCATATGGGTATTCCCCACATTTCGATTGCAACTACAGCCGGAACAGGTGCGGAGATATCAGGCATCTCGGTCGTCTACAATGAGCAATTAGGGGTGAAGTGTAATTTGCTCCATCCATTTATCAATTCAGATATCGCAATTCTTGATCCAGAGTTAACTGTTGGCTTACCGCCAAAAATTACGGCTTTTACTGGATTAGATGCCTTAACCCATGCAGTTGAAGGGTATTTTTCCAATAATTCAAGTGCAATGGGAGATGCATTTGCACTCCATGCTGCTAAACTAATTAGAGCTAATTTGGAAACAGCTGTACATGAAGGCAGTAACATCGCAGCACGTGCTACTATGCTGCAGGCGAGTGCGATGGCGATTACAAGCTTTGTCTTGGCATTTGCTGAAATGCCAATCCATAATATAGCCCATACTCTTGGTGCAAAGTATGGCATCCCACATGGTTTAGCCAATGCTGTTTTAATGCCGAGTGTTATGAAAAACTTAGCTCCTCTCTATTTACCTAAGATAAAAGAATTTGCTCAGGCGCTTGGTATTGAGAATATTGCCGATACCGAGGAAGAGTGCTTACAGCAATGTATAGAAGAAATTGAAGCACTTCGTAAAGCTGTAAACTTACCAGATGATTTTTCTGAATATAACATTGAATCTGCCGATATATCGGAACTTATATCTGCTGTCCAAAATGATCCTTCTGGTCAAACCTATCGTTTGCCAGAAGAGGTAATTGAGCAGGTTTGCCGAGAGGTTTTAGGCACAAAAGTAAGTGTTTAATAGGCGAAGATTCTATATTTTAAGGAGGTAGTTAATTTTTGAATATTGTTGAACTGCTAACGTCCACTGTGTCGCGTTTGCCCAATCAGCACGCTATTCATTACCGGGAACAAGTGATGACTTATCAAGAGCTGAGAGATCAAATTTTCAGTGTTGCAGCCGGGTTAAAAAATAAAGGCATTACTCAGGAGACAAAAGTAGCGTTGATGATGACCAATCGACCGGAATATATCATTACGTATTTTGCTATATTAGCAACTGGTGCAACAGTCGTACCCATTAACCCTACCTTTAAAGAAAAAGAAACAACCTATATTATTAATGATTCGGAATCGGAATATTTAATTACGGAAGTTGCTGCATCCGCTGTCATTCAAAACTCTATGAATGACTTTAAACAGATGAAAGAAATCTATTATTTTGGAGAAGAGGAAAATCATCCATTTACTGACTGGCAGGAATTGCAGTCTCTATCTCCTATCAGCAAGGTGGCCCCTGTTCATGCGGAGGATGTCGCGCAAATCATTTATACATCCGGGACGACCGGTAATCCAAAGGGAGCCATGATTACACATGCCAACTTGAATTGGATGACAATTACGGCAGCCGTCATTAATCAATTAACGCCAAAAGACAGGGTCCTTTGTGTATTGCCTCTTTTTCATGCTTATGCCAAATTACAAGGATTCCTAGCGCCGATTGCCCACGGAAGTACGATTTATTTAGAGGAACGTTTTCATCCTGTTGATACACTTGAAAAGATATCAAAATATCAAATCTCGATATTCTTGGGCGTCCCAACTATGTATGCTTTCTTTCTTCAAAATCCAGCCATTTCAGATTTAGACTTTTCTCATCTTCGGACAGCTGGTTGTGGTGGTGCGAGTTTGCCTGCTGAGATCCTCCATAAGACCAATCAATCACTTGGTGTAGAAATATCAGAAGGATATGGTCTGACAGAAAGTACAGTTATGCTAATGACCACACCTCGAGATATGGCTAAAAAATTGAATTCTGTTGGAGTGCCTATTCCTGGCGTCGATTTGAAAATTGTTGACCCGGAAGGTGAGGAAGTAGAGCCTCACGCGGTAGGGGAGATTATTTTCAGAGGACCAAACATGATGAAGGGCTACTATAAGAAGGAAGATGATACGATTAACACGATTAAAGATGGATGGTTATATACTGGTGATTTGGCCTATTATGATGAAGATGGATACCATTTTATTGTGGACCGGAAGAAGGACATGATCATCAGAGGCGGCTTTAATATTTACCCGCGTGAGTTAGAGGAAGTATTGTACACGCACCCTGATATTTTGGAGTGTTCCGTTATTGGCAGGCCTGATCCGGTCTTTGGCGAAAAAACGGTGGCCTATGTAGCAAAGAAAAAACCAGAGTTACAGGAAGAAGAGGTAGTTTCCTATTGTAAAGAGAGACTGGCAGAGTATAAGGTTCCTGATTATATTTGTTTTATTGACCAACTACCGAAATCAGGAACAGGAAAAATGCTAAAAACTGTTTTAAAAGATTACGATAAAAATACTATTAAATAATAAATGATTTCAGTGGGGCAAAATCCTGATTCTTAAACGAGAAGGATTTTGCCGATTTTTATTCCCTTCCTATATTTAGAGGAGTTTTACACGTATTTGTGGAAAACGTATATAGAATCTTAAAGGGGGAGAAAACTATAAAGCCCGTTAAAGAAATTATGAGTCCGCTCGAACATTGTTTATCACCAACGAACACATTGATGGAAGCGCTGTCAATCATGTATAAGCAAAAGTGGAATACGATTCCGGTGACAAACAGTTCTGGAAAACTTATTGGCGTATTTACAAGAAGTTCATTGTACCAAATGATTCTGACTGATGTTTCTAAAGATACGACTATCAGTGAGTATATCAAAAAAGATGTAGGAACGGTTTTGGAGGATATGAATGCTGAACTGTTGGAAAAACTAATATCCAAGAGCAGGGTTGGCACGGGGATTGTTGTGAACAAACAGGGTGCACCTGTAGGTATTTTTACAAAAACAAATGCGGTTATGAATTACGTGAGAGAAACGCAATTATTAAAAGAACAGCTTGAAAAAGTTTTACAAACATCCAATCTGGGAGCCATTATGACAGATGAAAAAAATCAAATAATCTTTGTGAATGAAAAAATCACTGACATGATTGGCATCCCTTATTCATCACTCATCAATGAAAACCTCGAGATTTATATCCCTCAATTAGATCAATTTTCCGAGAAAATGGAAGCTCATTTTCCAATGGTTTTTCAATCCGAACATTATATGGTACGTCTGTCGAAGTATGATTTAGAAAATGGTAAACAGGGGTATATCACGCTTTTTCAAAATGTATCTGAATTAGAGAATTTAACGAGAGAACTAAAATTTCAAAAGAAATGGAAAACACTTTTGCAATCTGTTATCCATAATGCTTATGATGGCCTTGTCATGATAAATGAAAAAGAAGAAGTTACTTTTATCAGCCCCTCGTTAATTGAGCTGTTTGATCTTTATGAACAGCAATTGGATATGAGGGAAATCGAATCGGTTTTACCACATCTTCATTTGCCGCATGTGATGAAAACGGGTGTAGCGGAAGTAAGTGAGTTTATGCAGGTTAAAGGAATAGACTATATCGTTCACCGTATACCCGTTTATCAGGATGAGCAAATTATCGGTGCCATTGGTAAAATCGTTTATCGCCAACTGCACGAAGTCCGTGAGTTATTCAAAAGTGCAGAGATAAATGATAGGAAGAATCTGAATCCTACCAAGCTTGAGAAATCAAGATTTACTTTTGATCAAATCCTGTCACACGATAAGCAAATGGATAAGCTTATGAGGAGTGGGATGAAAGCAGCCAAGGTAAAGACCACGGTATTAATTTTTGGGGAAAGCGGAACAGGTAAAGAGTTATTTGCCCATGCCATCCATAGTGCCAGTCCATTTGGAAAGGGTCCGTTTATTACGGTGAACTGCGCAGCTATACCAGAGCATTTATTGGAGTCAGAGTTTTTTGGATATGAAGAAGGCGCTTTTACAGGCGCTAAACATAAAGGGAAGATCGGCAAATTTGATATGGCTAATGGTGGCACACTTTTTCTCGATGAGATTGGGGATATGTCCTTACCCATTCAGGCCAAGCTGCTTCGTGTCCTGCAAGAAAGAGAGTTTTACAGAGTAGGCGGAACAGAACGGATCAGTGTAAATGTCCGAATCATTGCCGCTACCAATCGTCCCTTGGAAAAAATGGTTGCTGCCGGGGGATTTAGGGAGGATCTATTTTACCGGTTGAATGTCATATCCTTCGAGATTCCTCCTTTAAGGCGGAGAAAAAAGGATATTCTCCTCCTAAGCGAAGCTTTTATTAAAGAATTTAATAAACAAAACGGGACAAGTATTACAGGGTGGAACCCATTGTTCGAGAAAGCAATATTGGAGTATGATTGGCCCGGAAATATCCGGGAATTGCGGAATGTTTGGGAGAGAGCCATGATTTTTGCAGAGGATGGCAAAGTCGGCCTAGAGGACATTCCAGAATATATTCTGCAGAAAGTTGGCTATGATTTTTTCTTGAATGAAGAGGAGGAAGATGAAACACAGCCTTTATTAGCGAAAGCGGAGCAGATGGCCATACAAAAATCATTGGAAATGTCAGGAGGGAATAAAAGTAAGGCCTGTCTTCTGCTTGGAATCAGCCGATCTGTATTGTATGACAAGCTAAAGAAGTATGATTGGTTACTGCCTGAATCTTCCCACTTAAAACAGCAGAAATGAAGGTGTTTGAAAATCAGACATTCTTTATGAATGGGATAAATTCTATATTTTAACAGGATATGAATTAGGTGAATTTAAGGAGGAAGCGTACATGCTTAAGGGAATTAAAGTAGTTGATTTCACCCAAAACTTGCCCGGACCCTATGCAACCCTGCGGCTGGCAGATTTAGGAGCAGAAGTCATTAAAATAGAGCCTCCAACTGGAGATCATGCGCGTATGCCATTGGAGGATGATCAAAAAGAAAATTATCTTTTCCGGTGTATGAACCGAAATAAAAATAGCTTGGCCCTGGATTTGAAAAACGAAGCGGACAAAGAATTGGCGATTGAGTTGATCCGTAATTCAGACATTTTAATTGAAAGCTACCGTCCTGGTGTAATGGCTCGCTTAGGGCTTGGATACGAAGATATAAAAGTCCTGCAGCCATCGCTTATTTATTGCTCCTTATCCGGCTATGGTCAAAAAGGAACCATGCACCAACTAGGCAGCCATGATTTGAATTACATGGCTCTCAGCGGTGTATTAGCTCAGTTAAAGGATGGGAATGGCAGACCCATTCAACCGTCACTTACATTTGCTGATTTGATCGGTGGAACTTCAGCAACCGAAGCTATACTAGGTGCCCTCTTTCAAAGAGAACGATCAGGCAGTGGAAGCTATTTAGATATTGCTTTATTGGACACGACTGCTGCATTAATGAATTACCATGTGTTTATTGAATCAGCAACAGGCAGAAAAAACGGAATCCCTACTTTAAATGGTAATGTGATTTGTTATGGAATTTATGAAACCAAAGATCACAGGTATATGACGTTATGTGCGTTGGAGACAAAGTTTTGGAGAAATTTTTGCGCGGCAACAGGACAGGATGCATGGATAGATGCTCAATTTTCTAAGCCGACTAAGCAAAATGATGTTTATCAGGAAATAGTTCAATTGTTTGCAAGTAAAACATTCGAGGAATGGATTCATTTCTCTATGGAAGTGGATTGCTGCATGGCGCCTGTCCTTGAAGCCGATGAGCTAAGCGAACATATCTATATGAAGGACAGAAATCTAATTCACGAGAAAGATTCATATCGATATATGGTGACTGGATTTCAATCAGGAGCATTTTCAAATGAAATAATCGGTACCTATCCAAAGCTTGGCCAGCATAATCGAACCTATCAAAAATAAACGCTAGTAAACTGCTGTGTATGAATACCGGCAGTTTTTTCTTTATAGATTGATAATTAGCGTATTTTGCTAGGTGCCGTTTAAACCAACCTGCTACAGCAAGCGACAATGGACGAAACGAGACACTAACGAATGGGAAGGTGTACAGATTTCATACAACCAATCTCACAATCTGGCGGAATACCCATTTAATAATTTGGCATGATAATTGCATGTATATAGGGTGTACAGATATAAGACTATGAATAGAAAGGGAGTACAAATATGACCGGTTATTTAAAGGAAGAGCATCGTATTTTTCGTGAATCAGTTCGGAAATTTCTAGATAAGGAAGTGATTCCTTACTATCTTGATTGGGAGAAGGAGAAAAGCACACCTGGAGATTTGTGGAAAAAGTTGGGAGACCAAGGGTTTCTTGTACCGTGGGCAGATGAAAAATATGGTGGGTTTAATGCAGATTTTGCCTATTCAGTCATTCTTGCTGAGGAGTTTGAAAGAGTCGGAAGCGGAATCGGAGGATGTGTTTTACATAATGATATTGTTGTTCCATATTTATATGAATTCGGTACAGAAGAACAAAAACAAAGATGGATTCCAAAGTGCATTACGGGTGAATATTCAACGGCTATTGCAATGACTGAGCCGGGAACGGGATCAGATTTAGGGAATTTGCAGACAAGAGCTGTTAGAGATGGGGATCACTATATTATTAATGGGCAAAAAACGTTTATATCAAATGGACTCAGGTCCGGCCTGACTATTGTTGCCTGTAAAACAAATCCAGAGGCGGGACATAAAGGAATCAGTCTGATTGTAGTTGAAAAAGAAACACCTGGATTTATACGCGGCAAAAAGCTGAATAAGATTGGTCAGCTTGCGGGTGAAACGACTGAGTTAATTTTCGAGGATGCAAGAGTACCGATAAGCAATTTATTAGGAGAAGAAAATAAAGGATTCTATTATTTGATGGCCAAGCTTCAGCAGGAGAGGTTAATGTGTGCGATTCAGGCCTTAGCAGCAGCAGAGGAATCATTGAAAATCACGATTGATTATGTCAAACAGCGGACAGCCTTTGGTAAATCAATCAGTGAATTTCAAAATACACAATTTAAAATAGCTGAAATGGCGACCGAAGTGGAGATAGGTCGCACATTTATCGACGATTTAATTGTGAGGCATATGGAGAGACAGGATATTGTCACCGAGGTGAGCATGGCCAAATGGTGGATAACCGATATGGCAAAGAGGTTGGTCAGCCAATGTATGCAATTGCACGGTGGTTACGGTTTTATGGAAGAATATGCGATTGCGAGAAGATACCGAGATATAGCGGTCACCTCGATATATGCAGGTACAAATGAAATTATGAAGCAAATAATCGCTAAGAAAATTGGATTATAAGGGGGAGAGTTATATGAGGGAGGCCGTAATTGTTGAAGCAGTCAGAACACCGGTAGGAAAGCGTAATGGAGTATTGAGCTCCATCCGCCCGGATGATTTGCTCGCAAACGTTTTAAAAGAAGTAGTAAACAGGGCAGGTGTTTCTTCTGATTTGATTGAGGATGTCATTATTGGGTGTGTATCCCAAGTGGAAGAACAAGGGTTAAATATTGCACGTTCAGCTGCCTTGATGGCTGATTTCCCCATTAAAGTACCTGGCACGACGATTGATCGACAATGCGGTTCCAGTCAACAAGCGGTTCATTTTGCGGCACAAGCCATTTTGAGTGGAGATATGGATATCGTTATAGCGGGTGGAGTGGAGAGTATGTCAAGAGTGCCGATGGGTTCAACAAGAAAGCATTCACAGCCTAGTGAACAGCTGTCTTCCCGTTATGAATTAATCAATCAAGGACTATCAGCAGAAAGAATTGCTGAGAAATGGGGCTTTAGCCGCAATCAACTTGATGAATTTTCTCTATTGAGTCATCAGAGAGCTATTCAAGCCCAAAATGAGGGGCGCTTTGATCGTGAAATCGTGCCAGTGGAAGTATTGGATGATTTGGGAGCAAAGACTTTAGTTACACAGGATGAAGGCCCACGTCGGGGAACGTCTCTTGAAAAGCTGGCCACTTTGCCTACAGTTTTTAGAGAAAATGGTGTGATACACGCTGGGAATGCCAGTCAAATGAGTGACGGAGCTGCAGCCTTGTTAATCATGTCTAAGGAGAAGGCGTTGGAATTAGGCTTAAAACCAAGATTTTCGATAATTGCCCGAACGATTGTAGGATCCGATCCAACCCTGATGTTAACTGGACCGATCGAGGCGACGAGAATGGCACTTGATAGAGCAGGACTGACGATACAGGATATGGATTTATATGAAGTCAATGAAGCCTTTGCATCAGTTCCGCTCTGTTGGAAGGAAGAACTTGAAGCAAGCATGAATAAGTTAAATGTAAACGGAGGAGCGATTGCACTCGGTCATCCTCTTGGTGCAAGTGGGGCAAGGGTCATGGTTACTTTAATGCATGAACTCGAAAGAACGGGTGGACGATATGGATTACAGGCTATTTGCGAGGGTGCCGGTATGGCCAATGCAACGATTATCAAACGAATTGAATAGAACAATCAAACAGGTATGATTGAAAACTAAAAAATGGAGGTTGGTTGTATGAAGATGCAAAATATAATTGCTGTTGTAACAGGTGGAGCTTCGGGTCTGGGAGAGGCTACAGTCAAGAATATTGTGGAAAATGGCGGGAAAGTAACGATTATCGATCGCTCGGAAGATAAAGGGCTGGCATTAGCCGAATCACTCGGTCATGAAAATGTGATCTTTGTAAAAGCGGATGTAACCAGTGAGGATGAGATTCGGACTGCCATTGAGAAAAGTGTTGAAACGTTTGGGAAAATCAATACGGTCGTCAATTGTGCAGGGATTGGAGTAGGTGAAAAAGTCGTCTCTAAGGATAAAGTTCATGATCTTGGCAGATTTAAAAAAGTGATTGAGGTCAATTTGGTTGGGACATTTAATGTAATTCGTCTGGCTGCAGAACAAATGATTAAGAATGAACCTAATGAAGAAGGGGAAAGAGGTGTTGTCATTAATACAGCTTCAGTAGCAGCTTTTGATGGACAAATTGGCCAAGCAGCCTATAGTGCTTCAAAGGGTGGAATTGTTGGCATGACCTTGCCGTTGGCAAGAGATTTAGCGAGAAGCGGAGTTCGTGTTATGACGATTGCTCCGGGCTTGATTGACACACCTTTGTTTGGGGGATTACCAGAGCAGGCCAGGAGTGCCCTCGGTGCGATGGTACCATTCCCGCCAAGGCTCGGATATCCCTCAGAATATGCCATGCTCGTCAAAAGTATTATTGAAAATCCAATGCTGAATGGAGAAACAATTCGCCTGGATGGGGCAATTCGTATGCAGCCAAAATAATAGATTAAGAGGAGGCAGTGCTATGTATTCATTGCTGCGTGTTGAAAAAGAGAATAATGTCGCAACGGTCGTCATTGATAATCCACCTATGAATGTTTTGAGTGAACTACTGGCAAGTGAGCTTTGTGATGCCTTTAGTGAACTGAGAGATGACAATTCAGTGGTTACGGTTATTTTAACAGGGGAAGGTGACCGGGCATTTATGGCGGGAGCAGATATTAAGGAGTTCCCCAACATGATTAACCAAAGCACGGAGGCCAAAAAACAGCCCAGTAAGAAAAATGAGGTTTTTCGATTGATATCCGATTTTCCGAAGCCTACTATTGCCTATTTAAATGGAATAACACTGGGCGGTGGATTTGAACTTGCACTTGTCTGTGATCTGCGTATTGCCAAGGAGACGGCCCAACTTGGCTTGCCTGAAGTGAAGCTCGGCCTATTTCCAGGTGGAGGGGGAACGCAAAGGCTGCCCCGTTTAATCGGTTCAGCTAAAGCAAAAGAGCTGATGTTTACAGGCGATTCGATAACGGCTAAAGAAGCGCTTCAGCTCGGGATCATTAATCAAATTGCTACAGATGAAGAAGGGATTGAAGCTGCCCGCAAACTGGCCCGGAAAATCAGCAGGCATTCTCTTCAGGCTTTAAGAAGAATCAAGCAGGCAGTCAATGAGGGGGCAGATCATCAATTACAGGATGGGCTCGAATTGGAATCAAACCTGTTCCAGGAAATCTTTACAACAGAGGATATGAAAGAGGGAGTAACTGCATTCCTTGAAAAACGCCGTCCGGTATTTACTCATCAATAAGCATGTAAGTGTTTGCTATTGGGAAGAAGTCTGGGGGAATCATCTGTATGAAGTATGTTGAATGGAAACGGGTCGGTGTGGATGGGCATATAGCCGAAATACGATTAAACAGACCTAAAGCGCTTAATGCCTTTGATACAGAGATGGCTAAAGAAATCCTTGCGGTTACTCAAATTATTTCTGAAAGTGATGCAAGGGTGGTTTTAATCACATCGTCCAATAAGAAAGCTTTTTGTACCGGTGCAGATTTGAAGGAGCGCAACGAGCTGAATGAGGAAGAGTGGAAAAATCAGCACCAGCTATTTCGGGAAATGTTCACTGCTATAGCATCTCTTAAGCAACCGGTTATCGCGGTAGTGGATGGGTATGCTTTGGCTGGAGGATTTGAACTCGTTTTGAATTGTGATTTTTTAATTGCAGCAGATACGGCACAGTTTGGATTGCCGGAAGTGACACGTGGCATTATCCCTGGGTGTGGCGGTACGAGATTGCTGTCAAAACGAATACCGGTCCACCGTGCAAAGGAATGGATTTGTACAGGACGGATTGTGCCAGCATTGGAAGCGGAAAAGGATGGATTATTGAACAGGATGACCAGTTCTGCTGAATTATATAAATCAGCACTTGAATTTGCTGGGGGTATTGCCCGAAATGCCCCTATAGCTGTCCAGCAAGCAAAAGCAGCAACAGATTCCTTGTTTGTATTAAAGAATAATGAAGCAAAAATTGTAGAACAAGAGTACTATAACCGATGTTTATCAACCTCGGATCGACTTGAGGGAGTAAGGGCATTCGTCGAGAAACGGTCCCCTAAGTTCATCGGTAAATAAAATCAGGAGAGCCTGTTATTATTCAAAAATGCTTCCGGGAGGCTCTCTTTAAGCAAAGATTAATAAATTATATAAATAGGAGCACTTATTCTAAATTTTTCTCTTGGTTAGGCGTGTTAAGTAAACAATAGGTGATTGGAGGTGAGTTAAGTGAAATCTGTTCCCCTGGAAGAAACAGTCCAATTTAATAAAGAGCTGCGTCACAGTGTACGAAGAGTATGTCAACGATTCTCCGGCTCTTATTGGAGAGAGCTAGACATGAAAAATGCATACCCTGAAGAGTTTGTAAATGAAATAACGAGAAATGGTTTTCTATCAGCTTTGATCCCAGAAGAGTATGGTGGTTCTGGATTAGGGATTGCGGAAGCCTCTATTATTCTTGAAGAAATTAACCGAAGCGGAGGCAACGCTGGTGCCTGTCACGCTCAAATGTACATAATGGGGACGTTAGCCCGGCATGGAAACCAGCAACAAAAGTCAAACTATTTACCTCGTATTGCTGACGGTACATTACGATTGCAGGCTTTTGGAGTCACAGAACCAACGACAGGTACCGATACGACTAAATTACAGACTTTTGCAGAAAGAAGAGGAAATTATTATATCGTGAATGGCCAGAAAGTATTTATTTCAAGAACAGAGCATTCTGATTTAATGATGTTGCTAGTGAGGACTACACCGGTCAGTCAAATTAAGAAAAAAACGGAAGGTTTATCTGTCCTGCTTGTTGATTTGAGGGAGGCAATAAACAATGGTATTACCATCCGTCCCATTCAGACGATGATGAACCATTCTACGACTGAATTATTTATTGAAAATTTAAAGGTACCAGCCGAAAATTTGATTGGTGAAGAAGGAAAAGGTTTTTCCTATATTTTAGATGGTATGAATGCAGAACGAATATTAATTGCCGCTGAATGTATAGGGGATGGACGATGGTTTATAGAGAAAGCAACTCAATATGCAAACGAAAGAGTCGTTTTTGATCGGCAAATTGGGAAAAATCAAGGAATTCAATTTCCATTGGCGAAGGCACATATTCAAATAGAAGCAGCGGACTTAATGCGTAAGGAGGCATCAAGACTATTTGATTCAGGCATAAAATGTGGGGCTGAGGCGAATATGTCGAAATTGCTTGCCGCTGAAGCGTCGTGGGATGCTGCTAATACAGCACTGCAAACCTTTGGAGGATATGGTTTTGCATCTGAATATGATGTAGAGAGGAAATTCAGAGAAACACGCCTTTATCAAGTGGCACCAATTTCAACTAATATGATTCTTTCTTATGTAGCGGAGCATGTCTTAGGTTTGCCTAAGTCTTACTAGTATGAAACTCAAGGTTGATGGGAGGATGTAGTATGAGAAATGCGGTGATTGTTGAGGCTGTTCGGACGGCGGTTGGAAGGATAGGCGGATCGTTAAAAAATGAGGAAGTGGATTTTCTTGCTGCTGCCACCATGAACGGATTGATTGAACGCACAGGAGTCCAGAAAGATGAGATTGATGAAGTCATTATCGGCCAGGCGAAACAAAGCACAGATCAGCCTAACCTGGCTAGATTGGCATTATTACGTGCCGGACTTGCAATCGAAACGCCGGGTTATACGGTCCATCGCCAATGCGGATCAGGAGTGCAGGCTATTCATAATGGTGTCCAGCAAATCATGTGCGGCTTATCGGACATAGTAATTGCCGGAGGGGCTGAAAGTATGAGTCAGGCACCATTCTATTTACGTAATGCTCGTTATGGGTTTGGCACTGGTAATACGGAAATACTTGATTCCAATACGGAAAGTCAGCCACGTGCACAACCAATCGAGACATACGGTCATTTAACCATGGGGATGACAGCAGAAAACCTTGCCGAAAAATATTCAATCACCAGAGAAGAGCAGGATGAATATGCACTTTTAAGTCAAGAAAAGGCTGAACGTGCTATTTCTTCTGGTCTATTTAATGATCAAATCATTCCATATCAGATAAAGACGAAGAAAGGGACAGAAATATTTAAAGTGGATGAACATCCAAGAAAAACGAGTATGGAGCAATTGGCGCGGCTTAACCCTGTTTTTAAAGAAAATGGAACTGTAACGGCAGGGAATTCAAGCGGAAGGAATGATGGCGCAGGGTTGGTTATGCTGATGGCAGAAGAAACAGCTATTCAAAAGGGCTATAAACGTAAAGCAAAAATCATTGCTCAGGCAGTTGCCGGTGTTTCTCCAGATATTATGGGAATCGGTCCTGTACCAGCTACGAGAAAAGCACTGAAGTTAGCCGGGTTGAAGTTAGAGGATATAGGACTGATAGAATTAAACGAAGCATTCGCTGCTCAAACCTTAGCTGTGATTAAAGAATTGGATTTGGATACGAAACGATTGAATGTAAATGGCGGAGCGATTGCGCTTGGCCATCCAATCGGAGGGACTGGAGGTATTTTAATGACCAAGCTTATTCATGAAATGGAGCGCAGGGGAGAAAAATATGGATTGGTCACCTTTTGCATTGGGGGAGGCTTAGGAATATCCTCCATTGTTGAGAATCTGCAGGTTTAGGCCATGCAAGAGAAGAAAGGGTTGGATCTTTACCGTTCACGTACCGTCACTGCAAAAGAGGCAATCTCTCTTATAGACTCCTCTTACAATGTATTTTTGGCACCTTTTTGTAATGAACCGCAACAGCTGGTAAAGGAACTTATTCGGCAAAAGGAACGGTTTTGTTTATTAAATTTATACACTTGTATTGTTGGGAGTCCCTGCTTGTATGCTGAATCGGAGAGGAATCCTCATTTTTTTATCAGGACATTCCTTGGATCCTCATTATTAAAGGGGGTTTTTCATGCAGGAAATGGTGATTATATACCTTTGAATTTATCCGAATTACCGGCATGGGTGGAAACAAATAAAATTGATTTTGCCATGATTCAGGTTACTCCTCCCAATCAAGATGGTTATTGTAATCTTGGAATCTCAGTCGATATTATCCATTCACTTAGTAAACATGCTGGTAAAGTCATTGCTCAGGTCAATAGCAATCTTCCCAGGACATTTGGGGATTCAGAAATTCATGTATCAGAGATTGATTATTTTGTTGAATCAAATGATAGTTTATTGACGATTTCATCTGGAATTCCAAACAAAATAGAAGAGGCAATCGGTAAAAATGTTGCACAATTAATCCCTGATTATGCAACGATTCAAGTTGGGATAGGTAAAATTGCAGATGCCGTTCTTTTGGCCCTTAAGGAAAAGAAGGGATTGGGTGTTCATTCCGGTACTATAACAGACGGTGTCATGGAAATGATGAAGCGAGGAGTTATTACTAATGAAAGAAAAGAAGTGATGACTGGTAAAACGGTTTGTACCACTTTAACTGGAAGTCAGCAGTTATATAGATTCGCCAACCTCAATAAGGATATTTGCTTATACCCAACAGATTTTACACATAATAGCTTACAAATTTCAAAGATTACGGATTTCTATTCAATTAACTCAGCTTTGGAAGTCGATTTGACAGGACAAATAAATGCTGAGCAAATTGGCAATTATCCATTAGCTGGAGTTGGCGGCCAAATGGATTTTATTCGTGGGGCCAGACTTTCAAAAGGTGGAAAAGCTATTATTGCCCTTCCAGCGACTGCAATGGGAGGTACTAGGTCGAGAATAAAAAATACTGTATCTTCTGTTACATCCTTAAAATCAGAGATTGATTATATTGTGACAGAGTACGGAATTGCTTCCTTGTTTGGCAAATCACTTAAAGAACGAAGACAGCAAATGCTGAACATCGTACACCCGAATTTCAGAGAAAGTTTAAGTGCTAATCTTACATCACAGTTGTAGCAATAATCTTTTTTACATGGAGGGGTTTAGGTGTCAATCAAGGTGAAACAGGATCAGATAAAAAGGGCAAGACGGCCATTTTTTACTGATGAACATGAAATGTTCAGGAAATCACTCGTGAGTTTTTTACAAAAAGAAGCTGTTCCCTATTTTGAAACATGGGAAGAGGAGAGATTGATCCCTCGATCCTTTTGGGAGAAGATGGGTGAACAAGGTTTTATTTGCCCGTGGGTCAGTGTGGAGTATGGCGGAATGGGTACTGATTTTGGCTTTGCTATTATTTTAAGTGAAGAATTAGCAAGAATAGGAGCTGGTTTGACGGGCATAGGAACTCACAGCAATATCATTGTTCCTTATTTACATACATTTGGCAATGAGGAACAAAAGCATAGATTTTTGAAAAAATGCGTTAAAGGGGAACTGATTACTTCGATTGCAATGACAGAACCAGGGGCTGGATCTGATTTGGCAAACATCCAAACGACGGCTATCCGTAAAGGTAATCAGTATATATTAAATGGTCAGAAAACATTTATTACAAATGGAATCCATTCTGATTTGATTATTGTTGCCTGTAAAACGGATCCAAAAGCTGAACCAAGACATAAAGGGATCAGTCTTATATTAGTTGAACGAGATACCCCAGGGTTTACGCGTGGGAGGAAGTTAAATAAGGTGGGAATGCACAGCCAGGATACGAGTGAGCTAATATTTGAAGATTGTATAGTGCCAGTCTCAAATCGATTGGGAGAAGAAGGAAAAGGCTTCCGCTATATGATGATGAATCTTCAGGAGGAACGGCTCTTATGCGCAACAAATGCGGTCGTGGCTGCTGAAGATATGCTGCAAATAACCATCCAATATGTAAAAGATAGAAATGCCTTTGGGAAACCAATCAGTCAATTTCAGAACACTCAATTTACGCTGGCCGAAATTGCTACTGAAATAAGACTTGGCCGGATTTTTGTCGATGATTTAATCAAAAAACATATCGATGGAAAAGAAATTGTGAAGGAAGTAAGTATGGCTAAATGGTGGACGACAGAGATGGCAAAACGTGTCTCCACCCAATGTATGCAGCTTCATGGCGGTTATGGCTATATGGAGGAATACAAAATTTCCAGACGGTACAGAGATATACCTGTTACATCCATTTTTGCGGGCTCCAATGAAATTATGAAGGTCATTATCTCTAAACAACTGGGACTCAGCTGAAAAAAGCATGGTATACCAAATTAAAAAGAAGAGGGGAGAGAACGAGTATGGACTTTACCTTATCAGAAGAAACGGTAGAAATGAAAAAGATGATCAAACAATTCATTGATGAAACGGTCGATCCGAAAGCAGACTACATCGAGAAAAATGATTATATACCTGAGGATATCATGCAGCTAAGCAGGGATATGGGTCTATTTGGTTTGAGTATCCCGGAAGACTATGGCGGACTTGGCCTTGATATGGTTGGCAAATGTGCCATATATGATGAGCTAGGCCGTACGCATAATGGCTATACGACCATCATTGGAGCACATACGGGTATTGGCTCTGTTGGGATAGTTGAGATGGGAAATGATAAGCAGAAGCAAAAATATTTACCCAAAATGGCAACTGGTGAATTAATTGGTGCATTTGCTTTAACAGAGCCTGAAGCTGGCTCAAATGCAGCTGCGATTAGAACAAGAGCCGTTCGAAAAGGAGACAGCTATCTTCTAAATGGAACCAAGCACTATATAACTAATGCATCCATTGCCGGGTTATTTACCGTGATGGCTGTAACTAATCCGGATGCAGGTCCTAAAGGAATTACCTCCTTTTTGATAGAAAAGGGTACAAAAGGAATGATTATTGGGAAAAAGGAAGAAAAAATGGGCTTGCGAGGCTCTCATTCTTTCGAAATCTTTTTTGAAGATTGCGAGGTTCCCTCAGATAATATTCTTGGACAAGAGGGAATGGGATACGTGAATGCTCTTAAGATTCTAGCTAATGGCCGCGTTGGTCTGGCTGCGAGGAATCTGGGATCCTGTCAAAAATTATTGGAATTATCGGTCCAATATGCATTTGAACGGAACCAATTCGGGAAGCCGATTTTTGAACAGCAAATTATCCAGCACTATTTGGCTGATATGGCCTTGGACATTGAATCGCTCCGTGCATTAACCTATAAGGTTGCCTGGATGGTGGACCAAGGAAAGAATGTTATTAAAGAAGCGGCTATGTCTAAACTACAGGGTTCAGAAATATTTAATCGAGTAGCTGATAAAGCCGTTCAGATTCATGGGGGCTTAGGATATATGAAAGGATATCCAATCGAGCGATTTTATCGTGATGCAAGAATCACCAAGATTTATGAAGGTACATCTGAAATCCAGAAAAATATTATTGCTGCACAAATAAAGAGAGATTTCTATAAGCATTCACAGATGATATATACATAATTCTGATTAGGACAGATAGTCATTGATATCACAAATAAAAATAGGCAGGATTCCAACGGATGAGTGGAATCTATTTTTTTCGTTGAGGAGTTTGAAAACAGCATAAATTATTACGGTAAACCGGCTAGAGATTTGTTAAAATTGGAATATATGTTCGATTGTGGAAGGTGGGGTCGTTTTAAGATGTTAAAGAATGAAGAGGATGTTATTAGGCTAATTCAAAACGATGAAAAAATGATGGAGATTATAAAGGCTGCGAGCACTTTAAATTTACCTGATTGGTGGATATGTGCAGGATTTATTCGTTCAAAAATCTGGGATACTTTGCACGGATTTAATGATCGTACTGAAACACCGGATGTTGATGTTATCTATTTTGATAAATCAATAATTAATGAGGATATCGAAAAAGAATTTGAGAATAAATTGATTAGTATTATGCCAGATATACCTTGGTCTGTGAAAAATGAAGCTAGAATGCATATGATTAATAACTCATCTCCCTATACCTCTTCGCAGGATGCCATTTCAAAATTCCCTGAAACGGCGACAGCTCTAGGCATAAAGATAGATAGTGAGAATAATCTAATTCTTTTTGCTCCTCATGGATTAGATGATGTTATCAATTTAGAAGTGAAGCCAACTCCTTATTTTCGCGGGTCAAAAGACTTGGCTGTTATTTATAAGGAGCGAGTTTCAAAAAAGAATTGGAAGTCTATTTGGCATAAGGTTGAAGTTCAAAATGTATCTGATTAAGAATGATCGACTCTCATTTACTTTCCCTCTTTTTATTAGTATCTCTATAACTTCTATTATTTTGATATTTTCTGGTGGTAATATTCTGAAAATATAATAAAATATGAATTTATGGGGGTGTATAAAGATATGCGTTTAGCGGGTGAGATACTTGGCCACTTTAAGCCGTATTGGATCAGTATTACAATAGCAGTAGTTTTTTCTTTGATTGGTGGGGGATTTACGATACTTCCGCCAATTCTGACAGGTAAATTGGTTGATGATGTACTCTTACATAATGTAATCGAACTTCTTCCGTTGATCATCGGAGGTATTATTGTTTCTTATATTGGAAAAGTAGTATTTGAGAGTATGCAGGAATATATTCAAATCAAAGTTGGGCTGAATGTCATAACGGATATGCAATTGCGTGTTTTTAAGAAATTGCATAAAGCCCCAATGTCCTTTTTCCAAAAGACACCGCGCGGAGACATGTTATTTAGGCTGACACATGACGTAGAGTCGATTCAAAATTTAAATAACACTGTAGTTCCACGATTCCTGCAGCAGATAATCAGTGCAGTTGCTGCTTTTTCGACCGTCATTTTTCTTTATTGGCCAACTGCTGTGGTAATGATGATTGTATTTACTATTTATTTATATCCTTCCTTTAAGCTTGGGAAAACGGTTAGGAAAATGGGAGCTATTCAAAGGGATATGAGTGCTGATATGTACCACCATCTGCAAGAAAGTATTGAATCGATACGTTTGGTTCGTACTTTTCATCAACAGACTGCTGAAATAGATAAGCAGAAATCCAAGCTGAAGAAATGGATGGCTTTCTCCATCAAAGCAGCGTTGATCGGTAAAGTGAACTGGCGCCTGGGTAATTTGTTCAATATCGCTACACCAGGAGTAGTTATGCTTTTAGGAGGCTATTCGGTTTGGAAGGGTGAAATCACGGTTGGTGTACTCGTGACTTGTTTAGGCTTTATCCCAACCATGTTTCAGCCAGTGCGTTCACTCGCTGAAAATGCAATGATCATCCAGCAGGCTATACCAGCCTTGCAAAGAATCTATGAATATTTCAATTTACCTGAAGAGCATGATGAACAACTACCTGACATAGGTCCTATTGCAGGAAAAGTAGAATTAAGAAACATCACTTTTCGTTATTCAGAATCAACTGAGAATGTATTAAATAATATTTCAATCACGGTAGAACAGGGCCGCCATATTGGAATTGTAGGTACAAGCGGAGGCGGAAAAAGTACCTTGGTCCAGATTTTACTAGGATTATATAATCCTGATAAGGGCGAGGTCCTGATTGATGGGAAGAATCTTCATTCCTATAATCGGAATTCGTTCAGAACCCAGGTTGGAATTGTAAGTCAGGAGACTTTTCTTTTGAATGCAACATTGAGAGAAAATTTATGTTATGGAAAACGGGATGCAAAAGACACCGACTTGCAGCATGCTGTTGAAGCTGCTGGATTGGCTGAATTGATTGAGTCATTACCGGAAGGCTACGAAACAATCGTAGGAGAAAGGGGCCTGAAGCTCTCAGGAGGGCAGCGTCAACGGATCGCACTGGCGAGAGCTATTTTAAGACATCCTCACCTTTTGATATTTGATGAGGCAACATCCTCTTTAGATGGAGAAACAGAAGAGAAGGTACAAGAAGCACTTGAAAAGCTCATACCAGGGAGAACAACGATTACGATTGCCCATCGCTTAATAACCGTTCGCCATACAGATGAGATTTTGCTTTTACATAAGGGAGAAATAGCCGAAAGAGGGACGCATCAAGAATTACTTGACCTGAAAGGGAAATATTATGAGTTGTATATGTCGCAATACAGTGAACTTGAGAAGGGGCGAGTAGGATGAGTACTGAACAAAAGAAGCAAAAAAATCGCGATGGCAGACGTGTACTCGCCTTTTTAAAGCCGTTTTGGAAATGGGTACTGGGGGATTCATTTGTGATTGCTATTGCACAAGTTTGTGCAGCTGTAATCCCGGCATTTGCTCTGAGCTGGCTTGTAGATGAAGTGATACCTAAACAATCCTCATCTTTATTATGGGGGTTAATGTGGCTGCTGTTGTTTGTAGCCATATTTGATTTACTCATGATGGTTATAGACGAATATTTTTGCCATTATATTGCGAAGTCCGTTACGAACAGACAGAAAATAAAATTATTTACTCACATCCATTATCTACCCTTCTCCTACTTCCAGAATGCAAAATCAGGCGAATTACTGGCCCGTGTTTCAGATGATCCTGATACATTGCACAATTTCCTGGCATGGGAAGGCTCCACATTAATGGCTGCTGTTCAGGGAGTTATCATATATAATTTCGTTCTATTTTTTATCCATCCCTACCTGATGCTGGCCAGCATGATTCTAGGTATTATTTTTTATCTGGCATCTAATCATGTCGGTAAAAGAACAAGGTCTGCTTCTCAAAAAGCGAGAGAAGAGGCGTCCCGATATTTAGAAAGACTGCGTGAATCTGTAACTGGGATCCATCTTTCAAGAGTCTTGGGCGTATCTGATCGTGAGGTGGAGAGCATTATATCCATTCGGGAGTCCTTTGTTAAACATTCTATAAAAGAATTAAAAGCACGTATGCAATCGATTGTTGTAATTGGCGGATATAATGGAATCGCACTTGCAGGAGTTTATTATTTAAGTGTCCTTTTGATTTGGGACAATCAATTAACAACCGGTCAAATGCTAACAGCCGGGGGTCTTGTAACGATTGCGGCGAATGAAATGCAAAAGATGTTAAGAATGTGGCTATCGGTAAGAAGAACCGGTCCAGCACTGGATCGGTCAGATCTTCTCCTTGCCATCCCGAAATCTGAAATTGAAACCAATCAGGGTGAAAAACAGGAATCGATTGTTGGTACTATTGAAGCTTCTAATTTGGTTTTTTCCTATCCTAATAAAGATGAGCCTGTCTTAATGGGAGTCTCATTCAAGATTAAGCAAGGAGAGATTGCCGCGATTGTGGGACCGAGCGGATCTGGGAAATCAACGATTGTTGACTTGCTTTTACGTCTTTATGATCCTGTTGAGGGTGCAATCAAAATTAATCATCAGGATATTCGTTTGATTGATGTCGGAGGGCTTCGCCAAAAAATTGCGTTCGTTTCTCAGGATGTTCAGATGAGGAATGGAACGTTGGCTGATAATTTGAGAATTGGAAATCCAGAAGCAACAGATGAAGAGCTTTATACCGCAATTCGAGACAGCGGGCTAATGGAATATGTAGAAGGATTACCGAATGGACTGGAAACAAATGTTGGAGAAAGAGGCAGCATGCTGTCCGGGGGACAAAAGCAACGTTTATCTTTAGCACGGGCATTAGTAAAAAAGGCTGAAATTCTCATCCTGGATGAAGCAAGCTCAGCGTTGGACCCGATCACTGAGCTCAAAATAAATGAAGCAATCAGAAAAAGGAAAGATTCGCAAACCATCCTGATCATTTCACATCGACTTTCCACTGTCCTATCAGCCGACCGAATTATTGTTATGGAAAATGGAAAAGTAATTGAGACAGGTACACATAGGGAACTGCTTGAGAATAAACATGGGGTATATTCAAGGTTATTTAGCAGGGAAGCCGAAATGGGCAATCAAACTGTAACTATATAACTCTACAGAATCGTAAGAATTGGATGGCTCACACCTCTAACATGTACTTACAAGTTATGGTAAACTATTCATGATTCGCGTTTGTTCATAGAGGGGTGATTCATATAATGAAAAAATACGAACAAGTAAAGATGGAGATTAAGAAGCTCATCGAAGAAGGCGATTATATACCTAATCAGCGCATAAGTTCTGAATATAGTTTAACGCAGCAATTTGGAGTTAGCAGACATACAGTGCGTAAAGCAATTAATGATCTTGTAAATGAAGGCTGGTTGTATACAGAGCAAGGTTCAGGAACCTTTTGTGCTGACCGGGACTTAAATCAACCATCTGAAAAAACAATTGCTCTTTTGACTACATATATATCCAATTACATCTTCCCCTCCATCATTAATGGAGTTGAATCCTATCTAAGCAGTAAAGGATATAATTTGCTCCTTTATAGTACGAATAATGATTTAAATAAAGAAAAGTTATGTTTAGAGAATATTTTAAACAGGGGAATTGCAGGGTTAATTGTAGAACCGACTAAAAGTAATTATTATAATCCGAACCTGAAATACTATTTAAATTTAGAAAGTGAAAAAATACCGTATTTAATGATTAACGCTTATTATCCAGAGCTACACCCGTATAGATTAACGGTAGATGATGAATTAGGCGCTTATATGGCAACAGAACATTTGATTAGATTGGGACATAGACGCATTGCAGGTATCTTTAAAACCGATGACCAGCAAGGTGTTAAGAGGATGCAGGGATTTATCAAAGCACATAGGGAGCATAGCATCCCCATCTTACCCAATATGATTTTACCCTGTACAACAATTGAAAAAGATAGAGTATTGAATGAAGAATTCAGGGGTCTGCTAAATTCTGAACAAAGACCTACAGGGCTCTTTTGTTATAACGATGAAATAGCTTTGTCTGCTCTTGATGTTATTAGGGATTTTGAAATGAGTGTACCTAATGATTTATCGATTGTAGGGTTTGATGACTCAAATTTAGCGACTGCATCTGAAGTAAAATTAACGACCATCAGACATCCCCAATTTGAAATGGGAAGACAGGCTGCAGAAACAATTCTTCAGCTGATTGAAAATAAAGTAGATGGAGATCCTTCAATCCGTTATAAACCAGAGTTAATATTACGAAATTCAACGAAAAAAATATAGGAATATCCTTTAAAAAACCCACCAAAATGGGTTTTTTATTTTGTTCACAAAATGATTGTAAAAAATATGAAAAGAAGCATAATTTATGTAGCGTACTTGTACTAACAAGTAGTATGATATTAATGTAAGCGCATGCACTATTTAGAAAGGTTTCTATATTCATAATATTACGTAATTATCTTGAATAAGAGCCTTATTTTATCAAAAGGGAGTGGTTGATAACATGAGAAAGTTTGTTACTGCAATGATGATGTTTGTACTGGTATTTACCTTAGCGGCATGTGGTGGCGATGAAAAATCCAGCGGTGATGAAAAAGGGTATGTTGGAATTGCCATGCCAACAAAGTCATCAGAGCGTTGGGTATTTGATGGAGAAAATATGGTCAAGGAATTTGAAAAGTTAGGCTACAAAACAGATCTTCAATATGGCGAAGACGTTATTGAAAATCAAATTGCCCAAATTGAAAATATGATTACTAAAGAAGTAGACATTTTAGTAATTGCCTCTATTGATGGGGAGTCTTTAACAGAAGTCCTTCAAAAAGCAGCTGATCAAGATATAAAAGTAATTTCTTATGATCGATTAATTAAAGGGACAGATAATGTAAGTTATTATGCAACATTTGATAACTTCAAGGTTGGTGTTTTACAAGCCTCCTACATTGAAGACAAGCTTGGTCTTAAGGATGGCAAAGGGCCATTTAATATTGAATTGTTTGGTGGGTCTCCAGACGATAACAACGCTTACTTTTTCTATGATGGTGCAATGTCTGTCTTAAAACCATACATAGACTCAGGAAAATTGGTTGTTAAAAGCAAACAAACAGATATGAAGCAAATCGCTACTTTACGTTGGGACGGGGCAACTGCACAATCTCGTATGGACAACTTGCTGAGTTCACAATATTCAACTGATCGTGTAGATGCCGTTTTATCTCCGTTTGATGGAATCAGTATTGGTATTATTTCTTCTCTTAAAGGGGTTGGTTATGGAACTGAAAGTAAGCCATTGCCAATAATCACTGGACAGGATGCTGAGTTGGCATCAGTAAAATCAATTATTGCCGGTGAGCAAACCTCAACCATCTTTAAAGATACGAGAGCATTAGCTAAAAAAGCAGTGGAGATGGCTGATGCAGTCCTAAAAGGTAAGGAAGCAGAAGTAAATGATACTGAAACATATGACAACGGAAATAAGGTTGTACCTTCTTATCTATTGGAACCGGTTACAGTTGATAAAGAGAATTACAAAGAAATTTTAGTAGATAGCGGATATTACACAGAAGAAGAATTAAGCAAATAACAGAAGTGATAGGTCTTGGTATTTTGAAAGGTTTCTATATTCCAAACTTTATGGGGCTAGAATGAATTAGAAACCTTTATTTTTATCAAAAGGGAGAGGTTCAAAACATGAGAAAGTTTGTTACTGCAATGATGATGTTTGCACTGGTATTTACCTTAGCAGCATGTGGCAGCGATGAAAAATCCAGCGGTGATGAAAAAGGGTTTGTTGGAATCGCTATGCCGACAAAGTCATCAGAGCGCTGGGTATTTGATGGAGAAAATATGGTCGAAGAGTTTGAAAAGCTAGGCTACAAAACAGATCTTCAATATGGCGAAGATGTCATTGAAAATCAAATTTCCCAAATTGAAAATATGATTACTAAAGGAGTAGATATTTTAGTAGTCGCCTCTATTGATGGGGAATCATTGACAGAAGTTCTTCAAAAAGCAGCTGACCAGGATATTAAGGTTATATCCTATGACCGCTTAATTAAAGGGACAGATAATGTGAGTTATTATGCCACATTTGATAACTACAAAGTTGGTGTTTTACAAGGCTCTTATATTGAAGAAAAACTGGGTCTTAAGGACGGCAAAGGACCATTTAATATTGAATTGTTTGGCGGATCTCCAGACGATAACAACGCGTACTTTTTCTATGATGGTGCAATGTCTGTCTTAAAACCATATATAGATTCCGGAAAATTGGTTGTTAAGAGCAAACAAACAGATATGAAGCAAATCGCTACTTTACGTTGGGATGGCGCAACAGCGCAAACTCGTATGGACAACTTGCTAAGTTCACAATATTCATCTGATCGTGTAGATGCAGTTTTATCACCAAATGATGCATTAGCAATTGGTATTATTTCTTCTTTAAAAGGGGTTGGTTATGGATCAGATAGCAAACCATTACCGATTATTACCGGACAGGATGCTGATTTAGCATCAGTTAAATCTATCATTGCCGGTGAACAAACCTCTTCCATCTTTAAAGATACAAGAGCATTGGCTAAAAAAGCAGTTGAAATGACAGATGCAGTTTTAAAAGGTAAGGAAGCAGAAGTAAATGACACTGAAACATATGACAATGGAAGCAAGGTTGTACCATCTTATCTTTTAGAACCAGTAATAGTAGATAAGGAAAATTATAAAGAAATTTTAGTCGATAGCGGATATTACACAGAAGAAGAGCTAAGCAATTAACAGAATGGATGGCGGATGCTGTTTGATTTTAATGTAAACGATTAAACAGCATCTTAATTTATACAGTTGAGGTGAATGGCGTGTCATCAATTTTATTAGAAATGAAAAATATCACGAAGACATTCCCTGGGGTAAAAGCTCTTGACCATGTGAATTTAAAGATTAAAGAAGGTGAAATCCACGCCCTTTGCGGAGAAAATGGAGCTGGTAAATCTACTTTAATGAAAGTATTGAGTGGAGTATACCCACATGGCACTTATTCTGGAGATATCTTATTTAATGGAGAAGTGTGTGAATTTAAAAATATTAAGCAAAGTGAAAATCTGGGAATTGTAATTATCCATCAAGAATTGGCTTTAATCCCTTACCTATCCATCTCTGAAAATATATTTATAGGCAATGAACAAACAAAACATGGAATCATAAATTTTAATGAAACGATTGTAAAAACATTAGACTTACTGAAAATTGTCGGGTTAAATGAATCACCGAATACACCGGTTAATCAACTGGGTGTAGGAAAGCAACAATTAGTTGAAATCGCAAAGGCATTATCCAAGAAAGTGAAATTACTTATATTAGATGAACCAACTGCAGCTTTAAATGAGAATGATAGTGAAAATCTCTTAAATTTAATGCTTGAATTTAAAAAACAAGGAATGACCTCCATTATGATCTCTCATAAATTGAATGAGATTGCAAAGGTGGCCGATTCGATTACTATCCTTCGTGATGGTAAAACTATCGAAACTCTCGATATGAAAAAAGGTGTTACGGAGGACCGAATCATTAAGGGAATGGTAGGACGTGATTTAACGAATCGGTATCCAGAACACACACCAAATATCGGAGAAACCATATTAGAAGTGAAAAACTGGACGGTTCAGGATGAAAATAATTCCGATCGAAACGTAGTTGATGATGTAAGTTTCCATATAAAAAGCGGTGAGATTATTGGCATAGCCGGGTTAATGGGTGCTGGAAGAACTGAGCTGGCGATGAGTTTGTTTGGAAAGGCTTATGGTAAAAAAATCTCAGGCCAAATAATTAAAAAGGGAAAAGAACTGAAGCTGAAAAATATTACACAAGCAATCGATAATGGTATTGCTTACGTAACAGAAGACCGTAAATCATATGGACTTGTATTGGAAGAAGATATTAAAACGAATATCACATTGGCGAATCTAGGTAAAATATCCCAAAAACTAGTAGTAAATGATAATCAGGAAATTATTGAAGCAGAGCAATATCGTAAAAAAATGAATATAAAGAGCCCAAGTATCTTACAAAAAGCAATGAATCTAAGTGGAGGAAATCAACAAAAAGTCGTGTTAAGCAAGTGGATTTTTGCGGAACCGGAAATCTTGATTTTGGATGAACCAACACGTGGTATTGACGTTGGGGCAAAGTATGAAATTTATTCTATTATTAATGAATTGGCCGACAAAGGAATGGGAGTATTGGTTATTTCATCAGAACTGCCTGAGATATTAGGGATATGTGACAGAATTTATGTCATGCGTGAGGGCACATTTACGGCAGAATTTGACCGGCTTGAAGCTTCACAAGAAAAAATTATGAAATATATGACCAGAACAGGGGTGGAACAGCTGTGAAAACACTGACTAGTTTATTGAAAAATAATATAAGACAGTATGGAATGGTATTGGCTCTGATCTTTATCATGGTGCTATTTCAAGTATTAACGGATGGCATATTACTAAAACCTCTTAATATTACAAATCTTATTCTTCAAAATAGTTATATTCTTGTTTTAGCAATTGGGATGCTGTTGGTCATTATATTGGGGCATATCGATCTTTCCGTAGGTTCGATTGTAGCCTTTGTTGGCGCTATGTCAGCGATATTTATGATTGAAATGAACATGCCGGTTTGGTTATCTGTCTTACTTTGTCTTATTATAGGAGCTTTAATAGGAGCTTGGCACGGATTTTGGGTTGCATTCCTTAAGATCCCAGCGTTTATCGTTACACTCGCAGGGATGCTGATTTTCCGTGGACTTACTATGCTTGTGCTCAATGGGCAATCCATTGCTCCGTTTCCTGAGTCCTTCCGCCAAATGAGCACAGGGTTTATACCAGGGCTGAATAAAACAGGAGAATTAGATTTACTGACTATGATTGTCGGAGTTTTAATCTCTCTCGTACTTTTATGGAGTGAATTAAGAAAGCGTAAAAAACAACAGTCTTACAATTTTGAAGTACTTCCAATGTGGCTATTTGCTTTAAAACTGGTATTTATCGTAGCAGTAATGAATATATTTGCTTATTTCCTAGCTTCATATGAAGGTATTCCAAATATTTTGGTGATTTTAGTTGTACTAATTGTTGCTTACTCATTCTTTACAAATAAAACGGTTCCAGGTCGACATTTATATGCGCTTGGCGGTAATGAAAAAGCTGCAAAATTATCAGGTATTAAAACAAAATGGCTAACCTTCTGGGTATTTGTAAACATGGGTGTATTATCTGCCTTATCAGGATTATTATTTGCAGCTCGGTTGAATGCAGCAACTCCTAAAGCGGGTAACTCTTTTGAGCTGGACGCAATCGCTGCGGTCTTTATTGGCGGAGCTTCTGCATATGGTGGTATAGGTACCGTTATAGGTGCTGTAGTGGGTGGCTTAGTAATGGGTGTGTTAAACAATGGGATGTCATTAATTGGTTTAGGTGTAGATTATCAACAAACAATTAAAGGTTTAGTATTGCTATTAGCTGTAGGCTTTGATGTTTATAACAAGAATAAATCCTCATAATCTAATTTAATTTAAAGGAGTAACCTATAAATGAAATATCGTAAACTTGGAAATACCGATTTATCTTTCAGTGAAATTAGTTTTGGCACATGGGGCATTGGCGGTGATTGGGGAGAGTCAGATACTCAGGATGCTCTTCTAGGTTTAAACCGTGCTATGGAGAATGGCGTTAACTTTTTTGATACAGCGGATGTATATGGGAGTGGCAGAAGTGAAGAGCTCTTAAGGGAAGCAACGAAGGGGAAAGAGGATACGATCCATATAGCTTCGAAATTTTGCCGGGCCGGTGATATCCATGATCCAAATACATATTCAGAAGAATCTATACGTGCATATTGTGAGGCAAGTTTAAAGAGACTTGGCCGTGAAAGAATTGATTTGTATCAAATTCATTGTCCGCCATTACATATTTTACAGAATACGGATGTATTTACAGTATTGGATAAGCTTCAGCAGGAAGGGAAAATTCGCCATTATGGCGTGAGCGTAGAGACCGTTGAAGAAGGATTATTCTGTCTTACCATTCCAGGTGTCAGAGCATTACAGGTCATTTTCAATGTATTTCGGCAAAAACCGCTTGAAGAACTTTTTCCGGCAGCTAAAAAACAGGGGGTTGGCATATTAGCCCGCGTACCACTGGCCAGTGGTTTGCTAACAGGAAAATTCAGCACCCAAACAAAATTTGAAGAAAATGATCACCGCCGTTTTAATGCGAATGGAGAAGCATTTAATGTTGGTGAAACGTTTGCAGGACTTGAGTTTTCAAAAGGAGTTGAATTGAGCAATCAGCTTTCCTGGATTGCGGATGGAAGAGATAACATGGCTAATTCAGCTTTACGATGGATTCTGGACCATGAAGAAATTACATGTGCAATTCCTGGTTTTAAAAATGCGCAACAGGTTGACCAAAATTTAAAGGCCATTCAAACTAAATCCTTTTCAAAAGAAGAGTTAGACAGGCTGCAAACATTTTATATGAATGAAGTGCATGATTATATTCGCGGACCTTATTAATGCGGGTTAAACAAGAGATAAAATGATTAATAGCTAATCAATAAAAAGGAACAGGTATTAGATATTATATATTTTCTAATGCCTGTTTATTTGCACAGTTTATAACTTCTTAAGTATTCGAATATTATAGTGTTTCAATCACGTTTGTTGTGAAGGCATACATACAAATTATATAATTAGGTCAGACCTCTATATGATAAGGAGAGAACGTACATGCAAATTGAACAGAAGGTATTTGGTGAAATTGAGAATCAGGAAGTTATACAATTTTCAATTACTAATAAATCAGGATTTACCGTTCGTTTTATAAATTATGGTTGTGTGATTACAGATATTATGGCTCCTGACCGTGAGGGAAATATGGAGAATGTCGTCTTGGGGTTTGATTGTATGGAAGATTACGAGGATCATTCACCTTATTTTGGAGCGGTTGTCGGCAGAATTGCAGGACGAATCGCAAATGGTCAGTTCACTCTTAACGGGAAGTCCTACCAGATTACTAAAAACGAGGGGGATAACCACCTACATGGAGGGGTTAAGGGATTTAGCCATGTTCTTTGGGATTATAAAGTAGTAGAAGAAAAGGATACTGTTGGGGTTGAATTCAGCTATACAAGTAAAGCAGGAGAAGAAGGATTTCCTGGCAAGGTAGAGGTTACAACGACTTATTTAGTAAATGAAAACAATCAGCTTGATATTCGCTATAAAGCTACCACCGATGAGGATACGATCATCAATTTAACGAACCATACATATTTCAATTTAAGTGGGGACTTGAGCAAAACAATCAAAAATCACGAATTACAGCTCGATAGCAGTCGATATATTGAGCTTAAGGAAGATTCTATTCCGACTGGTCGATTAATTCCTGTCGAGGGAACACCATTTGATTTTACGAATAGCAAGCCGATTTCTCAAGGTGTCGATAGCGGCTACAAACAAAATGAGTTAGCAGGCAATGGCTTTGACCATCCGTTCGTTTTGGATACCAATTTTAATAAAGAAATAGAATTATATGATCCTGAGAGTGGACGTAAGTTAGTAGTGGAAACGGACCAACCAGCCGTAGTTATTTATACGTGTAATCAATCAGAAGGGGATTATGAAATCAGAGGTGTCCGTCCGCATCATCATATGGCTGTATGTTTGGAAACACAGGGATTCCCGGATGCTATTAACCAACCTGAATTCCCTCCGGTTACACTAAAAAAAGATGATGTATATCAAGCGCATACGAGATATATTTTTAAATAAGGCTATGTTTTAAGAGAGTGATGCTTTTAATGGATTAGGAGGACCTTTAGAATTAGGTCCTCTTTTTATGTTTCTGTTTATTACAAGATTGAGAAGATAATTCTCCAGTTAGCTATGACAAAACAAATTACTATGCCATTTTTTATTGCATTTACGAGAATTCTATTGTATTTTAACTCTTTCGTTTTATCGTCACTTCGATACAAAGGTAGGTTAATATTATGCGGATCCTTTTCAATGAAACTGAATACAAACCAAATTAATAATCCGATGAGCGGAAGAGCTAAAATGCTTTTTTTCTCCCCCCAATGTGACACATGACCGTTCGAATCGAATGTCATAGGAATACTATTGGGTATATCTGACCATCTAATCATTATGTATACAAAAATGATTATAAGTAGGATTAAAGATACTATATTAAAACTGAATTCAAATAATGTTTTTTTGTTTTCGATGAGGCCCTTGATCATTTGTGCCCTCCTTTTAAAATAGATAACCTAATTTTACCATACAACCAAATATACGTAATGCAACTATTCGAGAATCCTGCAAAGTACTGAAAACTTTGGCAACCATTATCTTTAAATAAACAAAACAAAGAGAGAGCGGGATTTAGTATCCGCTCTCTCTTTCTAAAATAACCAATATACTGGTCTACAACAAACCTTTTCGTTTGTATTCCATTAATCGCTTATTGATCCAAATGGCCGCCTGTGTCGCATCCCCCATGGCAATCGTGGCCTGTTCGGAGTGCGATACAATATCTCCCGCTGCCCATACATTTTTAACATTGGTTTCTTTTGTTCGTGCATCCACTTTAATATGTCTGTTATTCTCTATATGAACACCAATTTGACTGGCCAATTCTGTATGAACTTTATTGCCGCCAAAGCCAATAAAAGCTCGATCAGCTTGCAGGGATTCACCATTTTTTAAATGGACGCCTGTAAAAAAGTCCTCTGATTCTTTTGACACAGATTCTATTTCCTCTTCTAAGTACGTAATATGATGTTGGTTAAGTTTAGATAGAATGTCCGCTGAGACAGGTGTTTTCTCATGATTGATATAGGTTATATCATCCGTCCAATTTAATAAAGATACTGCAAGATTGGCACCTGGATCACCAGCACCCATCACAATAATTTTTTTATCCATCGCTTCGTAGCCATCACAATCTGTGCATATATAAATGGTGCTGCCCAGGCACTCTCTTATATTGGGGATATCAGGTATCCGATCGGTAACGCCTGTAGCCAGTAAAATAGTCTTGGTTTGATACGTTTCGTTATCAGTCGTTACCAAAAATCCATCATCTCTTTTAGATATTTGCTTCACATCAGATTTGATGAATGTAACTCCTGTTTCAGATGCTTGCTGCTGTCCTTTTTTTCGTAATTCCTCACCACTGATGCCTTCAGGCCATCCGATAATATTCCGATAATCCTTACATAAATTAGACCGTCCTGATTCCTTTGAATCAATAACTAAACAATTAATTTGGCTTCTGCCCATCTGTATTGCCGCCTGAGTGCCGGCAATACCTCCACCTATAACAATACATTCCCAAGAATTTTTCATAGTAGTACCATTGCCTCCTGCTTAACGTCATCCTTTAGTATCAGGATATTATACCCTTCTATACCCATTCATACTGTATTTTGACAAACAATTGGTCGAAATGTGAAAATTAGATATCCGAATAAGAATGGAGGTTGAAAGATTGGATCTTAAATTAGCAGGAAAAAACGCGTTAGTGGTTGCATCTAGTCAAGGTTTGGGAAAAGCAATTGCGCAAAAGTTAGTGGAAGAGGGCGCAAATGTGATGATAACTGGCAGACATGCAAGCAAGTTAGAAAAAGTGGCAAATGAACTAATCCCTTTAAACAAAAAAAGCAAGGTTGTCTATTGTGAAGTTGACATTACTAAGCCTGAACAAATTAAGGACTTGGTAAGGAAAACGGTGCAAGAGTTTGGAACAATTGATATTCTACTCAATAATGCAGGTGGACCTCCGGCAGGGACATTTATGGATTTAACTGATGAAGACTGGCAAAATTCGTTTGAATTAAATTTATTAAGCTATGTCCGAATGATTCGAGAAGTGTATCCTTATATGAAAGATCAGGGTGGAAGGATTCTTAATATGGCTTCTATTTCTGTTAAGGAACCGATTCAGGGATTGTTGTTATCAAATACATTCCGCCTTGGCATTACCGGTTTAACGAAGACATTAGCATCTGAATTTGCTCAGGACCATATCTTAATAAATACGATTGCACCTGGTGTTATATCCACAGACAGGATAACCTATTTGGATGAAAAAACTGCCGAGCGTCAAGGGATATCGATAGATGAGGTAAAAGAAAATGCACAAAAGCAAATTCCGCTTGGCCGATACGGAGAACCAGAGGAATTTGCTAATTATGCAGTATTTCTGTTGTCAATGCTTAATACGTATGTAACCGGACAAGTATTACTAGTCGATGGTGGAAAAGTGAAGGGAATTTAATTTCGTATAGAGTTTAAAAGAATACCCGCTATTTTTAAAAGATAAAGATTGATGAGGAGATTTATTGAAATAAATATTGTGTATTCGCTTTAAATTTTTCTTGATTTATTTAACAGGGCAAGTGGTGTTTACAATGAATCTCTTTATAACTTTACATGAAAACCAATAATAATTTTAAACGGCATCGTCAACAAACGATGCCGTTTATATATGGATACGTTACTTTCGTTTAATTTTCTTTTCACTGAAAAAGAAGCGGAAATCATAAGTGTCTCTTTGAAAAAGACTTTGAAGTCATTTTATGTTGGTGATTCAACATTAGTTCGCTTGCTTTTCAGATTTAATCTTTGAAGATACGGTTTTATTTTTGATGAAAAGCAGGTTGGGTGTTAATTTCCCTTCCATCCCCGCAGACTTACTTACCAATACAGAGATCAAATTGGCCATCGTAAAGGCTGTAATAGCAAGAAGTACTCCTGCAGCCATATCTGTCAGCCAGTGTATGCCAAGATAAATAGTAGAGAACATGATAATTCCCACACTGCCAGTCATAAACCATTTAAAAGGCTTATTGTTCGACCTATAGCTTAAGAATAATAAAGTCAGTGAAATCGAATTATGCAGGCTTGGAAAACAGTTATTCAATCCAGATACATTCCGATATTGAGTCTCAAAGTCCGGATAAACTTCCGGGATTAAAAAGTGTACCTGAGAATGGACGTACCATACCTCATTAACAGGTAAAAAAAGATAAAAGGGTATGGCAATAAGATAATTCAGCCCAACGGCATAAATAAATGTATAGAATAATTGCTTGTTTTGTTGGATGAAATAGAGGACAAATGATGTTGAAATCAAGGTGACAAATATAATGATGTAGAAAAAAGTTGTGATTTCTGTTAACCAGGTATTGTTCAATAGTTTTTGGAAATTAGCCAGAAATTGCCCTTCATACTGCTGAATAATATGAGAATAGTCACCGATATGAATAAAATTGTTCTCTATTTGCAATTCCAGTTTATTAATTAAAAGTATAGTTCCAAGTAATGCAAAATGAATCCATAATTTTTTGTTTTGTCGGCTATCCCATAATATCTTAAATACGATGAAAGGGTTACGCTTTGATAGGATGATGACTAAAAAAACCGTCATAATCGTGATGGTGATAGCAATCGTAAACATAGATTGATACATAAACAGACGATCCCTTCCTGATTCAATATATTCATAGTGTTTATATTATAACGTTTTGAATTGTAGGAATAGTAAAAAGGGTACAATTTTAACATATTTTATTTAAAATGAACGATTAGCTTACAAATTCTATAAAAATCTATATAAATTTTGAAGAAAAATGAAAAACAATGAAACTTCTTAAAACTTGATTCGTAAATACAAATATGGGAAACTAAGCCTGACTACTAGAATTACAGGAGGAATTACTTTGTTAAAGAAAATGTTAACTGCTTTTATGTTGGTTACCTTTGTATTTGCACCGGTGGCTGAACATGCGTTTGTAGGAACTTCACACGAGGTTAGTGCAAAATCATACCGTTCAGGTAAAAAATCGTTCAATTCAAATAACAACCAATCTAATTTCAACCAAAATAAATCAACGGTTAATAAGCAAAAATCAACAACAAACAGCAATGCCAAAGCAACTAAAACAAATTCATTTAATAAAGGTGGATTTATGAAAAGCATGATGCTTGGCGGTATTGCCGGTTTATTATTCGGCGGTTTGCTGGCTAATATGGGTGCCATGGGATCCGTACTTGGTTTATTATTAAATGTAATTGCGATTTTGCTGGTTGTTGTTTTAATCAAAAAAATCTTTACACGCAGTAACCGTCCACGAAAAGAGGTTGACGGAACGTGGAGACAATAAAAATATCAGAACAAGAGATTATTAATTCACTTTGTGTTTATATCGCAGCTAAAAAGCAAGTCAATCCTGAACAAGTAGAAATTGAATTAATGTATGACGATAAATATGGGTTCTCCGCAGAAGCACATGTTAATGGTAGATCCCAAATTCTAATCACCGCAAACATGATTGAAGCACTGCGTTTTTATATTGAGCATGAGCTGAGTATGGATCCATTTGCTGCAGCAATTGAACTTGAATTAGATGACGAGGAAGGCATTATTGCCTACGTTCAATAAAAGTATGAAAAGAGGCTTAGGCCTCTTTTTTTATTGTTTAAAATGATTAGCTTATAATCAGTCTATTCATCAATTGACTGGGACTGTTACATATTTTCAGAAAAATATAAAATTGTTCGTGACTTTATACATATTGGTCGCTAATATAAAAAGCATAAGAAATGATTAAGCGCTTACATACATATAGGAGGAAATAAAAGATGCATCCTTATTTAAATGAAGAGCATGACATATTTAGAAAATCCTTTAGAAAGTTTCTAAAAAAAGAGGCGTATCCATACTATGATCAGTGGGAGAAAGAGAAACTGATTCCAAGAGAATTTTGGTCCAAGCTTGGTCAAGAGGGATATTTATGCCCTGATTTACCAGAGCAATATGGCGGCTTGGAAACGGATTGGGGTATATCAGTTGTCATTAATGAAGAACTTGAACGCCTTGGTTCCGGTACAATCGGGATTGGTCTTCATAATGATATTGTTGTGCCGTATATTTACGCCTATGGTACGAAAGAACAGACGGAGAAATGGCTTCCCAAATGTGTCAGCGGGGAAATCATCACAGCTATTGCCATGACAGAACCGGGTGCAGGCTCTGATCTTGCTTCCTTATCTACATACGCAGAATTAAAAGGGGACCATTATATTTTAAATGGACAGAAGACGTTCATTACAAACGGAATCCACGCAGACCTTATCATTGTAGCTTGTAAAACGGATTTACATGCTGTACCCAAGCATAAAGGAATCAGCCTGCTTGTTGTCGAAAGAGATATGGAAGGCTTCTCAAGAGGACGTAAACTAGAAAAAGTGGGTATGCATTGCCAGGATACAGCTGAGCTCCTATTTGAGGATTGTATCGTACCAAAGGAAAATTTATTGGGAGAAGCAGGGCAAGGTTTTATGTATATGATGGATAAGCTCCAGCAGGAACGGTTAATCGTGGCTATTTCAGCTCAGGTTGCTGCTGAGGATATGCTTCAGATGACGCTTGATTATGTTAAGTCAAGGAAAGCCTTCGGAAAATCAATCAGTGATTTTCAAAATACGAAGTTTAAGCTGGCTGAAATCGCATCCGACATAAAAATGGGAAGAGTATTTCTTGATCAATTAATTGCAGATCATATAGCCGGGAAGAATATAGTGGCAGAAGTCTCAATGGCTAAGTGGAAATTAACAGATATGTCTAAACGCATCTCGGTAGAATGCATGCAGCTACACGGTGGATATGGATATATGGAAGAATATAAGATTGCCAGACGATTCAGGGATACCCCGGTTGCCAGTATTTATGCCGGTACAAATGAAATTATGAAGACGATCATTGCTAAAAACCTCGGACTATAATGGGGAAAGTGAATTAGCATTGGATTCATCAGGTGAGATTTAAGAGTACTATATTCAATTAATAGGAGGAAGGGGTAATTATAATGATGCATGTGCCATTAACAGTACATTCTTTGCTGGAAAGAGCTGAGAAAGTATTCCCGAAGAAAGAAGTGGTATCAAGGACTCATGACAAGGTGCAGCGATTAACGTACAAAGAAATCGGTGAAAGGACAAGAAAGCTGGCGGATGTACTCCAGAAAATGAATGTATCAAGAGGTGATAAAGTCGGTACGCTGGCGTGGAATCACCATCGCCATCTCGAAGCATATTTTGCAGTACCTGGCATTGGAGCTGTTGTCCACACCATAAATATTCGGTTATCTGCAGAACATATTACCTATATTATTAATCATGCAGAAGACAAGGTACTATTGATTGATGAAGATGTTGTACCCATAATAGAAAAAATCGCTCCAGCATTGACAACCGTCAAGGCCTATATCATTATGACGGATCAACCAGAAATTCCCTCAACAAGTCTTAAACCGGCATATTCATATGAAGAACTTCTAGCAGTCGGTAACCCGAAAACTCCATTTATAAATGATTTGGATGAAAATGAAATAGCAGGGATGTGCTATACATCAGCAACAACTGGGAATCCAAAAGGAGTACTGTATTCTCACCGGGGAATCGTGCTGCATAGCTTTGCACTCGGCCTCGCCGATACAACAGCTGTTTCTGAACGAGATGTGGTCATGCCTGTTGTACCAATGTTTCATGTGAATGCTTGGGGATTGCCGTTTGCAGCTACCTGGTTTGGAACAACTCAGGTTCTGCCTGGACCTCGATTCAACCCGAAATTATTAGCCGAATTTATCCAATCAGAAGGTGTGACAAAAACAGCGGGTGTGCCGACAATTTGGTTAGGTCTCCTGCAGGAGCTTGAAAAAGGTACGTATGATACAAGCTCGTTGGAATTTATTTTATGCGGCGGCTCGGCTGCACCAAAAGGATTGATTAAGCAATATGAAATTAAATATAAGATACCATTCCTACATGCTTATGGAATGACAGAAACTGCACCATTGGCAACCGTATCACGTCTGAAAAGCTATCAATTAGACTTGCCAGAGGAAGAGCTGCTCGATATTAGAGCTAAGCAAGGCTTGCTTGTACCAGGCTTGGAAATGAAAGTGGTCGGAGCTGAAGGTGAAGTGAACTGGAACGGAATGGATATGGGTGAGCTGATGTTACGCGGTAATTGGATTGCTGATGAATATTATCGTGATGAACGGACTGCCGAAGCATTTAAAGATGGATGGCTATTGACTGGAGATGTGGCTACTGTAGATGAAGAAGGGACAGTCAAACTGGTCGATCGTACTAAGGATCTAATTAAGAGCGGCGGAGAATGGATTTCATCTGTTGATCTGGAGAACGCCTTAATGGCTCATGAGGCGATATTTGAAGCCAGTGTCGTAGCCATACCGCATCCCGAATGGCAGGAAAGACCGATTGGGTGTGTCGTTCTTAAGCCTGAATTTCATGGGAAGGTTACAGAAGAAGAGATTCGAAGCTTTCTTAAGCCACAGTTTGCAAACTGGTGGGTACCTGATGAAATTATTTTTATGGAAGAAATCCCGAAAACCTCGGTTGGTAAATTTCTAAAGGCTAAATTGAGAGAAATGATTCAAGAGAGAGTATCTAATAACTAATAGTGGATAGATAGGGGAGAAGTCTAAACCATCAAGGAAGTGGTTTGGACTTTTTTAGTGAGGCTGCTTTATAAATGCAAAGATGAACCGGAAAATGCTGGTATGATTTGTTCTCTCCTGTAAAGAATAAGGGATAACTACTATTCATTAAGGAGTGTACTTTATGAACCAGTCATTAGGATACGTGCAGGAAATCTTATCAGCACATACGGAGGACAGCAAAGTTGGCAAGCATATTTATAATATGATTGCAGACGGAAATTACGATAGCGGAGAACAGTTTGTCAGAGATTTATCAGTGGGTGAAAGTCATTATCTCAATCGGGTTTTACAAGATGCCATTGCGTATTCAAATCAAGAGCAGGACGAAGAACGATCCAGGCATTTAAATGAGATTTATGAGTTGTTGTTTGTCTGAAGGATTCTTATTTCGCACGACTTCAAGATTATAAAATCAAGCTTTGCTGACATCATACGTTTCAGGGAGAAGGCAGAACGATTCAATTAGTTCAGATAGTCTATATATAAGAATCATTTTTCCTAAAAATTGCTCAAGAAAAAAGGAGATGCATAGCAACTCCTTTTTTATATTTGTCCTATCAAGGCAAAATAGCGAACGAACGTACTGGGAACCCTGACGCTTTTTCAGGTTTCGGTACGATATTAAAGATGATAGCTCCTTTAGGAGGCAGTTTGTCCAGGTTTTTCATGAGTTCAATTTGATACGTATCCTGAGAAAGCACATAATATTCGCCTCTAAGTTCCCCATTTTTACGGAAGTCAATAGCTGAATCGGTGTCAAAGGTTTCATGGCCAATAGCTTTGATCCTTCGTTCTTCAAACAAAAATTTCAACGCTTCATAGCCCCAGCCAGGGATATGATTATGGCCTTCCTCATCTTTGTTGGAGAAGGCCTCTTTATCAGGCCAGCGCTTGCTCCAGTCGGTGCGCAAAGCCACAAATGTATTTGCCTCAATCGTGCCGTGTTCTGTCTCAAAATCTAATATATCATGGATGGTGAGCGTGAAATCAGGATTTTCCGCTGCCTTTTTTGATTTGTCAATCACGATTAAGGGCAACACAAGCTCCTTTAGTTCCAGTTCGTCCAAATACCGTGTGTTTGGCACAAAATGAATGGGAGGATCAATATGGGTTCCATATTGACCTGCGAACGAATAACGCTGTGCCATGAATCCGTCATCATGAGTAAATAAAGGATCAATCTGTGCGTCATCAAACATAAAAAAATGAGGGGAATCTGGTCCAAATGTATGAGTGAGGTCCACCCACTCCTTAGATTTCAAGATATTAAGTACCTGCAACAGATTGTTCGCCATCTATTCAGCCTCCAGGATTTTTAATTTTCAAATAATTATTATATACTTTATCATAGAGATGAAATAGCAACAAGCTCTCTCTTTTAAAAGAATATAAGCTTGATGCTTTCTCCTATATTTTTTGATTTTCTAAGGGATATTAAGATAAACGGCTTAAGAGAATGATAAGTGTATAAGAGTGTAAAACTCGAAAATAGTGAAATAGACTTTTTAGAAGATGATGCATTAGATTTTGCCGAAAGAGCATACCATGGTTAAAACGTGTTACTGGAGAACCGTATGTTACTCATCTAATCCTTTAGTATTGCTTCATGAAATTCTAGTGGATACACATATACCTATCTCTGAAATTTATCTAAAGCTGAAAAGAAAGTTCCTTATGCAAATGTAACGATAATCTTCTCTCTGCAGAAAGGTTTGGGTTATGTAAACATCAAGAAGTGTTAGAAGAATTTTTTTGTTATTTAAATCCGTTTTATATTTAATAACGAAAAAAAGTTGATAAATAATTAATAAATAAAGTGGTATAAATGAAAGAATTAAGCTTAAATATTTCTAACCTGTTAAAATGGATAAAACCAAAAGATAGTAGTCATTGCATTATCTAAATTAATTTTTTATGACATAGTACTACTTTCAACATAATAATCCTTGCATTCGTTTTGCAAGAATTGTTATGTTTTTTTTTTTTTTTTTTTGTTAGAATTTTAATAAAATTCAATAAAACATTCAAAAACAAACAAACATAAACTATAATAAAACAAAAGGAAATAAAAAGGTTATATATAATTTTTAATAGAATTAATTAAGGTGGTTGATTCGATATGAGAGTTAGTTTATTTGCAACATGTCTGGTTGATATGTTTCAGGATAATGTTGGCAAGGCAACTGTCGAGTTGCTGGAAAGACTAGGCTGTGAGATTGAGTTTCCGGAATCACAGGTATGCTGCGGTCAGCCGGCATATAATAGTGGATATACGAAAGAATCGAAGGAAGCCATGAAGCGGATGATCGACACATTTCATGATGCAGAATATGTAGTATCACCATCAGGCTCATGCGCTTTTATGTTTCATGAATATCCTCATATATTTAAAGGAGACCCAGTTTGGGAGCCAAAAGCAAAGAAATTAGCAGAGAAAACGTATGAGCTTACACAGTTTATTGTTGATGTATTAAAAATTGAAGATGTCGGGGCACACCTGGAAGGAACAGCTACTTATCATACTTCTTGCCATATGACCAGATTGTTGGGCGTAAAGGAAGCACCTATGATTCTATTAAAAAATGTGAATGGTCTCAACTTTACAGAATTACCAGGAAAAGAACAATGCTGCGGATTTGGTGGTACATTCTCGGTTAAAATGGCACAAATATCTGAACAAATGGTTGATGAAAAAGTCTGTCATGTAGAAGAAACTGGGACCGACTATCTTATCGGTGCTGATGCGGGTTGTTTGATGAATATTGGAGGGCGAATTGAGCGAAAAGGGAAACCTATTAAAGTCCTTCATATTGCAGAAGTATTGAATAGTAGATAATTCTAGATCCCTATCTACATAATTAGTAGGCTTATTTTAGAAAGCGGATACATAAAGATACCAATTGTAGCCGAATAACAAATGACGAGGGTACTGGTCAAATAGTTGTGTTCTAAATGATAAAACAAAAATTAGTGTCCCCTTTCATTTAGACAGAATAGTTTTAAGGTTCACTTTTTCGGAGGGTGGGAGAAAAAGGATGGCAATGAAAATTGGTAATGAAAAATTTAAGGAACGAGTCGATAAAGGCATTAATGACGAATTTATGCGTGGTGCCGTTTCTGGTGCTCAGGATGGAATGGGTATAAAAAGGCGTAATGCAGCTGGAGAACTTGGGAACTGGGAAGATTGGCGCTCACATGGTGAGGAAATACGGCAGCATGTCCTAGATAATTTAGATTATTATTTAGAGCAACTAAGCGAAAACGTGGCAAAATGGGGTGGGCATGTATTTTTTGCTCAAACAAAGGAAGAAGCGAATGAGTATATTCGGGAAGTCGTTCGTAAGAAAAATGCAAAAAAAGTTGTAAAATCGAAGTCGATGGTAACAGAAGAAATCAGTCTAAATGCCGCTCTAGAAGAAGAGGGCTGTCAAGTGATTGAAACCGACCTTGGAGAATATATTCTCCAAGTAGACGATCATGAGCCACCATCGCATATAGTTGTGCCAGCTTTACACAAAAATAAGGAACAAATTCGAGATGTGTTCACAGAAAAGCTTGGCTACAAAAAAACCTCAAAGCCGGAAGAATTGGCATGGCATGCGCGTGAAATGCTGCGAGAAGAATATCTTTCAGCTGATATTGGAATAACTGGCTGTAATTTTGCCGTGGCAGAGACTGGCTCTTTTAGTTTAGTCACAAACGAGGGAAATGCAGACTTAGTTACCGCCCTGCCAAAAACACAAATTACGGTTATGGGTATGGAACGGGTTGTTCCAACTTTCGAAGAAATGGAAGTCCTGGTGTCTCTGTTAACCAGGAGTGCAGTTGGTCAGAAATTAACAAGTTATATTACAGTCCTAACTGGACCGAAAGAAGATTTGGATGTTGACGGACCAGAGGAATTTCACCTGGTTATTGTTGATAACGGGCGCTCTAATATTCTCGGTGGTGAATTTCAATCTGTCCTACAATGTATCCGCTGTGCTGCTTGTGTTAATGTTTGTCCTGTGTACCGCCATGTTGGTGGGCATTCTTACGGTTCAATTTATTCAGGACCTATTGGGGCTGTACTTACACCATTACTTGGTGGTTATGATGAATTTAAAGAACTTCCATATGCATCAACCCTTTGTGGTGCGTGTACCGAAGTTTGTCCAGTAAAAATCCCACTGCATAATCTTCTGCATAAACACCGTGAAGTAATAGTTGAGAAGGAAGGGAAAGCGCCAATCTCAGAAAAATTAGCGATGAAGGCATTTGGATTAGGTGCAGCTTCGCCTTTTATTTATAAAATTGGCTCTAAAATTGCTCCGACGGCGATGAATCCATTTACAGTAGGGGATAAGATTTCTAAAGGACCAGGACCGTTGAAGGCTTGGACCGAAATTCGAGAGTTCCCCGCTCCAAATAAAGAAAGATTCAGAGATTGGTTTAAAAATCGCCAAAAGGAGGACAAATAAATCATGGCTGAAACCATACAAAATCGCGAACTATTTCTAGATAAAATTGCTAGTCAGCTAGGACGACCTCGAAATTCAACACCGGTTGCAAGGCCTAACTGGAAATACCATCCACAGGATGAGGTGTTAAAAGAGGCAAGCCAGGATGAATTAGTAGTTATTTTAAGAGAACAGTGTAAAAAAATCCATACTACCTTATATACAACACACTTAAAAGAGTTGTCATCAACGCTAAATAAGACCGTTGCTAATTTTGGCGGGGGCCCAATCGTAACATGGAAGGATGAACGCTTTTCTAAATGGGGTCTCGATTCCCTATTGAATAAGGTATGGCCAAGCCATGGGAATGATGTATATGAATGGGATTATACAAAAGGTTCCGAGAATATCTCCAAAGCTGAAAAAGCTAATGTTGGCATTACTATAAGTGAAATTACATTAGCTGAATCTGGTACAGTTGTATTATTTAGTGATGAGAATAAAGGCAGAACGGTTAGTTTCTTACCAAGAACGTATATAGCACTTATACCAAAAAGTACATTAGTACCCCGTATGACCCAGGCGGCACAAAAAATGCGGGAGATATATCAACAAACAGCTCATGTTGCTTCATGTATTAATTTTATAACAGGACCTAGCAACTCGGCTGATATTGAACTAAATCTTGTTGTGGGCGTACATGGACCTGTAAAAGCTGCTTATATTGTAATAAATGACCTCTAGTTATAAAATCTTTATAAAACAAAAATAAACAAAATAAAAACAAAATTAAAATTGAATATTCAAAAATAAACAAAAGTATTGTATAATAGGTAACGGATGTTAATAAACATATAAACGGAGGATATCGGATGGTTAAGAATCTATGGAATCAAAAACAAGCATTACAGGTAACAAAAGGGGTAGAAGAGTTAGTTTACCGTTCAAATTTAATAGGAACTGATCGTGCCGTATGTAACTGGGGTGGCGGCAACACTTCTATGAAGACAATTGAAAAAGATTTCCGTGGTCGAGAAATTGAAGTTATGTGGGTAAAAGGCAGTGGATCTGACTTAGCTACGATGAAAGCGCATAATTTCACAGGCCTTAACTTAGAAGATATTCGCCCATTATTTGAGCGCGATGATATGACAGATGAAGAAATGGTTGCTTATCTTTCGCACTGTATGATTGACAGTAAGCATCCAAGAGCTTCAATTGAAACTTTATTACATGCGTTCTTACCATTTAAGCATGTTGACCATACTCATCCAGATGCAATCATCAGCATTTGCTGTGCTGATAATGGCAAACAAGTTGCGGAAGAGATTTTTGGAAAGCGTTTTGTTTGGGTACCATATGTACGCCCTGGATTCAAACTTTCAAAAATGATCGCAGAAGGTGTTAGAAACAATCCAAATGCAGAACTAGTATTAATGGAAAAACATGGACTTGTTACTTGGGGAGAAACTTCAGAAGGGTCCTATGCAAAGACAATAGAAATTATTAATGAAGCTGAACAATATATTAGTGCAAAATTAAATGAAGAAACTGCTTTTGGCGGTCCAAAATATCAATCACTTACTGATAAAGAAACAACTAGCATATTAGCAAAAGTTATGCCAGTCATCCGAGGTGCAGTAAGTGAAGAAAAGAAAATGGTTTTAACTTATGATTGTGGTGAAGATGTACTTCAATTTGTTAACAGCTATCAAGCGCCTGAGCTATCACAAATAGGAGCAGCATGTCCAGACCATTTAGTTCACACAAAAATGATTCCGCTATACATCAATTGGGATCCGAATACAAAAGATGTTGAAGCATTAATTAATAATATTAAAGAAAGTGTTGCCAGTTTTAAAGATGATTACCAAGCATATTTTGATCGTAACAAAAACACAGGTGACAAAATGTTTGAGCCAGCTCCACGAGTGATTCTTATCCCTGGATTGGGGATGATAAACACTGGGAAGGATGTGAATAATTCCCGTGTCAGCGGTGCTTTATACCACCGTGCAATTGCAGTTATGAAAGGTGCTACAACTTTAGGTAACTTTGTTTCATTAAATGAAAACGAATCTTATAACATAGAGTACTGGCCATTAGAATTATATAAATTGACTCTTGCTCCAGCCGAAGCCGAATTCTCTCGTAAAGTCGCGTTTATCACTGGTGGCGCAGGTGGTATCGGTAGTGCTACAGCTCGCCGGTTTGTATCAGAAGGTGCACATGTCGTACTAGCAGATTTAAATCTTGAGGGTGCAGAAAAAGTAGCTGCTGAAATTAACGAACAATATGGTGCTAATCGTGCCCTTGCTATAAAAATGGATGTTACTAGTGAAGAGCAAGTTCAAGCTGCTTTAGAAAAAACTGCCCTGACCTATGGCGGTGTAGATATTATCGTTAACAATGCAGGTCTTGCAACATCCAGCCCATTCGACGAAACGACTCTTAAAGAGTGGAACCTTAACATGAATGTTTTAGGAACTGGCTATTTCTTAGTAGCTCGCGAAGCGTTCAAACAAATGAAAGCGCAAGGAATCGGCGGAAACATGGTATTTATCGGGTCTAAGAACTCAATTTATGCAGGTAAAAATGCAGCAGTTTATAGCTCTGTTAAAGCTCTTGAAACTCATCTGGCAAGATGTATTGCAGCTGAAGGGGGAGAATTCGGAATTCGAGTAAACTCTGTTCTTCCAGATGCAGTTCTTCAAGGTTCTGCAATCTGGGGATCGAGTTGGCGTGAAGAGCGCGCGGCAGCGTATGGAATTCACCCAGACGAATTAGAGGAGCACTATCGTAAGCGCACTACATTAATGGTAAATATTTATCCATCAGATATCGCTGAATCCATTGCATTCTTTGCTTCATCAAAATCAGATAAAACTACTGGATGTATGTTAACGGTAGACGGCGGAGTACCAGCTGCGTTTACTCGATAATATCGTAAGAAATTATCTGGAAATTCAGATGGTCTTTTGGTCAATCTAATATGATAGTAGAATGGGATTGACGTCTCTAGCAGCGGGTTTTTTATCATCATTAAGTATAATGATAGCGAACAAACAACCACCCTTCGCATATGAGGGTGGTTGTTTGTTTTGTAAATTATTTTTCAATTGAATCAATTAATAATTGGGCTGTATGTGTCAGGTTCAGTTTCGCACGAGTAGAATTTGTTTCTGTTACAAACTTCTCAACATACACTTTAATGCTCGATATTCAGAACCTTTGTTTCGATGATTCTTTGCTAGTTTTAGTGAGATCTCTAATTTGAAAACTAACATTATAATCAACTCACCGCCGGCTTTGTACTCTGCTAAGGATTTACAAAACTATTGCTGTATTAAGGACGTTCGTACCAGCAATTATTATCTATAAAGGTACAGGTGCTCCTTCATATGGAACCTTGCTTATTGCGGAAGTATTGTTCACTACCGGGAAAAATTTTAAAATAAAGCTGTCCAAACAAAGAAAAAAACCGGTGGGAAAAGGTCATCCAGGGAAAGGAAGGATTCAGATCATGCAAAAAGCGAGTCCCCTTTAAAAATCTAATAATCGAACAATGTGCAGATCCATGGGTATATAGTCAGATGGATATTATTATTTTACAATTTCTGTACCGGAATATGATCGCATTGAATTAAGAAGGGAAAAACATTCAGGGCTCAATAGCAATAATTGCATGGCGAGAGTATAAACATGGTCCAATATGTGCAAATATCTGGCATGGGAAATTCACTACATCAATAGAAACATAGTATATTATTAAACAGCTGAAAAAAAGGATGAAAGTTTTAGTCAGCGGAGTAGTTCATCCTGATAAAGGTTGGAATGCAGCAGTATTTCTGTGGAGCATTTGATTGTGATGTATGCAACTAAGGACAATAAAATAGCCGAATTACGTTATAGGAATATCGTGATTATTTAGTATGATTATGATATTAGTAAGCGTTTCCAAAGGAGTGGTGATGTTTATGCCGAAATATAGTATAGCTGTAGATATTGGTGCGTCAAGTGGAAGACTCATTTTAGGATATTTAGAAAATGGGTCATTAAAACTTGATGAGATCCACCGCTTTGAAAACAAAATCGTTAAAAAAGGGGGCTCCTTTTGCTGGGATTCCGAAAACCTTTTTCAAGAAATAATAAATGGATTAAAGAAATGTAAGGAGCAAGGTATTAAGCCTAACAGCATTGGAATTGATACATGGGCCGTTGACTTTTTGTTATTAGATGAAAATGATCAACCGTTAACCGAAGCTGTTTCCTATCGTGATCCTCGCACAGATGGAATGATGGAGGAAGTTTTTGAGCTGTTTTCGAAGGAAAGACTTTATCTGGAGACAGGTATTCAATTTCAAAAATTTAATACAATCTATCAATTATATTCCATCAAGAAAAATCATCCGGAAATTCTAAAAAAAGCAAGAACATTTTTAATGATTCCAGATTATTTCAATTATTTACTGACTGGTAAAAAAGCAAATGAGTACACCAATGCAACTTCTACACAATTGGTGAATGCATTTACGAGAAAATGGGATCAGCAGTTATTAGATCTACTAGGGATAAATAAAGAGATGTTCCAAGAGATTAAAACACCAAAAACATTTCTTGGAACGTTAAAAGACGAACTAGTTACTGAACTTGGTTTTGATGTACAGGTAATACTTCCGGCAACACATGATACAGGTTCAGCTGTTATTTCCGTCCCGGAGGAGAACGAAACAATTTATATAAGTTCAGGTACATGGTCATTAATGGGAACTGAGAATTTTTTTCCTATCTGTATAACGAAAGCATTAGATTACAATTTCACAAATGAAGGTGGAATCGATTATCAATACCGTTTCCTGAAAAATATTATGGGACTATGGATGATTCAGGAAGTAAAACGTAATTATAATGATGAATATTCATTTGCTAGATTAGTAGATTTAGCAAGAGAAGTGAAAGACTTCAAAGCGATTGTAAATGTTAATGATGACCGTTTCTTGAAACCTGAAAACATGGTTCACGAAATTATGAATTATTGTATTGAAACAGGTCAACTAGTCCCTGGCACACCTGGTGAAGTGGCAAAATGTGTGTATGAAAGTTTAGTTGTAAGCTACCGGGAAACAGTAAATGAAATTGAAGAAATTTTTGAAAAGAACTTCGATAAAATCAACGTCATTGGCGGTGGCTGTCAAAATGAGATGCTGAACCAACTGATAGCGGATACGACAAATAAAGTAGTTTATGCAGGACCAGTTGAAGCTACTGCCATAGGTAATATTGCTTCTCAATTAATAGCACTTGGAGAAATCTATGATATTAAACAAGCTCGTTCAATCATTAAAAACTCTTTTGAAGTGAAACAATATTTACCTGCTCAGCGAGTTGTTGGCTAATAAATAAAGGGGGTAAGAAAAATGACAATTAAAGAAAACTATGTACTTGCTAAACAAGCATATGCTAAATGGGGAGTAGACGTAGACCATGTAGTAGAAAGGTTAAAGAATGTACCAATATCGATTCATTGCTGGCAAGGTGATGATATTGGAGGATTCGAAGTAAATCCCAGTGAGTTATCTGGTGGTATAGATGTAACAGGAAACTATCCTGGTAAAGCGACTTCAGCTGAAGAATTAAGAAGTGATTTAGAAAAGGCATTATCCTTAATTCCTGGTATACATCGGGTAAATCTTCATGCAATTTATGCGGATACAAATGGTGAAGTGGTTGAACGAGACGAGCTTGAACCCAAACACTTTGAAAATTGGGTGAAATGGGCAAAGGAAAAAGGACTGGGACTGGATTATAATCCTACATTATTCTCGCATCCCAAAGCAGCTGATGGTCTAACGCTTTCCCATCCAAACGTAGAGATTCGTGAATTCTGGATCAATCACTGTATAGGCAGCCGTAAAATTGGGGAGTATTTTGGAAAAGAGCTTGGCACACCTGCATTAACAAATATTTGGATTCCAGATGGCTACAAGGATATCCCAAGTGACCGTTTAACTCCAAGAAGGAGATTGAAAGAGTCATTAGATAAGATATTTGCCGTTGAAATTGATGAAAGATATAATCTTGATGCGGTAGAAAGTAAAGTATTTGGAATTGGATCTGAATCCTATGTAGTAGGTTCTCATGAATTTTACCTGAACTATGCTATGAAAAATAATAAATTGTGTTTACTCGATACTGGTCATTATCATCCAACAGAAACAGTATCAAACAAAATCTCTTCGATGCTTTTATTTAACGAAAAACTTGCCTTACACGTTTCCAGACCAGTTCGCTGGGATAGTGACCATGTTGTAATATTTGACGATGAATTAAAAGAAATCGCATTAGAGATTGTTCGTAATGATGCACTAGAGCGAGTTATTATAGGACTTGATTTCTTCGATGCAAGCATTAACCGGGTAGCTGCTTGGACAATTGGTACGCGGAACATGATTAAAGCGCTATTATACGGAATGTTAATGCCAAATGAGTATTTAAAGAAACTTCAGGAGGAAGGTAATTTTACAGAAAGACTAGCCATTATGGAGGAATTTAAAACTTATCCATTTGGAGCCGTTTGGGATTATTATTGTGAAAAAATGGGAGTTCCTACGAGAGAATCATGGTTAGAGGTAGTGAAGTCTTACGAACAAGAAGTATTATTAAAGCGATAAAAATGAATAAATTAAAAGGACAGAACTAAGTATATTCTGTCTTTTTTTTGATAATATGAGTGTTTTTCAAAAATTATGTTATATTTATTTTATATATAATAAATAATTAAACATAAAACAACATAAAAGCAAATAAGGTGACTTAAGATACGGAGGATTAAGAATGCTTGTTGCGGAAAGACATAAAAAAATTGTAGAAATTGTAAATGAACGGTTGAGTATTCGTGTTACCGAATTGAGCAAGATTTTTTCGGTTACAGAAGAAACGATTCGTCGTGATCTTGAAAAGTTGGAAAAAGAAAAATTATTAATGCGCAGTCATGGTGGTGCTATTAGCATCGAAAAAGACCAAAATGAGGTTTCTTATTTAGAAAGAGAAATTACCAATGCGGCAGAAAAAAGAGCCATTGCAGTGGAAGCGGTTCGCTTCATCGAACCAGGCGATCAAATCGTGTTAGATGCTAGTACAACCGCATGGTATGTGGCAAAGGAACTTACGGATATGTCCTTAACAGTTCTAACTAATTCTATAAAAGTGGCGATTGAGCTAAGTAAAAAGGAGCAAATTAAAGTGATTTCGACAGGTGGTGCTTTATTATCACAATCACTGTCCTATGTTGGTCCACTCGCAGAGCGTTCACTTCGAATGTATCATGTTAACAAAGCCTTTATCTCATGTAAAGGTGTACACCTTGAAAAAGGATTGAGTGACTATAATGAGTCTCAAGCAATGTTGAAAAAGCAAATGATGGAAATTGCGGATGAAAATATTCTTATGGTTGATTCAAGTAAATTCGGAATACGTGCTTTTTCGCAAATTGTACCAATTACAAAAATCGATCGCATAATTACGGATTCAAATATAGATGAAAAAACAAGAATTCAAATGGAAGAAAAACATATAAAAGTGAAAATATCGAAATAAACAAACAGACCAGATTGGTCTGTTTTCTTTATAAAGTAAAAGAAAACAAATATAAATTATGACGTAAATGTTAATAAACAAACATAAATAAAAAATAATATGTTTGTTTACGTTGAGTTATCTTGAAAAACAGGCTAAAATAAAGATGTGAAAGAGATAAATTATTCCAAATAGAAGTCATTATATGTAAGGAGAGATTTACCTTGGATAAAACGATAAACAAAGATGCGATATATTCAGCACCTTTTCTTCAAGAAATGGTTGAAACAACCTCTAATTTATATCGGTTGGGATGGGATGAACGTAATGGCGGCAATATCAGCTATTTATTAAATGATAGTGAGGTTATGCCTTATTTAAATATTAATGAAGTAAAAAGAACAGTAGCAATGAAATTTGATGCTACTCCGCTTGCAGGAAAATACATCCTTGTCACAGGTTCCGGAAAGTATTTTAAAAATGTAAAAGAGAATCCGGGGAATAACTTAGGTCTTATTCGAATTTCGGAAGATGGTAACAATTATGATATCTTATGGGGTTTTAAAGATGGAGGGGTTGCAACCAGTGAGCTACCAACACATTTAATGAATCATATGAAACGTTTGGCAGTTGATAAGAATCATCGTGTCATTATGCACTGTCACGCAACTAACCTCATTGCGATGACATTCACTCATTCTTTAAAAGAAGAAGAGTTTACAAAAACTTTATGGGAAATGTGTACAGAATGTATAGTCGTTTTCCCAGAAGGTGTTGGTATTATTCCTTGGATTGTTCCAGGAACAAATGCCATTGGTGAAGCCACTGCCGAAAAAATGAAGGATTGCCGTCTTGTGCTTTGGCCGCACCATGGTATATTCGGTGCCGGTGCTACATTAGATGAAACCTTTGGTTTGATTGAAACCGCTGAAAAAGCAGCTGAAGTTTATACAATCGTATGTGCCCAAGGAGGCAAGAAGCAAACGATTACTGATGCTCAATTGCTAGAACTAGCAAATGCTTTTGGTGTAGTTCCTCGTCAAGGGATCTTAAATCTGTAATAAAAATTATTGATTAAATTTGGGACGTTAAAAGTCCCTTTATTTAATTATTAGATTGTAAATATTTGAGCAAATTAAAGGAGGAAGTAATGTGAGTGTTTATTATGTACCAAGTACAAATTTATTTGGTAAAGGCTGTTTAAAGGAGTTAGCACCATTAGTTAAGGAGTTAAGATTTAGAAAGGCCTTGGTAGTAACCGATAAGCTCTTACATCAAACAGGTATTGCTGGAAAAGTTCTTGCTGAGTTAGAGTCTATAAACCTAGATTATATTGTGTACGACGATGTAAAGCCGAATCCAACCATCGAAAACGTTTATGCTGGTGTTAATGTATTTAAATCCAATGAATGTGATGTCCTTGTTTCAGTTGGTGGTGGCTCCCCGCAGGATGCAGCTAAAGCGATAGGTCTGTATGTTACAAATGGGGGAGATCTACGTGATTACGAGGGTGTAGGAAAAACTAAAAATAAATCAATTCCAATTATTGCGGTTAACACAACTGCAGGTACATCCAGTGAATTCACCATCAATTATGTTATTACAGATAAGGAACGAGAAGTAAAAATGGTTATGGTTGATAAAAATAGCTTGGTAACTATATCTGTAAATGACCCGGAATTGATGATAAATAAACCATCTGCGTTAACAGCGGCAACAGGTATGGACGCATTAACACATGCGATTGAAGCAATTGTTACACCTGGTGCCTATGCAATAACCGATGCTACTGCTCTTTCTGCTGTTGAGATTATTTTTAATTATCTTCCGCGTGCTGTTAAAAACGGTCATGATATTGAAGCACGTGAACAAATGACGTATGTGATGTTCTTGGCAGGAATTTCTTTTAATAATGCGGGTCTTGGTTTTGTTCATGCTATGGCTCACCAGTTGGGTGGAGTATATGATTTACCTCATGGTGTATGCAATGCAATGCTTCTGCCTATTGTGGAAAGAGAAAATGCAAAACGGGACCCAAGAAAGTTTCGGGCCATTGCAAAGGCTATTGGATTAGAAGTAAATGATAAATCAGATGAACAGTGTGCCGAAGAAGTGATCAAGGCGATTAAAGGTTTATCAAACGATGTGGGAATCCCTGGTAAATTGGCTGAGTTAGGTATACAGAAAGTGAATTTGGAAAAACTGGCTGTTAACTCCTTGGCGGATGCGTGTGCACCAGGAAACCCGTTCCAACCTACAAAAGAAGAAGTAATAGCGATGTTTGAAGAATTATTATAATTAAAATTCTGGGTGTGTTCATATTAAAGAACATGCCTTTTTTATAATTTGATATATGATATATTAAACTATAAAAACTCAGGATATAGGTGAAATCGATGTCTCAGTATATTTTAAATGAGCTCTTGCAAATAACCGAAGAAGAGAAAACCATTCTTGAACATCGAACTAAAGTAAGTAAAGAACTATATACAAGTAAGGCGAATTTTATTATTGAAAGTGAAAAATTCTTAAGTAAAGGTAAAATGATTGCGATTCGTAAGCATACTAGATTTATTGATTTCCCCTTACATAAACACGATTATATTGAAGTTAACTATGTCTTTAGTGGAGAGTTAGAACAGGTTGTTGGCGGAAGACCAATCACCTTAAGAAAAGGTGAGCTTCTTTTATTAAATCAGCATATTGATCATGAAATCAAAGCGTGCGGCAAGGAAGATATTGTCATCAACTTCATTATTCGTCCAGAATTTTTTGAGTTTATTTTTTCCTTTTTAAGTTCAGAGAATATAGTCAGCGATTTTCTAATTAACAGTTTATTTAATAATACCCAATATGGACAGTTTCTTTATTTTAGAGTAGCAAAATCAAAATCGATTCAGGATTTAGTAGAAAAAATGATACATGAAATTATGTATCCCACTACTTTTTCTGAGTCTGAAATTAAGCTTTATATGGGTTTATTTTTAATAGAGTTAATTAAGAATTCAGATAAGGTAGAACGAAGAGAAGAAGCATCCATACAGCATTATTTGATTGTTGAATCACTTAAGTATATTGAAGCTAATTTTAAAGAGGCTTCATTATATGAACTCGCTGATCTGTTGAACCAGTCATACTATGGGTTAAGTAAAACAATTAAAAAGGTGACGAGCCATACCTTTAAAGAACTTTTACAGGAGAAGAGGCTTACGAAGGCTAAAGAATTATTAGAAATTACTGAAATGCCGATTACCTCAATAGTTGAGCAGGTTGGATATGATAATATCAGTTATTTTTATCTGATTTTTAAAAAGAAATATGGTTTAACACCAAAAGAATATAAAAAGCAATTAGTGAGGGAAAATATCCATTAAATTTAATCTATCTATAGTCTAGCTATTTGGTTTAAAATATAATGTAAATAAGACACTCGATTCACATATTTAGAGAATTTATATTGAGTTCTCATTACATTTTGATGGTTTGCCTTTTTAATTAGATCCAATCGATTAGATTGATAGAAATATCGAAAGGGGATACATATATTTGAATACAAAATACTTAGACTTACTTGTCCAAAAATATGATTGTGAAGAAAAAGTAGTAACAGAAATAATTAATTTGGAGGCCATCCTTAATCTTCCGAAGGGGACAGAACATTTTGTCAGTGATTTACATGGGGAGTATCAAGCTTTTCAACATGTGCTGAGAAACGGTTCCGGGAATGTAAAACAAAAAATCAAAGACTTGTTTCAAGATGTTTTATTAGAAAAAGAAATTAATGAATTTGCGACATTAGTTTATTATCCTGAAGAGAAATTAAAGTTAATTAAAAATCAATTTGATAATAAAGAAGAATTGAATCAATGGTATATCGTTATTATTGAGCGGATGATGAGGCTTATTTCTCATGCTTCATCCAAATATACACGTTCCAAATTAAGAAAAGCATTGCCTAGGCAGTTTGAATTTATTATCGAAGAGTTGTTGTACAAAACGAATCAAGCGAATAAGGAAAAATATTACAATGAAATTGTTGAGCAAATCATCTCCTTAGGCCAAGCTGATAAACTCATAACCGGTCTTGCCTATACAACTCAGAGATTGGTTGTCGATCATCTTCATGTTGTTGGTGATATATATGACCGTGGACCTGAACCTGATAAAATCATGGAAACTCTAATCAATTATCATTCGGTTGATATTCAGTGGGGGAACCACGATGTACTTTGGCTAGGTGCTTATTCTGGTTCATTGGTTTGTCTTGCTAATATTATTCGTATTTGTGCAAGGTATGACAATCTCGATATTATTGAAGACGTGTATGGAATCAATTTGAGGCCCTTGTTAACTCTGGCTGAGAAATACTATGATGACAATCCGGCTTTCAGACCAAAGGTACATTCAGATAATAAACTATCTAGTCATGAAAAATTACAAATAACAAAAATTCATCAAGCCATTGCGATGATTCAATTCAAGCTCGAAATGCCAATAATAAAAAGACGTCCGTGCTTTAATATGTCCGATAGGCTTTTATTAGAGAAAATTGATTATGATAAAAATGAAATAACGATTTATGATGAGACTTACCCTCTTGAAAACACTTGCTTTGCCACGGTTAATCCCGAGCAGCCTGAACAATTATTAGAGGAAGAACAGCAGGTTATGGAAAAGTTGTTATTTTCAGTCCAGAATTCAGAAAAGCTCGCCAGACATATGAATTTCCTTATGAAGAAAGGAAGCCTTTATTTAAAATATAACGGAAACCTATTAATACATGGGTGTATTCCTTTAGATGAAGAAGGAAATATGGAGAAGATGACCGTCGATAATAACACCTATTCAGGTCGTGAATTACTTGATGTTTTTGAGCAATATTTACGTTATTCTTTTGCGCATCCAGAAGAGACGGATGATCTTGCGACGGATATGGTCTGGTATTTATGGACGGGAGAATATTCGTCACTCTTTGGAAAAAGAGAAATGACAACTTTTGAGAGGTACTTTATTAAGGACAAGTCAACACATAAAGAAAGAAAGAATCCATACTATCATTTACGGGAGAATGAAGAAATTTGCCGCAAAATCCTAGCTGATTTTGATTTGGATCCTGACACGGGACATATCATAAATGGCCATACACCAGTTAAAGAAATAGAGGGAGAAAATCCAGTTAAGGCAAATGGAAAAATGATCGTAATTGATGGAGGTTTCTCCAAAGCATACCAATCAACAACAGGTATAGCAGGATATACATTACTATACAATTCCTACGGTATGCAGCTGGTTGCCCATAAGCACTTTAATTCAAAAGAAGATGTCTTACTGAACGGGACAGATGTTTTATCAATAAAAAGATTGGTAGATAAAGAATTAAAACGGAAAAAGGTTAGAGAAACCAATATTGGAGAGAAAATAATTCAGGAAATTTCAATATTAAATAGTTTGAGAGAATATCGCTACATGGATTGATAGCTGCTTGGAATTAAAAACAGGAACATTGTTCCTGTTTTTTTAGTTTAAGAAAAATCAATCTGTTTAACTTTCTCCTTCATATATCGGTCTTCCAAATATGTTTATACCTATATTCTTTAATTGCCTCTCTAAATGTTCTGGCTTCACTTTCTCGTTCTCTTGGTAATCAGGTGAGGCGACAGGTGCGTCTAAATTCAGCCACACTGAACGATAGATTTTGTGTACATCTCTTACGGGTAAATACTCTCCGCTTTCCAATTCGACATCATCATCCACACCATATTCGAATCGGCAGCAGGAACATATTTCATAAGAACCCACCTCTAACTGTTTAGAATCATAATAAGCGGGCTCATCAAGCCCTTTATGACCGCATACGGGGCAAATATATTTCATCATTTATAATCTCCTTGCTCATGTGTGAATTCTAAATAAAGGTAAATGACTTCTCTGTTTCCTGTATTTCCTATATTATAGTGAGGGGTTACTTAGATTATTTAATCCATAATTTCAAATAAGTCTGGCTACTATTATCTTATTATTCAGGATACTGGATAGTTTATCAATAATTAGAATTTGTTTCCAATAATTAAGAACAGGGGGAAATGTTTTGAAGAAAATTATACTAGTCACGGTACTGTTACTGGTATCTTTTGTACCTGATGCTTTTGCGCATTCTCATTTAGAGAGGTCTACACCTAGTGACGGAGAAGTTATATCAGAAGAGTTACGTGAAATAACATTAATATTTAGTGGTAAAATTGAACAAGGGAGTACTTTTAAACTCTTGGATTCCAAGAAACAAGCTGTTTCAGTTGATGATATTACCATTAAGGACACTGAACTTACAGGGAAAATTCCTGGTAGTTTGATAAATGGAATTTATGTTGTTAATTGGAATATTATTAGTGCAGATGGCCATCAAATGGAAGGGGAGTTTTCATTCGAGGTGAAAATGACTGAGACTGAATCTCCACTAGCTAACAACAATGAGGAAGAACAAGTGAGTAAAAGTGTTGAAGATCATGAAGCAAATCAAGATGGCTTAAGTGAACAGGATACGAATGAAAAAGAAACAGGTGCAGAGAATGATGTTGCTAATAATCAAGCAGAACAGGATAAATCATCCAATTTTGTTCCTATCATTATCGGTGTTTTAATAGTCGCAATTATAATCACCTTTATTGCATTAAGGAGAAAAAATTAAAAAATGTTCTCTGTAATCTTTAGTGAAATTGCCCTGTATCTTTGTCTTTCTATATTAATGGGCAGTTTTATTCTATCCATTGTTCCAAACCATCATCGGCCTAGCATATCTGTAGGAAAGAAATATATGATTTTAGCTGCCGTTGGTGTTGGGTTATTTTCTTTTACACCCGTACTCATCCTAATCTTGAACTTACAGCAAAGAATAGGATGGCAGGGTGGAATACAAACTGTATTAGTAACGTTCGAAATTGGCAAGGCATGGATTTTTACATCGATTGTGATATTAATCTTACTCCTTTTTATTGCTAATTTTCACAAAAGAGAAGATTCTAAATACCCTTGGATTGGATGTCTTTTAACCATTCTTTTAATTGTGGGCCTTGCGTGGTCCAGTCATGCAAGTTCATCGGATCAGATAATCGGTTTTTTAACTCATTTTGTCCATGTTACTGCTGTGACGGTCTGGGTTGGTATTCTGTTTGTTATTAGCTGGTTCTCAAGAAATCAAGAGAATTGGCTGCCGTTTTTGCGATGGTTTACCCCAATCGCAATTAGCTGCGTCCTAGTGACAGCTGCTTCTGGAATAGTCCTTATGACTTTTGTGTTAGATCTATCGCAATATCCAGATTCTTGGATGGTTGATTATGGACAATTTTTATTAATCAAACATATTCTTATTATGGCGCTGCTTGCCTACGCTATTGTTAATGGCATACTCATTCGACGGAGGTTAAGGGAGGACCAAACCTTTAACCCTGTTCCATGGGTGAAAGCTGAAAGTTTAGTAGCGCTTCTTATTTTTTCAGCAACTGCTACAATGAGCCAGCAATCACCTCCGAGTGCAGGTACATTAGAACAGGAAGGACTATCTTTTCTATTTGAACTCTTTTATCAAGGTCACTATTATTCGGGTATGGATGTTCAGTTGAGTGTAAATTCAATCAGTATTTTACTTATAACGATTGCTTGCCTATTTTTAGCCTTACTATTTTATGCGTTTTCTAAAAAAGCTTCATCAATAATCACATTTTTGCTCAGTATCCTTTTTGTCCTTTCGAGCTATTTGGCTTTGATCTTGAGTATCAGTTAAAGAGGGGATATTCAAAACTACGAAGCATAAATTTTTTACATAGGTCTTGAGTTAATGAGAAAAGAATAAAGCTATAACAAAATGGGGCCAATTCTTGAATGGATTGGCCTTTTTTCATATATGGTATAGGTAGTTACTCAAACTAACGATTTTTAAAATTGAAAAACGGAAACAGCCACTTTCTATATGGAGTGGTTGTTTTTGTATTTTATGCATATATTTGAATGTAATTAAATTGGATTCATCACATATGCCTCTTTACTTGCTGTTTTTTACTCTGTTGAAACAGGTGGGTAGCTAATTACTCTAAAGTTTTTAATCAATAAATCTAGACGAATTTTATTGATAAAGGAGTTTTATATGGATATCATTGGTCAAAGTGTTATGCGCAAAGATGCTTGGAATAAAGTTACAGGTAAAGCATTGTACACAGGAGATTTAGAGACAGGCAATGTCCTCTATGTTCAAAAGCTTATTAGTCCCTATGCCCATGCATTGATCATAGACATAGATACCAGCAAGGCGATGCTCGTTCCAGGGGTACATAACATTGTAACAGGTGTGAATTTGCCTTTAACAGGTGAAGAAATAAGAGATCGCTATCCCATTGCTTATCAGAAAGTTCGTTATCACGGAGAAGTGGTTGCGTTAGTTATTGCAGAAACACAGAAAATTGCCAAGGCTGCTGCTGATTTGATTAAAATTATTTATAAATCATTAGCGGTTGTCAATTCTCCAACACAAGCCCTTGAAAAGGGTGCACCTATTCTTCATGAACAATTAGAAGAGTACAAGAAAATCCAGGATGTTATGCCTAGACCAGGCACAAATATTGCTAATCACTCAAAAATTCGAAAAGGAAATAAGGATAGTGGCTGGAAGGAGAGCGAAGTTAGTGTCAAACAGATTTTTTCCTTTAACCCATCCGACCATGCTGCTATGGAGACAAGATGTTCACAGGCGGAAATTAATGGAGAAGGAGAAGTCATCATTCATTCATCTTCACAGGCTCCATTCATGATTAAACGATTAATTAGTGAGTACTTTAATGTCGAAATCGGTAAGGTTATTGTTCATACTCCATTGGTAGGAGGGGCGTATGGAGGAAAGGCATCTATTCAGTTTGAATTGTTAGCGTTGGTGAGTAGATTGAACTATAATCCAAAAAAGCAGAAATATCCTATAAAATTATTAGTGAATAATCAAATATACTATAGAGAAATTGAAGCTACTGAACTATTATTGAATGTCTTGCGTCATAAAATTGGCTTAACCGGTGCTAAACCAGGTTGCCTTAATGGAGATTGTGGTGCTTGTACAGTAATGGTGGACAAAAAGCCGATAAAATCATGCTTAATGCTTGCGATTGAGGCAAGGGAGAAAGTAATTACAACGATAGAAGGACTTGAAAATAAACCGATTCAAGAAGCATTTGTTACTCATTTTGCGTTTCAGTGCGGATATTGTACACCAGGATTTATTATGAATTGTCAAGCTCTGTTAGAAAATGATTCAAATCCCTCAGATGAAAAAATTAAAACGTGGCTCTCATCCAATATATGTCGATGTACAGGCTATGCTGAAATTGAAAAAGCAATTAAATCGGTGATTCAAGGTGATTAAAGACGGGCAACTAGATTAACAAATGAATACATCTGGAAGATCCTTAATCGCTTTGCCAATTATACTTTTTATATTTTTTTTACGAAACAAGAGTCAGTATATGCATAAAGAGCAGGAGCGTCCTCGGTATTTCTGAGGACGTTTTTATTAATGAGCTATTTTTAGGATACTAAAGATCAAATTCATACAGACTTACTATCGATTAAAGATATTTTATTCAAATTAGACTCACATCTTATTAATTTATGTTCAGTATATTGAATATCTTGTGAAGTAATCACCATTTAAGATCAAATTCAACAGGATAAGTTGGGTATTATTGTCATATTAAAACTCGTAGGATTAGATTATTCAATTAAACTCTTTAAAAGAACACGAAAAAGAGCTGATTTTTCAGCCCTGACTTCATTTTCTGGAACTTCCAATCTCGCAATGGTGAGTGAGTAATCATTTATGTGAAGCTTATTGTATGGTACTAATTGAAATTATAAAGTTGAGTATATAGCTATTCCTACTCGTAAAGATTTGCTGGTGAGGATATATATTCCCATAATTAATTTGAAATCGTGAGGTAAAAACATTTGAAAATAGATTCAATTATATCTAGTGTACAAAAAATTTTGTATATGACTAACTTCATTTTTTAATGAATTAAACAACGAAAATAAAGCATTGACATCATTTTGCAATAAGGTGATCTGGTTCTCAATATTTTTTAACTGTTTGGTGTGTTCTTCTCTGTAATCTTGCTCATTCTTCTCATTTAATTCAGATTGTTTTATATCTAGATAGGTTCCGCCTATGGATACTAAATCACCAATTGTTATAGTACTAGCTCCGATTAATGCAAGGATAAATCCTAAGTTGGATTCGTTGACCTGGTCATTATTATGAGAAATACCAGCTGTATTTTCTAATTGCTCTTCTTCTTCAATTTCCTCTACTTCGCTTGCTTCAAAGCTGATGCCGAGGACTGTAAGAAGATTCCCTATTGTGACAATCATCTGGCCAAATAAATCAACTTTATCTCCAAACTCAACAGGTAAAGATTCGATAAATTGATTTTCCGAGTCCTTTTTAATCAACTATAATCACCTACTCGATTGTAGCCTGATTTTCTCCATTACTTTTAATGTAGTTTGATTTAAATCCTCTTGAATTCTTTTTAAAGATGAAAAATCATTCTCTAGTTCTATTTCATTTATTTCAAAGAATTGATCCATACTTTTAGGATTAAACACGTTGTTTAGGCAATTAAGAATCCCTTGGAAGGAAGATACTAATTGCCTGTGTTCAATGTTTAAAAAGGAGGGAGGAATTGTATTTTCTAAACAAAGAACGCTAGTCTGTGCAACATTCACTGCATTTTTTAAATCCATATAGTACTGTTTTGGATTTTCAATTAAACCATTATCAGCAAACCTTGGATAGATTTTATTTGATATATAGACTAAGTTACCGCCTGCTAATTGAAGAGCATGCCCATAGTGTTTTATTGAGTTTGCCAAATCGTTTCCCCCTTAATCGATAATGTAAGTTAAAACAATATATGCCCAAAAATTAAAGAAGTTCCATGTAAGTAATTATAGAAATCTGGTTTGCCACTATGACAACAGAAAAGGACATTTTTGCTGTTAGGGTACTTATGTAGTTTGAATAGTTTACACAAAAAAGGCTCCCAATAAATCAGTGGCATGACATTTTTGGGATAACCCTATTGATGAAAAATGAAATTTTTATCAGTAGTTAGCTTTTAACTAATTAATGTACTGATATTTAGACTGACTCGTATTACTCATTGTTTGAGCAATTGCTTGGATGATCGCACCAATGGCTTGTATCCAGCTACCTATTGAATTGAATTGCTGCCTATTTAGACTGTTTGATGGTAAATATCCCGCTATTACCAACATATTAATCCCAATGGTTTGCAATAAAGCTCCGAATGCATTATATCGATTAACCAGAGTAGTGCTTCTTTCTAAAGCGTATATGAAAGACAAGTCGGTGCCTAATGCTTGTCCTTCATTTCCTATATTGAATAGGGTTTGTTGTGCATTTGAATCACTAAACGGAAGGATATAACCGGCCACTTCCGCAGACAAGCCGCCCGCCTGAATTATATTACCAACTTTATTTAGTGTCAGGTCGCTCTCAGTGTCAACCAGGACTGCCGTAGCTGCAAGCTGAAGATTGTAACCAATTAAATTGATATCAGATGAGGCCTTATTATCGAGTGATATAGGTGGTGTATTCCCAATAGCAGTTACAATTCTGCCAAACGCGCCTACCCACATTGCACCTGTTATTATCTGTGTTTTGTTTTCTATTTAAATCACCAACTTATTGTGGTTTTAGTCATGCATCATTGTATTCAAATAAGTAAATTTATGTTCTGCTAAATTAAATAACGGAAAAATAAATGCAATCCTGTCCTATTTGCAGAATTTCTTCAAGAAGGATTCTAAATATACGATTTCAAAATTGTATTTCAGCCGATTAAAAATATTCATTAAGAGTTGGAAAAAGAGAAGAGTAGAAATCTTTTGAAGTGTAGGGGAACGTGCAAAATAAATGCAAAATAAAAGCGTAAACTATAGATTTCTTTAGGAAACTACAGTTTACGCTAATCCTTATAAACGTTGATATATCAAGGGTTTGATGTGATTATTTGAATTCTTTAAGAAACAGGAAACGTCCCAGAGAGGATTCGAACCTCCGACCTACAGTTTAGGAAACTGTTGCTCTATCCTGCTGAGCTACTGGGACTTATGTAAGATACTTTATAATTATAATAATTTTATTACAAAAGGTCAACTTTATTAACCAATTAATATTCTAAATTAATAAATATGGTTTATTAAGGAAAATGTTATAGGATTTTAAATTCCTTATCACTGAAATCTCAATCTATTTCAGTGATTCCTTTACCATAATAAGACCCTTTTCTTTCATTAAACATTCCAGTGCTGTTTTAAAGGTTGAGAATGTATGTAGTGAATTAGTAAAAGGTAATTGGGAAGAGACTAAGTCTTTTACGAATTCTGGTGATAAGCCTACAACGAGGACTTGTATTCCCATCACTTTTAGGGAGGATATTAAGTTTCCTATATTCTCACCCATCAGTTCTAAATTATCACAATCTTTTAGTACAAAACCGGAAAAATCCAGTACGATGGAATCGATTTCTGAGTTATTTACATAATTTAATATGATTTGAATAACCTGATCAAAGTAGGCTACTGAAACATCAAAAGTTAAAGGAACAAGTAAGGTATCGGGTATGATGGAAGCAATCATCGGGACTGAAACTTTACGGTCCTTAGCTTCCAACTCCCTGACTCTTTCGGTTAAATCATTTATTTGCTTAAGAAGTAATTCTTTTTCGTTAGTCTCCATCTTCAACCTCGCTTATCTAAAATATATACATTGACTTCAGGTATATTATTGTTTAATTCGGTGGAAACACATGTAAATCCTTTATTTTAAAAAAAACTTCGAAAGTAAACCGATTGATAAGAATACTATATAAGGGTGGATGTTTAGAACTGGAGTTTACCATACGCGCAGCATAAAAGACTTTTAGATTGCCGTGAATGATTATGAAGGTATATATGGTTGCATTAACATATAAAAAACTATAAATCATATAATAATTTTGAAATGGATGTTTTTTATAGAATCCTACATAGTAGTAGCCAAATAAAGGATTAACCCTTGTTAGTATGATCCTTTAGTTTCTATAGAATGTTATTTTAATAAAATTTGTGAAAGTTTTTTGAACATTTAGATGAATTTATTGTAGTTATAAGGGATTTCATTTTATATTAACATTATTTTATGTTATAGTTTTTCCTAACTATATCAGGCAAGGAGGCTAACTAGATAGAATTGAAAGGCTTAGTATGATAATCCAATGCAACAGACTCCTTTTAAAGATGTTTTTCATTAGAGAAGGATCTTCCGCTTAACTCTTCTTAAATCGTGTCCTACCATGGTAAGGAAGGATTTCGATTAATTTCTACTTTAATTATATTTTCACCCAATTTGAGAGCATTTAACATTCTCGGCTTGGTCTTTTGCATGCAGAAGAGTATTTAGAGATAATAAGGATGTTACCAAAACTAATAACAAAACGTAAAGAACTATTAAACTAGTAATAATTTTTAAAAATAATTTGGAGGTGAATCCCTCTTAAGAGGGAAATAATTGGACATAACCACGATAATCAATCTTGTTTTACTTGTAGTACTAATAGGAGCCTCAGGGTTCTTCGTAGCATCTGAGTTTGCGGTCGTAAAAATTCGGATGTCCCGTATTGATCAATTAATTTCAGAAGGAAACAAAAAAGCGGTGCTTGCTAAAAAAGTAGCAAGTGACCTCGATTACTATCTTTCTGCCTGTCAGCTTGGTATTACCGTAACCACTTTAGGACTTGGTGCACTGGGTAAACCAGCGGTTGAAGGTCTGTTGTATCCTTTGTTTAATCTTTTTAATGTGCCAGACACAGTTGCATCTGCATCGTCCTATGCAATTGCTTTTATACTGGTTACTTTCTTGCATGTTGTAGTGGGGGAAATGGCGCCTAAAACGCTTGCCATCCAATTTGCTGAAAAACTTACATTAATGCTTTCACCGCCTTTATATTGGTTTGGCAGAGTGTTGTCACCATTTATTAAAGCATTAAATGGGACATCAAGAGTAATTCTTCGTGCATTTGGAGTCAAACCTGCAGGACATGAAGAGGCATATTCTGAAGAAGAACTAAAGATTATTATGACTCAAAGCTTTCAGGGTGGAGAAATTGATCAAACGGAATTGGAATACATGGAAAACGTGTTTTCGTTTGATGAACGTGTTGCCAAGGATATTATGGTTCCAAGAACTGAATTGGTTACGCTCGATTTGAATATGAATTATGATGAAATCGTGAGCATTATTGATGAACATAACTACACACGTTATCCGGTTGTTGAAGATGGGGATAAAGACAAGATTGCCGGAGTAGTAAATGTGAAAAAAATGCTGACTCATATTGCTGCCAAAAGAGAACGTAAACTTGAAGAATTTGTTAGGGACTTGCCTTATGTTCTTGAAGCAACCCATATACAGGATGCGTTGTTGAAAATGCAACAGGAACGGGTACATATGGCTTTAGTCATTGATGAATACGGAGGCACTTCAGGAATTCTTACGATGGAAGATGTGCTGGAAGAAATCGTAGGAGAAATTCGCGATGAGTTTGACGCTGATGAAGTGGCCGATATCCGTAAAGTCGGAGAAAACCAATATATGATTAATGGACGAGTCCTTTTGAGTGAGATGGAGGAACTGTTTGGTTTAGAGTTTGAGGACAGTGAAGATATAGATACAGTCGGAGGCTGGATTCAATATCAAAAAATTGATACTGTTCAAAACGGCGATTCCTTAGAGCATGGTAAGCATCTATGGACTGTCAAGGAAATGGATAACCACCAAATTAAACAAGTATTATTTACTCAAAAGGTTAAGAAATAATCAAAAGAATTATTGGAACAACAAATTTTTTTACTATTCTTGGAGGTGAATCCCCCTTTATGGGGGAAATAATTGGACGGATCAATCGCTTTAAATTTATTTTTAGTAGCTATATTTATAGGGCTTACTGCATTCTTTGTGGGTGCTGAATTTGCCATTTTGAAAGTAAGGATGTCCAGAATTGAACAATTGATATCTGAAGGCAACAAAAAGGCGGTTCTTGCCAAAAAAGTTGCGGAGAATCTGGACTATTACCTGTCAGCATGTCAATTGGGTATTACGGTTACAGGATTAATATTAGGTGCTTTGGGTGAACCAACAGTTGAAAAAATGCTCCATCCTGTATTTGATGAATGGGGGATCTCAGAATCAGTATCTACTGTCCTCTCCTATGTGATTGCTCTTACCATCGTCACGTTCTTGCATGTTGTTATAGGTGAACTTGCTCCTAAAACATTGGCAATCCAATTTGCAGAAAGATTATCCTTGCTTTTATCGCCGCCGCTATATTGGTTCGGAAGAGTAACAAAACCTATTATTAATGCATTAAATGGTTCTGCACAATTTATCCTTCGAATCTTTGGTGTACAGCCTGCTGGACATGATACAGTCCATTCGGAAGAAGAATTGAAACTAATTGTCACTCAAAGTTATGAGAGCGGAGAGATTAATCAAACTGAGCTGGCTTATCTAGAGAACATTTTTGCATTTGATGAACGTATTTTAAAAGATATTATGATTCCAAGAAATCAAATTGTCACTTTGGATAAGAAAATGTCTCTTGAAGAAATTCTTGAAACGCTTGATCGCTATGAATATACTCGCTATCCTGTTACGGAAAATAGCGATAAAGATCTTCTGGTTGGATTTATTAACACGAAAGAAATGCTGACAAATATAGCAGCAGGGCGTGAAAGACCGATTCAGGATTTTATTCATGATATGCCGCGTTTGAAATCAACTACTCATATCAAGGATGTATTATTAAAAATGCAGCAAAGTCGGATGCACATGGCTATCGTTGTAGATGAAAAAGGCACTATAGCCGGCTTGGTCACGATGGAAGACATATTGGAAGAAATCGTTGGAGAAATTAAAGATGAATATAATGGAGATGAACTGCCTGCAACTTAATGGCAAGTTTATTCAATAGTATGTAGAAGGAGGGAGGCTTTCCGTTGAGTTGTTGACAAAACTTAGCGGAGCCTCTTTTTTATGCATTTAAATAGTTGATTACTGCTTGTTTGAGTTTCATTGGTGTCTGAAAAGGCTTCCTCTCTATTTGAGCTGACAACCATATATCCAATATCATTTTTAAATTAGGAAGCTGTAAAATCATATCTTTTACCATCTATAAAATTATAAAAATGCCAACCCTCAGGCTTATTTCGCTGCCTAATAAATCCTGGACAACTAATGCAGTGACACCGCATTGACCCTCTACCGGTATAAGGTTAGTCCATTTCCAACTTGATTTTAAAGACCATGAGTTATACAATGCCTTCTTTATTTGAGGAAGATGCCCAGTCTCTATACAAAACCTCCTTTTTTAATCTAATCTATTAGTAATTGCTCCAAAACTTGTATCTATAAGATTTCCACAATTTTGGTAAAAAGTTGATAGTCAAGGAGTTACGAAGAAATATATGCTTTTTAAATATACTCTAATCCATAACGGTTATCCACTAATTACCAGTTTAAACTTTTCAGAATCCTTGTAGTAAAATAGAAGTATCTTTAAAAATAAAATAAAAATGATACTATTAGCAAGTGGACTTTTTTATTAGATTTTTAAGCTAAAGTAATGAACAAATTTTCATAGAAGGAGTTTGACCTGAAAATGGGAATCCCATTGATTATTGCGGAGAAACCGGATCAAGGAGTTACGCTGGCTTCTCCATTCTCTTTCAAAAAAAGGGACGGGTATTTAGAGATTGCTCCTAATGAAGTATTTCCGGAAGGGGCATTATGTTCATGGGCCATCGGACATTTAACCGAATTATCCTCACCGGAGAAATATAAACCGGAGTGGAAAAGATGGGCTATTGCCACATTGCCTATTATCCCTGATAAATTTACATATGAAGTGACAAAATCAAAAACAAAGCAATTTAACATTATCAAGCAATTATTGAAGCGACCAGATGTCGAATCGATTATCCATGCAGGTGATGCTGGGAGAGAGGGTGAATTAATCGTACGCAATATCATTGCGGTGAGCGGCGTTCGTAAACCGATGAAGCGTTTATGGATCTCTTCTTTAACGAAAAAATCCATATTAGAAGGATTTAACAGCCTCCGTGACAGCCAGGAAACTATACCTCTCTATCATGAAGCTTATACAAGATCGTGTGCAGATTGGCTTGTTGGCATGAATGCATCAAGAGCATATTCCTTGCTGCTTAAACAAAAAGGTATGAATGATGTATTCTCTGCAGGAAGAGTACAGACACCTACACTAGCTTTAATAGTGAAACGGGAATTGGAGATTGAAAAATTTGAATCTAAGCCATTTTGGGAAGTCATTGCTACGTTTGATATAAATGGGCAGATTTATGAAGGAAAATGGGAAAAGGATCAAGAGTCCAGGCTGGATAAGCAGGAGATGGCTCAAAATATTGCAGCTTTTTGTAAAAATAAAGATGCAAAAATTGTAGAAATGAAGACGGAGCGTAAAGAATTCCAGCCGCCATTATTATTTAATTTATCGGCCCTGCAGGCAACCGCCAATAAAATGTATAAGTATTCTCCTAAACAAACACTGGATATTACGCAAAAACTGTATCAAAAAGGAATTGTCTCTTATCCGCGGAGTGATTCAAACTACGTGACTAAAGGAGAGGCGGAGACATTTCCAGAGATCCTTTCGAAACTTGCTCAGTTCGAGGAATATAAATCATTCATACCGGTTCCAAACGGATCTATTATTAATAACTCTAGGTTCGTTAATGAAAAGAAAGTATCGGATCACTATGCGATTATTCCTACTGAACAGGTGACGAATCCAGCGAAGCTTTCAGGAGAAGAAAGGAATATCTATGATTTAATTGTGCGTCGTTTAATTGCTGCCCATTATGAGTCTGCCATCTTTGACTATACAACCCTCATAACATTAGTAGATGGAAGGGCAGAGTTCATTTCAAAAGGAAAGCAGCAAATACGGGAAGGCTGGCGTCAAATTATTTTCCAGCAAGAAAAGGATGAAGATACCATCCTTCCGAATGTACAAAAAGATGATGAAGGCAAAGTGAAAAGCGTTAAAGTAAAAGAAGGAAAAACGCAGCCGCCTAAACGATATACCGAGGGACAATTAATTACGTTAATGAAAACGGCCGGTAAGCATCTTGATAATGAAGAACTCGAAAAAGTGCTAATGAAATCAGAAGGACTGGGAACGGAAGCAACAAGAGCGGGAATTATTACGATGCTGAAGGATAGAAAATATATAGATGTTAAAAAGAATCAAGTATTTGCGACCGATAAAGCGAAAGTGTTGATCAGAGCGATAGGCGACGAGATATTGGCTTCACCCGAAATGACAGCTAAATGGGAGCAGCGCTTGGCCGAAATCGGGCAAGGGAAAGCATCAGCTGCTCAATTTATGGAGCAGACAAAGAAATTAACAGGCAAAATCATTGAAGATGCTGTAAAAGGCTTTGAAACCTGGGATTTTTCAGGATTAAAGGTTGAAACGATTGAACGTACCTCTTCTAAGTTTACAACAGGGAAAAAGGTAGGTGCCTGTCCGCTGTGTAAAGGGGATATAGTCGATAAGGGTGAATTTTATGGATGTGCGAATTATAGGCAAAACCAGTGTAAATTTACGTTTTCGAAAAAAATTCTCGGAAAAAAGATTTCCCAAACCAATATGCAGAAATTATTAAAAGATGGGAAAACCAATGTCATAAAAGGATTTAAAAAAGGAGAAAAATCATTTGACGCGGCGATTGAATGGAAGGACGGTAAAATTAATTTCCTGTTTTCAAATGAAATTGCTCCAAAAACTTAAAAATTTTTGTGCATTCAGGTATAATGGTCGAAGGAGTTTCCATTTGCGCTGGTAAATGGAGTACATATTATATTAAGGGAGTTTTTGTAAATGAGTAAAGTATTGATTTTTGGACATAAAAATCCAGATACTGACACAATTTGTTCAGCAATCGCTTATGCTGAATTAAAAAAAGAGTTGGGTGTTGAAGCAGAGCCGATTCGACTTGGTGCCATTAATGGTGAAACACAATATGCACTTGATGCATTTAAAGTGGCAGCTCCCCGTTTGGTTGAGAAGGTTGCGGAAGAAACTCAGGAAGTAATTCTTGTGGATCACAATGAAAGACAGCAAAGTGCGGATGATATCGATCAGGTTCGAGTATTAGAAGTTATTGATCATCACCGCATTGCTAATTTTGAAACAGCGGATCCATTGTACTACCGTGCTGAGCCGGTTGGATGTACAGCTACCATTTTAAATAAGCTATACAAAGAAAACGGCGTTCAGATCAAAAAAGAAGTGGCTGGCTTAATGTTATCCGCTATTATTTCTGATTCTTTATTATTCAAATCCCCAACATGCACGGAGCAGGATGTTGCTGCTGCAAAAGAATTGGCTGAAATAGCTGGTGTGAATGCAGAAGAATACGGATTGGAAATGTTAAAAGCTGGAGCAGATTTAAGCAAGAAAACTATTGCAGAATTAATTTCTTTGGATGCTAAAGAGTTCTCCATGGGCACATCAAAAGTGGAAATTGCACAAGTGAATGCAGTTGATACAAACGATGTAATGGCGAAGCAAGTAGAACTCGAAGCAGCTATGCAGGCAGCTATTAATGAAAAGGGTCTGGATTTATTCCTATTAGTTGTAACAGATATCCTAACAAATGATTCTGTTGCCCTTGCTATTGGTGAAAAAGCTGCAGCAGTTGAAAAAGCTTTCCATGTTACATTGGTAAATAATACAGCTGTTCTAAAAGGGGTTGTTTCCCGTAAGAAACAGGTAGTTCCAGCATTAACAGAAGCATTATCGTAAGTTTTACTTGCAAAATATCTGGCATGATGTTATATTAATATATGCGATGAGCTGAATTGTGTAAGTCGAGCACATACCTTATGGTACACACTATGTGGAGTGTGGTGACTCGCCTCAATTTTTTCGAACAAGGCACCTGTTTTTTAACAGGTGTCTTTTTATATATATTCATACCTGGGATTCGGTTGAATATATCAATAATGGTACACAAATAGCGAGCTTTAAATACATAATGCTGGCGGATCAATCAAAAAATAGTAAAGAGGCTAATCAGGTTTTCTTAAATAGGGAATCGTTGAGAAGGCATTTTACCAAACTAATACATAAGCTCAAGTTAAGAACGATTTACATATGTTAATTAGTATTCAAGGAGGAAATAAAATGAATAAGAAAACAGTAGATGATTACTTACAGGAAGGGATACATGGCGTTAAAGAAATAAAGCCTGCTGAACGGAAAGAATTTCTTGGGAGCTTACGTGAACGTGTGGTTGTCGCATTAACACAGGCTCAGGTTTTTCAAAAACAAATCCCACATGGATTTATTGACCTATTGAAAAAAAATAAGGGCGCTAAGCTTTATTTAAATGGCCACATTAATTATTCCCATCTATCGAAATTCGTTAAAGCAGCAGATGAACATGGGATTCAATTTAAAATCGTGACCAATAAAGACTATAATTCACCTAATGGTTTGGTATTGGCCTATGATCATGCAATTAATAACGATAACATTACATTAAAAGAACCGGCACAGGAAGAAACTAATACTGAGGAGACAGAAAAAAAGACAGGTTTTTTTGAATCACTTAAGCAACTCTTTACAAAAAAATCATAAACAAAATGTCATAACTATACACCCCTTAATACGAGAAACAATACGGTGTCTGGATGCATGTTTCGGTTAGGTGAGTATGTGCCATCGACTATTCTAGTTTTAGTTTGTATGGTATAGTTATCAAATTAGAGATAATTTAGGTTTATGATTTGAGGGGCACAAAGAATGAATTCAACACAAGAATATATTGAAGAATGGCAGGAAGCACTTGAAGAAGAGATTCAGTATTTAAAAAAATATGGAAGTACCCGCTATCACCTGATGAATGGCAATAAGATTATGTCAGGTGATTCTTTTACGTACTATTTTGAGTCATCCAGTATTTTGCGTATACCTGTTGGAACGATTTCTAAGCTGGAATGGGGCGGGAGTCGGTTTGATGCCAGAATCCTATCGTCTGAGGGCAATAGTTTGCTTCTGTCTCTTGAACAATCAATAGGTGAATTGATTGAAGAGGCTACGATTTATCATGACCCATGGGAACTTTTAGATCAGCTAATTGAAAGACTGGATGATATCAGGAAAAGTAAGCGGAAAAGAAGTCGGGTTAAACGGATTATGGAGCCTTCCATGCCTGATAAACGAACGGACAAAACAAGTAAAAGCGCGGTACGCGAATTATATGCCAGATCAAAATATAACCCGGTCACATATGTTTGGGGACCGCCAGGAACAGGAAAAACGTATACTTTAGCACGAACGGCAGCCAATAAATATTTTAAAAAGAAACGTATATTAGTTCTCTCTCACAGTAATCAGGCTGTGGATGTCCTGCTTGCCGAAATTACGGCATTTGTTAAACGAGCGGATCGTTTTCATGAAGGAGATATTTTACGTTACGGCTCTCAAACTGGTGAGGGTCTTCTGATGCATGGGGATATATTGCCGGCTAAATTATTGGAAAGTCATGATGGACATTTAGTGAAGGAAAGGGATTCGATTGCTGAAGAAAAGAAACTGCTAAAAAAAGATCTGTCTCTGTCTTTTAGCGTACGTGACTCGGAGCAGCTTCTTGACCTTGAAAAAAAACTGGGCAGAATCTTAGAGAAAATAAGGCAAAAAGAAATTCATTTAGTCAAAAATGCCTTCATTGTTGGGACTACCTTGGCGAAAGCAGCAATGGACCCGAGTATTTTTGAACAAGAGTATGATCTAGTTATCATTGATGAAGCCAGTATGGCCTTTATCCCGCAAATTGCCTTTGCCGGCTCTCTCGCCAAGCGTTGTATTATTTGTGGAGATTTTAAGCAATTGCCTCCTATTGCGGTTTCGAGGGGAGAGCTTGTAGACCGCTGGCTGAAGGAGGATATCTTCCATCGTGCCGGTGTTGCTGATATTGCACGAGGAGGAAAACTTCATACTCATCTGTTTTTATTAAAGGAACAGAGGAGAATGCATCCGGATATCTCCGCTTTTACGAACCAATATGTCTATAATTCACTGGTTGGCGATCATCCAAGTGTTCATATAAACAAAAAAGATATCGTTTCAAAAACACCTTTTGTAGATCGTGCTTCCGTACTGTTAAATACGAGCTTCACAGGGGAACACTGCTTTACGGGCACTTCCTCTGGTTCTAGAATGAATTTGATGAATCTATTGTTATCCTTTCAGGTTATTCATGAAGCCTACAGCAATGGGAGTAAATCAATCGGTTATGCAACCCCTTATCGTGCGCAGGCACAATTGATGGAAACATTAATTAAAGATCTATATGAGGAAGAGAACGGCCTGCATGATATATTGGCTGCCACTGTCCATCGTTTCCAGGGAAGTGAACGGGAAGTAATGGTATTTGATAGTGTAGATAGTTATCCGCAAAATCGGGCAGGGATGCTTTTAACGGGCAGGGAAAGTGAACGGCTGTTAAATGTTGCAATTACCAGAACAAAAGGGAAACTGATTCATGTCAGCGATGTGGAGTTTATAGAATCAAAAGTTTCGCATACAAAAACTCTTCATCAGCTCGTTCAATATCAAATGAAACGGAATCAAATGGTCAATATGGATCAAATAGGCAAATGGATTGCCAACCATCATCCAAAATTACAATGGATTTATGCAAGAAATTTGGAAGGGTTCTATCAGGATTTAAAAAAAGCCCAATCTTCCATTATCCTTTCCTTGCCAAATTCCAGTGTGTTATCATCGGATTTTGTTCAAAGAGTGAAGACGAGGAACTCAAGAACAAGACTGATGATGTATTCTCCAGATTCCCATTCCTATTTGGATCCGGATATCCATCTTCAGAATGGGCCAAGCTTCACATTTGTCATCCTTGACCAAAAAGTATTGTGGTTGGGGGTTCCTCTTGAAGCCAATAAACGTGTTCATCCGCCATACATTGGAATTCGATTGAAATCCGAAGCATTTATCAATCAATTTCTCCAGCAATTGCCTAAATAAATTGTCGGAATTTTAGTTGCTATTTTCACATATAAGATTTATAATTCTATATGTTGTTATTGTTTTAAATTAAAATACTATATATTGAGTTTAACGTGTTTAAGGTGTCGTAATTCGACTTAATAGGGAATCCGGTTAAAATCCGGAACTGTACCCGCAACTGTAAATGCTGATGAAATAAGTAAACCACTGTAGAGAAATCTATGGGAAGGACTTAGAGTAAAGCGAAGCATGAGTCAGGAGACCTGCCTTTTTCACTGGTTTGCCTTTATCGGGAGCAATGAAGGTGGAACGGATGAAATAGCAATATTGAACAGTTCGATCTTGTTATTATTTCTTTCCCATTGCTTATTTTTAGGCAATGGGATTTTTTGCGTGGAGGGAACAGACGTTTTTAATCGATTTATCGGCAAACAATAAGGGGGAATTTAGTATGGCAGTATCTTACGAATCAAACTATGCAAGTCTGGAAGTTATAAATTTAAAAAGCATAGAAACATACATAAAGGAATGTGTTAGTTCTTATACATCTATCTATTCAGCAGAGGAATACTTAGAAAAAATCAAGACAGCACTTGAGTATAAGTCTGACTATAGCAAGAAAGAGTTGGTGAATTTACTGGTACTAAGCGCCGTAGAGCGTATCTCTGCTGATGAGCCTGATTGGACATTTGTGGCGGCAACTATTTATTTAGACCAGTTATATGATAAAGCTTCAAAAAGCCGGGGATATGATTTAACACACAAATATGGGAGCTTTCATCAGCTTGTTGAACTATTGACTGATATGGGGATTTATAATCCAGCATTGTTAAATGAATATACGGAAGACGAAATCAATGAACTCGAAGCAGTCATCGATCCATCAAAAGATCAGTTGTTTACGTATATTGGCATTCGGACACTGGCAGATCGCTATTTAGCCAAATCTCATCATGGAAGCTTATATGAACTTCCTCAGGAACGGTTTATGATTATTGCCATGACTTTAATGATCAATGAGCCTAAAGAACAGCGAATCGAATTAATAAGAGAAGCATATTGGGCCTTATCTAATCTATATATGACGGTGGCAACTCCTACGCTTGCTAATGCTGGGAAAAGCTATGGCCAATTATCCAGTTGTTTTATCGATACTGTTGATGATAGTTTACAAGGTATCTATGATTCAAACACCGATATTGCCAATCTATCTAAAAATGGCGGAGGAATAGGTGTTTATTTAGGGGGAATTAGAGCGCGAGGCAGTGATATTAAAGGATTTAAGGGTGTTTCCTCAGGAGTTATACCATGGATGAAGCAATTAAATAATACCGCCGTCAGTGTGGACCAACTGGGCCAAAGACAGGGTGCCATTGCAGTTTATCTGGATGTTTGGCATAAGGATATATTTGCCTTCCTCGAAGCGCGTTTAAATAATGGGGATGAACGTTTTCGAACGCATGATTTATTTACTGGTGTATGCATTCCGGATTTATTTATGGAAATGGTCAAGGAGCGGGGTACCTGGTATTTATTTGATCCGCATGAAGTAAGAAAAGTAATGGGATATTCTCTTGAAGATTATTTTGATGAAGAAGCAGGGGATGGCCAATTCAGACAAAAATATACTGAATGTATCAAACATCCGCAGCTTTCCAAAAAAGAAATACCTGCCATTGAAGTGTTTAAGGCGATCATGATTTCTCAGCTTGAAACAGGAACACCTTATATGTTTTATCGGGATACGGTCAACCGCTCTAATGCTAATCGCCATAAAGGAATGATATATTGCAGTAATTTATGTACGGAAATTATGCAAAATCAAAGTGCTACCAAAGTTATTGAACAAAGAACCGAGGATGGGAAAATTATTATTGAAAAAACACCGGGTGACTTTGTTGTATGTAATCTTTCGTCTATCGCCCTTGCCAAAGCTGTAAAGGAAGATGTCCTTGAACGCTTAATTAAGATACAGGTGAGAATGCTTGATAATGTCATTGATTTAAATAATATCCCGGTCATTCAGGCAAATATAACGAATAAAAATTATCGTGCTATAGGACTTGGGACATTTGGCTGGCATCATTTATTAGCGCTTGAGGGCATTGCCTGGGAATCAGAGAAAGCCGTTGAATACTGTGACCGATTATATGAAAAAATCGCTTATTTAACGATTAAATCAAGTGTGGATTTAGCTGGTGAAAAAGGTGCTTACCCATTTTTTGAAGGATCTGATTGGGAGACCGGATCTTATTTTGACCAAAGAGGCTATGATTCAGATGCTTGGAATCAATTGAAAAACAGAGTGCATACATCCGGAATTCGAAATGGCTATCTTATGGCCGTGGCACCGAATTCTTCAACTGCGATTATTGCCGGCTCTACATCCGGAATTGATCCGATTTTCAGAAGGGAATATTCCGAAGAGAAGAAGAATTACCGCATTCCAGTGACTGCACCTGACTTGAATCTGGAGACGATGTGGTATTATAAATCCGTTTATTTAATTGACCAAAAATGGAGTATTCTCCAAAACGCACGTCGTCAAAAACATATCGATCAGGGAATCTCGTTTAATTTGTATGTCCGTAACGATATTAGAGCACGTGAGTTATTAGACTTGCATCTGCTTGCATGGGAGACCGGATTAAAAACAACATACTATGTACGTTCTACATCAAGCGCTGTTATAGAAGAATGCGAAAGCTGCCAATAAGGATGGGGGAAATATAATGGATACAAAAACAATAGTGGAAAAACGTAAATTAGTCGATCGGGATGCACCGAATAGCTCAACAGGCATTATTAATGGCAGAAATTCGAATATTTTAAATTGGGACGATGTTCGCTATCCATGGGCATATCCTAAATATAAAGTAATGCTATCTAATTTTTGGACACCTTTTGAAATCAATATGGTAAATGATGCGAAACAATTTCCAAATCTTTCGGAAATTGAACAAGAATCCTTTCTGAAAATTATAGGCTTGTTGGCATTGCTTGATAGTATCCAGTCTGACTATGCCAGTAAAGTCGCCGACTATTTAACCGATTCATCACTGAATGCCTTGATGATCATGCTGGCGCAGCAGGAAGTTATTCATAACCATTCCTACTCCTATGTATTGTCAAGTATTGTTCAGAAAAGCAAGCAAGATGAAGTTTTTGAATATTGGAGAACCGAAGAAATTTTGCGTAAACGAAATGATTTTATTACTGATGGCTATCGAGATTTCACAGAAAATCCAACTATCGAAAATCTGCTTAAATCGATTATCTATGATGTAATCCTGGAAGGGCTCTTCTTTTACTCAGGCTTTGCTTTCTTTTATAATTTGGCCAGAAATCAAAAGATGGTGGCAACTTCGACGATGATTAATTATATAAATCGAGACGAACAGATCCATGTTGGGCTGTTTGAGAAGATTTTTAAAGAAATTTTGGCTGAACATCCCGAAACAAATACAGAAGAATTGAGAAGTTTTGCGATTGAAACCTTCCGAACTGCAGCAGAGCTTGAGATTGAATGGGGTCATAAAGTTATTGGGAATAAAATTGAAGGAATTACAATGGCTGAGCTCGAACAATATATCCAATTTATGGCCAATAAGCGTTGTAATCAATTGGGGTATGGAAGATCTCCATTTCCAGAGGTTCCGAACAAAAATCCATTAAGATGGATTGTTGCGTATCAGGAAGTGGATTTAGGCAAGACGGATTTCTTTGAGCAGAAATCAAGACAGTATACAAAAACAACAGATACAAATGGATTTGATGAATTGTAATGTAAAAAAGACGCCAATTACGGCGTCTTTTTGCTTGAAAGCATCCTTACCAGCGGTGAGCTTTCGCATTGCTCCTCAAAATGATATTGGTTTGGGACATTGCAGTATGTCCGTTAACCTGTGATTTTGAGCGTTTCCGCCTTGTCCAGTTATGGTGAAAAAGAGAAGAGTGTGGATCTAAATGATTCCGGTAACTCATTGCTTATCACCCCATCAGTAGGATACGTTCTGATGTCCCTTTTTGAGGACATCAAGTATAGGATATACAAAATGAGTGACTTTTAATCTCGGAAAAAGTTCACGAATTATTTTCTATATTATGATAAAATATATATAATATGGATATTAATGGTGGGATAATTATGCGAAATTTGGAATATGAACAATAATAACGGAGAAAACTATGCCGCGGTCTCCCATTTTGACAGAATGATTTATAAAATCATCTGTTAAAGGGTAAAATTCGATGAAATAGCACTGAAAGAAGTCCGGAAGTATGATATGACTGTTGTTTATAGCCAGAAGCCTATCTAATCCAATGTTTATATGACGTTGGTGCTTTTATCATTTTTAAAAGCCATTCCTTGGAAAGTACCGAGTTTTGAGTTGGATCATTATTTGGATGTATGATATATAATCCACCAGATTATTCAGGCGGATGGGTACTTTGATGTAACACATCATCGATTTATCCTTATTGCGGAACCTGTATAAGTAAATGTGTTATTGAATAAAAGTCGGGCTTTCTTATAGTTTGTTTTCTGCTTATGAGCCAGCACTTCTTTCAGATAAAATTTGTCCAAAAGAAAGATTGCTGTTTCTAATTTTCGTAAAATTAAAGTTAGCATATTTATCTGAAACATCAATTTTATACAGATGTGTTATAGTAGCTTAGTGATTGATTTTAATTTATTGGCAGAAATCCATACAGAAACATTCCTCGATATTGTCAAGAAAGATCAGCTTATTCTCTATTCAATTTCTTCACCAAGTAAAATACGCTCTCCCGAAAGTATGATAACTTATATCTAAAGAGACATATTATATAAATTAGGAAATTTAACTCATATTATTTGTATGATAGCCGGCCTTAAATAGATACTTTTGGTCTTTAATTAATGTGTCAGTTGGATTATTATAAGTGGTATTGGTCTTTCATAGTATATATGGTAGACTATTTTATCTGGAAAATGTTTGAAATTTGAGCACGGTGATAAATATATATAGACATCTAGCACTCTAAAGAATCAGTTTGGACTAATAGGAGGAAATGAAAAAGTTGTTTAAAGAATTTTCCATCTCGCGGACATCATGTCTTGGCAAATCCCCGATTTATCAGGCAACCATCACAAGTGAAGGGCATGTAAGTTGGCAGGGTGAGAAGTATGTTTCATATATAGGCGTTAAGAACTTTACGGTTTCTAAGCAAAGAGTAAAAAAAATTGAAGATCTCTTGCTGTCATTCGATTACAAAAACTTCATCTATAATACTACTGCACAAATTGTGCCAGATAGCCCGACTTGTGTTACCCGATTGGTATATCAATTTGGCGAACATAAGACAGTAGTACATGATTTGGGTGACGAGGATGCTGCTTGTGAAAATAGTAAGCATACTTTAAAAAAATTGGATGCCTTTGAAAGGAAAATGGAAGAATTATTGGGATTAAAGAATTTAATTAAACAACCTCTCTATCTCTTCCATATTAAAAGAAAGTCAAACTCACATGAGGAATATGTAATATCCAGCTCCAATCAAGCTGATGCATTTCAAATGATTAATGTGAATGAGGCTAATTATCATAACTGGCAGATTGATAAGTTAGGAAAAGATAGTACAGGTCGTATACATCCATATATCATTATGAGCTCGGAGCGCTAAAACATTTGATTATAAGAAATAGTCGTTGAATTGGATTATTTTTATAAATATTAAGCTTGCTACTTGCAGGTTCCCAATTTGAGGAGTACAATTAATTTTATTAATTATTCTGACAATTTAAAGGGGACATCACATGGATACTCAACTAATTTCTATCACAAAAACCAATTATAAAAAAGAAAAGCCCAATCCTGAAACACTTGGCTTCGGAAGAATTTTTACGGATCATATGTTTATTATGGATTATGATGAAGAATTGGGTGGGTGGCATGATCCGAGGATTATTCCCTATCAACCTATTACACTAGAGCCTTCCTGTATGACTTTTCACTATGGACAAACGGTTTTTGAAGGGCTAAAAGCATATCGTACTCACGATAATCGGGTTTTTCTGTTTAGAACGGAAAAGAATTTTGAACGGATGAACAAATCTAATGATCGTTTATGCATCCCCCATATAGATGAGTCGTTTGTTATCAAGGCATTGGAAATCCTAATCGATATTGATCGTGAATGGATTCCGGACCGGGAAGGTACTTCTTTATACATACGGCCGTTTATTATTGCAACAGAACCTTATTTGGGTGTTGCACCGTCCAAGCATTATCAGTTCATAATCATTTTGTCACCAGTGGGAGCGTATTATAAAGAGGGAATCAATCCCGTTCGAATTGGTGTTGAGAAAGATTACGTACGATCTGTAAAGGGCGGTACAGGGATGGCCAAAACAGGCGGTAATTATTCATCCAGTCTTAAAGCGCAGGAGCTGGCAGAAGCACTTGGCTGTTCACAGGTGCTTTGGCTTGATGGAATTGAGAAAAAGTATATCGAAGAAGTCGGAAGCATGAACGTCTTCTTTAAAATAAATGGTGAGGTTGTCACGCCTGCATTAAACGGCAGTGTATTGGATGGTGTGACTCGTCAATCAATTATTCAGCTATTACAACATTGGAACATCCCAGTTACAGAACGTCGAGTTTCTATGCAGGAGATTATTGAGGCTAATAAAAATGGGAAATTGGAAGAAGCCTTTGGGACAGGAACAGCAGCAGTAGTTTCGCCAATTGGTGAATTATTATGGGATAATGAAATTTTAACCATCAACAAAGGGAAAATAGGAACGTTAACGCAAAAATTATATGATACCATCACAGGGATACAAAATGGTAAAGTAGAAGATCCATTCAATTGGATAAAGGAAGTCAAAGAAGAAAGCCAGATACATGCGTATAAATAATAAGTTTTTAAAGAAAATCGTGGGTAACCACGGTTTTTTTTGCATTTTTGTTTGGTGGATACTAATTTGGAAAGTGTATATAAAAAATAGTTAAAGTGTTTAATTATTATATGGTATAATAATTAAGCGAAAAAATTAAATTTATTCTCGATGTGAGAGAGGGCAATATAGGATGGATGGAAAAGAGAATCAAATAGAAGAATTTGAAAGTATATTGATTTCTACAATTAGAACAATCATGTCGGAGATTACGCAGCATCAGGATTTGGGGATTACCGGATCGCAATTTCATTTGTTAAATAAAATCGAAAAAGAAAAAGTAACGAACGTTAAACATTTAGCGAAAATCCTCAATGTGAAACCAAGTGCGATCACCGTCATGCTCGAAAGGCTGGTGCAGCATGGGTTTGTTTCAAGAGTTCAAGATGAGAAGGATAGAAGATCTGTCGCTGTAACACTTACCGAAGAAGGGGTTCGAGTTCTTCAACAGGCAAAAGAGAACTCCCGAGAAGTTTTAAAAAAATATGCAGCTTTACTGGATGAACACGAGCTTAAGGTATTAAATTCTATTCTTCAAAAATTCAGTGATTATCAATCCAAATAATAAATATTTATAAAGAAAGAAGGAACAGTTTTGCCAAAAACACATAAAAAAGCATCTATATTTAAAATACTAACGAGATTTTTCTTCATTACACTTGGTGCAGTCATGATGGCTGTCGCATTGGAACTCTTCTTGGTACCAAACAGTGTCATTGATGGTGGAATAACTGGGATATCTATCATGCTTTCGCATATAACCAAACTACAGCTGGGACTATTCATCTTTATTATTAACTTGCCATTCCTATATATTGGATACAAACAAATAGGAAAAACTTTTGCGATTTCCTCTATTTATGGTATCGCCGTGCTTTCTATTAGTACAGCAATGTTGCATCATGTTGAGCCATTTACAGATGAGAAAATCCTTGCGGTGTTATTTGGAGGATTGATTCTTGGGCTTGGAGTTGGGATTGTTATTCGTGTGGGAGGCGCCCTTGACGGTACAGAAATCATAGCGATTTTATTATCTAAGAAATTAAGATTGCCAGTTGGACAAATCATTATGTTCATAAATGTTTTCATCTTTATTGCTGCAGGTTTCGTGTTTGAATGGGATTCTGCAATGTATTCTATTTTCGCGTATTATATGGCCGCTAAGGTTATGGATATCGTAGTTGAAGGTTTAAATGAATCTAGATCTGTAACGATTATTTCCAACGAATATGCAGAAATTTCAGAGGCTATTCAGGATCGCCTTGGAAGATCGACCACGTTTATTTATGCAAAGGGTGGCTACCTAAAGGAAGATACGCAAATGGTTTATTGCGTAATGACACGTCTGGAATTGGCTAAATTAAAAGATGTTGTACATGATATTGATGAAAATGCCTTTATAGCGATTCAGAACGTTTCTGATGTTATGGGCGGTAACTTTGAAAAGAAAAACATACACTAATATTAATATGATAGCAGCTCATCATTGGGCTGCTATTTTTTGTTAGTTGAATAAATTACAAATATTTCTAGAGTAAAAATAATATTTAATGGGAATAGAAGTGAGAGATTAAGGGAGGAATTTAGATATGAAAAATGATAAACCGATTATTGGGTTAACAAGTAATATATTAAAAATAGAAGGAAACAATACAACAACTGTATTTTTAAGTTATTCAGAAGCAATAAAAAAAACAGGTGGAATTCCATTGATTTTTCCATTGGGTAATGAGGAACTCGCTAAGATTTGGGTTTCGATGGTTGATGGGATTTTATTAACGGGTGGTATTGATGTGAATCCGATATTTTACAATGAACCACCAAGTGAGGATTTAGGAGACACACATAAGGGGCTAGATCAATCACATTTCCAAATCATTGAAGAAGCACGCAAGCAAGGGAAACCGTTATTTGGAATATGCAGGGGTTCACATTTAATTAATGTAGCATCAGGTGGAAGTCTCTACCAGCATGTTGAAGAAGATAAAGAAGATGATAATTCTGATGATTTGGAGCATCTATCAAATGTAGAGCGGCCTGAGCCAGTTCATACAGTTTTTTTAGAACAGGATAGCCAACTATATAGTATTGTCAAAAAGGATAAAATGGATGTGAATAGTTTTCATCATCAGGGCATAAAAGAGTTAGGTAAAGGCTTAAAACCAGTCGCGAAGGCTGAAGATGGATTAATAGAAGCGTTTGAAGGAATTGATGATTCAATTATGGCAACTCAATTTCATCCAGAAGAATTGCGTAAACATGATGCCAGCATGGATCAATTGTTAAGACATTTTATTGGTGTTTGTAAGCAAAACGCTTTATGAGAAATTAAGTAAGCTAAACAAAAAGACTGTCATTTGGCAGTCTTTTTCTATGTGTAGTATATTGGGATAAATAGAATATAATAGGTTAGGGGTCGAGCGCCATGTTGGATGAAGGCAAATTACCAAGTAATTCAAAAGCTTATTTGACTGATTTAGTTTTACCTGCTGATACAAATCAGTACAATTCGATTTTTGGTGGTAAGGTAATGGCGTATGTTGATAAAATTGCAGGAATTGCTGCGATGCGTCATTGTAGAAAACCAGTGGTTACAGCTTCAAGTGATTCGTTCGATTTTCATGCTCCTATTAAATCTGGGCAGGCTATCTGTTTGGAGGCGTTTGTTACTTGGTCACACAATACCTCAATGGTGGTGTATGTAAGGGTTGAAGGAGAGAATCTGATGACTGGAGAAAGAAGACTAACGTCTGAGGCATTCCTGACCATGATTGCGATTGATAAAGATGGAAAGCCCTCTTCAGTTCCTAAAGTACTGCCTGAAACCGAGCTTGAAAAAGAGCTGTATAATCGTGCTGAAGCGAAGTATCAAGAACGGAAAATGAGAAAGCAGAAATCTAAATAAGGGAGTCACCAAAGCCTTGGAAATATGTTTTTCAAGGTTTTATGATGATTTTTGTAACGGCTAATACTCCTCAATTATTCCTGCTTTTTAAAAAGAAATAGTCCTAAATTAGAAGGATATTTCTAGAGATGAATAGCTATAGTTGAGTTACTTCTACCAAAGAAGAGAGAAAACATATACATAAATCCAGACCGAATTCAGTAATCTGAGGGAGCTAGTTTACTATTATAGAGATTAACACAGATGATAACAGGGAGGGCTGAGGCCTTCCCTTTTTTATTTCTGAAAAATAAATATGGTATCTGACTCTTCTAGATATTTCATATTAACCATATGTATACCTACGAAACTGAACAGGGTTTACAGAGAGTGATATAGACTCAAGATCAGATGTTCAGTATTAATTGGATGATTATCCTATCATAAAAATCTTAGGATCGTCAGATATAAATAACTCAAACCAAGGTACTATATTATATGAAAATACTATTTATGAATGCTGATGATTATGAGATTTAGTGCATTTGAAATTTCTGGTTAGTAAGCTTTTAAAAAGGGTATTGTTTTATCAACGTTATGAATGATTTTTCGACTATGGAATATTGATTGGAAATTCCAATCTGATACGTATTAAAACATATGAAAATATGGATAGCATAAGATAAAGCAGGAGAATCAGAGAGGAGGACTGCAATATTATAAAATATCAAATCTATCTAAATGGAGGGAAAATGATGAATGAAATAGAAAAATTCAGGTTAATTCTCCATGGTGGAGACGGTCGAAGCTGTGCGGTGGAAGCAATTGCTGCAGCGAAGCACGGAGATTATAGCCTAGCTCACCAAAAATTGAAAGAATCAACAGATGCTATTCTAATGGCTCATCAAACGCAAGTTTCTTTATTACAGAAAGAAACGGAAGAAGAAGTTATGAATGTATCATTCTTAATGCTACTTGCACAGAATAATCTGATGAAAACCTTGACAGTTAAGAATATGGCTGCTGAATTTGTAGAATTATATGAAAGAAGCGAGTTACACACCGGAATTGATAGAAGAATTTATAAAAATGTATGAGGAATAAATTGGCTGTGAAGGGATCATGGTTTACCCATATGGAAGATGGCAAATAAAAACTGGACAGAGTAAAAGCGTTGACAAATTAAAAAGAAGGTTTGCCTTTGCCTATATGTATTATCATTGAATTGATGGGTAGAAAGGCATTACAATAAGTTGTCAATGAATAAAGGAGCAATCAGGAAGTTTACTCTATGACAGCGTTGTTGAAATCAGCTGTATTATTACAAGTAAGGGCCTTACCAATAGCAATTGGCGATCTTCCGGTTGCGTCTGAGTACAGTAAAGTAAATTAAATCATTTGGTAATTTTAGGAAACAAAGGATTAGCTGTAATTGAGTTAACCAGCAATCAACTTGTATCTTTGGGAGTTAACAAAATAGTTGAAAAACTCTGTAGCTCTATAAATTTCAGCTTTTATAATTCTTCACTTAACTTTTTTTGAAGCCTGAGAGGCTTTTTTTATTGCCTCAATATATTTTCCTTTGCCAATTTGGTTAATTCCTTCACCATGCTTCCACCTAGTTTACCACCGATTTTTCCTGCATCTGCTGCAGCAATGCGACCATTATATCCTTCATTGAGGGGAATGCCAAGATCTTTAGCTACTTCATATTTTGCTCTGTCCGGGTGGTCGGCTTGCGCCACTTTTGCTTTCAGCTGATCTAATTGTTCCCTGGATTCAGGTACTAAAATCTTTCTGCGTTTGGCCATCGTAAATCACGTCTCCTTTAAATATAAGGTGCCCAAACCGCATTTTATCTACTCGATTTGTTATAATTAATTTTATATGAATTAGATAGAGATATTTAGCAGGGGGAAAATTGAAGTTATGAAATTTGTTTCTTGGAATGTGAATGGGATAAGAGCTTGCGTTGGAAAAGGTTTTTTGGATACTTTTAAAGAATTAAACGCTGATATATTTTGTTTGCAGGAAACTAAACTGCAGGAGGGCCAGATTAATCTGGAGCTGGATGGCTATTATCAATACTGGAATTACGCTGTAAAAAAAGGATACTCAGGCACGGCAATTTTTACTCGTCAAAAACCATTATCCGTTAAATACGGGATTGGGAATGATGAGTATGATGTGGAAGGCAGAGCCATTACATTGGAATTTGATCAATTTTTCATTGTAAATGTGTATACACCAAATTCACAGCGTGACCTGGCAAGGCTTGGGTACCGCTTGGTTTGGGAAGATTTACTTTATGCTTACTTACATGAATTGAATAAAGAGAAAGCAGTGGTTCTAACGGGAGATTTAAATGTCGCTCATAAACCCGAAGATTTACGAAACCCCAAATCAAATAAAGGGAATTCTGGCTTCACTGATGAGGAACGGGGTAAAATGACAGCTTTACTAAATAGCGGATTTGTAGACTCATTCCGTTACCTCTATCCTGATAAAACAGAAATGTATAGCTGGTGGTCTTATATGAGTAAAGTTCGCGAACGTAATATTGGGTGGCGGATCGACTACTTTATTGTGTCTGAATCGATCGCTAATTTGATTACCGGTGCAGAAATCCACACATCTATTATGGGAAGTGATCATTGTCCAATTTCTTTGGAAATGAATTTTGAGTCGATGTAATTTTTAGTTAGTCGTATAGAGAAGTCCATATTCAAAAGTAAGGCATTAATCGTATAAAAATTATTTGAAAACAAAGAAACACTTTCAGCATTTCGAGAAAGTGTTTCTTTTTGTTTGTTAAAGCATTCTGTAAATCTCTTTATGGTTTACCGTTTGATTAGAATACCAAAAATGAGGTAGAAGATACTCCATAAAGTAATTACCCATATCAAAAAGATACCCAATAAGGCTGCAATATCCATTAAAGATTTTATTTCAAACCATCCACTGAAAATAAGACATGGAAAAATGGTCAAAAGCATAAAACCAAAGTGGATTATACTCTGCTTCTTCAACGACCAGCCATCAATACTGTATATAACTAAAAAACCTGCAACTAGAGCACTGATTATACCCACAATAAACGTACTTCTTACCTCATGAACCGGTCCGGATCCGTAATAAAGAACAATTGAAATAATAGTCATAATAAATATAGGTATAACCGCTCTTATCCTTGCTGCCTCCATAACCGATTGTCTTCACCTCGTTCATATATCATCTTTCCAAGAGTGGACCTTATCAATAAACAGATTATTTTTGTTAACGTGATTTATAATTTTGCCGAAACAGTGGGGGCATACTGGGCAGTATTTGGCACATGGAGCATGAAGAGCCCGCCAATGATAAATAGGACCACTAAACTAAGCACACCAATATTTGTATTGCCGGTAATTTGCGTTGTGATTCCCATTAAAAATGGACCGGTAATCGCAGCAAATTTTCCAAAGATATTATAAAAGCCAAAAAATTCATTTGAAGACTCTTTTGGCACAAGTTTAGCATAATAGGAGCGACTTAAAGCCTGAATCCCACCCTGTGACGTACCAACCAGGATAGCCAATATCCAAAAATCAAGCGCTGATGTAATAAAATAAGCATAGATACAAATAAATGTGTAGATTGCTATTCCTACTAAAATCATGATTTTTTCATTGTATTTAGCTGCCAGTCTGGCATAGAGCAATGAGAATGGGGCGGCTATGACTTGGGTGACAAACAAAACAATTAACAGGGTCGTCGAGCTAAAGCCTAAATCAGTTCCATAAGCAGTCGACATCGTAATAATCGTATGCACACCATCAATATAAAAAAAATAGGCAATTAGGAAAATAAACAAATGACGATAGGCCCTGATATTTTGGAATGTAGCAAACAGGCGTTTAAAACTCATCCTGATTGGGTTTCTGACCCGTTCAATATAATATGTTTGCTGTACATTTCTTAACAGTGGAATCGTAAATAATCCCCACCATAGTGCTGTGATTATAAAGGCTGCTTGCATTGCCGCTGTAATGGAGAGTGGAATGATTTTTTGTTGAGCGAGCAGAGTGAGGGCAATCCCAATGATAAATGGGATGGTACTTCCTATATACCCTAATGCATATCCGTGAGCAGAGAGTTTACTCATTTTATTGTCATCTGTCACATCTACTAAAAAGGCATCATAAAAAATATTTGCGCCTGCAAAACCAATGGAAGTGATGATGTAGCAAATCAATAAAATGATCCATTGATCAAAAGGTACGATTGCTAGCATAAAAGTGAAGAGTATCCCTAGTGAAAAAAAGAAAATAAAGAAACGTTTCTTAAATCCTTTGAAATCTGCAATTGTGCCCAAGAGTGGTGCCAAAATAGAGATTAATAAAGTACCAATAGAATTGGCATACCCCCAATAAGCAGTTGAAGTAGCATTTGATATATTGGCTGCATCAGCGGCTGCTTTGAAATAAATAGGGAAGATGGCTGTCACAATGACAATTGAATAGGCTGAATTTGCCCAATCATAAAAAGCCCAGCTTTTCTCCTGTTTTGTTAGTGAACTCATACCTTACCTCCTTTATTCTTTTGGCTGGATAAACGCGTCGATCACTTTTCCGTCTGTTTCTCCCAGGGAGAGACCCAGCATAGTGGCTAATGTAGGTCCTATATCGACAAGGTGCATGTTTGGAATGATTTGTCCGCATGAGACTCCTTTGCCTGCTGCCATAAATATGGTGCTGTAATCTGGTTTTTGAGGAGAATATCCATGTGTAGCCAATGTATATTTCGGTTCACGCTTCACATCTTCTGCGCTTATATACCTTATAAAATCGCCTTCATAAGATTCCGTGAAATAAAACCCTTTTCTTGCTTCAAGCATGAAGGCGCAAGCTGGGTCAGCTCCTAAATTTTCTGCTTCAGAACCAGTCAGGATTTGTTCAATCCCGTTATCCTCGTTCTCCATTAATTGAGTCAATAATGACTGAATTCGTTTATAAGTAACGATATCTTCCTTATCTTTTACGTAAATATATGCTGATCCATCACAGGATTTACAATAAGCCTTCCAACTGATCAATTTTCCACGTTTGTTAATATGTATAAAATTTTCCCGTTTAAATAGGGTGTTTACTTGGATCGCTTTATTTTCATCTAATGCACTGTGATCCCCGAGAACAATAACTGTTGTTTCTTCATATAATTGTAGTTCTTTCAATGTGGTAATAATTTGGCCAAGACGTTCATTATGCCTAGTCAGTGCTTCATTAGCTTCCCTGGAATCGAATCCATGGTCATGTCTCTTTGAATCCAAATCTGTGAAATGAACGAGAAGTAAGTGTGGTTGCTTCGTTTTGATTGTATCCAGGCAAGAGGCCAGTACAAAGTCATCTAAATGTGGTTGACTCAGTCCATGTCTCAGGTGGCCGAATTTTTTATTCAGCTTCCACTGGTAGAGAGGACTGCCACTGAAGAGTGAGACAAGCAGTTGAGTTTGCCAGGGCCGGTTTGGAAAAATTTCCGGCAAATTGTAATCGATTTTTGCACGGCCAGTGACAGGCCATAAAAGGGAAGCGGTTGTTAGGTTGGCTTTTTTTGCCTGATCATATAAAGTAGTGCCTTTAATAGAAGATCTGTACCATTGCCAATCAGGAGATTTTCGCCCAGGCTGAATAAGCGTATTATTGATAATCCCATGTCTACTCGGATAATTCCCTGTAATGATGGATGTATGACAAGGATAGGTTAAAGATGGATAAATGGTTTGTACTTGGTTTGCATAAGATCCTCTCTCAATTATATCTCTGAAGTGCGTTAAATTAGTTAATTTAGGGAAATCCAATGCAGATAAGCAATCAAATGATATTACAATTATTCGCTTTGTTAGGCCGTTCATAGGTACCTCCTTTCCGCTTTATCTTTTATTTTACTATTGTGTAATGAATTGTATAGTTTATTTTTTGAAAATAAATAAAATTGAGATATATTTATATATAATAGATAATTCACAAAAAGTAGATTGTGTTATACTAATTGTTAAAAAGTATGACATATTTATTTTAATTTTAAATAAGTGATGATACTATTAAGTTAGCGAAAATAAATAGAGGTTGATTTAGAGGGAGATGAACAGGAAAGAAGTCGTCATTGCTTATTTATTACGAAATACATAACTAATTTATGGATAGAAGGGAATTGGCCGATGAACAAGAGGGAAATTGTATACGTTATATCTGATTCGGTAGGAGAAACAGCAGAATTTGTCGTAAAGGCGGTTGCCACACAGTTTAATGGCGGACAAGTAGATATTAGAAGAAATTCATATGTAAAAAGTGAAGAAGATATTGATGAAATTATCAATTTAGCAAAACAGGACTCCTCCATTATTGCGTACACCCTTGTTATTCCTTCCTTAAAAGAGTATGTGGATTTGCGGGCTAAAGAAGCGAATGTTGTAGCAGTTGATCTGTTATCTCCATTATTAAATGCATTTGAGGAAAAATTCCATAAGCCAGCCAATCATCTTTCAGGATTAACCAGACAATTGGATGAAGACTATTTTCGTAAGGTTGAAGCAGTTGAATTTGCCGTCAAGTACGATGATGGTAAAGATGCAAGGGGTCTTTTAAATGCAGATATTGTGATAATAGGAGTTTCAAGAACTTCAAAAACTCCATTATCCATGTATTTAGCACACAAAGGGTACAAGGTAGCCAATGTACCGTTAGTTCCAGAAGTTTCACCGCCTGATGAGTTATTTAAAATTAAAAAGAGTAAATGTGTAGGTCTGATTATTACTCCAAATCAGTTGAACGCAATACGTAAAGAAAGATTAAAATCATTGGGGTTAACCTCTCAGTCTAACTATGCCAGTTATGAGCGGATATTAGAGGAATTGGAGTATGCCGAAAAGATTATGAAAAGAGTCGGCTGCCCGATCATTAATGTTTCCAATAAAGCTATTGAAGAAACAGCGAGTATTATTTTGGATATTTTAAAAGGTGAGAGGAGCTATGTATGATGACTAAATACGTTTATCTTTTTAACGAAGGAAATAGTAATATGAAAGATTTATTGGGTGGTAAAGGCGCCAATTTAGCTGAAATGACGAATATCGGTTTGCCTGTACCATTCGGATTCACCATCAGTACAGAAGCCTGTAACTCTTATTATGAAAATGAAAAACAAATTACTGACGAGATGGAAGAGCAAATTCTCGAGGCACTACATAGTCTTGAACAGAGCACTGGTAAAAAACTTGGCGACCCAAACAATCCACTCTTAGTTTCAGTCAGGTCAGGATCCGTTTTCTCGATGCCAGGTATGATGGATACTGTGTTAAATCTCGGGATGAATGATAAAACGGTTATTGGTATGGCAGAGTTAACAGGAAATCCAAGGTTTGCTTATGACTCTTATCGCCGTTTCATTCAAATGTTCAGCGATGTTGTTTTGGGAGTTGATGGATTTTATTTTGAGCAATTGCTGGAAGATATACGTGAACAAAAAGGGTATCAAAATGATCCTGAATTAACCGCCGAAGATTGGAAAATAGTTATAGAAGGTTATAAAAATATTGTTAAAAAGCACACGAAACAAAGTTTCCCGGAGGATCCACGTGAGCAAATGTTTTTAGCTGTTAAAGCGGTATTTGATTCCTGGAATAATCAGCGTGCAAAAGTGTACAGACGTTTAAATAAAATTCCTGGACATTTAGGAACAGCAGTTAATATTCAAAGCATGGTTTTTGGGAATATGGGTGAAGATTCCGGAACAGGAGTGGCATTTACCCGAAACCCATCCACCGGAGAGCATGTTTTATATGGGGAATATTTAATTAATGCTCAGGGAGAAGATGTAGTTGCGGGAATCAGGACACCACAGCCTATACATACCTTGGAAAATGATATGCCAGATGTTTTTGAACAATTCGTAAATACATGCAAGCAGCTTGAAAAACACTATTTGGATTTGCAGGATATAGAATTTACGGTTGAGCGTGGACAATTATACATTCTTCAAACGAGATCCGGTAAACGTACTGCACAGGCAGCCATTAGAATTGCTGTAGAAATGGTGCAGGAAGGGATCATCGATAAAAAAACAGCGCTGTTAAGAGTAGATCCGGAGCAATTGGATCAGCTACTCCACTCCCGAATTGATGACACTTATGAACGAAAACAACTGGCTAAAGGCCTTCCAGCATCACCTGGATCTGCTACAGGCCAAGTAGTATTTGATGCGAATGAAGCAGAAAGATTGGGCAATGACGGCCAAAAGGTCATTCTTGTCCGTCCTGAGACGACACCTGATGATATTCATGGAATAGTTGCTGCCCAGGCAATTGTTACAACCCGTGGGGGAATGACAAGCCATGCTGCCGTGGTAGCGAGAGGTATGGGAAAGCCATGTATCTGCGGCTGTGAGCCATTAAAGATTGATTTAAAAGAAAAGCAATTCAGAGTTGGCGATACAGTAGTGAACCATCATGATACCATTACGATAGATGGATCTACAGGTGAAATCATGCTTGGAGAGATTCCAATGATTGATCCAGAATTATCGGATGAATTTTTAACTTTATTATCATGGGCGGATGAAACTAGAAAACTAGGGGTACGTGCAAATGCCGACAATCCAGAGGATGCAAGAAAGGCTCTCGAATTTGGGGCTGGCGGAATCGGACTATGTCGAACAGAGCATATGTTCATGGATGCAAAACGTGTACCGTTTGTCCAACAAATGATTCTTTCTGAGACCATTGCGGAAAGAAATAAAGCATTAGAATATTTATTGCCAATGCAGCAAGAGGATTTTGAAGGCATTTTTGAAGCCATGCAGGGAAATCCGGTTACTATTCGCTTATTAGATCCACCATTACATGAATTCTTACCTGATAAAGAAGAATTAATCATCGAAGTGACGAAGCTTCAAATTACTGATCCTGATTCAAAGGAATTAATGAAAAAAGAGCAACTGTTAAAAAAGGTTCGTCAATTGGATGAATTTAATCCTATGCTTGGACATCGCGGTTGCCGATTAGGCATGATTCATCCAGAAATATACGGCATGCAGGCAAAAGCTATTTTCTATGCGATTGCTAACTTAATGGAGCGCGGTATTCCGGTTCAGCCTGAGATCATGATTCCGCTTGTTGGACATGTGAATGAATTGAAACAAATGCGACAATTGGTGATGGATACAGCGATTCAGGTAGAGGCAGAAACGGTCAAAAAGTTCCAGTACACGATTGGTACTATGATTGAAATCCCAAGGGCAGCACTTACTGCTGATCAAATTGCCAAAGAGGCAGACTTCTTCTCATTCGGTACTAACGATTTAACCCAAACAACTTTTGGATACAGCCGTGATGATGCGGAAGGGAAGTTTTTACAAACATATATAGAAGAAAAAGTCCTGCCTGAAAACCCTTTTGCAGTGTTAGACCAAGATGGTGTAGGAAAGCTGGTCGAAATGGGAGTGAAATTGGGCAGACAAACAAAACCTGAATTAAAAACTGGCATATGCGGGGAGCATGGCGGAGAAAAAATATCAATCGACTTCTGTTATAAAGCCGGTTTAGACTATGTAAGCTGTTCGCCTTATCGTGTTCCATTGGCAAGGCTGGCAGCTGCACAGGCAACTTTGCGATATGATGATATAAAGGAAGCCGTGACTAATTAATTATTTGTTTATCTAAGAAGCGCTGTATCAGGCGCTTCCTTTTTTTATGATTAAAAAATAAACAAATGGGTATAAAATAGTTGAAAGTCAAAAAAGGTCAGAGTATAATGTAATTAAGGTCAAAGATAGTCAAAGTCAAATTTACCAATTTTCAAATGAGTTTAGTAACTGTAAAACGATAAAATAAATTTAGAATTATAAGGAGGATACATCTATGGTTTGCGAAAAATGCCAACAAAACCAAGCAACTGTACAGATGCAATTAAGGGTGAATGGACATCAGGAAAATCATCATTTGTGTTCTTCATGCTATAAAGAGGAACGCAATAAATTAGGAGCTCAAATGGGAGGAATGAATTTACATCCATTTAAGCCATTTACATTAGAATCATTTTTCAACCAGGGTAACGGAAATTCATTTATGTCAGATATGTCTGGCTCAATGGACCAGACAAATCACAACCAGCATAAACAGGTCAGAACACAAACACAGCCGCCTAATGGTGGAGGATTACTTGATCAATACGGTCGTAACTTAACTTATAATGCAAAAGCAGGACTCATTGATCCAGTGATTGGACGTGAAGAAGAGGTTAAACGAGTAATTGAGATATTGAACAGACGTACGAAAAATAATCCAGTCCTGATCGGTGAACCAGGGGTTGGTAAAACAGCGATTGCTGAAGGACTTGCGCTTAAAATTGCGGAAGGGAATGTTCCCTTAAAACTAAAGGATAAAGAAGTATATCTGCTTGATGTTGCTTCCTTAGTATCCAATACTGGTATTCGTGGGCAATTTGAGGAACGGATGAAGCAGCTTATTCAAGAATTGCAAACAAGAAAAAATGTGATTCTGTTTATTGACGAAATTCATCAGCTTGTAGGTGCCGGATCTGCAGAGGGCTCCATGGATGCAGGGAATATTCTGAAACCAGCGCTTGCGCGTGGAGAGTTACAATTAGTAGGTGCAACAACATTAAATGAGTATCGTCAAATTGAAAAAGATGGGGCACTTGAAAGACGTTTCCAACCAGTAATGGTTAATGAGCCTACAACTGCAGAAGCGTTAGAAATTCTAAAAGGATTAAGAGAAAGATATGAATCCTACCATTCCGTTGAATTTAGTGATGAAGTATTAGAAGCAGCGGTAGAACTGTCACACCGCTATATTCAAGATCGTTTCTTGCCGGATAAAGCCATTGACTTAATGGATGAAGCTGGTTCTAAATTGAATTTGACAATTGAAAATCAAGGTGAAGAATCAGTAAAAGAAAGATTGGCGCAAATTCACAAAGAAAAAGAACAGGCATTAAAAACAGAAGCCTATGAACAGGCTGCCAAACTTCGAGACGAAGAAGAAAAACTTGAAAATATGCTTAAAACAGGAACTGGAGAAAAGCCGAAGGTAACTGTAGAAGATATCCAGAAAATCATCGAACAAAAAACAGGTATACCAGTAGGTAAGCTGCAAGAGGATGAAGCTGTTCGAATGAATAAGCTTCAAGAGGAACTTGAAAATAAAGTAATCGGTCAGGATGAGGCCGTTCAAAAAGTGGCGAAAGCTGTTCGCCGGAGCCGTGCCGGATTAAAAGCCAAAAATCGCCCAATTGGATCATTCTTATTTGTAGGTCCGACTGGAGTTGGGAAGACTGAGCTATCAAAAGCATTGGCAGAAGAATTGTTTGGCACAAAAGACTCTATGATTCGTTTAGATATGAGTGAATATATGGAGAAACACAGTGTGTCAAAATTAATTGGTTCTCCTCCGGGATATGTCGGACATGAAGAAGCCGGCCAATTAACCGAAAAGGTTCGCCGTAAACCATATAGCATCGTTCTATTGGATGAAATTGAAAAAGCTCATCCAGATGTGATGCACATGTTCCTGCAAATCCTTGAGGATGGACGTTTAACAGACAGTCAGGGACGCACAGTAAACTTTAAAGATACAGTGATTATTATGACAAGTAATGCAGGGGTCGGTGAGAAAGTTAAGAAAGTTGGTTTTGGAGCAGGCGGAGTAGAGGAAGAAGTATCTATTCTTCAATCTCTCGGCAGCTACTTCAAGCCTGAATTCTTAAACCGTTTTGATTCCATCATTGAGTTTAAATCATTAACGAAAGATAACCTACTTGAAATTGTAGATATTATGCTTGCTGAACTATATGAAATGCTTGATCATGAAGGATTGAAACTAACCGTAACAGTTGAAGTTAAAGAAAAACTGGCTGAGCTTGGATATAATCCTGCTTTTGGGGCACGTCCATTACGTCGAGTTATTCAAGAACAACTTGAGGATGGAATTGCGGATTGTGTCTTCAATCATCCAGATAAGAAAACATTTAAAGCAGAAGTAATCGAAAACCAAATAAAAGTAGTTGCTGTCTAATATAAATGCCTCCTATCTCAAGAATAGGAGGCATTTATTTGTTTAGAATTTGTTTATTCAATCGCAGTTTTGGAACAATAAAAAACTATTTTGATGTTTCATTGTGAGTTTTTTTCTTTTGCAGTAACTGTTTTACGCTGCGTTTTTTTAACTTAGGCGTCAATATATAGAGGAAATCGCCTTCCTTAATCACTGTGTCACCGGTAGGGGTAACCAATTTGTCATCTCTTATGATGGCATTGACCAATGTTTGGTCAGGGAATGGTATTTCAATTAGTGTTTTCCCAATCAAGAAAGAGTCCGGTTCCATTTGATATTCCACCATTTCAGCATTGGCCTTACCCAGTGAGACGATTTCAAGTGAATGCTTAGGGGGTTCACTGGCAGGCTCTGCTAATCCAAGTTTGCCAGCCGCGAAGGATATAGTGGATCCTTGTATTAAGCAGCTTGTTAATACAACAAAGAAGACTACATTAAAAATCAGGTGGCTGTCCCCAATGTTTGCAAGCAAGGGAAATGTTGCCAGGACAATTGGTACGGAGCCTTTCAAGCCAGCCCAGGATAAAAATACTTTCTCTTTAAAATTGAAATTCATTTTAATAGTAGAAATGAATACAGCTGCCGGCCTTGCAATCAGGATTAAAATAACAGAAAGCAACAGACCTTTTAAGATAATTTCAAGTGAAAATAAATCGTCTGGATTAACAAGTAAGCCTAATATAATGAACATTAAAATTTGCATCATCCAGGCAAATCCTTCGGCAAAGAACTGTGTGGCTTTTTCATAGGCGACCTCAGAGTTTCCAATGATAATAGCCATTACATAGACGGCCAGTAATCCACTTCCATTTAGATTGGCGGTAATACCGTATGTTAATAAAGCGAATGTAACAGCGAAAACAGGGTAAAGGCCAGTTGATTCCAAATTGATACGATTAAGTACAGCTACGGCTATTTTTCCAAATAACCAACCAAGCAGTAAACCAAGTCCCATTTGGACAATAAAAGATCCGATTAGATTACCTACATTCACTTCAGAAGAGGTAATCATTTCAATACAGGACACGGTTAAAAAGATTGCCATCGGGTCATTAGAACCAGATTCAGCCTCCAATGTTTTACCTGAATGGTCTTGTATGTTTTGTCCTTTCAATACAGCAAATACAGCTGCCGCATCTGTGGATCCAACAATTGAACCGAATAACATAGCTATCAGCCAATCAACATTAAGAATATAATGTGCTGCTACCGTAACAATTGCAGAGGTTATTAAAACACCAACGGTTGCAAGTGAAAGCGAAGGGAGAATAATTGGCCGCAATGATTTCCATCTAGTTTGTATTCCACCTTCAAACAAAATAATAATCAAGGCAACTACGCCAATCGTTTGTGCTAACCCTGCATTTGAAAAGTTAATTACGCCGAAGGTATCATTTCCCATGGCCATTCCGACCAGTATAAAAAAGACTAGTGAAGGGACTCCTAATTTTGCCGAGAATTTGGTAGACAGAATTCCGAGGATTAATAGGATTGCTGCTATTAAAATATAAAAATCAGTAGTTAGTACTTCAGATGGCATGAATATTCGACTCACTTTCTGCAAATCTATAATAGATGTTATTAGAATATATATAACTATCTCCATAATTGCGTAATCTTCAAACTTGTTTTTCAAGAATTGATTTTTATTGAAAGGGAGCAGAAGAGGGGAGAAAATGAAAAACAGGTGCTTTTTAGCACCTGGTTTCATTAACGTTTGATAACTACTTTTTCGTTTTCAACATCAAATTGTTGCACATCTGCTTTGCTGGCAATTTGAAAATCGCCGATAATCGTATGTTTCAAAGCGAATGATGATAGGGCAAAATTAATGATTTCTTGAGGACTGTATTGATTGTTGATTCCATATAATACGCCAGCTACAAATGAATCGCCTGTACCGATTCGATCAAGAACATTTACTTTTACCGGACCTGCTGTGAAGTGCTCTGATTCAGTTATAATGGCACATCGTAATTCTTGTACATTGTTACCAAGAATATTTCTTTCAGTTGTGTAAATTTGGTCAAACTGATACTCTTTTTGAAACTCTTTTAATAAAGCGATTTTTTCTTCAAATGTGTTAACTTCTCTTTTTTCCTGTCTGATTGTTAGAACGTCCAGGTAACTTCCGATAATAACATCAATATAAGGTAAGATTTCAATGTAAGCTTTTCTAGCTTCATCTAATGTCCATAATTTTGCACGATAGTTAAAGTCAAAGCTGATTTTAATGCCTTTTTGTTTTGCCGCCTTGACCAATTCCATAGTCGTTTCACGAGCATTTTTACTTGCACCTAAACTAATTCCGCTGACATGGAGCCATTTAACTTCGGAAAGCATCGCTTCAAAATCATAATCATTGGGCAAAGCTTCAACAAAAGCGGAGTTTTGGCGATCATAAGTGACTTCTGTAGGTCTGATGGAATGACCTTGTTCAACAAAGTATAAGCCCATTTTCTTTCCTTTATAGACGATATGATCAGTGTTTACACCATATTTTCTTAACTGTGTGACAGCGGCAAGCCCAAGGTTATTATCTGGTAAGCAAGTAGCATAGGAGGTTTTTTCACCCCAATGACTGAGAGCGACAGCAATATTTGCTTCAGAACCACCGTACATCATATCCAGCTGGCTTGCCTGAATTAACATTTGATGATTGGTTGGTGTTAAACGCAACAGCATTTCACCAAATAACATAATTGATTTCAATACGTGCACCTTCTTTATTTGACTAAGAATATAGGAAAGATAGCGACCGGGTATAAACCCAGATCGCTATTTCCATTTTTTAAATTAAGCTTTTTTAATTTTAATTAACTCTTTGTTAATGGCATACATCATTTTTTCAGTAAATATATCATCCGCCATGGATGCCAGCATATCAATTGACATACCTTCTGCCATACCGAACATTGGATTATCCTCATTGAATCCTTTTAAATACTTCTCTAATACTTTCTTAGTTTCTTCATTTTTATATAACTCACCGAGTGTATTGCGAGTAGAATATACATCATCAGTGATAACAAGTTCTTCAATTTCCATGTCTTCATCTAAATCAGGCATGTCAAACCAGTTAGCAACCACTCCGCCAGCATCACTTTCTGGAACTAGGTAGCTTGGATTTGGCTCATCCACTTTATTGAAGTGAGCAGTATCTTCGAAAGTATTTCCTTCGGATGTACCGATTGCCTTTACAGTATTCATTCCGTCTTCGAGTGCTACATCATTAAAGATAAAGGCAGCACGGTTACGTTCTGCTGTATAGGTAGTACCATTTACTACCAATGTTACATCCTCGCAGTTAGAATAAACTTTAACTGTAATTTTTCCGTCAGCACGATCTACAAAACGTTTGCTTGTAATGTGGACAAATTTTTCATCTGACCAATTTGCTTTATACATATAAAAAGCATCTTTTTTGATTTTACGATCATAAGTCATTAGGCCTTTATTATTTCGTCCTTTTACGCCGCCTTCGTCACGGATATTGGCACCGAAGTCAAACATATTCCAAACATATGTTGACCAAAGGAAAGGACGATCAGCGAAGATATTCCATACTGTTTCATGGTATAAAGTATGATATTCCTCTGTGTAATCTTTTACTTTTGGATCGTTTGTATGGTACTGGATAATACCCTCTGCACCGTACTCAGAGATACCAAGGCTAACTTGTGGGTTCGTTGCATGATAACCATCAATCCACTCGGCAAAATCTTCTGCCTTACCTTGATACCATCCGTAATATTTATTGTAACCAACCGTGTCCGTGATATAGTTGTATTCATCTGTGTCAGGAACAAACATAACGTTGGCCTGTGTAGTTAAACGTGTTGGATCTTCTTTTTTTGTTAACTCATTAAGTTCCTTAACAACTTTTCTGACTTCTGGTCTGTTACCGCCAATTTGAATCTCGTTTTGAACACCCCAGAATATAATGGAAGGGTGGTTGTAATTTTGTCGGATTAACTCAACCATTTGCTGTTTAGCATTTATACCCTCAAGCTCAGTCTTGGACATGATAGAGATAAACGGAATCTCAGCCCAAACAACCATACCTTCCCGGTCGCATAAATCATAGAAATATTGATCGTGTTGGTAGTGGGCAAGACGAATGGAAGTAGCGCCAACTTCTTTGATGAATTCCATATCTTCTTTGTGCTCTTTTTTAGTGATAGCCCAGCCCATATCTTTACGGTCCTGGTGACGGGAAACCCCATTAAGACGAAGGTGTTCTCCATTTAAGAAGAAGCCTTTTTCAGGATCCACTTTAAAGTAACGGACCCCAAATGGAATGGAAAGTTCATCAATTACATCATTATAGCTTGTTAAAGATAGGTTAGCTTCATACATATAGGCATTTTTACGGCCATTCCAAAGGATTGGGTTTTCGATGTTGATTGGCAATTCAACAACAGTAGTTTGTCCTGCTGGAAGAACAACCTCTTTTGCTCCATAAGCAGCTGTCTTACCTTCAGCATCAAGCATATCAACCCATAAACGAACTTTTTTCTCTTCTTCATGATCATTTGTAAGTCTAGTTTTAAGGGTAATGGACGCTTGTTCCTTCGTTACTTCGTCTTGAACGATATAAACCCCTTGAGAACCATGATCCATTAAATCAAAGTGAACATGGTTAGCAATAACTAAATTAACATCACGGTAAATTCCGCCAAAGAAAGTGAAGTCAGCCATTTGAGGATATACATCTTCAACAACTGTATTGTCGACTTTCACCGCAAGCGTGTTTTTGCCTCCAAAAGTAACAACATCTGTAATATCGAATCTGAAAATAGAATAACCGCCGCGATGCTGGCCAAGGTGTTGTCCATTAACATAAACATCTGTTATGCTATTGCTTCCATTAAATTCGATATATACTTTATTGCCGGCATTTACAGTATCTACAGTAAATTCTTTTCTGTACCAGCATGCTCCTTTATAAAAATCAAATCCATTTGCACCATCAATCGCATTCCACGTATGAGGGACATTTACAGACTCCCAATTAGCATCATCATAAACTTGGTTCATTGCATCTTGTACGTTTTCTTTAATGAATTTCCATGCGTCATTCAGATTAATTACTTTTCTCATGTATTGAACTCCCTGTTTATAAATTAATTCAGTAAACAATCAGGATATAAGAACAGATTGTCTTCATATATAGTGTTTACTGAATTAATTTCATTATAGGTATTAATTTTAGAAAAATATCGTACAATTTTTGTTTTTTTAGTATTATTTTTAGTTCATGATGGCGTTTTCATTGTATAATGAAAATAAAAAAGTGAATTTTAAAGGATGATTAGATTGAATCAGGAACAGATAAAAGTATACGCTCAGCTATGTAATCTGGTCAGTTCAATTGTTAAATTGGATGTAAAACTGCTTGACCTGGATGGAAATAAAATTATCCTAATGGCTAAACACCAGATACCAAGTGGATTGGCAAATAACGAAGAGGAAAATAAATCAATCACGGAATTGTTAAAGGCAAGCAAAAAAAATGAATATTTACATTATATTAATTCGGCTAAATTGGAATGTATTTTTGCTGGAATCTGGAAAGATGATCAATATGCAGGCACAGTGATGGTTGGCCCTTTTTTGTCTGATTTACCTTCAGATTTATTTATCAGCCAAATTATCTCCTCTCAAAGTTTACCCATTAGTGACAGAAAGCAATATCAAGATTTCTACGAGACTTTATCAATCCTAAGTGATGAAGAAATAAGAAGTATCGGAGAGTTATTAGTAAATTTGTGTCCTCACGACTATATTTCGTCATCACAGCTGGTTACACCGACTATTAATAAACAAAATAATCCAGTAAAACCTATTCAGCATGAAGAAGAGGATCGTGAAAAGATCATTGAACACCGTTATAAAATAGAAAAAAGAATTATAGACGCCATTGCAAGAGGGGATAAGGAAGGAGCATTAAAGCAATTAACGGGTTTAACTGATGTACATCTTAAAAATAGAGTTCCGGAAAATCCAATTCGATCGTCTAAAAACCTAACATTTGTTCAGAATACGTTATTTAGAATTGCTGCTGAAAAAGGTGGAGTTCATCCGGTTTATTTACATGATGTATCAGAAAAATATGCTATCCTGATTGAAAAAGCAGATAATCTACCATATTTACACAAGCTTATTAGGAATATGCTTGATGCCTATTGTGAACTGGTTAATGAGTTCTCCACACGTAAGTTTAGTCCTATCGTCAAAAATGCTGTGCAATATATTAATTTCAATTTGGAAAGCCCTTTGATGCTTAATGAAATAGCAGAGTCTATTCATGTGAATCCATCACATTTATCAAAAAAATTTAAAATGGAGACAGGCCAGAGTATCACCGATTTCATCAATTTAAAAAGAATAGAGGCGGCCAAATTATATTTATTAAATGGAAATATGTCAATCACAGATGTTGCTTACCTAGTTGGTTTTAATGATGTAAATTACTTTAGTAGAATTTTTAAACGGATTACATCTATGACGCCTTCTCAATATGTAAAAGGTACCGGATTAACAGGTGAGTAAACTGTTTTCTATGGCATAATAACCATTCACCTCAAATTTTTAGTCGCAGTGTAACATGGGACCAAATAGTAAAGACTCAAATTAATAATATTATTTAATCAGTAAAATCAGCAAATACACTTAATAATAGAAAGAGAGAATCAATCTTTGAAAGTAATAGACTATCTAAAGGGGAAATTTCCATCTATCGAATTAATACCAAGTATATATCATCAATGGGACATAGGAATCCACTTTACGCTCGGTGGTGATAATTATCAGTTCAAAAAAAACGGTGAACTAAATTGTGATAGCTTCAGGCTTGTGTATAAGCAACTTGATACGATTTTTAATCAGTTATTTGAACAAAACGATGACGTATTCTTTGTAACAAATATGTACACATATAAGCACCATGTAAAGCATACAAGAAAGTTGAAAGTATATAAACCTTTTCTAAAGTATAGAAATTCTTTAAATCATATTCAGGTGAGGACATATCCATATCCTTTTGAGTTCGATGAAGAAGAATATGAAATGCAGCAATTTTCCTTATTGTGTAAAACAAAGGATATACGCATAACTGAATTATTAAAAGCAGCCACTCACGAAGATTTTCCTCTAAAACCAAGATTCGGAGGGGATGCCATTCATTATCCGGATGTCTTCTTCGTGAACATCACTAAAGACCTTATTTTCTTTGTCTATGATGACCGTGGATGTGAAGTTATTGCGCTAAGCGCTGAACGACTGCGCCCGCTATATGAACAACATAAGGATTGGGTGGAAGATGTGGACCGGCAGAAGATTGAACGAGGATTAAGGTTGATAAAATAAAAGAAGTGCAGTCATCATTTAAGATGCTGCACTTTCTACTGTATTGCTTATTTTTTCTGATGCAAAAGATACATATTACCTTCGTCCCAATATCTGGTTTGTCTTGATGGACTAAACACATCTTCTGTGCGCACGCTTCTTCTGCGATGGGAGCGATTATTGCTGCGGGAACGGCAAGAGCGGGAACGATCATTCTTACGGGAACGGCAAGAGCGGGAACGATTATTCTTACGGGAACGGCAAGAACGGGTACGATTATTGCTGCGGGATTGGCAAGAGCGAGAACGATTATTGTTGCGGGAACGACAAGAACGTGATTGCTTATTGTTGCGGGAACGGCAAGAACGTGATTGCTTATTGTTGCGAGAACGGCAAGAACGTGATTGCTTATTGTTACGGGAACGGCAAGAGCGAGAACGATTATTGTTGCGAGAACGGCTTTTGTTGTGGGAGCGGTTTTTGTTACGTGAACGAGAACGATTACCTCCTCTGTTGCGAGAGCCAGAACGACCACGAGAACGTTCGGAAGTCGGCTCTTGGTACAAAAATCCATCCATTTGATGTCCTTTTACATCCTCAACCGCTTTCCTAATTTGATCTTCAGTGTATTTCTTCATAAAACAGCCTCCTATTACTTACTTCATAAACTTCTTACCTTAACAGATTACGCTAAAGAAGATTATTTGCTTTGGACAAACGTGTAATTATTTAAAAATAGACGAATTACATCAGTTCCCTCTCTATTTCTATGACATAGACATGTAATAGAAAAGATGATGAGGTGATATTTGATGAGTGTAAAGGAGCTTCCAGTTATTGAACTTTTTATACATCCGCATGATTTATTGGATTTGAAATCGGATATTTGGAATGACGAACCAGTAAATGGGAAATTGAAAGTGGGAAATAAACGGTTTCATATACATGCAAATTATCGGGGATCCCATATTAGAAAATCGAAAAAGAAGTCGTACTTTATAAAATATATTAGCCCTAAGAAACTAAGTGGAGCGAAAGAATTCCATCTAAATGCGGAATATAAAGACCCGTCCATGATACGGAATAAACTATCTTTAGATTTTTTTCGCGATATTGGTGTAATGGCCCCTTCAGCCAATCATGTCATTTTAAAATTGAATGGGAGGAATGAGGGGGTTTATTTACAGCTCGATTCAGTGGATGAATTGTTTTTACAAACTAAAAATAAACCAGCAGGCAGTATTTTTTATGCAGTAGATGATGATGCCAATTTTTCATTGATTGGTTCATTTGAAGAAGGGCCAAAAAAAACATTAATACAGGGCTATGAACAAAAATGTGGTCCAAAAGGAGATGGGAAGAAACTGGAGGAACTCATTTATATCACGAATACTACAGAACGGAACGAGTTTAAAAAGGAAATTGAGAAGTACTTGGATATAAAAAAGTACTTGCAGTGGCTTGCTGGTGTCGTATGTACACAAAATTTCGATGGTTTTGTTCATAACTATTCCTTATATTTAAATAGCGAAACAGGTTTATTTGAAATTATGCCATGGGATTTCGATGCAACATGGGGAAGAGATATTAATGGTAAAGAAATGCCTTATGATTATGTTAGATGCCAGGGTTTCAATACACTTAGTGCAAGATTATTAGATTTGCCCTATTATCAGAACATGTATATCGATATATTGAGAGATATATTGAATGAAATCTTTACTCCTGAATATATGAGCCCGATTATAAATAACCATTTTAATCGGCTTCTCCCATATATTTTGGATGATCCCTATCTTAAAGGACGGCAGGATCGACTTGAGAAAGAGTCTGATTTTATCCTCTCTTTCATAACCAAACGAAATAAATTTTTAAGTGAGGATTTGGAAAAATGGGCGGCTGGGTTAGGCAAGAGTTGAATTTCTTCTAAATAGGCTTTTCGTTTAGTACGAATATTAGTAGTGTACGTACACTGTAGTATAAATATCTATGTGGAAAAGCACAGAGGAGGAAGCAGAAATGGCAAGAAGGCGAAAAAAATACCTCTCCCATAAAAAAATTACTGACAGGAATACAGAAGAACAAACACTAACATTTATAGAAGAGACAGCTCCTTTATCTCCATTATTCTCTCTAATAGGAGAAAAAGTTAAAATTAATAGAGGAGGTCCGAACTCAAAAGAAGGTATATTATTAAAAGCAAAGACGGATTATGTTGCACTTTTGGTTAATCAGGAAGTATTATATTTTGCCACCAGTCATATTCACAGTGTTACACACAATATTAAAGAGAGTTCATTCGGCCAAGTTGAGAAAACAGATGAGGAGTTTGAATGTGCTGAATCTGAAACATTTACAGACCTGTTAAGTGGATTTAAGTATCAAAGCATTCAGATTAATCAGGGACCAGAATCAAGAGTTGGTAAATTGTTGAATGTTAACTCATCCATGTTAGTTATCTTACATGAAGAGGATGGGCTAATCTATTATAATTTAGAACACGTGAAATTAATAAAGACCATTTTAACATCAGTAGATGAAAATAAGGGGAACAGCAATAAAAGCCTCAGAGGATATTCAAGGTATGATTATCACAAAAGTTCCAGTCCAGTCCATCCATGGAATTTAACCGATGGTGTTCTGTTTGAATCAGACTCCTTCTTCGAGTTCATTCAAACATTTAAGCATAAATGGGTATCTGTTAATAGAACAGGTCCAGAAGCGTTAGAAGGTGTATTATTAGAGGAAAGCGACGGATTTTTTACAATTGTCAACAATGAAGAAGCATTCCGTATCCATCCCTTTCATATTAAGAGTATTAGCTTAGGAGCAAAAGGGTCATTTAAAGCTGAAAAAGATAATGAGGATGGTAAAGATAGTAAGGAGCAAAGCGCAGAGGATTCATCTTCTTCCTATGAAGTGCAATCATCTTATCAAAGAGAATCTTCTTATAGAGAATCCTGTTCCTGTGAGGACTCCGTGTTATATGAGGATTCTGTAGAAGAAGTTACTTGGAATCCGCAGCATCGCATAAAAACATATGATGTTTTTAATTAAAGATATCCATGAAAATCATAACTCACTGTTTGGCATAAATGCTGAACAGTTTTTTGTCGATTTCAAAGTAGCTGAGAAAGAATTATGTCGAATCTTTTTCATAATTAACAGCAGGTTTTTTGCATAAATGTAACGAATTGGTAATAGTCTTCAATTTAAAAATCAGTGAAGACAAAAAGGGGAGAAAGAATGAAAAAATTAGTAACTGTCATAGCTACTGCCGCTTTACTTCTAACATCGGGCACAAGTGGGGTATTTGCTGCGGCAAAGGTGAGTTCAATAAACCAAAAGGGAGATGAAATCCGCAGTTCCGAAAAAATGGACAAACCAACAACGAAGAAATATGACGAATATATTCAGGCAGACACCTTGGTTATTGAGCATAGTGGACCGTTATCTAAGAAAACTCTGACCAAATATAAGGGTAAAGTGGTAAAGGCTGGCGGGAATCTTGGTTATTCAGTTGTTAAATTCAAAACAGCATCCGCAGCTAAACAAGCTTATACGGAATTAAGTAAGTCTAATTCGGTCACATCGATTGCGCCGAGCGTTAAGTATAAAACTTCTTCTGTCAAAACCGATCCTAAGATCAGTCAACAATATTATAACAAGTTGTTAAACTTACCTGCGGCACAGAAAAAAGCAGGGAAAAATAAAGTATTGGTGGCTGTGATTGATACGGGAATTGATAAAAATCACCCTGAATTAAAAAACAAAATTGTATCAAGCTATAATATCCATAATCCAGTTAACGCATCATTGCCTGAGTATCATGGAACACATGTAGCCGGCATAATTGCAGCTGAGAAGAATAATGGAATTGGCGGTTATGGCATCAATCCAAATGCTTCGGTTTTATCTATTGATGTATTTAATAGAGAAATGGGTGCGTACGATTACAATATCGCAGAAGGTGTTTTATATGCAATTAAAAAGAAAGCGAAGGTAATCAATTTGAGCTTAGGCGGCCCATTCAGTTCACCAGTTCTTGAAGCCGCAATCAAAAAAGCGAAAGCGGCTGGAATTGTGATTGTTGCTGCGGCTGGTAATGAAGGAGCTGATATGAAAAGTTACCCTGCTGCCTATGAAGGAGTCATTAGTGTCGGAGCTGTAAATAAAAGCAAAACACTGACATCCTGGTCATCCTATGGTGTTTCGACAGATATAGTAGCACCTGGGGATAATATTTATGCACCAATCTATGATTATGAGAAAAAGTCGACTTTTGCTTCATTGAGCGGCACATCGATGGCAGCTCCGATGGTGACTGGAACGGTTTCCTTGCTGTTATCTAAATATCCAAAATTAAAACCGGAACAGGTAGAATACATTTTAAAGAAAACAGCTAGTGATTTAAGTACGAAGGGCTACGATAAGAAATATGGATATGGACTAGTCAATCCATCCTCTGCTCTAAGCTTTGATATTAAAAAAATTCCATCCTTAACTGCTGCCGTGTGGAATAAGGATACGATTATGAAAAATGCTAAAACGGTTGGCAACAGCTATACGGTGAAAAAAACATTTATGAAACCATTGGAGCAGCACTGGATCAAGCATACCGTAAAAAAAGGTGAAACATATCAAATTAATTTAAAAGGCTCTAAAGTATTTGATTCCCAATTACTCGTAAATATGTATGGAAAAGATAAATCAAGCACGAAAAAAATCGATGATGTCAGTGAGGGTAAAACAGAGGGCTATTACTTTAAAGCACCATACGATGGTACTTTGACCATTGGTGTAAAAGATATTAGCGGAAATTACGATGTCGCCGGAAGCAAATTATCTGAATATGAATTAGTATTCAAAAAAGTAACTGTTTCAAAAGATGAATCCGGTAAAGAAAACCCGATTATAATACCTAAATTGTCCTATGATACAACAGGTAAAAAAATGCATCTTGTTGGCGAAAATGGAGATGATGATTATTTTCAATTTACAACTGGTGAAAAAGAGGAAAACATTAAGCTTTCTGTAAATGGTACACCTGGTGCAGACGTCAGCATATTTGTCTATGCACTGACAGACATTAGAGATGAAGAAGAGATTGAGGATGACGAGAAGATTACGGAAACTGTGGAAATTAATAAGGAAGCAGCTGAAGACGTAGAGGATGGTAACCAAGAAGATGGACCAACGCATGTAAATATCCTTGAACGTGAAATTAACAGCGGTACCATCGGTGAAAGTGAACAGGATGTCTTCACTGCTGAGCCTAAAACTACCTATACTATAAAAATATCTAACAAATATGAGGGATATTCCGAAAGCTTTACTGACTATTATATCTTCTCGGAAGGATTTGAAACATCGGCTACCAAGATAACTGGTGCAATTCGCCAAAACGCTGATCCTTATACTTTCAAAGCCAGCCTGGTCAAAATGCCAGAGGATGAGGATGGAATTCATTCCATATATGATCGTGAAGGGTATGACGAAGAAGGAGAATATATTGGTGATGATGAAGAATACTGGGAAGAAGAAGAGGGAGACGATTCTGTAATTGAAATGCTGGATGAAATGGCCCTCTCATATAAATTAACAAGTGAAAAATCAGGTTATTTACAGTCACGTTATGAGGAAGATTGGTATAAAGTCAATGTAACATCAGCAGGAATCCATGCTTTTGATTTAGGTACAGCTAAACATTTCTTCTCCATTTACCAGGCTGTGGAATATGAAGGGGAAAACGGTAATACGATCCGTGTACTTGAGACAGTTGCAGAAAATTATGATTGGTATACGGGAGCAAAGCTTAATACTTTTTATGCCTCACTTGAAGCTGGGAAAACGTATTATATGAAGGTTGAGATGGATTGGATGTCTGAATCCTATTCTACGGATAAATATTTCTTTGAATCAAGATTAGTAGGTAAGCCTGCTGATAAATACGAGAACAACGATTCTATGAAAAACGTAAAGACTCTTCCTGCTACGACTGTTAAAGGCGACTACGCAAAATATGCCGATATGGATCTTTATCGATACACAGCTAAAACATCAGGCAACTATGCTTTAACGGTGGATAATAATAAACCAAGCACATCAGGACTCCCTGCACTAGTTAAAGGTGATGTTTATTCGTATATTGCCGTAATGGAAGATAAAAATAATAACAAGAATGTAGATGATGCAGATTTAGATACGATTAAATATATAGATTCCTATTATGATCCTGCAGGTGCATATGGCTCACATTATTTCCAAAAGGGTAAAGCGTATTTTATTGCGATTATGGGTGATGGCGAATTTTTACCATTCTCTTTAACACAATATACGTTTAAGCTCAGTCAAGTGAATCACAAAGATGAAGATGCCGGGACTGTTATTAAGAAAAATAAACCATCAAAACCAATCAGCTTTAAGAAATCGAAGGGAAAATGGGAGAAAACAGGCCGATTTAACGCATTTAATACAAAGAAAAATGATGAAGACTGGTACAAGCTTACAGTGGATAAAGCTTTCAGCGGTCAAATCACTTTAAGTGGCGGCAGGGAATTGGATGGAGCCTTTGAGGTTTATCAAAATGGCAAAAAAATCGCCGGCTCTGACCGATATGCTGGAAATGATACAGAAGTTTTAAATATCAGTCTTAAAAAAGGTACCTATTATATAAAATTAAAAGATGCTCAAGGTTCTGCTTCTTTGTCACCGTACACAATCCGGGTGCAAGAAAAGAAATAGATATTTAGAAGGTTTCCAGGTTTTCTGGAAACCTTTTTTTACACTTCTTCCTTCTGTTTTGGGAGTTGATTTTGAAGATTTCGTTCGTTTTCAATTAGTTTGACTAGAATGTTCCAGAATTGTTGTTGGATAATGGGGTCTGATGTGATTGGCTTAATTTTGTCCCATAAATGATGAATGTCATTCTGTCTCATGTTTTTCACTCCACTTTTGCTTTGCCATCTTTTTGCATATTTTTTTGATGAAACGATTCGGATGAGAATTGGATAGTTCTTTTATTAGTTTGGATGCTATTTGTTGATCTGTTAGGTGTTGGTTTTGAGAAATCAATATACGAGCCATTGACGAAATGGCCATTATATCTGAATCTCTTAATTTTGCCAATTGGGTAGCCGCTTTTAACTCTTCAGGTGATTTTTTAAACGGTGAAAGAGTAGATAATGAGTAGCTTATTTCATTATTCAAGTCACTTATAATTGCATTGATTGATTCTGGTTTTTCTATATTCACTGAAAATCTCCTTTCAGAATAACTATGGCGTTATTTTTTAAGCTTACTATAAAGGTTATTGTTGAGTAAAAGATTGAGCAATAAGCATGATTAGATTATTCCTGGTGTGAATAACCATCGTATTTCACTTATAAATATTTTGTAAATTATTATAATATTTCAAAATAATTGAAACTTTCAGTGATATTCAATCGTATAAAATGGTAAGATTATCCTGGGAGGTTGATAAGATGTTTGAGTTTTTTAAGCGAATGAAGACGGTGGTCAGTTCAGAATTATATGCACTCATTGAAAAAGCAGAAGATCCCATAAAAATGGCCGATCAATACCTAAGAGATATGAATCATGAAATTGAAGAAGCAGAGAAGACAACTGCAAAGGTCATGGCTGAGGAGAAATTAACCCACAGAAAAATCACCGATTTAAAATTACTGATTGAAAAACGTAATACTCAGGCAATGGAAGCCATTCAAGCTGGTAAAGAGACGCTTGCAAAACAAGCTTTAGAAAACAAACTTCAGCTCGGGACTGAGCTTGCCTCATTGGGAAATCTGCATGAACAGGCTAAACAAAATGTCACAGATCTACAAAATCGACTGCGAGAAATGAAAGCTGATTATCAGGAACTTGTGATGCGCAGAGATACATTAAAGGCAAGAGCGCTTTCTGCTAAAGTACAAACTTCAGTAAATCGTTCTTTCCATATAGAAAATCGAAATTCGGCGAAAGCTGGATTCGAACGAATGGAACAAAAAGTTATGGAATATGAAGCAGAAGCGGAAGTCAGTAAAGAGCTTAAAAGTAATCACCTTGAAATTGATAATGAGTTTAAAAAGATGGAAACCGAAAAATTAGTTGAATCAGAATTACAAAGATTAAAGGATTCATTGAATAGCGGAAAATAACTGATAAAGGGTTGATTAGTATGGAATTTTTAGGGGTGGAATTAGCTGATTTTTTCTTATATTCACTGATTATTTCCGGTATCCTTACGTTTTTCTTCATATTATTTAATGATCTGTTTGCCGGATTAGACCTCCCTGATTTTTTAAACCCAACCCTTATTCTAAGCTTTTTGACCATTACAAGCGGATCAGGGTATGTGCTTGTATCTTTAACCTCATTACGGGCACTTCCCATTTTTTTAATTTCCTTCGCAATCGCTTTTATACTTGTCTCTATTATTAATCTATTCGTTTTAGTGCCCTTGTCTCTTGCTCATGAATCTTTAACGATAACAGAGGAAGAACTAAAGGGACGATTAGGAAAAGTGATAACATCAGTACCTGTTAACGGGTATGGTGAAGTATTAATAACAAGTAAAAGCGGAACGTTTTCGAAGCCGGCCGTAAGTTTTGACCAAGAAGCGATACCATCTGAGACAAAGGTATTAATCATTGATATCCAAAATGGTGTTCTGCATGTCAGTCCACATGAAGAATTAAATGAACTGGGATAGGAGAGTGGGAGTAGTATGACATTAATCTACGGTATTATTGGGGCAGTGGTATTTATTATATTAGCCCTTATAGGAGTTTTTGTTACAAAATATAGAACAGCTGGACCTGATGAAGCATTGATTGTCACAGGCAGTTACTTAGGCAGTAAAAATGTACATGTTGATGAATCAGGTAATCGAATCAAAATTGTACGAGGAGGAGGGACCTTCGTTCTTCCAGTATTTCAGCAAGCTGAGCCATTGAGCTTATTATCAAGTAAATTAGAGGTTTCAACACCGGAAGTATACACGTTATCTATTAATCTTTGAACATATTAAGTACCGTACACAATTATATTTTCCTTAACTGACTAAAACCTTATAATTAAAGGTTTTTTTATTTTGTTCAACTAATTTTTGAAAAAGAGTATGTACATAATGCGATATATAAAAACATTAAGCATCTACTAAAGAGCATCAAACAATAGATGTACATAAATTATAAAAGTGATATACTGAATATAGAATATATGGATTATATTGGTAATAATGTACGAAAAAGACAGGTGGAGATTTAAATAGATAGGAACCCTTAACTCAATATTAATTTTTAAAAATAGCAACAAAGAAAATAATCCGAACATTGATATTCTTGCTATTTTTAAAAGATATTATTAATGGAGGTGATAAATATGGAGGATAACAGAATAATAGAATTTAACCCCTATATAAATTTAAGATTTGAAGTAAGAAATGTAAAGATAGAAAAAGATAGAGGTAGAATGGGGATAGAAACATATGATTATGCAGTTATAGTTCTTTTGAATAAAGAGAACAAGAGAGAAGTACCTCACCCCTTAACCTCCTTCATATATGATAAGTGGAGAATGAAAACTTATAACACTCAATTATCTAGAGCAAAACATATATCTACGTTCTTAAACTACACATTAATAGACTGTTACCCTTTGTTTAAATTGAAAAGTATAGAAGATCTTAATATCATTCACGGATTATATTTCTTAGAGCATAAAAGAGAGCAAGGATGTAAAAGAAATACAATAAATGCTTACGATTCATCGATAATGCTCTTTTACGAATATTTAACTCTAAAAGGGGTTTTAAAGCATTTTAATAAAGGAGACTTCAAAGAAGGTATCAATTATAGGACTAAGAAAAAAACGCTTGAGTCATTCTTTAAACCTAAGATGCAATTTCTACCACCAATAGATCTTGAAGATACTAAAGCAAGAACCTTAGAGGAACATCACGTTATCCCATTTATAAAAACTGCACTTATTGTTGCAGATGATATAGCTTTAGGTATTTACTTATCTTGCTTTGGAGGGCTGAGGGGTTCTGAGGTGATGTCAGTTAAACGAAGTGAAATAAAGAAATTGGGGGTATTTGGAGAACACGGTCTCATCGTTAAATTAGAAACTAATGCAAAATATGCAAAAGGTAGTGGTAATAGAGTTAAATCACCCGGTGTACAACCAATAGATGCAGTTAAAGATTTATTAAAAATACTATATAAAACACATATAGATAGATTCCCAGATCCAATAGATGATTCAGATAGTCTCTTTGTTAATAAACGCGGGAGAGCTATGCAATATCAAACTTTCAACCACAAGTTTAATAAGGTAAAAAAAGCTTTTATTGAAAAACTAAAGAATTCGGACAATCCAGATGATAAATTATATGCTTTAAACTATCAGTCTCTTAAATGGAGTACTCATATAGGAAGGGGGACATACTCAAATAATATAGCAGAAGAATGTAACCATATAGTAGAAATAATGCGTGCAAGAAGGGATAATTCACCTGAATCAGTTTATCCTTATTTAATTAATACCAAAAAGTCAATCAATAAAATGAATCAAGGATTAGAAGACTTATTTGAAAGAGAGGTGAAAAAATAATGAATAAAATGTCGGAAGAGGAATACCACAAAATAAAGGATAATTTGATTACTCTTAAAGACGCAGCAAATGAATTGAATTTAAAAACGTCCACATTGTATTCCTATCTAACAATTAGACAGTGTGGATTTCAATTTTATTTTGGACCCAATTCTACTAAAAAGAATAAAACACTATTATTGTCAAAAATGTCAGTGAATACATTTAAAAAATTACTTCAAGACATAGAATATAACTATTACAGCCCTAAGCAATTAACAACAAAATATTCGTATAGTTCTAATTTCTGGCGGAAAGCAATTAAGAAGGAAAAACCAATTGGGATATTTTCTACCCGTTTTGATAAATTAATACGAATCCCTAAAGCATTTGCTAATTCTTATGTAAATATGAGGAGTATTCCGGATGGTTATATTAGTACAAATGAAATAATTGACCTATTGAATGGAATAGATCGTAAAGCAATAACGAAACTAAGAAATAATGGAACTTTCGGAGAAACTTTAAACGGGTTAACATCAGATGGAAAGACTATTGTAGCAAACCATAAAGATAAGGTTATAGAATTTAAGAAAAAAGCAGAAGATGAGGTAAATTTTTTAAAAGAAAATGATTATCTTTCGACAAATGAGATAACAGGACTTTTTCCTTATAATATATCGATAGATACTGTAAGAAAATTATTCTCTGCTAAAAAGTTTGATGATATATATATCAAAAAATATTCTTATAAGCAAGGGCCGGTGAATTTCGCCAAAAGAGTAAGTGTGGTGAAGTATATTGATGGATTAAACGAATATAGATACTCATCTGCTACTGATCCATTAGAAATATTTAATGAAGGAGCTCAGAAATTAATCATTCCAGAGTATTTAGTTCATACAGTGGATGTGTATATAGATTATTCTCAAAATATCATTGTAAATAGTAAGGCAAGTATAAAATCTCTAGCCTCAAAGGCAAGAAATTGTGTGATTAGACTAGAAAACTACATTCAATTTTTAAATAAAGAATTAGCGGATTATACAGACGACGAATTACAATTGTTATTTGCAAGTGAAGAATTAAATCAAAATGATAAAATTTTTCTCGCTGGTTTTATTAACCATTTTAAATGTGTACAAGAAACTAAGTATAAAAATAATTATAAAATAAATAAAGGTGAATCAAAAGAGATAGATGAAAAAGAGAGGGTTTATGAATTTGAGCTTTTTCTTAACTATTATTATTATGTCAAGAGCTATGAAAGGCATATTGAAAAAGCAATTCATTCCAGAGACTATGCTATTACTTGGCTGTATACTGCTATACATATGACAAATGCTTGGAGACACGGTGATGTTATAAGACTTCCAAAGATTAATATCATAGATATGGGTATTACAAATATGGATTATTTTCGCTTTAATAAACTATCTGAAGACCAGGCTTGTAAAATTCTGGCTCAAATCGAAAAGCACAGAATGGTTAAATTAATAGTTTCTAAAACGAAATTTAGAAGAAGCTTTTATGTCAATAAAAGTCTAAGAATACCAATGGCTACAGCATATGCTATTTCACAACTTCATAGTGATGCAGAAAAGGATGGAATATTAATTAACTTTAAAACAAAGTACAATATTCCATATGATAAGCCTTTTCATCTGTTTTTTGGTAAAAGAGAGGATTTAATTCATTTCTCATCCTTAAAAATGAATCGCTCACTTGTTGAACATTTATATTATAGTATTTATAAAAAAGGCGGCTATGCTTATACAGCGTATGAACTTAGCAAAAATATAAGAAACCATAAGGTAGCTCCCAATAGAGTATATTCAGAAGTCACTCAAATTTATATCCGACAATCAAATGAGGATGGGCCTATTGATGATATTGCAGTAGAGTTATTCGAACGTGGGGAATTTGGTTATTTATACTCTTTACTTCTTAGTGGAGCAAAAGATTTAGAAGGTAGAGAGCTTTCTTTAACCGGTGAAACTGTATTAATTAAAGAATTTAAAACTAAATACCAACCTGTGGTGCTCGAAGGGATGGCAAAGTTTATCCGAAGTAGACAGCATCAAAAAGAGACGTTAGCTATAGAAATTCTTAGGCAGCCGAAAGAAAAACTTCGAGATATTATTGATAAGTTATATCTTGGTGAAATGTCTTCAAAGCATAAAGACTATCACTGTTTAACATATCCACATTGTAAAATACCTGAATCTACTAGTTGTTCAACTTGTCTAATGGCAATTCCCAAAGCTAGCGTGTTGCAATCACTAAAAGACGAATTAGACGAAAAAATAGATTCACTATCTAAAGCGACAATGTGGGGGAATGTTGTTAGAGATTTAAGTGTCCTAAACGCCTTGTTAGATCGATTAAATGAGGCTACAGTTGATTTGAATAAAGAGTACGTTAATGAGTTTATCAATCTAAAAGTTTTAAAAGAAAAACTTTCAACTGCTACAGCAAGAATAGAAAGTATTAAACGTTATATTAAAAAGGAGGGTGAGTAAATGGCCTTAAGCATTAAAAAGAGTTTATTAAAAGTAAATCAAACAGAAATTTTTACATTTGTTCAAAGTGCATACAATTCTTCAACAGAGTTAGAAGCAAAGAAACAATTTGAACAATATAAAAAAGAAGGATGGATTGTTGATTGTGAATATTCATCTCAAATCTGGTGTTTTAAGTTAGACTTATCAAAAGGAAATAAAAGAAATATTATATTTGATATTGATACGTTTAAAGAATTAAAATCTGCATTAAAAGTTTATGCAGTGATTGAGAGAACAAGAATTACACCATCAGCCGTCCAAAAAAGAGTGAATTATATTAAAAATGCAATACTTGCAACAAATGGTTTTAAAGAAGAAAAAATTTCTTATTTAGAAGATGTGGTATCAGATTCAAAAAAGCCCTATGAAATGTCAAACGCTATTAAAGAGTTTGTCTCGTTTATAAATCATCCGGTATTAGAAGAGATTAAATCTTCAATGGATATATTTCAACCTAATAGAGCCGGAATTAGAAAGCTGGTTAAATTTGAGGATTTATTGTTATTTAGTAAGACTGTTGAGGATTTTCAAAAAGATTGGAGCCATAAAGAGAAATTACTTTACTTTCCGATTATTATATGGTGGAAACTAACTAATATTATTCCACTTAGGACACAAGAATTTCTCGATATTAAAAGAGATTGTTTAATTAAAAAAAATGATAAGTTTTATATCCAGTTACCTAGACAAAAACAACAACCAAGACATAAACGTGATTTATCAATAGAAGATGTAGTTCCTATTAATGAGGATGTTTATAATATTATATTGGAATATATTCATTTAACTGATAGTTATGGAGATACTGAACAATTACTTTCGACAAAAGCATATATAGCTGCAATGGAAATGACTAAAGATTATTCTGCTTATTGGCATAAAGACAGATTTACCTCTCTTTTAAATCGTTTCTATGACTACATTGTTGTGGGTAAGTATTGCAATAAATATAATATTGAAAAAATAAAGCCTATGGACACAAGACATTATGCCTTTATGAATTTAAAATTACAAGGTATTAATGAACTAACAATTGCGAGATTAGGTGGTCATAGAACGATTAATGCCCAGTTACACTATCAGAAACATATGGATGAATTTGCTGACTCTTATGTTTTTAGCTTAACTCAGTTACGTAGGTTTAAGAAACACAACTCGAATTCAAAAGATTATGTTGACGAAAACAATTACCTGGTTAAAAAGAGTAGAGTTAAAGATAAAGGTGATTTTGATCATTTTTATAAATTAAGCCCGTATGGTGCTTGTACATATGATCTTGAGAGTTTTGGTTGTCCATACGGTGGTGAATGCCGCCAATGTGGTGGAGAATGGTTTTATCTTTCTGAAGAAGAATTAAAAGAGCCCAAATGTATTAAATGGTTTGCAGATCATTCTAGACTCTTAGGGAAAAAGATAAGAGAACAAATTGCATTTATGAAAGAAGCTTCAAAAGATTTGGAATATGACTTCTCTAATCTTGAATGGTTTAATGTTGGAGATGAAGAGCTTAAAACACTATCAAGAGATATTTCATCGCTAATGATTAAGAAATCGATTGTAGACAGCTTTTTGGAGGATGAAATTTATGAGTGAAAAACAAAAGCAAAATAAGAGGCTTAAACCTGGGGCACCTGAGACAATCTCGGAAGAGAAATTAGATGAAATATTACTACAATTTGTGAAGAAAAACCCATTAAATAAGTTGAATCCCACACAGTTGGAAAAGCAGACGGGCATTGGGCGGCAGATATGGCGAAGAAGAAAGGGTGAAAAAATCGACAAACTTAAAAGCTCGTTTCAAACTGACTTAGGTGGAAAGGGTACAAAAGAATACGTTCCATTTCCCAATATTTCTGAAATTGTTGAAACACATTGGAACAACAAAAAAGAATTAATAGCTTCGTTTCAAATGTACGAAGAAACTATTCAACATTTCTATGAAGATGCACAAGCTTATCACGAACATAAAGAGCAAGTATCAGATCTAAAAAAGCAAATTTCAGATTTACAACAAGAGCTGAAAATCTTTAAGGGCGATATCGAATTTTACAAGAAGAAATTACTAGAAGTATCTGTGCTCTCGAAAAGTCCAATTGAAAGAGACAAGAACAATCTTAATAATATACTAGACATACAAGAAAAAGGGAATGAAAAGAAGGCTCTCTCCACTGATTTTACAAATAGCTTTCCTGATTTATTTGGTGATTAATACAGCGGATATAATTGTGTTCCACAAGTTTATTTTGTTTAAAACTTAATATTTGAGAACGCACCCATTTATAAAGTGGTAGATTTTCTGACTTGTTAGTTAGGTTTCCAGATCCATTTTTTTAAAGTGTCATCCGAAATGTTAAGCAGCCCACTCCAATTGGCCTCAAGTGAGTCCTAATCAAAATCTAACCTGTTTAACATCTCGTTTTATCTTTGGAAAGTATTCCTTTTCTTTTTTTTTTTGCGTTGTTTTTGAACTCAAGATCCAAGCGTATTATCGTATCTTTGTGGAACGTTGTCTCTGCATCCACTTGACTAAAATTTGATCATCATAATAATTACAATGTCCTAACTCTTTCTGAATTGAAGCTAACTTATTGAAAATGTATTCCCAAGCATTTGGAGCTAAAGACCAACTAAAATTAATAGATTCAAGAATTTTAATTTGTTCATCTGATATAGTCTCGTTTTTAAATCTTATTCGTTGTTCTAGTACCCAATGACTTAGTTTTTTATTTTTATTACATCACAATCTCCGTGTTCCTCTCGATATTTAAGTAGTATGCCAAACATTTCATTCGATCTATATTCAAGAGGGTTCCTTTAATTTCATTGAATTGTTGTTGTATATTTCTTGTTTCATCATAGATCATTAGATCTTTTAAAATATTTATAGGTGATAGATTAAGTTTAAGTTTTCTGCTATTTTCATCCTTTTCTGCTCTCGAAACTTCATTCAACAATAATCTTCCATATATAACCTTTGTTTTATTGTATTCTTCCTTACTTTAATCTAGCAAGTGACAATCATTTATTAAATCAACTAGATATTTATAATTATTTATAATTATTTATAATTATTTGTAATTATAAATAATTTGGACAGAAAAATATAGCAGATATCAACAAAATAAGGGGAAAGCATCATAAAAATATTAAAAAGGCAGTAATGTTAATTTAACATTTCTGCCTTTTTTAGTTTAAATAAACGGTGAACTCATTACAGAAGTTTTTATTAACCAAAATGGATTGATCGGTATAGCCAGTATAACCACTGCCTCCGGGAAGTAGTAGTTTCTAACACCTTAAATAAGAGAATCCTGAATGCTTTACTCGAATTATACATTTGATTTCTTGGAGTCTTATTATGTTACTAATGTTTATCCTTTATTCATAATTTTGTTTCTATATCATTCAAAAAGTAAATTGTAAATTAGAAATGTATAATTTAACCAGCTCTTCATATAATATCAATCAGTTAAGGAGGATATTATGAAGAGCCATTTTACAATCCTAGAAGCGTCAATACTGTTAGATATCCCTTCAAGCATTTTGAATTCTTGGGTAGTCGAAAGAAAGTTTACTGATATATTGGAGGAAGAGAATGAGTGTTTAATTGCTTGTACTGAAATTACAAAATATTTGTATCCGAATACATATATTAATTCAAATCAATTACAAGAGTATTTAGGTCTTTCTTTCCATCAATTAAGAAAATTGATTACTACTAAAAAAATTAAAAGTGCATTTAAAATAGGTCAAAGATGGTACTTCCCATAAAAGATGTTCTTATTTATGAGGATTTTTTAAATGTTGATGAGTATATCGATGTTCCATTTATTTGTAATCATTTTGGATACGCACCTTTTTTTGTACATTCAATTCTAAGAGAAAATATTATACCTAGTACAAAAAAAGTAAATAAATGTTTCTATATTAAAAGGGAAGATTTGCACTTATTTGACAAAAATGCTCTTGTTAAGGTAAAAGCAACAATAAAAACGATACAGAAGTTAGAAGGAAGAAAGGAAAGTTTGTTAATATTAAGAGAAAATCTTAGTGAATTTGTAAACAAGGATATGAATTTTTCTGGAAAAGATTTAGGGGCAATCTTTAATATAAAAGAAATTGATATCATTAAACTATTACAAAATTGTAATTTAGATGGTACAAATGGTATTTGGTCTTCTAGTGATGCCCAAATTTTATTGGAATACCTAGAAGAGAATTTACCATATTTATCAACTGGAGATATACTTAAATATAGAGACTGCCAACTATACAATGTGCATAGTTGGTTAGAAAGTGGTTATTTCCCCAATGCATTTAGATCAGAATCAGGTTATTGGGAAATTCCTCAATGTGATTTAGATAATATACCAAATATCCCCAATTTGGATGAAAATATTATTAAGAAATGCTTTGAAGTTACAGGTGAAACATACGGTTGTCTGACAATTTTGGAGATAGTTGGTTATAAAAGATCATCTTCAAATGTGAATTATAAAAGGTTATATGTCCGTGCTGGCTGTGAATGTGGGGAAATCATTGAGAAACCATTGCATTATATTGAAAAGAATGTTAATTATTTTTGTAAAGAAGAATGTGTTTTACATTCAGGCTACTCAATTGGAGATCAATTCGGATTTTTAACAATAATTGCAGATGGAGGGATGAAAGATACCAAATATGGTAAACGACGTGTAGTGATATGTAGATGTGAATGTGGTAAAGAAAGACCATTTTTATTAGGAAAATTAAAAACAGGTGACTATAATTCCTGTGGTGTTGATTGTGGCAAGTGGAAAATTGATGTTATTGGTAAGCGATACAGCCACTTAACAATTATTAAGGAAGTTAATAAGACTAATCCAACGGGAAGAAGATATCTTTGTAAGTGTGATTGTGGCAAACTTATAGAGAAAAACTATAGTACATTATCTTCGGAAAGAACAAAGTGTTGTGGACCTGGTTGTATTCATCGATTAAATCCTGATATTACGATGGAAGAACGTTTAAAAGGAAGAAGCTATTATGAATATAAGCAATGGAGGAAGCAAGTTTTGATGAGAGATAATCATACTTGTATTAAATGTGGAGATACAGAAGGTGTAGCTGCTCATCATAAAGATGGATATAATTGGTGCCGAGAAAGAAGGAATGATGTAACTAATGGTGCAACACTTTGTTCTGTTTGCCATAAAAATTTTCACGATAATTACGGTTATGGAGATAATACCGAGAATCAATTTTTAAAATGGTCAAAAGAATTTGACGAATACCGTGAACAGTTTGGATAATTCCTCTAAGATAATTTGTTTTTATAGCACTTATTTTCTTATGATAAAAATTAATGTGATTCAGATTAAAAACGATTAATGAACAAAGATACCTATAAAAAAGGCAACTCTCTAGAGAGTTGCCTTTTTTATATTATCATCAATTCTGTTTTTAACACTAATTAGATCACTAATAAATAATAATTATACAATTAAAAGATTCGTTATAACATTTTTGATTGTTTAAAATTTATTGCGAATCATATGAGTATTCATAAATCTTACCATTTTATTTTTTTGCAAAGACAGATACACTACTACCTCAAAAAACGAAGGTAAATCCATTTGCGAAGATTGCTTCCAACGAAACATTGATCTAAGAAGGATTAATGCTTTTTTGGTTGAATCTATTGTACTAAAGGGGCAGGTTAGCTTAAAAAGAAAAACCAGTAAGAAACTCGAAACACTCTTGACCTTGACGTTAGGTGACAGATTATGCTGAGTATATCTTAATCAAAGGAGAGTGTAAGCGTTGGAAGCATATCCTATGCCGTTATTTGTAAAACTTGAAGTATGTAATATGGAGAAATCAATAAATTGGTATAAAAAAGTTCTGGGTTTTAATTTGGTTTTTGAATTGCCTGATAATGAAGGTAATATTGTTATGGCCCATATTAGGGGGGAACAGTATCAAGATCTTATGTTAGTTGCTACCTCTTCAAAAGATAAAGGAAAAGGTGCTGGAGTTGTATTAAATTTTACTGTGAATGAGATTAGTATATTCTCAAAGAAAGCAATCACAGAAAAGGCAAATGTAATTGAAGGGCCTATTGATCGTCCTTGGAATGCAAGGGAGTTAATACTAAAAGATCCTGATGAATATTGTGTAACTCTGTCTATGAATATAGATAGCAAGAAGGATTTTAATACTATTGTGGAACAGATTAAAGGTTAACAAATATTATTAAATAAAGTATGAAAAAACTATGTTTGTGAATAAGTGTACTTAATTATCGTGGCATTGATCTAAGAAGGATTAATGCCTTTTTGTGTTGAATTTCTATATGGGAGAAACGGGGCAGTTTAGCTCAATAAGAGAAAACCACTAATGAATGTTACCATTACCAAACGACTTTATTATGAATTAAGCAACTATATGTACAAAGATAATAAAGTCGTTTAATTTTAATACAGAAAAATAAAAGCCTTACTACACATAAATGTAATAAGGCTTTTAAAATTTGTTCAAAAACGCACAATTTTGTCTTTATCATTTCATTGCTTGTAACGTTTCCTTTGCCCAATGAAAAATTAACGTTGTATCTTGTTGTAAATGAACAGGGATACCTTGTTGAATCTCTAAAAAACGGCTTAATACTTGTCGATCAAGCTCTTCTGCATTTAGAATAAGCTCCCCTATATCTGATTGAAATATTTCTGATTTTAAAAAATGCTTTCCTTGTATTACGAAACGTGCATTTTTAAATATAGCTTTAATTGCCTCTACTGATTTTGTGTGCAAATAATTGTGCAAAGTCATATGATAACTATTTCCTGCACCTGTTCGAACAAATCGCTTGATATCTTCCGGTTGAATATGTTTCTTTAAAAATTCCAAGCTACCGTAAACTGCTTTTGTATCATAGACAAAGGTAAATAAATCCGATTTATCCCAAGCTTGGAGTTCGTCTACACCCGAAATAAAACCACAAAGTAAATGACGGTTTGGCATCGTATGGGTAACGACTTCATACGATAATAATCGATCAATCGTCAGTTCTTTAAAAATGACCACTACATCAATATCACTGTCTAGCTTTGCCTCTTCCCTCGCTCTACTTCCTTGCAATCCTATAAAGACAATCTCCTCGCCAAATTGTTGAATAAGTTTTTGACTAAATTGCTCAAGCCAATCGTTCATTTCAATCATATGCATTACCATCCTTATTTAATTTTGCCGCGGTAAATGCAGTAGCGTAAATAATTCTATTTTAAAATGTAACTGTAGTCAATCGACTTATTTCTTGTAGTTTATTATTATAACTGTACACGATAAATGGTAGGCGGGACAGTTTCATTTTTAAATAACTCTATTATCATTAAACATTTCAATGATCTCTTATTAAATTAACGAGTGCATTAATTGAAGAAGGAATAACACTATTCTAGTTTAAGTAATTGTTATCTGGGACCAATAAGTTATTTAGAAAGTAAGATTATGTTTGTTCTGGCGAATGTCTAATTGTGATTAAGAATTATACCGCTAAAGGAGCAGCATTCCAGAAATAAAAAGTTTGTGAACAAGTACACTTAAACTATAGGGGGCATTAGTTTAATAACAATCTAGCCACTCTTTCTGGAGGTGGCTATTTTGGCTCTTTTCGTAAGGATTGTTGCTATTGCTTTATTTATCTAATATGAAAAAATCAAAAGAGTCTTACTATGATTAATGTAGTAAGGCTCTTTTGATTCGCGGAGGATATGATTGCCTGTTTTTATTTTTCTTTTGTATCGATTGATTGGATTGATCCATTCTCCGAACATATAACCACTATCTCTAAGTTATTGGCTTTAAATTCAAATATATATTCAGAGTTATCTTTATCCATTGTTTTGAGAGTTAAATCGTCAGGTTTAAGGTTCACCATTGTAGCAATCTGTTTTCTGAGTTTTTTATAGTTTATCTTACTAGAACTGGCTACACGAATATCTTCATCTTTTGAAGGAGATGTTAATCTAAAAAAGGTCCATTTTGTAATATCATACAATGCTCCACTAAATATTACGTCAGGAATATTAGACACATACACTATTATTTCCGTCCAAAGGTCGGAATAACCTGATTCTTCTCGAAATACTTTTTCACTGATTACTTCATATTTGAAATCAGCCTGTTGCAGTTGCATCTTTTCTAACAACTCTAGATTATGTGTATCTAGTTTCATTAGTAGCCCGTTTTCTTCTTCCACGTACTCATTAGGGGATGTAGCTTCGTTAAAAACATTGATATTCTTTTTAGTTTCAACAAAATCATCTATAACAGGTAGTATTCCTTGCAAATGGGGATAATTCTCTGCATTTTCCTCTTCACCATACTCCGGATATTTTAGATTAATATTAATATATAAATTGTTTTCATCCCCACAAAAATCATATTCCATTCGATCATATTTTATATCCATTAAAGTATTGAATAGGGAATCAACATCCCACTTACTTAAATTATTGCTGAAAAAGATATATTCTTTAATTTTATTTAATTCTACAATAGAATAATCTTCAAAATTGTATTTTTTAATGTACACTCCTAGATTTACCCTCTTCATCGAAATTCATCTCCTTTATCATCATATTACAATATATTCCAATAAAGGGCGAGGAAGAGCAAGAAAGTCCTTATTTTAAGAATTTGATAATTTATAATAATGTTTGATTAAAAGTCCTGTGTCTAATCAGGATTTCTTATTCAACAATTGGGGGCATTGTTTTAGTAGGATTGCAGTATTACTTCCTTTCTATTTGTCTATACTGATAAAAATAAGATGAGGAGAGTAATAGGATGATACTATCTGAAGCTTGGGATTTATATAAAGCTGATAAACAGATCCAAGGATATTCAGCTCAGACTTTAAAGGCATATAATGTCCAATTAAACTTGTTAATCCGGAATCTTGGTGATCGATCCCTTGATGAAATTACCACCGATTCATTAAAGCTCTATCTTGGAAATGTTGCTGATCAATTAAAAGCTGCTAGCTTGAGTCATAGGATACGTTTTATAAAGTCGCTTTTTAGGTGGGCACAAGACGAAAATATATTGAATGGTAATCCTGCGTCGAAAATTAAGGAACCAAAATCGGATATTCGAATACCAAAGTTTTTATCTGAAGTAGAAATTGAGCATTTAAGAGAAGCCTGTCATACAACTTTAGAAAATGCCTTGTTTGAATTTATGTATTCAACCGGTTGTCGAATTGGTGAAGCCGTTAATTTGAATCGACAATCCATTAATTTTTCTAATCAGTCTTTAATAGTCTTAGGTAAGGGAAATAAGGAAAGAGAAGTATACTTTAATACTAGGTGTGATATCTGGTTGAAGAGGTATTTGGATGAGAGAACAGATGACCAAGAAGCGTTATTTGTAACTATTAGGTCTCCCCATCGGATGAGTATATCTCAAATGAGATATATCATAAAACAGATTTCGAAAAGATCCGGCATTAATAAAAGCATTCACCCCCATCAATTGAGACATAGTTATGCCACTACTTTATTGAATAATGGTGCACCACTAGAAGTTATTCAAAATTTGATGGGACACGAAAAGAGCGAAACAACTAAAATCTACGCTTATTTAAGCGGGACGCTGCGACGTGAGTTATATAAAAAGTTTTTCTGATACGAATAGAGGCATTGGTCCAAGGAGGATTAATGCCTTTTTGTGTTGAATTTCTTATGGAAGTGAAGGTACTGAATATTTGGATAAGCAATCATATAAAAAAGGTTTTTGTGTTAAAATATTCCAAAGGATTTGTGCGAAAAGTGGTGGGAGCAATTCTTGTCATAAAGAGAGAGCATATTCTTTCCGTAAGGGAGTGGGTTGATTGGATAAACGGAATTTTCAATTGAAGTATGAATATCAAAATACTACTAAGAAAGATGTTGAAGTATGGTTTTCTGAACCCCAAGAATCCTCTACACAACAAAATATCACAACAAAGCCTAATCTTAAACCGGACAAAATTACGGAACATCCTTTTTTAAATACTTTATGGTATTTCAATCTAAAACCAGGTCAAAAGTTAAATGTTATTATTGATTATAAAGGCTGTAGAAGAGATAAAAATTATAAAGCCGATATAACAATAGAAGAAAAGAATTTCTTTTTACGCTCAACAAAGCTAATACCTGTAAGTGAAGAAATAAAAAAAGAAGCAGAAGCTATCGTTGAAGGAGTAAATACTGATTTAGAAAAAGCTAAAAAGATTTTTCTCTATATTATAAAAACATATAGGTATTCAACACGTTTTTCAGAGCGAGGAATTGATGATTTTAAAGCAACGAAAAAAGGAGACTGTGGAGAGTTTGGTGCTTTATTTTGTTCTTATTGTAGAGCTTTAAATATTCCAGCAAAAATGCTATATGGAACTTGGACGCTTAAAAAATTTTCACCCCATTCTTGGAGTGAAATATACATTGAAAATGAGGGGTGGATACCAGTTGATCCTAGTATGGGGAGGGTTAGATCATACTATCACCCATTTATCAATATATCATCAGCAATATTTTATGGGGTTTTTCCGAATAAAAGAAGATATTTTGGTGATCACGAGGGGAAACGATTAGCGTTTTCTGTTGATCCAGAGAGACTATTGTACCCTCTATACATTAATAGCAATGAAGATTTAAAAGATGTAAACAAAGAATGCATTGCTGGTAAAGAAATCGCCTGGGGATACGAATCACTGAAAGGAAAAGCCCCATTTTTACAGCCCATATATCCAAAGTTACATAGCATAGATATTCCAACCTCGCTTAAACTTCTATTTGGAGAGTGGAGTGGAAAACATACATCTTTTCTTAAAAACCTTACTTATAAAGCTAAAATAGTGAGTTTTCAAATTGGTTTTTCAATAATAATGTTAGAAATAATTAATGAATACATTTTTAAAAATGAAATGTTGTTTAATATACTACCACTCTTTTCATATCCCTTCGTTTTATTAGGGACGATTTTATCTATTATAAGAAATGAAGGAAATTTAGTTATTTATGTATTAGGTATTTTATTAACCTTATCATTTATAGGGGGTACTGGAGAATTAATGCAGTAAGGTTAAATCGTTAAAATAAACTATGGAAACTAAATAAATATGGGTAGCATTCCTATAATGAATAAATAATGTAGTTCTATTTTGTGAAGAATTGTAATTGTAGTAACGGGGCATTACTCCATTATCAAGGGCTGTGGATCAGCTCTTTTTTGTTATGCAGCTAACGAGGCAGGTTAGCGGAAGAAGGATTGTTTATTCTATCTATCGAATTTATATATTCAAGAGAAGGTTTTCTTGAAACAATGCGAGATATTAGGAGAGTCGGAATGACGATAGTTATTATGGCAATTAGATTTATTTGTGAAATATTAGCCCTAATCATCTTCGGATTGTGGGGATTTCATCAGGGGGAAATTATGGGGGCAATTGGAGTTCCAACAGTAGTGGCGGTTATTTGGGCTATGTTGGTTCGCCACAAGCACCTTATAAACTCCAAGGTTTCTATGGATTTACTTTTGAGTTATTACTATTTTTAATAACAAGCTATACCTTATATAGTCTGGGACATACCTACTTAGCATTAATATATTGCATTGTTGCTGTAGGTATTTCATTTCTCATTCATTTTATGGATATTTAGCAACCATTTAAAAATATTGATAGATAATTGATATAAGGTGAATAACCCTTTTTTACCTATTAATCAAACCTAGTTCTCCTAATAAAGAGGAGAGATTAATTCTGAAAAGGCATTAATCCAAGAAGATTAATGCCTTTTCCTGTTGAAAACCTTATTGTAGAAACGGGGCAGGTTAGCGGAAGAAGAAGGAAAACCAGTTGCTATAATCGAATAATTAATAGAGTTTTAAATAACAAGCGTGCTGGGGGATATCTTTATGTTTATAGTTAATGTAGAGGGTGCAATTTATCGTGATGAAAAATGGCTATTAATACGCCGTAGTGTAAAAGAAGAACACGCAGGGGGTTCGCTTTCACTTGTTGGTGGAAAGTGTGAAATAGAGGGTGATTCAAAAGATATTTTGGAAAGAACTTTGCGAAGGGAAATTCTTGAAGAAGTTGGAATTGAGGTAACGGTTTGTGGTTATGTGAATAGTTCATCATTTGTTACTACTTCTGGAGTGAATGTGATAGACATAGTATTTCTATGTAAGCATAAATCAGGAAATCCTTATGCTAAAAGTATTGATGAAGTTGATGATGTTATTTGGTTGACAACTTCAGAGATTTTATCACGGACAGATTCACCATATTATTTAAAAGAAAATATAGGTCTTGCGGATAAATTATTAAGAAATACCCAGCAAATATATTAAAAACTGTTCAATTAGCAGTAGCGATTGTGAAATACAGTCGCTTTTTTACTAAAGGGGCAGGATTGTTAAATAGAAAGATAAAAATGAACCATCAAAAGGGGAGAATAAATATGTTAAAAGTAAGACCTTTAGAAGATAGAGATTATGAATTGATTAAGCAAGCAGAAGAAGTAATAGAAAAGAATTATAGGTATGGACGACATCATATTGGTTCAGCAGTTAGAACTATAAAAGGTAATGTTTTTTCAGCAGTTCACGTAGAAGCGAATGTGGGAAGAATAACAGTATGCGGAGAAGCAATGGCTATTGGTAAGTCTATCTCTGAAGGAGACCACGAATTTGAAACAATTGTAGCAGTTGCTCACCCTCATCCACACGAAGATATAGAAAAATGTTGGGTAGTTGCTCCCTGTGGTATGTGTCGAGAGTTAATTAGTGATTATGGAAAAAATACAGATGTAATTATTCCTTATAATGATAAATTAGTGAAGTGCAATGTAATGGAGTTACTACCTGAAAAATATACAAGCGATATGGAATAATATCTTCAACAAACAGGGGCATTGATCCAAAAAGAAGGATTAATGCCTTTTTGTATTGAATTTCTTATGGAACAAAAGGGGCAGGTTAGCGGAAGAAGGATTCGCTATCATACATATTGAATTATAAGGGTATAGCATTGGGATTTGTGACTATATAAGGGGTGTTATTGTGACCAGAGCTAAATTAAAAGGCTTAATAGCTTTAAGTATTTTGTTATCTGTGTTGGGACTATTTTTACTTTTTAACAGTGTTAATTTTGGAACTTCTTTAGCCGAAAGTTGGTTAGTAAAACAAGGAGGAGCAGATACTGCTTGGTACCATATAAGAGCGAAAGGAAATATAAATAATTTCTTATCTGTTGGTAGTATACTTTTTGGAGTTGGTTTAACAACAACTATGTTCGTATCATACAAACTTCTTACTATTAAAGAGTAAAAAATACATACTACTTTAAACTGTAACTGAAGATCGCGGTTGTCATATTAACGGTCTTTTTTGCAGCTAAGGGGCAGTTTAGTTCTATAGGAAATATGCTTAAATTAGGGTAAATGCTATATGTAGAAGTAACCAAGTTATTACCCCTTTTTGTGAGGATGCAGTATCCTCCTACTAGTTAGTTTGGTAGGAGGCTATTAAAGTTGTCGATAAAGTAAAGAAGAATTATTTTTTTAAATTTATATAAGTGTATACATTTATTATTCTTCATTCGTTGTATAAGTATGGGGAGGAAAAATTATGAAAAGGGAAGATGTATTAGCCTCCTATCTTATCAATTTGGGAGAGGAAGTGTTCGTATTATTACTGATGAAAGGGGCCAAGAAAGAAGATGCAGAAGATATCATTCAAAATACCTTTTACAAAGTTTACGCCATTTTGGATGACCTAACGGAAGGCAATTTACGTCCTTGGTTTTTTAGAGTATCACTTAACGAATATATTGACTTGAAAAGAAAAAAAGAGCAACAGAACATTTACTTAACCGAAGAAATCTATTCAAAGCTCCAGCACGTTGATTGCGAAATCGATACGATTTTAAATAAGGAGGAGATTATTTATTTATTAAAGGACATAAAAAAAGAATACAAGGAAATTTTCTTTTTAAAATATTACTATGATTTATCTTATGAGGAAATTGCTCTTATTTTGGATATTCGAGTAGACAGTGTTAAACAAAAACTATATCGTGCACGCAAATTTATCTACTCAAAAGTAGGAGGAAAACGAAAATGGACCATTCATTAAATGGAGCATTGAAAAAGGCTAAACGAAAACAACTTTTAAAGATCATTACTACTTCAATCATAGTCATATTAATTCTATTACCAATTCTATTACCAATACTCTATAAAACAGGTAATTACTTCGCGGCGAAAAGTTCGACAAGCCTACACGAAGCACTATTTTTACATAATGCCATTGCCGAACCTAATATCAAAATCGATTCTCAAGTAACAAGTAATTCTTCAATGTTTGGTGGAAACATTATAACAAACCGTTCTAAAAATATTAATGGATATGTAGTTCAATGGAGCACACTAACAAGTTCGTATGATTGGATTCGAAAACAAATAGATCATAACGAATTAACACCAGGTTTTTATTGGTCTGATACAAATCTTTATGAGTATGACAAACAAACAAAAAACAAAGTTGCAACATTTTATCATCCGTCCATTAAAAATTACTATAGAGGTGTTCCAAATGAATTAGAGGAAATTTCGCAAATGGATAATCACGTTGCAGAAGTTGCCATTTCTTTCAATCAACCGTATACCTTTCAAGAAATAGAAGAAAAAATACCCGATAATTTAAACATTGTATGGTTATATATGACCTCAGAAATTATGGATGAGAGTAAAGGACCAGCTGGAATGCCGGTTTTTGGATATGATCCCTCTGATTCACCGAGAGCAAGGTATAACAGTTTTATTGATGACCTAGAGCAATATAGTGCTGACGATGATATGATTCAGGACTTTTTAAATAAAAATAAAAACAAATCATTTGATAATGTGGGAATACTAGGAGTAATGCTCACTGGGCAAACGAAAAATTTCAAAGCTCTAGAAAATCAAAATTTCATTCGTGGAGCTTCCGTCGGTGCCACAGCACAAATTGTTCCTTACATTAAACCTGAAAAGTAATAAATATGTATATCTTTATAGAGCTAACAGGGGCGTTGATCCAAAGGAGGATTAAAGCTCTTTTTTGTTGAATTCCTTATTGTTGAAACGGGGCAGGTTAGCTCAGTAAGATTGTCGAATAGTTAAAACATAGAAATGAAAACTACAGGGGATGAATATATGGAAATTTTTAATTTTGGAAAAGAGGTAGCTCAAAAAATTAATAATTATAACTCTGTATCTTCTTTCTATTCAAAGTTTATGAAAACAGAGACACCTACTAATATAGGCTTTATCACCATAGAGCAAGGAGGTATTGTTGGTTATCACAAAGCACCAGTACCGCAGCTTTTCTTAGTAGTTGAAGGCCAAGGATGGGTAGAAGGAGAAAATAAACAAAGAGTGACAATTAAAAGTGGACAGGGAGTTTTCTGGAATAAAGATGATGGGCATATTAGTGGAAGTGAATTGGGATTAACAGCATTAGTCCTTCAGTCAGAGGGATTGGTAAAACCAATAGGATAAAAATATTTAAGACTTGTTGTTGACGGTGCAATTTTGCAGTCACTTTTTTACTAAAGGAGCAGGTTAACTCAATAAGGTTATCGAATAAATAAAACAAAGAAATACCAAATGATAGTGGGATGAATATAATGAAAAAAACCATTCTAACTCTAAAATTTTGTGTGTTAATTATGGCAGTGGGTCTCGCGACTAGTTGTTCTCAAACAGAGCTCAATAATGATTCAAAAAGTACAAGGGTTCGGGAAGATGTCCTATCTATGGGTATCACTTTTACAAATGAAATGAAAGACAGCGTTAACAGTGGAGATATGGATATTAAGGAAAAAATCGATGATCTGGCTTATGAATTGAAAGTAGTCTGTGTTGAAAACAATGATTATAAAACTTTTTCAAATAATGAGATGGTATTTATCGATACATTGGGCGAAATACGCATAGCCTATGATGAGGTTGTATTTACTCGTAATCCCAAATACAATAAAAGCAAAGAGAAAAGAGAGGCTGCTCTCGATACCTTTAATCAATTGGTTTCAACTTTTAATCGAAATTATACCAAATGAGCAGATTTTATATTAACTCAAAAGATTAAATATGGATAAGAGCAGGATGATTACACATAGGATAGAAAAGAATTGGTACAAAGAAACTAATTGGGGCGTTGATCCAAAGGAGGATTAATGCCTTTTTCTGTTTAACTTCTAATGAGTAAAGGATTTGTTTAGAGACAGATCTAAATGAAATAGGAAAGGAAAAGGAAAAATGATTAGTAAATATTTAGGTATTGCTTGTATTTCTGGAACGATCCTATTAACTGCTTGTAATTTTGAGAAAACAGATATCAAAGAAGATAAGACAGTTGAGAATAAAGTAATTGTTGATAGCTCTGCCGCTGAATTTAACCTTTTTGAACTAACTAAGGAGGAGGAGAAAGTTTATACTGATTTTCAAAAAGATTTAAATCAAGAACATTTAAGGAGGTTAGAACCTATCAGTATTGCGAAGTTATATGTTCAAACAAAATTAGATAAAAAAATTGATGCTCAGTATACTTTATATACAGACAGAAAAGAGTATATTCAATGGTCAAAAGAAGAAGATGAAAAAATTCCCGTAACTGACAGAGGAACTAGTGAACAGGTCAAAAATCAATTCAAAAATATAGACAAAGGAGAATTCATACAGACGAATAATTACGAAGGCTATATTGAATATGATTCTGGCAAAGGGAAAAGTGGGTTTAAGATGATTAAAAATAAAGATGGAATTTGGCAAGTAGCATTTACACCAATTCAATAGATCTTTCATTTGGTTGTTCTCAAACAGAGCTTAATAATGATTCAAAAAGTACAGGGGTTCGGGAAGATGTCCTATCTATGGGTATCACTTTTACAAATGAAATGAAACAGTGTTAATAGTGGAGATAAGGATATTAAGGAAAAAATCGATGGTCTGGCTTATGAATTGAAATGGCTAGTTTACCTATTAACTCCTTTATTCGAATGAATTTTTCGAATTACCAAACCCTTTACCAACCCAACTAATTCCGAATGATTATTTTACAAATAAACCCATATTTGTATTTTTTTATTGTATACTTATTCGTATAAAGGAAAGGGGGAGAATCGTGAATAAAAGAATAGGTGTATGGATTGTTCTATTCTTAGCCATACTTTCAACTCTATACTTTGCTTTTTTTGAGAGTATTTCGGCTGAAAAGAAAGGAGAGAATGCTCAATCAGTACAAAGAAAAGAACAAAACAACAGAGTAAAAGAAGTAGAAGTGGTAACAGAAAGTGAGAAGCAGAATGCTTATATTGTTTTTGAAGGATATTATTATATGAAGACTGGTGGAGTAGTGCCTGAATCAAGCTCTCATTGGAAAAAGGTTGGAGAAGTGAAGCGGATAGGAGACTGGGCGATTAAGAGATCTGGGGATTCTAATGAAGTACCACCTGGACCTATTTATCAGATGGATGGGAAAGACAAATCCCTCATCGCAGCCAAAGGTGCTTATTATGAAGATGGAGCAAATAAAGAAGGCTATTTGCTGTTTAAAAAGGATAAAGAGGTAACAGAAACAAATCCTGATTCTATTCAAAGTGCAGTTTCAGACACAGATGAATTATCCATAGCGTTTAACAACGCAAAGAAAAATTTCCCTGATTTTTATGCCTTTACGAACGATGACAATTATCAATTAAATTTATTAAATTCCTTAGAAAACTATGATTCGATCAAGATGATTTATCTGTTACCTGAACAAGACGAAAATTCCATTTTGGTATTAGAGTATAGGAATAAGATACCTCTCGATTCTGCTTTCCATAAGAACAAAAAACCCCCAATGGAACAGGATGTATTAGACATAAACAAAATTAATTGGACAATTTATAAAGACCAGGAGGGCCTATATTTAGCCGTGACCTCATTCAACCAAAGACACTATGAGATTCAATTTTCCGGAAATTTCGAACTTTCTTTTGTGGAAGAGTCTTTAAATTTATTCCATAAAGTAAATTAGGTAATAAAAACCGCTCGTCCTTAAAATTGGGTAAGCGGTTTTTATTACAGATTATTAGATTACGCTTTTTGCTTTTAACAAGGCCTCTATTTATTTTGGATTTTCATAAGCGTCTATAGCTACAAGAGTGGTAAGGGCTAATTAAGGAGCTTCTCTTTTGAATTATTGTGAAGAAATGTACTTAAACTAACGGGGGCGTTAACGAATTGTGAATGAAAAGAAGGAACCAATATCTCGATGGGTTCCTTTTTTTCAGAAATATTAGCTTTTTATAATAGTGAATAAAATAGTAATTCCTGAAGACCGATTAAAAAGAAGACGAGACCCTTTTCATTGCTGTAATGATAAGGGGAAAAAAGTCTTAATTCTGCAAATAGGAGGTTTTTAAAGTTTGAATATTAATGTTTTTTCCATTTATGTCCTTCTTTTTGTGTTGGAGGAAGCCTATCTCCAGAACCAATTTCTACTACTCTAGGTTTATTAACTTTACCACCTCTTGGCCCTACTTCTTTATATTTTCCTGGTGATTGATTATCTGTGCCAGGTTTTTTTAAATTACTCATTAATTATCACCTCCCTTTATATATATATATTACCATTTTTTGTTATAATCATTGTTAAATATTTTGCATAGATTGGAAAGGATTTATTTAGATTTAAGGAGGAAGTGTATGTTAGTTAATAAGGAAATGAAAATTGGAATAAGAGATGGATAGATATATATGAAATTAATAATGGAGGTGGCAGACGTAATGGATATGCGAAATTAAACGGAGCAAAAGACTTATCAGAGGAAAGAATTCAGGGATTTTTGAATACCATTAATGCAAAATGGAATTGGAATGTGGATGACTTTAAAAATTGATATTTAGCTAATAGGAGCATTGGTCCGAGAAGGATTAATGCCTTTTTCTGTTGAATTTCTTATGGTAGAAACGGGGCAGGTTAGTGGAAGAAGGATTTGCTATCATACATATCGAATTATAAAGTTGTAATATTGGAAGTCGTGGCTAATAGAGAGAAGGGTGAATATGAAGCTGTTGGTGAGTCTTGTTGTTTTTCTTTTAGCAGCATTTTTAGTGGAGAAAATAGTGAGGAAATTTCTTGGTGTAAAGAAAATAGATCTTTCCGAAACTCCTGGAAAATCAATTGAACATTGGGGAAGAGTGGTGATAGGTATACTTTTTATGTTTACCTATTTGTTTGCCCTTGAAAAGGAATCGGATGACCTTTTAAAGTGGAATTTGATTCTATTTTTAACAGCATTAACGTGTTTACAAGTTATATTGGAATGGAAGTATCTAAAGGAATCAAAACAATATATTTCAACGATTATAAGTTCGATGATAATTATTCCTATCTTTTTTTTCGTTGTTCACTTTTACTATTAAAGGGGCAGGTTAGCGGAAGAAGGAGAAATAAAAACTTATATAGAAGTAGTGTTTTTCAATAAGTAAGTTGGAGAGGTGTCTAATGGAGATAGAAAAAATATTTGGTGATTTACCGACATTAGAAACAGAACGTCTTATCCTTAGAAGGATTACTTTAGATGATGTTGACGATATGTTTTTGTACGGTTCTAATGAAGAAGTATCTAAGTATGTAACTTGGAATACCCATAAAACAGTATCCGACACAAAGGAATTCATTAATTTTGTATTAAATAAATATGAAAATAATCAAGTGGCTCCCTGGGGAATTGAATACAAAGAAAATGGAAAATTCATTGGAACTATTGACTTTGTTTGGGTACAACCAAAACAAAAGATTGCTGAAATTGGCTATGTTATTTCTCAAGAATATTGGGGAAACGGTTTAGCAGCTGAAGCAGCAAAGGAAGTAATCAAGTTGGGTTTTGAAAAAATGGAATTAGTCCGCATTCAAGCTAGATGTGACGTAGAAAATATAGGTTCGTCACGAGTGATGGAAAAAGTGGGAATGTCATTCGAAGGAATCATTAGAAAGGGAATATTTATAAAGGGGAAACATCAAGATATAAAGATGTATTCTATTTTAAATGAAGAGTTTTAATCATCTTCTAGATATTGTGAAGTAATGTAAATAAACTAATGGAGCGTTGAATGAGAGGGGTTTACGCTTTTTTCGTTGAAATTCCTTATTACAGAAACGTGGCAGGTTAATTCAATAACAATGTAGAATTATTAATTAACATTTAGAGGATTTATTAAAAGGTACTATTCTAAGGGGTGATGCAAAAGTGGGTGAAAGTATTAAGCCAGTAGCAGAGACATCTGGTTGGGTAGATGTTATTACAGTCGTTTTACCAATTGTTCTTTTGGTGATAATTGGGGTAATTGTTGTAGCAATTATATATATCGTTAAGATAATTAAGCGGTATCTAGCAAACACTGAAATAGCCGAGAAGAAATTAAAAATGGAAGAAACAGATATACAAGAGATTAAACAACGTCTTGACCGAATTGAAAAAAATCTTAAGTGAGGTTGATTGATATCTTTCATATTATGCCTAACAGGGGCATTACTTCAATATCAAGAGTTGTAATCAGCTCTTTTTTTTATTCCACAAACGGGGCAGATTAGTTTAAGTACATTTTTTCACAATTTTACTGTTTTCCTACAAAAAAGAGGAGACTATTTTTGTTAGATAGTTTCCTCTTTTAAAATTCTATATAATTAATCACCACTGTTGTTCATTCGTTCTTTCTTTACATTTACTAGCATTAAAGCACAGACTATTATTGCTGCAACATATAAAAAGATAGAGACAATAGGTTTATGTAATAAACTAATATCATTTGGATGAAAAGTATACAAATAAATAAGGGCTAAAAATATAAAAGGTGACAATATTTTTTTCATTTATTCACCTCACCTCCATTCCTTTATTATACATATTTAATAATTTTTAGATAATCTTTTATATTATTTATTTTTCTCAATGGAAGTAAAGGGGCAGTTTAGCGGAAGAAGGAAAGCATTCTAATCTAATCGAATAATATTAACAAAGAGGTGATTAGAGTGAAAATCATACCAAAGGTAACTGAAAGATTGCTTGAAGAGGAAATAGAAGAGCAGGAGTTTGTTGATGTAATCAATGATATTTATAAGCAAGAATGTTATATTTATGCGATTATTCCTGATTGGGAAGAAGAATTGTTAAACCAACTGTCAGATGATTTTATTTTAATAAATAAGATTAAAATTCCTTTATGTAGGAGCTTCCCAAGAACAATAGGTTTTTTAGGATATGTGAAGGATAGTAAAAAACAATATATATACGATTTTTATTTAAGGTCAACAACAATGGATTTTTTAGTTTTTTCGGAGTTAGATGTATCTCAACTTTTAAATAATATAAGCAAGGAAAACATTGATATATACGATAAATTTGAAACAAACAAAGTTCCTCACATAACAATAGGTCCTGATGGTCAATGGTTAAATATAGTTGAATATTGACATCATTTTCTTTATAGAGCTAAAGGGGCAGGTTAGCTCAATAACAAAGGATATTTAAGTTGAAATAAACTTATAAGGAGGGAGTTAGTTGATTTATATCGCTAGGACTCAAAGAAAAATATTAGGGTATTACCTGCTATTAATGATATTGGTAGTTTCAATAAATGACTATTCCAATTGGTTATTATACTTTCAAATAATATTTTCTTTAGTCATTCTTGGTTTATTATTTATCAAATTTATTTTTGAGATAAATGAAGACTATTTGGAGTATCGAATATTGTTTTTTAACTTGCCTTTATATAAAACAAGTATATACCCTAATCAAACAATTCAGATTAAATTCAAACGAGTAAATTGGTATACCAAAGGTGCTATTATACAAGTTAAAAAAGGATTCAACATTAGAATTGTAAATTTTTCTCCCAGTGACGTATTTAAAGACTTAATTGATTTTGCTAATAAAAATGGCATTTCATATTCCAAAACTAAAGACTATCTTATTTTAGAAAAATAGCCTTATTTCACTAAAGGGGCAGGTTAGCGGAAGAAGGATAATGCCTTTTTAAAGTAGAATTAATAGGAAATAGGCTTAACGGGAGGTCACTATGAAGCAACGGTTGCTATTATTGGTTCCATTCATTCTTTTTATTGTTGGCTGTAATGACAAACACCTATCTTTTTCAGGAGAAAGTGAAAATTGGAAAGGAGAATACTCTGCCAATATATCTGATAATGAAACAAGGGAAGATGGAAAGTATATATTTGGTTATAAAAAAGCAACGAGTGATACTTCTTTTAAGAACTTGGAAATTACAATCAATGATGGCGAAACAAAATGGAATGAAAGTGATTATAAAGGAGCCACAATTTCTATCTCATCATCCTGTTCAGGTTGTTCTACACCACAGGAAGATCAGCCAATCGATGTCACGATTAAATGGGATGATAGAAAAGAAGAATCCTTCAAGTTAGATCCTAAGTGATTATATATAACACTATTCATAGGTCATTGACCTAAGAAAGATTAATGCCCTTTTCTGTTGAACTCCTTATTGTAGAAAAGGGGCAGGTTAGCGGAAGAAGGAAAGCAATACTTTAAGGGGGATTATTATGCAAGATTTAGAAGTCAGGAAAAAGTTCTTTTTGTCGCTTCTTATTTTCCCGCCAATTGGTCTCTTGATTAGAACATACGATGAACTTTCATTGGTAACGAAAGGCATACTGACTCCAGATATGTATGTTTTAATTTTAATCATAATGATTGGAATAGTTGGGTATGTGGATGCCAAAAAGAAAATAAACAGCAAATAGATATCAGTATGTTCTAGTCGTTATTAGACAAACGGGGCAGGTTAGCGGAAGAAGGAAAATCGAGACAGAATAACGAATTAAATGTTAAATATGGTAAAGTGGGTGATTACGTTGACTGATGATAGTATCCAAAGAACGATAGTTGTATTATTGGCTTTCCTCGTTGTGGTTTTAGGAGTAATAGCATTCCAGTTAGCTGAGATAAGCGATAAGATTAATAGTGTTGGAGTTGCTGTCGATTCTAAGGACTTTATTATTAACACTGTAGATGATGAAAGCGTAAATACAGGAGAATAACAAGAGCCACTAGATTCTAGTGGTTTTCTTATTTTAAAAATTTCTATCCCGAGTTAAAGTGGGTGAGAAATTCCCAATAGGCAATGAAAAAGTATATTAAGTTGTGAATAAATGCACTTAAACAAAAAGGGGCTTTTGCGAAACAAGGAGACAGTAAAAGTTGTCTCTCTTTTTTTATTTAGTAGCAACAATGTTTACGAAAAGAGCCAAATAAAAAGGTTAACCAATTAAAACTTGGTCAACCACATAACTTTAAGTAAACAACCAAAAAGAAATACGCTAAACTATCTCTGAACTAATCTATTAGATAATGGGGTTTCAATCGTTTGAAATCCTTCTCTTTAATAAAATACACTTCGTGTGTAGATCTAGTGATAGCAACATATATGGTATTAATTTGTGTAGGGGAGAAACTGATACTAGAAAAGTCTTCATCAAATAAGGAATCAAATTTTTGGGTTAATATAATGCACGTTCTCTTATAAGTGTCTCCTTTTGAGTATCCCCAATTAATATTTGGTATGCAGTTATATTTTTTGCTTTCTTTATAGAATAGTTTGACAACCTTATCATCGGTTAAGATTTTATTAATCTTCGAATCGGTATCTAATAATTCTATATTTCCTCTAATTTCACTAATTGAGTTGATATTAATACTTAGTTTATCATTGATAAAATCACATACCACTTTAGGAACCCGTCTACTATTTATTAAAGTTGTTTCATCTATTGTTATGTCACTATTAAATAATGCTTTATAATCTTCTTTTGTTAGATAATATTTGCCTTGCTTAAATGGTTTGCTTGAAAGGGTTGACTTACAAACAGAATGTTGATAAAAGTCTCCTACGGCTAAGACATTGGTATTTTTATTCTTGAGAAGGTTTAGTAGAACTTTGAAATCATTATCCATAAAATCCTGTAGTTCATCAAAATATATACAATCGCAAAAGTTGGTCAAACGTTGATAAATAATTTTTTTAACATAGTTAGGTTGATTGATAAATAATGCAGACATTCTTGAAACATAGTATTTTTGAAAATAAATATAATGCCGTATATCATCTTTTTTGTAATATTTCGGATTTGGTTTTTGATTAATACTCTGAGGCTCAGGTGTTCTTTCAATTTCAACTCCAGTAGTGTAGACACCAATTTGATTGCCAACTTTCAATATGGGTTCAAAAGGTTTTAATAACCATCGATAAACAAAGCTAGAAAACGTAATTACCAAAGTTTCATTAGGAATCTCACCGTTATTTGCCTTCCTTATTTCCTTTTTTAAATTGGCAACATTTTGATTTGTGAAAGTGACAACTATGTTCTTTGCTAAGGGATTTAAATGGTTAGCAATATAATAGGTTTTTCCCGATCCTGCCACGGCAAGCATTATTTTTGAACTAGCCATTCTATTCCCTCCAATATATAGCTAGGTAAAAGAGTTTTTGAATATTGCTCTTCGGAAGTGATACGCAATGCAGCTTCAGTCTTATTTTTAAGCATATAGGCTAGATTTTTATTTATTTGTTTTCCTTTATATTCAGGCCGAGTATTAGATTTTTTATCAGAAATATTATTTAATATACTTTGATTTTTATTATAAAGACATACTTCAAATGTAAACTCGTCTATTGAAAGAGGGCATTTGATGAGTATATTTTGGTGTTTTATATCGAATTCAGCATTTAATTTTTGTATATCATCTATGGTATTCTGGTTATTGTCATTGTCAGTTATCACCAGTAGGTGATTGCCGATTATCCTGGAAACTTCAATATAATGCTTATATGTGATACCCCCGCCGGACAATATTTCTATACTTTTATCTTCCAAAGAGTATTGTAATGAATTTTTAGTTAGGAATGGTAACAAGATATATTCACTGTTTCCTTCTACTATAATTACTTTATGAGAAAGAATAAAGTTAAGTAATTGCATATTATCTGTTTTCATAAAGTAAGTTGCAGTTTCTTCATTAATACCTTTTAGAGAGTAACATTCCCTATTCGTAATCCAAAGTGTATTTTTTAAGTTAAGTCTACTTACAATTAGAGGATTGTGAGTTGTAAGTATTATCTGTGCGTGTTTGTGCATTTTTTGGATTTCTGTTATTAGTTTACGTGTATTTATATAACTTAAATGATTTTCTGGTTCTTCTAGCATAATTAAATCGCTTTCAACTTCTAAAGCGATTTCTGTTTTGATCAGGTTTTCCTTCCCTTTTCCTTTATTCTGAATAGAAATCCCTTCTATTTTTAAATCAACAAGGTTTTCTAAAACTGTCTTATTTTCATCGAGACCTAAAGTATAGTCTTTTATTATCAAATCTTCGTTATTATCCTTTATAAAGTTTTGTAAATTATTTTTAAATCTATGAGATAGTTTTTGGCGTTTTAATAGATCTAGGTTAGCATTAAAAATTCTTTTAGAGTAAGAATCGAAAAAATTATTTCGACGTACAGAATTATCGATTAATACATTTTTTATAGGTGCTTTCCTATTTATATATTTTCTACCTGAGAAAGTAGTCCATTCAGCAATATAATAATCTGTTGGAATTAAAAACTCATTACTAGTTTCTTTTGATGCAGTTTCGAATAAATCACGATAGCTTTCATCGAATTTATAGGTAAACGTAATGCCATTTTTGCATAATGGATTAAAGGAAGAGTGCAGTCCATTAAAATATTCAGTTTCCATATCTGTACTATCATTGAAGGTTAGTTCTATTGTAATTTTTGGTAGATTTTCTATTGTTGGGTTAACTATGTAGGCTTTTACATTATCTAGATTTAAATATTTATCAAAACTACTAGCAGAGTTGAACGCTCTTTGATTAAGTACTATATCGATGGCTTCTAAAATAGTACTTTTACCAGCTTCATTCTCCCCGATAAGAACGTTTATATGCTTATTAAATTCAATTGAAAACGTATTGAATTTTTTGAAGCCATTAATCTTAAGATATTGTATATACATACTTATGCCTCCTAAATTTTCCCTTATTGTCATATAAGCATATCATATATCATTTTGGAAAATCATTTTGCGATATGGAATATATGTCTAAAAAAGACAATCAATCAAAGGAGGACGAATTAAAAATCAATTTTAAGATTGTTTTCGTAAGGATTGTTGCTTATAAATAAAAAGGGAAGCTGCATCCATTTTACGGTACAAATGGGTAGGGATTAGCTACTTGAACAAACGGGGGCGTTGATCCAAGAAGAAGGATTAATGCCTTTTTGTGTTTAATTTCTTATGGAACAAACGGAGCAGGTTAGAGGAAGAAGGATTATACTCTCTTTTGTTGAACTTCTTATAGTAAGAGTGAAGGGGTAGTTTGCTGAAATTCTAAGAATAAAATATAGGGGTAAATTGATTATGACAGGATACATAAAGGAAATACGAGCACTTATTGGTAGTAGACCAGTTATTTTAGTTGGTTCAACTATTGTAGTTATGAATGAAAAAAAAGAGGTACTATTTCAACATCGTTCCGATACAAAAGAATGGGGTTTGCCTGGTGGAGCGATGGAAGTTGGCGAAAATTTAGAGCAAACTGCTGAACGTGAACTGTTTGAAGAAACAGGGTTAAAAGCAAAGAGTTTTAAATTTGTCGATATTTTATCAGGTAAAGAACTTTATTTTAAGTATCCTAATGGTGACGAAGTATATAACGTAATATGTGTTTACCAAGCAGAGGGGATAAGTGGCGAGCTAGCTATGAATGATGGTGAAAGTTTGGGCTTGAGATATTTCTCCATCAATGAATTACCTTCTCTATTAGATGAAAGAGCAAAGATAATTATTGAAAAACATTTCATTTAGGATATCCTTTGTTATGCAGCTAAAGGGGCAGTTTAGTTGAAGAAGGAGAATTAAAACGTTTTGTTGAAATCATTACTTTATAAAAATATATGAGGGGGGAATATAAATGGTCTTGCAAAGAATTAGCCTAATTACTATCGGTGCATTCAATTTGCCTATTTTACGTTCGTTCTATAAAAATTTAGGATGGGAAGAAACAGAGATAAGTTCTGATAATTACGCTGTCTTTAAAACGGCAGGTGTTAATCTTTCAATATTTCCTATTGAGGAATTGGCTAAGGATGCAGCAGTTGAAATTACTCAAAGCGTAGATACCTTTCGTGGAGTATCTTTTTCAATCAACGTAGATAAACCCGAAGAAGTTGATACAACAATTGATGCTATTAAAAAAGCAGGTGGGAATATTTTAAGAGAACCAAGCGATGCCTTCTGGGGAGGAAGAACAGCTTATTTTTCGGACCCTGAAAACAACCTTTGGGAGATTGCTTGGAATCCAGATTCAGTATTCGATGAACGTGGAGCTATGATTTCCTTTTAATAGGTTCTTACTTATGTATGCCTTGTATCAGTTTTCTTAAAGTACCAGGGCATTACTCTGAAGGGCTGTGATCAGCTCTTTTTTGTTATTCCATTAAAGGGGCAGATTAGTTCAATAAGCTTTTAATGAATATTATAAATTTAAGTAGCATTTGTTTGAAAAGTGTTATAACAATTTTAGTATCAATACATAGGGACAATAAGACATTTTTAGAATAAATGTCTTATTGTCCTGTTACATTACATTTCTTTAGAATATTTATTTAAATAAAAGATGAACACACCGTACACAAGTAAATAAGCAAAGACAAGTAAAAGGATAATTGACAAGTCTGCATTCAGGAAAACAAAAATTAGCATTAGTATTGTTAATATATAACCCATTGCATCAAAACCTTTTGCCTTTGCTTTATTATTAATAGCAATATTTCTTTCGTCTTTTTCTTCAATTGAAACTTTTCGTTTATATTCTGGATTTTTTTCAGCTATCACAATGACAAATATTTGAGCCACACTAAGACCAAATAGTCCAGCTCCAATCCCCATAAGAAGTCCAGGTATCGTATCTCCTGTAAAAGCAAACTTTCCAACAGCAACAAGGATTACTGCTATAACCGTTAGAGCTGCATAAAATTTTATCTTTTTATTTTTCATCTTCTCCACTCTCCTCATAAATAAAAATGTCTTCAATACTGACGTTAAAAAGTCGAGCAATTTTAAAAGCTAAAATGATAGAGGGATTATATCGACCGTTTTCAAGTGAACCAATTGTTTGGCGAGAAACTTCTAAGCGATCTGCTAACTCCTCTTGTTTGATACCGTGCTTCTTTCTAAACTCAGCAAGTCTATTTTTCATCCCTTACCCTCCTAAACGGATGGAAAGTTAACTTTCCTTCAACTCCATTATATTTCCAAATTCTTATTATGTAAAGTTTACTTTCCATAATAAAAATGAGTTTAGGCTAAACTCTATCCCTGATGTATTTTAACTAACAAAGGCATTCTACTACTTTCAGGGACTTTGATAAGCTCTTTTTTGTTATGTAGCTAATGGGAAGCATTCCTGAGATATGTGAAAATAGATTCTCTCTTTGTGAAAGAATGCACTTAAACTATCGGGGGCGTTGATCTTAAAAGGATTAATGCCTTTTTGTGTTGAATTTCTTATTGTAGAAACGGGGCAGTTTAGCAGAAGAAGGATTTTAGATTTTAACTGAAGAATTACTTAGGGATGAAGAATAATCATAGAAATTCTAATTAGTATGAGGTGAATAACTTTGAAAGGTGAAAAACCATTAAAATTGGAAAAATGGCGAGCAAAATATGGAGCATTAATTATTGCTCTAAGTTGCTTAGGTAGTGCAATTATTAGTTGGGGAAACAATTGGATTCTCACAAGCATATTAGGGTTTGGCGTATTAGTATGTGGAATTATAGGAATTCTTGAAATAAGGCGAGACATTCGTTTAAAGAAATGCAAACAATCAAGTTAAATCTTTATCATAACAAATTATGTGATCGGCTCTATTTGCTATGCCACTAAAGGGGCAGGTTAGCGGAAGAAGGAAAAATTGATTTTTATATTGAATATATTAAAAGTTAATAATATAAAACGGAAGACGATTAGTGTAGGAGAGAATATGGAATCTAAGTTAATTATCATACGAGGTAACTCAGGGAGTGGTAAAACAACAACTGCGAGAAGTCTTCAAAATCATTTGGGAAACGGGACACTCTTGGTTTCTCAGGATCTGGTTCGTCGTGATATGTTGAAGGTTCACGATAGAGAAGGGAATCTTTCAATTGATTTGATTCGCCAAATTGCAGAATACGGTAAAGACAAATGCGAATTTGTTATTGTAGAAGGGATCTTAAATAAAATTCGCTATGGTGAAATGCTGAGTAACTTAATCCACTTCTATAACCAAAAGGCATATACTTGTTATTTTGATCTATCCTTTGAGGAAACAGCAAAACGGCACAACAACCGTTCCAAAAAGATAGAATTTGGTGAAGACTCTCTACGTGCTTGGTGGAATCCAAAAGATTATCTTGGTGTAGATAGAGAACTGATATTGACTAATGATATGTCGCTAGACGATGTAATGAAACTGATTCTAAACCAATTTCAAGGGTAATCAAACGGAACTTTACTTCAATACTGAGGGCTGTGGATCAGCTCTTTTTTGTTATGCAGCTATCGGGGCGGGTTAGTACAAGAAGAACAAGCAGGTATCAGTAAGTAATCAACTTGTTCTTCTCTTCTATTTTATACATTGTGTTAATGATTAAATATCAAATATAGTTATAATCTATTAGGATTTTAAAGTAAGCTGTACCAATTTATCCTATACTCAGATCTAATTATATGTCATAAACTTTCATCTTAGTTAGTTCCTTTTTGTGTTTATTATCTACTCTCCTTCTGCCAGTAACCCAATACCCTATCAGAAACAGTTCACCTACAATTCCGAAGAGAATTATCTGTATTATTGAATATTCCATTACCCCAGAAATTTGGATATATATTAACATCGCCAGATACACAATCGGTAAAAGGGCACCCCAATACAATTTAATCCTAGTTGATAAAAAATTTTGAAAACCAAACACTAATAAAGTTATCAATAATACATACCAATCATTCACTTATTCTTACCTCCTTTTTATATTTATCAATGATTAATTTTGCATCCTCTAGGCTAATTCGATCATCAATTGAAAGTTTCTTGATGAAATCTATAAATTCTTCACTTTCTACACTGTCGTTAACCTCAATTTTTTGTATCAGTTTATCTAATCGAAGTCTAACTGTTGGATAAGAAACTTCGTAATATTTTGCTATCTCCTTTAATGAACCGGAATTTATAACAAAATTTTTAATAAATTCAATGTCTTCTTTATCCAGAGACAAGAGCCAATTGGGTACTTCATTTTTATCCAAATTATCCCTCCTTTATAAAATTTAACTAAATATTAACATATTTTTAAATAAAATCAAACAAAAATTAAATTTTATTAAATTTGGTATAATTTTTGTTGATATCTTGTTCAATTGAAGTAAGTAATAACTTAGGATTCAGAACTGGTATAAGTCTAGTCTTTTCTTATTGAAGTAAAGGGGCAGGTTAGTTTTTTTCTGCCGTATATTATATAGCTTAGTTCGATGAGATAATTTAAGTTTATAATATGTCCCTTCTAGTGATATAATTGGAAATATATTGGAAATGAGGAGGGGAATATGTCTACGAATTCTAAGAATTTTAATATGCCTAATGAAGATATTAATTCTATACAATCTCTTGATTTGATTAAAGATGAGCTAGGAAACTATTATCATATTGGACGTATAAGAAGAAATGGTGAGAAGCTGATTGAAATAGAATTAATTAATTATTTTCAAGCAAAGGCTTTTCACTGGTTGCTTCCATTGGGTGAATGTGCTGAGGGATTTCCTAAAGGTTATGAGTATAAGCATATTGGCCATTTCTTAGTTGATTTCTTAAACAGTCAAATAAAAAGATGTGAAAAAAATAATCGAAAAATATTCACAGTTAGAGATTTGGTAGAAAATGATACACAAGTTTTTGTAGCAGATCAAACATCATATAGATAGGCTGTTTTCGTATAGATTTGGCATTGATCCAAGAAAGATTAATGCCTTTTTGTTTTGAATTTCTTATAGAAGAAAAGGGGCAGGTTAGTGCAAGAAACTAGATTATGCTAAGGTGATTTTATAGAGGAAAACTTAGGGGGAATCAGAAAGTGGATATCGAACAAAAACTTTATCAAGCAGCAATAGATTTAATAGAAAAGAGATATCCTTCGGGTTGGGGAGGAGCTGCAGCAATATATACGGAAGACGGTCAGATTTTGACTAGTGTAGCACCAGACGTTATAAATGCTTCAACTGAATTGTGTATTGAAACTGGTGCTATTCTTGAAGCACATAAACTAAATACAAGGGTCACTTATACTATTTGTGTTGTAAGAGAAGATGAGAATTCTGAATTTACCGTTTTGACTCCTTGTGGTGTATGCCAAGAAAGACTTTTTTTCTGGGGTGAAGATGTAAAAGCGGCTGTAACTACTTCAAATAGTAATTTAGAATTTAAAGCACTAAAAGAAATACAACCATATCATTGGTATAAAGCCTATAAAGATTAATTCTAATTATCAAGCTAACAGGGCGTTGATCCAAGCAGGATTAATGCCCTTTTCCGTTGAATGTCTTATTGGAGAAACGGGGCAGGTTAGCGGAAGAAGGAATTTACTTATTTAAAATAATAGCTTTGTAAAAGATTATTGTTGATTTTGAATATATTAAAGGGAACTACATATATTTGAAGTTCCCTTTTTCTATTTAACCTCACGTTAACATAAGAACTCGTGTCGAAGAATACATTCTTAAACGGTCAACAAATTTACCATTCCTTAATCTGTCTTGTCTTAAGACACCTTCCTCAACGTACCCCATTCTCTTGTAAGACTTTATTGCTTTTTCGTTATCGACTTCAACTCTAAGCCAAATCTTGTTAAGGTCTAATTCATTAAAACCCCATAAAATCATCTCTTTCATTGCGGAGAGCCCATAACCTTTACCCCAGTAGGTTTTATCTCCTATTGCTACCCCTAATTCAGCGTGTTTATTGAGTTTATCGATGTTTTTCAAATCTATCCAACCGATATGCCTTCCTTCTTCTGTAATAATGGCTTTTTGTTCATATCCATTTGTTTTGTTAATGCACATTTTAATCCAACTCCTAGTTTCTTCTTTGCTAAAAGGTGGATATTTCTCTGGCATATTTAAATGCTTTGTGACTTCTTTATCAAGACACCATTGAAAACGGTCCTCAACATCATTAAGAGTTAATTCTCTTAAATAGACTTTCGGTAATTTAGTTGTTTTCATTCTTTCCCCCCTGATCGGTTTCTGTTTTTAAAGTTTCTCTATATGGAAAATTCTGATAATCTGATTTTATCATAGGTGTTATCAGTTGAGAACGAGCTTTCGACAATCATCTGGCTAACTGTTATCGTTATTACTGTTGAAGTCAGCGAAGGAACATTGAATTACCTCAGAATTGTTTTATTGATAAGTTAGGAAATCTGTTTTATGGGGGGAAATGTATGATAAGTATTGATAAACGAAAAATTATTGAAAGGTGGTTTAATGAATATTTTACTAGAGGTAAATTGGATGTTTTAGACGAACTTACGACTGCGGACTTTGTTTATCACTCAAGAAACGGTGATAATACGAAAGAAAAAATGAAGGAATTTATGAAATGGTACCGTAATGTTTTCCAAGACGATGAATGGATTATAGATGATTTGATAGAGCAAGATAATAAGTTAGTTGTTCGTTATACGGGTTGGATGACATATAAGGGAGGATGGTTTAATATTCCTTCTGAAAACCAACGTGTTAAGGAAACGGGTATTATGATTTTTACATTTGAAGATAGAAATATTAAAGAGCTATGGTGTGAGAATAGTGATGCTGCTATCCTATTTGAATTAGGTGCATTAGAAAAAAATACTCATAAGATTTTTTAATTATTGTGGTACTATCAAGGGCATTGATTCAAGAAGGATTAATGCCTTTTTATGTTGAACTTCTTATAGAAGTAAAGGGGCAGGTTAGTGGAAGAAGGATTTTCATAACGGGGTGTTGAAGTGGTCTTTATCAAAATTTGTTTATTTAGTTAGGACATAAAAATTGGAGGTAAGAAAATGGATTGGGGAATAAAATTAAGTCACTATGGAGAAGAACGGAATATTAATCTAAATGATGAAGAAATCCAAGCGGTTAAAATAATATTTGAGATGTTAGAAAACACTGTCATTAATATCGACAAACTTGAAGTTACTAGAAAGAGTGACAGCTATGCGACTATAGTTTTACGAGGAAATGATTGGGATTTTGATTTTGTAAGATTTAAGTTTACAGACAGAACTAAATGGATAGCTTTAAATCTTTCAAAAGCTGATCGTGCAGCTTATAAAAATGATACTCTTTTTGAAGCTCAGAAAAAGAAAGCTCAAATACAATGGAAATCAGTGTTGCAAAGTATAGAAGATTTACCAAAGTATAAGAATTTAATGGTCAACTCATATTGTGAGTGTATAAATCGAGAAAAAAATAATATCCAATAACCGCCTTTCGTAAAGTCTATCATTTAAAAGACGATGGCTTATTTAGAATCAGATAAATTATCGCCTCTATACCATAACTAATGAGTGTATTACTCAAATATTGAGGGCTGTGATCAGCTCTTTTTTTGTTATGCAGCTAAGGGCAGGTTAGTGGAATAAGAGATAGACTTTTGGTTAAATATGGTATAAAATCATCTTTAAGAGAACGTATGTTCTTTTAGCGATATTGCTTTTGTCGTGCAAAAAAAATAAACTATAAAATTTAAGATTGGAGTGTTATTGGTGCAAACAAAAAAAGTTTTTCTATATGTATTTAATACAATGTCGGACTGGGAATATGGATATTTAATTGCTGAACTAAACTCAGGAAGATATTTCAAAAAAGAATTATTACCTTTAAAAGTAATGACAGTAGGAGCTAATAAAGAAATGATTACTACTATGGGAGGACTGAGCATAAAACCAGATATTTCCGTTGATGAATGTACTCTTGAGAGTAAAGATCTTTTAATTTTACCAGGAGGGACTACTTGGAATGAAGTAATTCATCAACCTATCTTGGAAAGGGTTGGCCACGCTTTAAAGATTGGCACTATTGTTGCTGCAATTTGTGGTGCAATTGAGGCACTTGCGAATATGGGATACTTAGATACTAGAAAGCATACAAGTAATAATTTAGAATACACTAAAATGGTATGTCCTAACTATAAAGGAGAAAAGTTCTATGAGGTGGGATCTGTGGTATCTGATGTGAATTTAGTTACTGCATCAGGAATAGCTCCACTGGAATTTACGATGGAGGTACTGAAAAAATTAGATGTATTTGCACCAGAAACATTATATTCTTGGTATAGCCTAAATAAGACTCATCAACCTGAATACTTCTTCCAGTTAATGAACTCAATGAATAAATGAGTTAAAATATCAATGGCAATCCTATCTTTTGAAATAATCTCCATACTTAGTACGATGCCAAAATATAATTTTTATACATAATCAAAGTTTTTAGATAAGTTAACAGAGGTTGTTTGATAATTGTAAACTATCGGGGTGTTGATCCAAGAAGGATTAATGCTCTTTTTTGTTGAATTCCTTATTGTAGAAAAGGGGCAGTTTAGCGGAAGAAGGATTTTCAAAGTGATGTGATGAACTTGTTATCAAATACATTTTGAAAAGGAGTTTATTAATATTGAATGAAGAACAATTGGTAAAAGCACTTGAATTACGAAAAGAGGATAAGAAGAAAGAATCAAATCACATACTACTAAAAATGGTAGAGGAACATCCTGATAATGCGTTTATTAACTACCAATGTGCTTGGAGCTTTGATGTTTTAGGAGAAGAGTCAAAAGCAGTTCCTTTCTATGAAAAAGCTATTAAGCAAGGGTTATCAGGTAAGGATTTAGAAGGAGCAATATTGGGACTTGGAAGTACATATAGAACTTTAGGGGAATATGAAAAATCAGAAAAGGTCTTTTTAGAAGGAATAGAATTATTCCCGACTAATAGAGCAATACAAGTGTTTTATTCAATGACCTTATATAATTTAAGCGAGCATAAAAAAGCTATGGAGTTTTTACTAAAATGCTTAATAGATACCACAACAGACTCTGAAATACTGAGTTATAAAAAAGCAATTAATTTCTATGCTGATAAATTAGATGAAATGTGGAAATAGCAAGTGAAAGGTTGTACTTAAACAAACTGGGCATTGATCCAAGAAGGATTAATGCCTTTTTGTGTTGAAGTTCTTATTGTATAAATGGGGCAGGTTAGCTCAAGAGTGAGTTGGGGATTTTTAGATACACAAGGAATAATAGTATATAATTTACAAAAGAGCTGTGGAAAAAGAAGTGTAAAGGAGAGAATGCGTAATGTTACAGTCGTTCAATATTTTTGGAAGCATCATTACCCTAGGTGCACTAGCGGGCATTATCTATCTTATTAGAAGGTTCATTTTTGGAAAAGCAGCTAAAACTGATGAGGAAAGCTAATATGAATTTTTTAACAGGAGATGGTTTCTTGGAATTTCTGCTGATTTTAGTACCTTTCTTATTTTGTATGGCTTTTGGTGCAGTATTAAATATACTTTTAAAGACAACTAAAAAAATAGATTGGCTTATTACGTTCTTAATAAGCCTATGTATATCATTATTTGTACAAATATTAAACGTTATCTAAAAGTTGTGGTTGAATTTTTTATTGAAGTAAAGGGACAGGTTAATTCAATAACAATGTAGAATTATTAATTAACATTTAGAGGATTTATTAAAAGGTACTATTCTAAGGGGTGATGCAAAAGTGGGTGAAAGCATTAAGCCAGTAGCAGAGACATCTGGTTGGGTAGATGTTATTACAGTCGTTTGACCAATTGTTCTTTTGGTGATAATTGGGGTAATTGTTGTAGCAATTATATATATCGTTAAGATAGTTAAGCGGTATCTAGCAAACACTAAAATAGCCGAGAAGAAATTAAAAATGGAAGAAACAGATATACAAGAGATTAAACAACGTCTTGACCGAATTGAAAAACAACTTAAGTGAGGTTGAGTGATATCTTTCATATTGTGCCTAACAGGGTATTACTTCAATATCAAGAGTTGTAATCAGCTCTTTTTTTTATTCCACAAACGGGGCAGATTAGCGGAAGAAGGATTAATGCCCTTTTATGATGAACTACTTATGGGAGTATAAGCGGGTTAATAGGAAAAGTACAGAGGTGAAATATGATACAGGAGGACGAACTGTTTATTCGACTAATGGATTCTAATGATTTTGAGGTTATGGTCAAATGGCTAAATGATGAGAAGATATTAGAATTCTACGATGAGCCGCCTTCAAATATAGAAAAAGTAATAAAAAAATACGGTCCAAGAGTAAAAGGAAAACATTATGTTACCCCCTGTATAATAGAACATAAAGAAAAACCAATCGGTTATATACAGTATTATGAAATTCAGGAAGGTGAATTAAAAAGGTACGGCTATATAACAAACCAAAAAATTTATGGAATAGACCAGTTTATTGGAGATACCCAATTATGGGGTAAAGGAATTGGCACAGAGCATCATTAAAAATGCATCCAGAGTTGTGTTAGAAGTGAAAAAAGATAATAGTAGAGCGATTTCAAGTTATAAGAAATGCGGCTTTAGGGAAATAAAAGACCTAAACAACGATCTTCTCTTAATGGAATGGGTAGTAAATATCTGACTAAATTCTATATTTTCCTATATAACTAACGGGGCGTTGATCAAAGGAGGATTAACGCCTATTTGTGTTGAATTTCTTATGGAAGAAACGGGGCAGGTTAGCGGAAGAAGGAGACACACCCTTTTTGTCGAATTTAGTACAGGTGCAGAATAGTGAAAGAGGAAATAGTAAAGGAGATTATAATGGATACTAATATCAAGGATTACATAACCGATGTTATGATTAAAAATAACTTCTCAGGAACAGTTATTGTTCAAGATGGCCAAAAAACTTTGGAAGAGAAAAGTTATGGTTACGCTAATCGTTCCGAAGAAATTATTAACAGCTCCGATACACGATTTGGAATCGCATCTGGTTGTAAGTTATTTACAGCGATAGGGGTTTGTCAGCTTGTGGAGGAGGGGTTACTTTCTTTTGATACAAAGCTAAAAGATTGTCTTAATATTTCTTTCCCTTATTTTGATAAGGATATAACGATTCATCATTTATTAACACATACAGCTGGAATACCTGATTATTTTGATGAGGAAGTTATGGATAATTTCGAAGAGTTATGGATTAAGAACCCGATGTATCACATCAGGACCTTGGAAGATTTTTTACCTTTATTTCAGAATCAACCAATGAAATTAAATGTAGGCGAAAGATTTCATTATAACAATGCGGGATACATCATATTAGGATTAATTATAGAGCAAACAAGCCAAGTGAAATTTGCTGATTACATAACTAAAAATGTTTTCAAGAAAACTGGGATGACTGACTCTGGTTATTTTGAATTCGATGCATTACCATCAAAAACAGCGTTTGGTTATATTGACTTTCCAGATGGAACTTGGAAGACGAATATTTACTCTTTGCCCGTAAAAGGCGGGTCAGACGGTGGAGCTTACGTAACTGTAAATGATATGGCAAAGCTATGGGATGCTTTAATAAATCATCAATTACTAAGCGAAGAATATAAACATCAGTTACTTAATCCACACATTAATACAAATGAAGATTACGATCAATTCTATGGTTATGGCGTATGGATTAATAAAAATGATGATGAAATTTCAAAATATCATATTATGGGATATGATCCTGGAGTTAGTTTTCATTCAGCGTTCTACCCTAAAAGCTCAATTAAAACCGTGGTATGCTCGAATCAGTCAGAGGGGGCATATGATATTCTGAAAGCGATTGAGGCAAATATACCGAAATAGAATTGCGAAAATTCAAAGCGTTTATTTAGGCAAACTTTGACTTTACTTTGATATCAAGGGCTGTGATCAGCTCTTTTTTGTTATGCTGCTAAAGGGGCAGGTTAGCTCAAGAAGGATTATTATAAAAAGAAGTAGAATATATTTTAAGAAAGTAAATTTGTTGACTCAAGTAGGTGAAATGAGATGTCAAAATATATCAGCATATTCTCCTTAACATTTTTTTTAAGCCTCATTCTTTATTTTATATTTGGTAACACATTGATAAGCGAAGCAGATTCAGTCGAGGGAACTGTATACACGGTGGGAGTAATCATTATTATTCTTCTTTCGTTTATAATTGCCCAAATATACTATGTGATAGATTTAATTAAGAAGAAAAGGTTTTAGCTATTGTTCACTAATTGTCTTATGCTACAAAAGGGGCAGGTTAGTTGAATAAGAAGGAGTCTAGGTATACGTAAGAAAATACCTTAAGGGAATAGAGATTATAGGTTAAATATTGGGAGTAAATATCCTTTACTGCTGAACAGTTTGTGGAAGTATATGGGTAATTTAGCGAAAGAATTAGTTGGACTATATTATTCAGATATTCTTATTAGGGGGTGTTTTTATGCATAAAAGATATTGGGGAGTTTTGATAACTTATATTTGTTTTATTTTTTCAGCTTTGTATGTAGTTGTGCCTATATTGACAAACCAATTTGATATACCAAAAGAAAATGGTTTGTTATATGGTAAATTGATATTTTCAATTCTAACTGCTATTGTTTTTTTATTTCTATTAAAACCTGATATTAAAAGGGGAGTATCAAAGGATGCTCTCCCGTTTAAAAAGTCTATAAAGTGGATTATATTAGGATTTTTTATGGTACTAGTTGGTCAAATAATAGCTGGATTAATCGGAAATTATATATTCAGTTCAGGTGCTGTGCCTGGACGTACTCAATCAAAAACTGATATTTTAGACACTTTAAGTCTCAGTATGTTGCTAATCAACTTAGTAACTACAATTATTTTTGCACCCTTTTTTGAAGAAATTATGTGCAGGAAAATTATTTTTGGAACGCTATATACAAAGACTAACTTCTTTATTGCTAGTTTGGTATCTTCGATTGCGTTTGCTGTTCCGCATATGGATTTTAAGCACTTATTATCTTACATTATAACGGGGTTTGTTTTATCATTCATCTATGTAAAAACTAAGAGAATAATCGTTCCAATTATATCTCATTCATTTGTAAATGCCTTTGTCTTTTTAGGGGCATTGTTACAATAAAGAACTTATTGGGACCAAAATATAACAATTATTAAATTCGACCTTTTAAAAAAAGGTCTTTACTTATGCAGCTAACGGGGCAGTTTAGCGGAAGAAGGAAAACACTGTTACCTTATAGAATTAATCACTATATCGAAATGTTCCTGTAAATTACAGATTTTATAACTTTTAAAATATAAAAACAATCAAACGGGGGGAAAGTATATGCAATTGTCTAATACAACAATTCGGTGGAATTTAAATGGTCTCTTATGTGGTCCCGATATCGAAAAGTTTAATAATTATTTGTTCAGTATTAAAGAAAAGTTGATAGAAATCGAGTTGAATTTAAAGAACAGTACCTTCGGCAATGAAGAATTAATGTGTATTTCGCAAACGATTAAGAAAATAGAATCAGCTGAATCCTTTTATTATTGTCTAACCACAGAACAGTTTGCCCCACCTCTCCTTACATCATTAAATGGAACCATATCAGCATTAAAATCCCAAATTCGAATGATCATTGCAAATGTGCAATATAACCTAAGTAGTATGAGTGAGAATCAACGGAATGATTGGTCATCTAACATTAACGAAAAAATTTTTATAGAAGAATTATTAAAGGGTATAAAGATAACAAATAGAGAAGAAAAGGTTATTTCAAATTTTGCTAGAGAGACATTAAGTGGACTGGAGGATCTTTACGGACAAGTACGTAACAATCTGAAAGTAAAAGTCAGTTCTGATTTTGAAGCAAATGAAGTTTCTTTTGCTGAGGCTAGTAATTTGTCCATAACTCATCCAGAGCAATCTAAAAGGCAATATATATTCAGAGAACTAAATAAAACCCTTGAAGCAGAAGGAAATATATTTGCTTCTATATACAATCAAATGGTTTCGCTAAGACTTAATGAAAACAAGATAAGGAATGTAGATTATCTTGATGATTCATTAAAGTTGAACGGGATATCTAAACCAACACTTGATGTTATGTGGGATGCAGTAGACGCTAATATACACAATCTTTCCAGCTATTTAAGGATCAAAGCAGCAGAAGTCGGGAAGAAAAATATTTCTTGGTCTGAATTAATGACTGATTCAACAGAAGTACCTCTTCGGATTACGTTCTTACAAGCGGTAGATGGGATAATCCATTCTCTTGAAAATATCGACAGCGATATGTGCAACTTTGTAAAGGAAGCTATTACAAAGGGATGGGTAGATGCGGAGCAACGTAAAACAAAACCTCCAGGTGGATTTTGTGCTCCGTTTATTTCAGAAGGTGAATCACGAATTTCATTGAATTATGACGACAGCATAGACAGTGCCAGAAGACTTGCACACGAATTAGGTCACGCTTGGCACTTTAAACAAATGAAAGATGTTCCATCCCTATTCTTCTCAGATGACACATTTGAAATGACGATGGCGGAAACTTCTTCAATTTTTTTTGAAACTGCATTTATTGATTATGTCATTCAAAACACAAAAGAAGCATCTATAAAAAAAGCCCTTCTTGGCTCGAAGATCGAGCGTTCGCTAAATTACTTGATGTCTATTAGAGGAGCCTTCTTATTTGAAAATAGGTTTTATGAGGAGAGAAAAAACAGACCGCTAAACGCAAAACAAATGGAGGAACTTTCCTTGCACTTTCAGGAAAAAGCCTATGGAAGCAGTTTAAGTAAATATGAGCCTTATGTATGGATTAAATATGGGCAGTTTTACCAAGCGAATACTCCCTTTTATAATTATCCATATTCATTTGGCTTCTTGTTAAGCATTGGACTATTAGAGCTTGCTAATACAGATAGACATTTTAACCAAAGATTCAAAGGATTCCTAAGTGAGACAGGGATGTTGCCACTTGAACAACTAATAAATAAACATTTCCATTTAGAACTTTCACAACCAGAATTTTGGCAACAATCCGTTCAAAAATTAATTCAAGATATAGAGCTGTATAAACAAATTTAGTGAATGATGTACTTAAAGTAACGGGGCAGGTTAGCTTAAAAGTTATATGAAATACCAGTATCACAAATAATTTAAATATATGGCAAACTTAAATAAAATCTACAGATTAGAATTTATAACGAGGTGATTACTTTTGTCTAAGAATGTGGTCCTCTGGGATTTGATTTTCTATATTATTTTTCCTATAGTTGTTTGGAATTTTAGTAAGGGGATTATAGGTGATTATTATGCGATGCTTATTTCATCGGTACCTGGTATTATCTATAGCTTAATTCGATTTATATCATTAAAAAGAGCGAACTTCTTTGGTATTTTTATGATTTCTACGCTATCCATCGGAACACTTATCGATATACTATCGGGGTCAGCAATCCAAATGATGTGGAACAATGTAGTGTATTCGTATATATTATCACTCTTTTATATTGTTACTTTATTAGTAAACAAACCATTATTTTTGTTTTTTTCATTGGATTTAGTGGAAATGCAAGGGCAAAATCGCAAGAAAATGAAAGAACAGTTCTATTTAAAAAATATTTTGAAGGTATTCAAACTTATAACTTTAGGATTTGCATTTAGAGAAATTCTAATAGCTTCAATAAATATATGGCTTATAAATAAATATGGAGTGAACGCTTACGATAAGGGATTAATATTCAAACAAATATTAAGCTGGATAATTACAGGCGTATCAATGTACGGTTTTATATATATTTCCAAATTACTTTATAATATGAATAAAAAACAATTGTCATTAGAGAGCCCATAAAAGATATTTCATTTTTATTGGTTATTACATATGAATGTTTGCGGAGTTTCCCTCATAAAGGTAGAGCTATTATTGCGAAATAAGAGTGGTTGTTTTTTCTATTATGGTAGCATTTCTGTTATAAATGAAAATAAAATTCTCAGTATGAGAATTAATTTTCTTAAACTACGGGGGCATTGATCCAAGAAGGATTAATGCCCCTTTCTGTTGAACTTCTTATGGAAGTAAAGGGGCAGGTTAGCAGAAGAAGGATTGAAAAGAAAAATACCCTTTTGGGGATAAACTTTTGTCTAGCGGACGTTTTCGGACGCGTGTATTCGATTTGAGGAGCGAGAAGGGAGAAGAATATGAAACGGAAAATGTGGATCCTAGCTGCCTTATTCCTGGTCGGGTTTATGGTCGTTTATGCTTTCCTATATCCTGGTCCAGAACCCAGTTCGTTTTCTGGCACCATACTCCAAATCAATGGAGAGAGTGCCCTGATTGACATAGAAGAAGGAGTGATCCTTCGTTCAGGCAATCGCGTATGGGTTCACTTATCCAAGAGGGAAGACCGTACACTCCAGGTAGGGGATCGGGTGCGAGTGGAATACAGAGGAGCGGTGCGAGAATCCTATCCACTTCAGATCAGCGAGACGAAAATCGAATGGATTCCTTAAACGGCAAAAGACAGAAAAATGTTAAATATGGTAAAGTGGGTGATTGCGTTGTCAAATAGTGTCCAAAAAGCGATAGTTTCATTATTGGCAGGAAAAAGGTCAACCAATAACTTGGTCAAGCTTATAATATAACAGTGGCGTTGATCCAAAGGAGGATAACGCCTTTTTGTGTTGAATTCCTTATGGTAGAAACGGGCAGGTTAGCTCAGTAAGATTGTCGAATAGTTAAAACATAGAAATGAAAACTACAGGGGATGAATGTATGGAAATTTTTAATTTTGGAAAAGAGGTAGCTCAAAAAATTAATAATTATAACTCTGTATCTTCTTTCTATTCAAAGTTTATGAAAACAGAGAGACCTACTAATATAGGCTTTATCACCATAGAGCAAGGAGGTATTGTTGGTTATCACAAAGCACCAGTACCGCAGCTTTTCTTAGTAGTTGAAGGCCAAGGATGGGTAGAAGGAGAAAATAAACAAAGAGTGACAATTAAAAGTGGACAGGGAGTTTTCTGGAATAAAGATGAAGGGCATATTAGTGGAAGTGAATTGGGATTAACAGCATTAGTCCTTCAGTCAGAGGGATTGGTAAACCCAATAGGATAAAAATATTTAAGACTTGTTGTTGACGGTGCAATTTTGCAGTCACTTTTTTACTAAAGAGGCAGTTTAGTTAAAGATACATCCAAATACATTTTCTAAAGTTAGAATATTTTGAAATATTAAGATAGACTTCAGAATCAATATTGAATAAAATATTGGTAATTATAAATCAAAGGCAAAGAAGAGAAAAAGTAAAATGATCTTGTTTTTTAACAGAGAGCTTCGGTAGCTGAAAAGAAGCAAAAACATTCATTTGAACAATGGTCTCTGAGCTTCGTACTGAACGTAATTTATGTATTAGTAGGATACGACGGGATTTGGCACTCGTTATCAATGTCACAGTATAAGAGTAGCAATTAATAATACTCCGTACTTGTTGAGGCAAATAGTGTAAGCTATTTGCAAATTAAGGTGGTACCACGAGGAAGTTCAAACCTCGTCCTTAGCTATTACAGCTAAGGGCGAGTTTTTTTTTTTTTTTTTTTCAAAAATTATAATTTATCAGGAGGTATTTATTAATGAGTATTTTTATTGGTGGGGCTTGGGCTTATGCGAACGGCTCATTGCATTTAGGTCATATTTCAAGTTTGTTGCCTGGAGATATTCTTGCGAGATATTACCGTTTAAAGGGAGAAAAAGTTTTATATGTTTCGGGAAGCGATTGTAATGGAACTCCTATTACAATCAGGGCAAAACAAGAAGGTGTAACGCCAGAAGAGATTGCAAACCGTTATCACCAGGAATTTGCTGATTGTTTTACAAGATTAGGGTTCACATATGATATGTATACAAGAACAGATACAACACATCACCATAAAATCGTTCAGGAGATATTTTTAGAGTTGCTTGATAGAGGATACATTTTTAAAAAGGAAATTGAACAAACCTATTGTGAATATGATCAGCAATTTCTTCCTGATCGTTATGTTGAAGGGGTTTGTCCCCATTGTGGTGCAAATGCTCGTGGTGATCAATGTGATGCTTGTTCCAGCGTGTTAGAACCACTTGAACTACTTGATAGAAAATGTAAAATATGCGGGAATCCACCTACAACAAGGTTTACAGAGCATTTTTACTTTTCTTTAAGTTCCTTCCAAAATGTCTTGGAAAACTATACGCAAGAAGCAGAAGATAAGAACTTATGGAGGGAAAATGCTATTTCTCTTACGAAACGCTACTTAAAGGAAGGATTACAAGATAGAGCCGTTTCAAGGGATTTGCCTATTGGGGTAAGTGTTCCAGTAGCTGGATATGAGGATAAGAAAATCTATGTATGGATTGAGGCTGTATCAGGATACTATACAGCAAGTAAACTATGGGCGGATGAAACAAATAATGATGATACAACGTTTTGGGATTCCTCTGCTCGGTCTTATTATGTTCACGGGAAAGATAATATCCCTTTTCATTCGATTATTTGGGCTGGAATTCTTGTTGGTCTTGGGAAAGAACCATTACCAACGCATATCGTTTCAAACGAGTATTTGACTTTGGAAAAGAAAAAATTATCTACAAGTAAAAATTGGGCTGTTTGGGTTCCAGATATTTTAGAAAGGTACGAATCAGATTCTATACGCTACTTCCTAACAATCAACGCACCAGAGAACCGAGATGCTGATTTTTCTTGGAAAGAGTTCATATATAGCCATAATAGCGAGTTATTAGGTGCTTATGGCAACTTCGTTAATCGAACTTTAAAATTTATTGAAAAGTCATTTTCTGGTGCTATTCCTGAAAAGGACATAACTTCGCATATTCAGGATAAAGTTAATCACTTATACAATGAAGTAGGTCGTTGCATAGAAACTACTGCTTTCAAACAAGGATTAGAAAAAGTATTTGAACTTGTTAGATTTTCGAACAAATACTTTGATGAACAACAACCTTGGAAACAAATAAAGGATGATACCGAGTCTTGCAAACAAACTCTGGCGGATTGCGTTTATCTTATTGCAAATTTAGCTCATATCCTTACTCCATTCCTCCCTTTTTCAAGCGAAAAAGTCAAGGAAATGATAAACACAACAGAAACCGAATGGAGGGCGTTTGTTGTCAGATCACAGCATTTGTCAAAAGTAGAGCCATTGTTTGAACGAATAGACCTAGTAAGAATTGATGAAGAGCTTGAAAGATTAAACAACCAAACTGTTTAAAATAAAGGATTAAATTTTTTATATTTAAATACCATTATTTATAGAGAATGTGAAAGAATACACTTAAACTAATAGGGGCATTAGTTCAATAACAAGTGCAGTCACTCTTTCTGAAGATAGCTGTTTTACATATTATAGAATTAGCGGAACCTTTGTCGAATAGTTTTGGGAATAGAATGTCTGTACTGTATCAAGAAGTTATTAATTCATTAGGCCTTGAAAATGGGCAAATCAATGAGCAAATGGCTATACTTGAACAACCAAAATTTAGACTTGGGTTCATAGATGTAGAGGAATATCCTGTACAAATAATTATACAAGCTTCTCATTGGCCTATATTAAGTGATATTAAGGAATTTGCAAATACTTAAAATATTGACCTTAGAGAAATCTTAGTAAAGCTTCAATTTACATTATTAGATTAAAGAAAATTTTAAATTGTATATTAAAATAATATATTCATTATATTATAATTATAGAACGTTGTTATTAAATATTTAAAGTAACATCTTTAACATATATATGATTTGAAATAATAAACAAGCTTCAACATTTAAAACTTTATATAAAATTGGACAACAGGAGAATAATACTGTTATAGAAGCTAATTTTTTTATTGCTTTACTACTCTGGGGTAAGGGAAGCCAATAGAATTAGATATAGCACATAGTTAGTGTGAATAATATATATTCATCCGATGAGAAACTGTTATTTCGAAACTACAAGTACCTCTTATCATTTATCCCTAATTAAGATAGCTATTAGAAATAATAATATCAAAGAAATCTACTTGATAAGTTAACTAGGGTGTTGATCTAGGAAGGATTTATGCCCTTTTTTGTTGAATTCTTTATTGAAGAAACAGAGAAAATTAAATCTAAGAGGTGTGTTCTTTCCATAAAGATAGAAAACAAATATGTTATTATAAAACTATATCATAGCCTTTTATAGAGGTATAGGAACGGTGATTTATTAATATGTATTTTGATTCTACGGATAATGGCAATAAAAAGAGTTGTATTATTGTTTATGGTAAAAAAGTAGAAGTTTACGCAAACTTATTGGTCGGCTTAATAGATGAATTCGGGGAATACGAATGTACTATTTGGAGCGAGGAAAAATTTAAACAAAACCAAGATCAATTATCCTCATCAAATAAAGTGATTTTTATGGGAAATACGAAGATTACACAAAAATTCATTCCTAATTTACGAATTAAATACAGTAAATTTGGAATGAAATACGGTTGGTTAGGACATAAGTGTGTCATTTATATAGACTATTTACCTGTAAAAGAGTCTGAGTTAAACAGTTTTATAGACTATTGTAAAAAGGTAAGTGAAGATAATAAAAATATAAGTGAGTCCTTTACCTCAGTAAGAGCTAAGACTCTATTTACTCTTCCGCTATACACAAACCTAATCATTCCTTTATTGGGGAATATAGCCTTGAAATTTTGGCTAAATCAAAAAAAGAGAAAGGCAATTTTAGTACAACAATATAATGTTTTGGTGAGAAATTTCTTTATCAATGGATTAAATGATTTTATGGAGGATTAAACATTGAATTCATTTAAGGAAGGTTATAATCATTTTGTGAAAAACTCCAGTGAGTTCAAGGGAATTAAACATAGTATAGAATATGTAGATAAAGTGCAAAGTGAAATTGATAAAACCATTGCTGAAATGTCCAAGACAGTTTCTCAGCGGACGAATGCAAGAGATATAGCAACAAAGGGTTTTGTGGCGGAGGATTGGCACGCAGGGACCTTTAATGCAGATGTTGTAGTAAAGGGAGGAAATGATATATATGCTAGGGTGGACAAAAGTAATAATCCCATAAAAGATATTGATATATTTAACAAGGGAACTAATAGTGGTTGGCAAATCAAATATTATAAATCAGCTGAGGATACAGCAAAAGAATTGAGTAACCCTAAATATAATGATGTTGGAAAGGTAGCTCCTTCAGATCAGATTGCTAATGATGGCATTAGAATTGCTGCTGACAAACAAGCACTGAGAAACAGTGAAACACGCCCTGAAGTAACTGAATCTTATCAACATACTGCTAAATATGCTAGAGCTGTTATTGAAGAGAATGGATATTCCTCAAAAGGTTTATCAAATAATGAAGCATTAAAAATAGTTGAAGATATAAAGCAAGGTAATTTTGATCCTAAAAAGTATGGTTTAACTACAGAGGATTTTATAAAGGTTGAATATGTTATACAGCAAGCTTTACAAGCAGGTGTAACAGCAGCGGTATTATCTTCCATAATAAAAGTGACACCAGAAATATATAAAATTATTATGAGTATGATTGAACAAGGTTACATTGAAAGAGATGAACTTCTTCAAGTTGGTTTTGTTACCTTAGATTCATCAGCAGAAGGGTTTATAAGAGGTTCGGTTGCAGCTGCGATAACAGCTACTTTAAAATCGGGATTAGCAGGTGAAACTCTTAAGTCAATTGATCCAAGTATGATTTCATTAGGAACCATAGTTGTTATGAATACTATTCATAATTCGTTTAAGCTTGCAACAGGGAGAATGAAATCTATAGAATTAGTAAATGCTTTTGCTCGTGATTTAGTGGTTTCCTCTTTTGCACTGATGGGTGGATCTGTATCTCAGGGGTTGATACAAATTCCTCTTTTTGGGTTTTTGTTAGGCAGTTTCTTGGGCTCTATAATAGGAAGTTTTCTATATGACGCCAGCACCAGTGTCTGTTTATCTTTTTATATAGAATCGGGCTTTACTTTCTTTGGTTTAGTTAAACAAGATTATGTATTACCCAAAGAGATTTTAGAAAGTTTGGGGTTAACAGTTTTTGAGTACGAAAGGTCTATCCATAGAAATTCGAATATTATAAAATTTGAGTCGAAAAAGTTCAGTTACAAAAAATTCGAACCTAATACTATTAATATTAATATCTTAAGGCGAGGTGTTATAGGTGTTAATAAAGTTGGTTTTGTTTAACCGATAAAAGGTATTAATTCTCTTATTACAGGAATAAATGATTAAAAAGGTAAGGAAGATTATAAAAATAGATGTACTTCACCCAATGGAGTTTTGATCGAAAAAGGATTAATACTCTTTTTTTAATTCACTATTACAGAAAGTGGGATTTTTATTCTTATAATTATCGTTAATTATCAATAATTATCAATAATTATAAGAATGATCATTTAGACATTTAAGTAACGGGTACAAAACTTTGAAGAGACAGTGCCACCCTTAATGTTGAACTAAAGGGATATTACTCTTGTAACAAGGACTGTAATCAGCTCTGTATAGGGCATTAATCCAGGAAGGGTGAATGCCCTATTATGGTACTAGGATTTAATGATGAAAAATATAATGATAAGCTTATTACTCGACAGTCGGTGCATTAGTTAAATAACAAGTATAGCCACGTCCTATAAGGAGATGGCTATTTTGAGATAATCATAGTTAGTTGCATAAAATGTGGAAAGACAGAAGGGTTAGCTGCTCATCATAAAGATGGATATAATTGGTGCCGAGCAAGAAGGCAGGATGTAACTAATGGTGTAACATTATGTTCTGTTTGCCATAAAAATTTTCACGACTATTACGGTTATGGAAATAATACCGAGGATCAATTTTTAAAGTGGTCAAAAGAATGAATATCGTAAAAAAATTGGATGAAGTCCTCAAAGATATATTATTTTTTATAGCATTATTTTTAAAGATACAAATTATTTTGATTCAAAGACTTTTTTTCTAACTCTTTTTATAGTGCGGAACATACCGTTAAGGAAGATGACGATAGTGGTGATAATAATTTCAGTAGTCAATACCTTATAATGATTGCCTTCAGAAACAATAACAGGAATTTTAAGATTCTACTGAGAGCTACGAGAAAATAATTATATTCTATTTTAAATAAAGATATATAGAATTTGAATTGAGTTATATCTTTTATAAAGAAGTTGCACTGTTATACCCCTTTGGATATGATTATTCCAAAGGGGTATTTTTGGAAAAAAATACATACTTATCAAAGTGCTTTATTATAGATGGTATAACGGGGTTATTTCTGATTTTCAAAATTGATAAGTTATCTTAGGAAATCTTCTGTCCATTAATCATAAAAGATCATTGAAAGAAGTGTATGCAGGTGTTTGATTATACTAATTTAAGCCCAAATGAATTTGAAGTGCTTTGCTCTGATATTTTGTCAAGAGAATTAGGAGTAGAATTAAGGCATTTTAGTCCTGGCAAAGATGGAGGAGTAGATTTAACCGAAAGTCCAAGTAAGAAAGGTATTGTAGTTCAAGTTAAGCACTACGTTAAAAGTTCTTTTAGTGGGTTGAAATCCTCTTTAGAAAAAGAATTGGTTAAAATAGGGAAAATGGATCCTAAACCAGAACAGTATTATGTTTGCACATCTAAAGAGTTGACCGCAGATAATATTAAAGAAATATATGAGATTTTTAGTGATTATATGAATAGTGATAAAAATATTTTTTCAAAGTATGAAGTAGATAAATTTTTAAATAAAGAAAGTAATCAGGATATATTGCGGAAAAACTTTAAACTGTGGTTATTAACAGATAAAGTTCTGACACATTTATTAAATAGAGATGTATTTATCGATGGTGAAGTACTGCTAGATAATTTGGAAGAGGATTTTAAATACTTTGTTCAAACAAATCTATTTGATAATTGTATAGAAATATTAGAAAAAAATAGGAAATTATTGATTTGTGGAGACCCAGGTGTAGGTAAAACAATAACATCAAAAATGCTGGCATTTTATTTTGTGAAACAAGGTTATCAAATTAGATATACTACAAATGGTTTAATCAGTGATTTAAAAAAGAGCTTGCAAGATAATAAAGACTTAAAAGAAGTTATTTTATTGGACGATTGTTTAGGGCAATACTATTTAAAATTAAAACAATGGCAAGATGAAGAACTAATTAGTCTTATGAACTATATAAACTTATGTGAAAATAAGATATTAATTTTAAATAGCAGAATTACAGTACTTAATGAGGCGGAAGAGTTATCACGTAAGTTAAGACAATATTTAGAGGATGATAAATTAAAAATAAAAAAGATAAATATGAATAGTATAAGCTCGAAGGAAAAGAGCTTAATCTTTTATAATCACTTAATGAAAAATAAAGTACCTGATGAGTATTATAACTCGATTCGCAGAAATAAAAATTACTTTTATATTGTCCAGCACAAGAATTATAATCCCAGGATTATCGAATATGTTACACATAAAAAGAGGTATTCAAGGGTTAGACCTGAAGAATATTTTAATTTTATATCTGTAACGTTGAACAATCCTCAAGAAGTTTGGGCTGAGGAATTTAGACAAGGTTTAGGTTTAGAAGATAGGATTTTTATGCATACAATATTTTCTTTAACTGATACTATAATTTCATTAAATATTCTAGAAGAATGCTTTGTAAAAAGAATTCAAATGGAAGCTAATATAGATAATACTACTAATAAATTTGAAGAAGTAAAAAAACGATTAACATCTTCAATGGTCAAAGTAGTAGACGATGGAAAAGAATATAAAATGGGTGTACTAAATCCGTCTATAAATGATTTTATGCAGTATGCCCTTTCTATGAATCCATTAGAAAGAGAAAATATTGTTAATTCAGCGATATATATAGAACAAATAGAAAAAGTATTAGGTGATAAAGCTGAAAGTAAGATTCTTTCACTACTAAAATCAGGAGAAATTTTAAAGATGAAAAGTGTGAGAGATATAATACCTCTTTATATTTTTTATTTCATATTAAAAGAAAGAATTATGGACTCTAGATACCTTGATTATATTAGTAAAGGATTATTGGCCATAAGTAGAGGAACAGAATTATTTAATAAAGATGATAATAAGTCCCAAGTGATATTAAAATTATTGGGTGAAAGAGAGTTATTTAATTTTTATAATATAGATAAGCTGCTAAAACTATCAGAATTTAGACATACTTTAGTATTAAATCTTGATGCTTCAGAGATAAGGGAAATATATGATGTATTATATTCGCTTAATTTAGAAGAAGAGATATATGAGGATTTAATAAAAAAACAAATAGATGAGTTAGAAAATTATATAAATGAATTAGATTTATTCGATTTTATTGCAATTGAAGATTTGGATGCTATAGCAGAAATAGATGTTCATTATGAAAACCCTAATAGAAATAATGAGATTCACGAAGAGTATGAAAAATTAAAGAAAATAGCAGCTAGTAGAGTTTACGAGGAAGTATATTACTTATTAATAGGCGAAGAAGATACAGATACTAGACAAACTTTAATCGAGTTAATAAATCAAAAAATAAATGAGGATATAGAAAATGTAGTACAATGGTATCTTTATCCTGAACCAGATGAAGATCCAGATTATTTGGATTATGAAGGTGACTATGATAGAAGCTCCACAAATGAAATAGATATTATCTTAGATAGGGACATAGATTAATTGATTTGAATAATTTTAAAAATACAAAACCTCCAACAATAAAGTGGATATAATTAATTGTATAAGTTTCTATTGAGATTCTATTAAAGCTGTTGATATGATGGAATAACATATTGAATCAATAAAGTCTTTTTATGGATATTTAACAGAGAAAGGAAAAGTAAGTGATATTTTCGGAACAATACCTTCTTTTTAAGTTTTTTTAAAAGATATATGTAGGAGATATAATTTTAGGGAACAAAAGGAAAGAGAATCTTTCACATAGGAAACAATAAATGAAATTTTAGAAAACCTAGACAAGTATTTTATTTAATATCAAGGGCTGTGTGATCAGCTCTTTTTTTTTTTTTTTTGTAGATAAGCAATCTAATAGTTATTTATTTTAAAAAAAAAATTACTTGAAATATTAAAAGTGATATTTACTAATAATTTTAATCAAGAAGAATAAAAGTATGTTTGATGTCAGGGAATCTGTGGTGATGAATACATTTGTGAGTGGCTAATAATAAGGATTGATCTAAGTATGATATTTTATCATCATTTATAGTCTATAAAATTTATGAACAAATATAAAAATGGTTTTATTGATGTTATTCTAAGTAATTGTACATAATTACCTAAGATTATGTACAATTTTTATTATGTACAGTTTCCTGAACTTGAAAAAGCCTTTGATATCATAGAAAAATCAATAATTAAATAATTATGTCCAATAAGTTTATAGAGATAATACACCGAACAGGGTGTTCCGGTAATGGCAGATGGTGTATCCATTATTAAAATAGGTAATACCATTTCTGAAATTGCAACAGCTGCGGAACAATTTTTAGGGAAAACGAAGGATGACCGTGAACAGGAAGCAAGAGAAGTACTGGAGGGGCATTTACGCTCCATTCTTGGTTCGATGACAGTTGAGGAAATCTACAAAAACCGCGAAAAATTTTCACAGGAAGTACAAAGGGTTGCCTCGCAGGATTTAGCGAAAATGGGATTGGTTATCGTTTCTTTTACAATTAAAGATGTGCGTGATAAAAATGGTTATTTGGAATCGCTTGGTAAACCGAGAATAGCTCAGGTAAAAAGGGATGCGGATATCGCAACAGCCGAAGCCGATAAAGAAACACGAATCAAACGGGCTGAAGCATCCAAGGAAGCGCAAAAAGCTGAACTTGAACGTGCAACTGAAATCGCAGAGGCAGAAAAATTAAATCAATTGAAAATTGCTGAATTCAGACGTGAACAGGATATTGCTAAAGCAAAAGCCGATCAGGCATATGATTTAGAAACTGCACGTTCTAAGCAAGATGTTACGGAACAAGAGATGCAAATTAAAATCATTGAGCGGCAGAAGCTGATTGAATTAGAAGAAAAAGAAATTTTACGCCGTGAAAAACAATATGATTCAGAAGTGAAGAAAAAGGCAGATGCAGATCGTTACGCAGTTGAACAAGCAGCTTCTGCCGAAAAGACAAAGCAATTAACCGAAGCCGATGCTAATCAATATCGTATTGAATCAATGGCCAGAGCTGAAGCAGAGAGGGTACGTTTAGATGGTCTTGCAAAAGCGGAAGCCCAAAGAGCACAAGGGGTTTCTGAAGCGGAAATCATTCGTTTAAAAGGCTTGGCGGAAGCTGAAGCAAAGCAAAAAATCGCAGAAGCCTTCGAGCAATTTGGTCAGGCTGCTGTGATGGATATGATGTTAAAAATGCTTCCTGAATATGCAAGGGAAGTTGCTAAACCGTTGAGCAGTATTGATAAAATAACGATTGTTGATACAGGGAGCGGCGGTGCAGGCGGCGGTGCCAATAAAGTGACCGGATATGCGACGAATTTAATGGCAACTTTACAAGAATCATTAAAAGCATCCTCCGGAATCGACATGAAAGAGTTAATTGAAAGCTTTGCAGGTAAAAATTCAGGCGTCAGTCCTAGAATAAACCTTGAAGAAGAGTTGGCTAAAACTGAGATTCCTATTGTTAAGGGACTTGATCGTACTCCAGATCAACTCTAAATAAACAATAAACAAACCTGAGTTCATATGAGCTCAGGTTTTTTCTTGTTTAGTACGGATATTAGGATTGAATAAACTAGAAGCACCTTCTAGAGTTTATAACCATTATTCAGAAATGCGCTTAACTGTGATTTCTAATTCTATCTCTACATTGTCTTTGAGAGCACGGCTGATCATACAGGAAGTTTCTGCTTTTTGGGCTAGTTTTTGGACGAGTGCGATATCATTTGCAGTTGCAGAGTCCTTTAGTATAATCGATGGCCGATGAATAATCTTTTTATAGGTAAACACACCGTTTGTTACATCGACAATTCCCTCTGACTGTAAAGTTAACCCTTCTTTATCTATATGACTGCGTTCCATCATAGCTGCCAGCGTAATAATATAACAGGTTGCTGCAGCACCAAGTAACATCTCATCTGGATTTGTCCCGATTCCGGGTCCATCCATTTCCTCCGGTATCGAAATTTTCGTATGAAGATTTTTAGTATGTATTTCACCTATATCATTACGTAATCCAGGCCAAACAGCCTCTAAAATAAACTGATGCTCTGCCATTATAAAATCCCCTTTATTTACCTATTATTCTTCATTTTAATGTGTAAATGAATCTAATTCACATAAAGTGCTTAAAAATAGTTAAAAAGGGGGTTTTCTTGTTAATTGTCTAATCATACTTTAGAGCAATATTGAAGCATAGAATATTTTATTTATTATCTTAGGAAATTAATGATTGATGAATACCAAATTGTGACTAGTTGTTTACAGGGAGCAAATATCATCTAATGTAGTTTCAAACAAGGATTATATTTTCACTTTATGATGTTTTCATATACTATAATAGGTAATATTACATATAGTCATATTGATTGTATCCATATTTTCATTAACTAAACAATATTTAACATAGGGTATTTTATATTTGACATATTCCTGACACATTATATGATTATAGTAATGTTAACGCAATTCATAAATTTTATTTTGATAGGAGTTATATTATGACCAACGAGATAAAGAATACTTCAGATACAGAAGAGAAAGCTACTGAAATTAAAGCAGATCAAACAAAAAAACCTAAAAATAAGAAATGGATTGCCGGTATTGCAGCAGCTGTCGTATTAACAGGAGCAATAGCTGGTGGGGCATATGCATATACAAAATCTCAAACAGTAGGCAGCGTCAATGGCGACCGCATTACTAAAAATGAATTATATGACACAATGGCCAATGTGTACGGAGCATCTGCTGTAGATAGCTTAATTACGATGAAGGTCATTGAAAAGGAAGCCGATGATCGCAAAGTAAAAGTTTCAGATAGTGAAATAAATGAACAAGTAGATGTTTATAAAGAGAATTATGGCGGAGAAGAAGGCTTAAAATCAGCACTTGAATCCAGTGGTTTATCTATAGAGGATTTGAAAGAAGATATCGCAATAAACATTAAAATTGAAAAGTTAATGCAGGAAGATGTTGAGATCACAGAGGATGAAGTAAAAACTTATTATGAAGAGAATAAAGCAAACTTTGACCAACCTGAACAGGTTGAAGTTAGCCACATCCTTGTTGAAGACGAAGACAAAGCAAATGAACTAATGAAAAAAATCAAAGACGGCGAAGATTTTGCTAAACTAGCCAAAGAAAACTCTACTGATACAGCATCTGCTGAAAGTGGTGGAGAGCTCGGTTATATTTCTAAAGGAGAAATGGTAGAAGAGTTTGAAAAAGCAGCTTTCGCTTTAGAGGTTGATGAAGTTAGTGATGTGGTTAAATCAGAATATGGATACCACATTATTAAATCTACAGGCTATAAAGAAGCGAAAGAATCCACTTATGAAGAATCAAAAGCGGATGCTAAAGAAGCCGCTCTAAGCGAAAAGATTTCTTCTGAGTACAACACATGGCTAGAAGACTTAAAGAAAGATTATAAAATTAAAAATAAATTTGAATAATAATGTTCAAATATCAAGAAGAAGTGACATAAGTATTTCAGTCAATAATAAATCCGACCTATTAGGTGATATTTTAATAAATATCGCCTAATAGGTCGGATTTTTATTTGTTTTCAATAGATTGTTTCCTTCTGTATACCATTATTAAACTTAGCGCAATGGAACGAACTTTTTAAGTAACAAAGTCGATAAATTAGCTATCGTTCGTCTTTACAGGATCGTTTATAAGTTATGTCCCATGCTCTTTTATATTTAAGAAGAAGAAATTTTTGTACTTTCCAACATAGGGATATATAGTATAGTAGTAACTAAATTTTACAAAATATAGAGATAACTAGATAGGGAGGTAATGTTTATGGAACTATTTGAAGCCATTAAAGGAAGAAGAAGTATTGGCAAGGTTAAAAATGAACCAATACCTGATGAGCTCATACATAAAATTATTGAAGCGGGAACATGGGCACCCTGTCATCATCGTACAGAACCATGGAAGTTTTTTGTTTTGAAAGAGGATGGCAGAAAAATCCTCAGTGATGTGTTAGTGGATATCCTGAAATCTGAATTAGATGATTTTGAGTCAGAAGAAAGTAAAAACAGATTAGAAAAAGTGAGCAAGAATCCCTATCGTGCTCCTGTCATCATAGTGACTGCCGTTGAACCAGTGAAGAATGATAAGGTTCTGATTGAAGAAGAATACGCTGCTGTACATGCAGCTACGCAAAATATCCTGCTGGCAGCTCATGCTCTTGGACTGGGTGCCGTATGGAGAACCGGAAAACAATGCCATGATAAACGAATGAGCAAGGCTTTTAATCTTTCTGAGGATGGTGCTGTAACTGGGTTTATCTATATAGGATATCCAGATATGAGTCCTAAAGAAGGTTCAAGAAAATCTATTGATGAAGTGACCAAGTGGATAACCAAGTGATAATGAAAGCCGGTACCAGAGTATATTCACTCTGTACCGGTTTATTTTTTTGAAGAAAGTTTGTTTACTGTAAAAGTAGACATAAAATATATTAATCTGATAAACTTAGTATGAAATTAAATCGGTAAAATAGGAGGGGTTAATATGGAGCGCAATTTTCTCATATTGCATGGGCTTGGAGGAAGCGGACCTGAACATTTGCAATCCTGGCTGTATAATGAGCTGGTGGATGCAGGTGAAACAGTTTATTATCCGACCCTTCCTGAATATAATGATCCTTATAAAGATAAGTGGATAAAAAAATTGGAAGATACCTTTCAAACTATTACCTCAGACCATATAACCGTTGTTGCTCACAGTTTAGGGTGTGTCCTATGGCTTCATTTTGCTCTCAAAAATGCTCATAAGATAAAAAAATCGGTTAACCGTGTTATTTTAGTGGCACCGCCCTCTCCCTGTTTAAAGTATGAAAAGATCAAAAGGTTTTTCCCCCTTCCAGTTAAGGGTAAAGAATTAATACAGTCTTTTCATCATACACTGCAAATTCAATCCACAAACGATCCTTATTGTACTGTTGAAGACAGTCAATTTTATAAAGACTTGGATATTAGACAACTTTTGGTTGTAAATAAAGGACATATAAATATCGACTCCGGTTTTGGAAAATGGCAGTGGATGCTTGATTATTGTCTGGATCAAAATCATGATTTTGCATTAAATGAAGGCTGATGTTTAAATAGGAAGGTGATTGTTTCTATGAATATAGTAGTAGTGGGTGCAAATGGACAAATTGGCAATCAATTGGTTCACCTCCTTAAGGAAGATGGACAACACAATGTAAAAGCGATGATCAGAAAAGAAGAACAGGCAAAATCATTTGAAAAGATTGGAATACAGACTGTTCTTGCTAATTTAGAAGATAGTGTAGAAAACTTGGCGAGGGCAATTGAAGGATCAGATGCGATTTGTTTTACAGCCGGGTCAGGAGGAAGCACAGGTCATGACAAAACGCTTTTAATTGATCTGGATGGTGCAGTGAAAATGATGGAAGCAGCTGAAAAGGTTGGAATCAAACGATTTATTTTGGTCAGTGCTCTTCAGGCTAACAACCGCGAAAACTGGAGCAATGAAATTAAACCTTATTATGTTGCCAAGCATTATGCTGATCGAATTCTCGAAAACAGCCCATTAACGTATACAATCATAAGGCCTGGTGGATTGTTGAATGAACCAGGAAACGGGAAAATTCGTACGGGGGATACAATAAAGGCTGGAACGATTCCGCGTGAGGATGTGGCCCGAACTATTTTGGCTTCCCTCGAAAATGAGGCAAGCTATAATCGTTCTTTTGATCTAATATCAGGCGATACCCTGATTGAGGAAGCTCTCAACCAATTATAAAATTTGTCGAAGCAGTTCAGTTTTTAGCTGAACTGCTTTATTTGTTTGTCATAAAAAATATGAGTATCTTTCGACTCGAATTATCAAAATTTTTGATCATTGACAGTGTAAGGTTAGAGGTGATAGGTTGGGTTAAATACACAAAATTTCCATTCGTTCATATATTAGATTTTGTATCTGTAAATCCAAATTAACTGTTAATCGTCATTCCATAGGAGACTCCTCTTCGGCTCTCAGCATAGGAACGGAATGATTTAAAATGAGCTTACCATTCAGATATAGTACAATTCACCATAATTCGAATGGCGATAAAGCCTCCGGGAGATGGTGAGAAAGTGATAATGTCTTTTGAGCAGGCTCGAACAATTATCCATTCACATACGAAGTGTTATTGAATATGTACCATGGGAGGGAGAATAGTGGACTATAACTTATACAAACCCAAACGCCATTGGAGTGAAATCGAGTTATGGAAGGACGTAGCGGACGATCAGTGGAATGACTGGATTTGGCAATTAACACACACCATCAAAACATTGGATGATTTAAAAAAAGTGATTCACCTTACACCCGAAGAGGAAGAAGGTGTACGGATCTCTACTAAAACGATTCCCTTGAACATAACACCCTATTACGCATCTTTAATGGATCCTGATGATGAACGCTGTCCAATCCGTATGCAATCCGTTCCTATAGGAAAAGAGCTCCACAAAACGGTGTATGATTTAGAGGATCCCTTACATGAAGATGAGGATTCCCCAGTCCCAGGGTTAACTCACCGTTATCCAGACCGTGTCCTATTTTTAGTAACAAATCAATGCTCCATGTACTGCCGTTATTGTACGAGAAGAAGGTTTTCCGGTCAGATTGGTATGGGAGTTCCAAAGAAACAGTTAGATAACGCAATCAATTACATCAGCCAAACACCGGCAGTCCGGGATGTTTTAATCTCTGGTGGTGATGGCCTTCTCATTAATGACAGTATACTGGAATATATATTAAAAAACTTACGCGCCATTCCTCATGTAGAAATTATTCGTATTGGAACTAGAGCCCCGGTAGTATTTCCGCAAAGAATCACAAAAGAATTATGTACTATCCTTAAAAAGTACCATCCTGTTTGGCTAAATACACATTTTAATACATCAATCGAAATTACAGAAGAATCAAAGCGTGCCTGCGAGCTGCTTATTGATTCTGGAGTACCTGTGGGCAATCAGGCGGTTATTTTGGCTGGGATTAATGACAGTGTCCCGATCATGAGAAAATTAATGCATGATTTAGTCAAAATAAGAGTTCGTCCTTATTATATTTACCAATGTGATTTATCAGAAGGGATTGGACATTTCAGAGCTCCTATTAGTAAAGGCTTAGAAATTATGGAGGGACTGCGCGGCCATACAAGCGGATATGCTGTACCGACTTTTGTGGTTGATGCACCAGGCGGGGGTGGGAAAATACCGCTTCAGCCGAACTACATCATTTCTCAAAGTTCAAATAAAGTGATCTTACGTAATTTTGAAGGTGTGATTACATCATATCCAGAACCGGAGAATTATGTGTCCGGTCGTGCAGATGAATATTTCAAACAAACATACCCAAATGTTTATGAGGATTACAACAGCACAGGTATCCTCTCCATTATGGATGATAAAAAGTTTAATATTACACCGGATGGACTAGAAAGATACAACAAGCGAAACGCCTATCAACAAAATCCGGAGCATTCGTCACTTAAAGATCAACGAGATAAACGGGACGTTCTAAAAGAAAAGAAATTCAAGGCCCAACAAACAAAAACAACTAAAACTGATCAAGAGGATTCAAAAGTATGAAATGCCAATGGTGTGAACAAGATGGTGCAATTGAGACCAATACCACTGTATTTTGGGAGCTGCCAGATGGTACGCAATCACTAGAAATAAAGGAAACACCAGCCATCCATTGTGCTAATTGCCAAATGGAGTATTTAACGGATGAACTTACTGAGGAGATTGAGGACCATTTATTGCTCATTAATACAAAACAATTAACAGGCACTGTACAATTTGGAGAATTGATGAAAATACCAAGGTTTTTAAAGCGAAACTATTTTAAATAGACAAAATAGTTGTAAGCGGTTTCGAATCTGGACGTCAAAGAAAAGCTATATTCTTTGGCGTTTTTATTAAATTGAAATGGACAGAGGTGAATGGGGTGAAACCAGTACTTACACCTGATGCAGCTGCTTCCTTGCTAAAGAATGGAGCCCGTATTATGGTTGGGGGCTTTGGACTGGTAGGATGTCCAATAACATTGGTACACGCTCTAGACCGAAGGGGGATAAATAATCTTGAAATTATCAGTAATAATCTCGGTGAGCCAGGCAGGGGGCTTGGAGTTCTTGTACAGAAAAAGAAGGTAAGAAAGGGCATTGGTTCTTATTTCACATCCAACCCTGATGTAGTGGAGGCTTATCTTCGGGGAGAGCTTGAGATTGAACTTATGCCGCAGGGAACATTGGCAGAAGCGATTCGTGCTGGTGGAGCTGGAATACCGGCATTCTATACACCCGTAGGAGCGGGTACTGACTTAGCAAAGGGGAAAGAAGAAAAGATTTTCAATGATAAAAAATATATATTGCAACATTCTTTAAAGGCTGATTTTTCACTGATCAAGGCCTATAAAGCAGACAAACTCGGTAATTTAATTTATATAAAGTCTGCCCGGAATTTTAATCCTACTATGGCGACGGCCGGGAATATCGTGATTGCTGAAGTGGATGAAATAGTAGAAGCGGGAGAACTTGATTCTGAGGATATTATCACACAGCATTTGTATGTTGATTTCTTAGTTTTAAAGGAGGAGTCGTTGTGAGTTCAAAAGAGACGATTGCCAAACGTGCTGCACGATTCCTTGAAAATGGTAATATTGTCAACTTAGGAATTGGGATTCCAACATTGGTAGCAGATTTTATCGAGCCTCATCTATCCGTATTTCTACATACAGAGAACGGGATTCTTGGGGTGGGACCTACCCCATTAAATGAACCAGATCCCAATTTGGTGAATGCAGGAAAGCTACCCGTAACTGTATTGACCGGCGCCTCTTATTTTGATAGTGCATCATCTTTTGCGATGATACGAGGGGGACATATTGATATCTCGATTTTAGGTGTTTTACAAATTGATGAGATTGGCAGGATTGCGAATTGGGCGGTTCCGGGAAAAGCAGTTTTAGGTGTAGGAGGGGCGATGGATTTATTAGAGGGCTCTAAAAAAATTATCGTGACAACCTTGCATACAACAAAAGCAGGGAAGCCGAAGCTCGTTAAACATCTTAATTATCCACTAACATCTGAGCGGAAAGTGGATTTTATTATAACTGAATTAGCCGTTTTTGCAGTCGATGATGAGGGGCTTATTTTAGTGGAAACTGCTCCAGGAATAACAGTAGAAATGGTTAAAGAGAAAACGGAAGCTAATTTCAGAATTCAGTTAAACAATGGATTTGTTGGCTTTAATATGTAGCGTAAAAAAGTCTTGAATTCGCTTTTTAAGCATATCTTGTTTGTAGAAAAATGATAGAACATCTCTATGAAATGGAGAGAAGCAAATGGCTGACCATGTCTTTCATCGTGATTTTATGAATAAATACCCTATTATTACACATGGGCAAGGGATTTATTTATACGATCAGGATGGCAAGCAATATATTGATGCATGCTCGGGTGCTGTTGCCGCAAATTTAGGTCACGGGGATGTAACGATTGCTGAAGCGATGGCTGAACAGGCAAAAAAAGCAGCCTTTGTACATTCGATGCGTTTTGAAACCGAGGTATTGCATCTTCTGGCAGAGAGAATTGCCGAGATCGCTCCCGTTCCATTAAACAAGGTTTATTTCACCTGCGGTGGATCGGAGGCGAATGAAAGTGCTATTAAACTTGCAAGGCAATACCATAAAGGTGCAGGAAATCCGGAAAAACATATTGTGATTGGCAGATGGCAATCTTATCATGGAAATACTTTAGGGTCCTTATCTGCCGGAGGTGATATTAAAAGGAGGCAGGTATATACGCAAAATCTACTTGATTTTAAACATGTTTATTCTCCCCATTGTAAACGATGCCCATACCAAAGGAATCTTGATGATTGCAATCAACAACATAATTGGTCATGCATTAAGGATATAGAGAAGTTGATTATTGAGATAGGTCCGGAACAAATATCCTGCTTCATAGCTGAACCAATTGTCGGGAGCCAATTGGGAAGTGTGAGTCCGCCAGAATCGTATTTTAAAGAGGTCAGAAAATTATGTGACGATTACAATATTCTTTTGATTGCAGACGAAGTGATGACGGGGTTTGGGAGAACAGGGACCTATTTTGCTGTAGAGCATTTTGGTTTTATACCGGATATTATTACATTTGGCAAGGGAGTATCAGCCGGTTATTCCCCTCTTGGCGGTATGATTGTTCACGATCGATTAATTGAAGGGATTATTCAAAACAGCAATGGGAAATTTGCACATGGATATACATACAGTGGCCACCCGGTCTCTGTTGCTGCCGGATTGGCAGTTCTGAAAAAATTAGCTGACTATAAAATCCTTTCCAACGCAGTTGTGCAGGGTGAATATTTAATCACACAACTTAAATTGCTTCAGAATCGTTACCCTGTCATTTGGGATGTAAGGGGTGAGGGCCTTTTAATAGGCATTGAATTTGCTGCCAATCCGAAAGGAGACCCTTTCCCTCCCTCTATCTCTGCGTCTGAAGTGATTAATCGGATTGCCATGCAAATTGGAGCTGTCTTTTATCCAGGAAGTGGATCAATTAACGGCTATGAAGGAGATCATTTGTTAATTGCTCCGCCGTTAACAGTCTCCAGGGATGAAATTGATTCAATCATAAATATTTTAGAACTTGCTCTGCAACATTTTATGTATTCAAGGGGGGAAGTAATTCATGAGTCATTCTGAAAAAGTTACTGAATTAACAGAGAAAGCGAGAAAACATATATCTCCAGTTAGCACAAGAGTGACGGAATTAATTATAGACCGAGGCAAGGGAGCGCGTTTTTGGACGAAGGATGGAGAGGAGTATATAGACTTTGTTTCAGGGGTAGCTGTAAATGCACTTGGCCATTCTCATGAAAGAATCGTTAACGCTATAAAAACACAAGCGGAACGACTCGTCCATTTTGGTTTAAATTATGGCTATTACGAGACGGTGATTGGCTTGGCTGAAAAGCTGGCACAAATCACGCCGGGTAATTTGGATACGGTATTCTTCTCCAATTCAGGCGGTGAAGCAATTGATGGAGCACTGAAGCTGGCACGTGCGGCTACTGACCGCCCAGGAATTATCGCTTTCAATGGATCCTTTCATGGACGCACATTAGGTGCTACTACTGTAACAGGATCCAGCAGTAAATATAAAAAGTACTACGAACCGCTGGTAGGAGAGGTTTACCATACACCTTATCCATATCCCGGTTTAGTAAAAAATATCAATCATACCGATTTGACAAATTATTGTATCAACCAATTACATTCGTTATTTGATTTACATATTGACCCATCGAGAGTGGCCGCTATACTTGTTGAACCTGTTTTGGGGGAAGGCGGATACTATCCCGCACCTCCGTTGTTTTTGCAGGAATTAAGGAGTATTGCTGATGAGCATGGGATTTTATTGATATTTGATGAAGTTCAAACTGGATTTGGCAGAACTGGCCGGATGTTTGCTTCGGAGCACTCAGGAGTAACTCCAGATATCCTCGTTTTAGCAAAGGCTTTATCAGGCGGCCTGCCACTTGGTGCGATTGTGGCAAATAGGGATCTACATAATAAATGGCCTGTAGGGGGACATGGCTCCACATTTGGCGGCAACCCCATTTCATGTGCAGCTGCCCTTGCAAGTATTCAGGTGATTGAAGAAGAGAATCTGGTAAAGAGAAGTAAAGAACTTGGTGAGCAAATTGTTAATAGACTGCAAACTAATTTGCTGGGATATGAGTCAATAAAGGAAGTCCGCGGAGTCGGTATGATGATTGGCATTGAATTCAATGAAAATGATGAAAAGTCCATAGTGCCGCTTATCAAAGCGCGATGCCTGGATAAGCATTTACTAATCATGAACTGCGGAGTTAACGGGCAAACCATCAGGCTCATGCTGCCATTAAATATATCAACAGAAGAATTGGATGCCGGGTTAACCATTCTAGAAAGCGTTATTGGAGACGTGGTAAAGGAGGGTATTTAGTAAATGTCCAAAGGAGTCACGAAACAGCTGCTTTACATGAATGGTCATTGGACTCAAGACATTAATCAGAATTATCGGGAAAGCAAGAATCCGGCAACGAATGAAGTGGTGGGTAAGTACGCAATCGCAACGCCAAGCCAGGTTGACCAGGCTGTGCAGCATGCTCACCTTGCCTTTAAAAGCTGGAGAAGAACACCTGCACCGGATCGTGCTGTTTTTTTATGGAAGGCGGCAGATTTATTTGAACGAAAGAGAGATCAATTAGCCGAAGTTATGACCAAAGAGATGGGAAAAGTTCTGGCAGAAACCCGCGGTGAAGTGAATGTCGTCATCGAAACATGCCGCTATATGGCTGGAGAAGGCCGCAGAATGTATGGTGAAACCATCGCTTCCGGCAATAACAATCGAACGATTACGATGAATCGGGAGCCGCTTGGTGTAGTTGCGTGCATTACTCCATGGAATTTTCCGATAGCGCTTGCCGCTTATAAAATTTGTGCAGCTTTAATCAGCGGGAATACGATTGTGTGGAAACCAGCTTCTGAGGTTGCACTCTCAGCAGGTATATTTATGCAAGTCTTTCATGAGGTTGGTCTCCCAAATGGGGTTTTAAATCTCATTACAGGGAGAGGCAGTCAGGTGGGAATGCAGCTTGCTGAACATGAAGATGTAAAAGTGATTTCTTTTACAGGCTCTACTGAAGTAGGCATGCTGCTTTCACAGGTAGGTGCCAAACAATTAAAAAGGGTTTCCCTTGAGCTAGGTGGGAAAAATGCCGCAATTGTTCTACAGGACGCAGATCTAGATTATGCAGCAGAGTGTATTGTTAAAGGTGCATTTGGAACAACAGGGCAAAAATGTACGGCGACAAGCCGGGTTATTGTCGAACAATCGATTAAAGAGGACTTATTGAAAAGGGTCGTAAAGTTAACGAAGGAATTGAAAATAGGTAATGGCCTTAGTGAAAATATAGACATCGGTCCTTTGGTAAATGAGCAGCAAATGAATGTGGTTGAGAAATACGTAAAGATAGCTACAGAAGAAGGAGCCTTATTGGAGTGTGGAGGTAAGAAATTAGCGAACAAAGAAGGGTATTTTTTTGAACCAACTATTTTCAGTGAGGTGAAAAAGGAACATACGATTGCAAAGGAAGAAATATTCGGCCCTGTTCTTGCCTTTATTGAAGTGGATAGCTATGAAGAGGCGATTGAGGTGAATAATGGTACGAAATATGGACTCTCGACCGCCATTTTCACAAGCAGTTTGTCTAGTGCCAACCGAGCTGCCGCTGAAATTGAAAGTGGATTGGTTTATGTAAATAACGGATCTGCAAATGCTGAAATTGGTGTTGCGTTTGGCGGGACTAAATATTCAGGGAATGGTCATCGGGAAGTATCCCATCATGCTTTGGATAGTATGACGGAATGGAAATCAATATATATGACTTATCTATAGGAGGGTTTCCCTTGTGAAACATTTGAGAATTGGTATAGCTTTTTTTTATCATGAATCCCATAGTTTCTCCAGGACGAAGACAACCATTCAAGATTTTAAAAATGAAGGTTATTTTAAAGGGAACCAAATTTTAGACGTTTATACAAATACAAAGACGGAGGTTGGCGGGTTTATTGATGTTCTGAGGAACCTAAAAGACGTAGAAATCGTCCCCCTCCTTTGTGCAGCAGCTGTTCCTTCAGGTCCGGTAACCTATGAAACATACGTAGAAATTGAAAAAGAGCTAATGGGTTTGATGGAAGCGTCAGGAAGGCTTGATGGATTATTGATCGCCCTGCATGGTGCAATGGTCATTGAGGGTATTCATGATGCAGAGGAATATTTGCTTTTAAAGATTAGAGAAAAACTTGGAGTAGATATCCCGATTGCAACGACCCTTGATCTACATGCCAATATTAGTCCGGCCATTGTTGAGATTACACCCTATCATTTTGGATTTAAAACCTATCCGCATATTGATATGTATGAGCAAGGGGTTAATGCCGCGAATGCTTTGATGAATCATCTTTCACTTGGAGTTAATTATGTAGCAAGATGTGTGAAAATTCCCATGCTGCTTCCCTCGATCAATATGAGAACAAAGGAAGGTCCTATGGCTAAAATGGTGGAGCTTGCTCAACGCCATGAAGAGGAAGATGGTATTTTAAACATCTCTGTATTTGGAGGATTTCCGTATTCAGATGTACCGAGCGCAGGTGCAAGTGTGATAGTGATTGCTGAGAATCAGTTATTGGCCGATCGAACGGCCAGTAACTTGGCCAAAATTTTTTGGAATCTAAGGGAAGATTTTATCGTCAATTTGCCCGATGTTGCAGAAGCATTTCAACTTGCGTTTGCAATGAAGAAAAACAAACCAATCGCATTAGTCGATATTTCTGATAATCCGTTGAGCGGAGGCAGTGGAGATACAACGAGGCTTTTGAGAGAATGTATAGACATTAATAGAGAGAAAACACTTTTTGGAGCCCTAACTGCTTCTAAGGCAATTGAAATATGCAGGAGCGTGGGAGCTGGTGCAACTGTACGTCTGTCACTTGGCGGGAAAACTTATCCTGAGTTTGGCTTACCGGTTGATGTGCTAGCGACTGTAATCAGGTTAACTGATGGTGTATTTTATAATAGTGGTCCATTTAATAGAAATTTGAGAGTAGATGTTAAGGGGGCTTGTTTGATTCAAGTAGGCAAAATAGATATTCTCCTAATTGGAAGACCTATGTCTGCCAATGATCCTGAGCTTTTCCGTCATATTGGGATTGAACCAAGTACGTATAGGTATTTGATATTGAAAGCTAAAAATCATTTCAGAGCAGCGTTTGATCCGCTGATAAGTGAAGTCATTTATGTTGATGCACCAGGCGCAGCCACGAATAATATTGCACAGCTGCCCTATAAAAATATACCGGAACAAACATGGCCCTTAAGAAATATAGAATATCTAAAGGTAGAAGAGAGGAAGAATCATGACACAAACGAATTCGATGTATTACATTGAAATACCCGAATCCCTAACGCCTGCACAGCAGAACATGATGATGGAGCTCGAAAAGGATGCCTTTCCCGGGTTGGGAGCGGTAGATGAACAAACACTGGTTCCATTAGCGAGATACGGAAAACTAATCCTTTATAGACAGCAGGGAGATGAGAGACCAGTTGCGGTTTGTGAATGTATGAGAGATTATAATCAGCCAAATAAAGCTTATATATTTGGCTACTATGTACGATCAGACCAGCATGGTAAAGGCTTGGGGACACAATTTTTACATGAGGTCTTGAACATTCTGAAGGCTGATGGCTTTCATAAAGTCAGTTTAACGGTAAGCGAAGCCAACACGGCTGCTGTTAAATTATATAAAAACATCGGTTTTACTGTAAATGAATGGAGATATGGTGAATTCGGAGATGGTGAGGACCGGTTATATATGGAGAAAATTTTATAATCATCAACGAAAAGACGTGTGACACATCACACGTCTTTTTTGTTGATGAATAATTGCTGTAAAGACCATTACGGCTAGTGCTTCATCTTACTTGATATAAAACAGAAACTTAAAATGGAGATAAAGAGAACGTTGAAAATAGATTGTATTGAAACATGAACAGATGAAAAAAATGAACGTTTTTGGGCATGCTAGCAGTGAAAGTAAAAAACAAAATAAATTATATCTATATAATATAATTTGGTGTTTCCCCTTAAGTTTTATCATTAGAATATATTTTAATTGATAAAATTACTGTATCGACAGTAAGTATGTTGAACCTGATTAAGGTTGATATTTAAAGGTTTTATTAAGTTTATCTAATGGAAAGAACGAAAAAAATTAAAGAAATATGATAATAATTATAAATAAGCAATTGACAAATTTCTTTTTAATAATTATTATAATATAGTATTAAACATCACTTAGTTGATGATATTGTTTAGGAGGATATACGATATGTCACTTATTAATAAAAAAATAGAGGATTTTACAGTACAGGCTTACCATGATGGAGAGTTTAAAGAAGTAAGTCTTTCGGATGTTCAAGGTAAATGGTCAATCTTTTTCTTCTATCCAGCTGATTTCACTTTTGTGTGCCCAACTGAATTAGCTGACCTGCAAGATAATTATGATGCCCTTAAAGAAATTAACTGCGAAGTGTACTCCGTATCTACGGACTCTCATTTTGTACATAAAGCTTGGGCAGATGCTACGGATACAATCGGCAAAATTAAATATCCTATGCTTGCAGATCCAGCGCATGTTCTTTCCCGTCAATTTGGAGTATTAATTGAAGAAGCTGGTCAAGCACTTCGCGGAACATTCATTGTGAATCCTGAGGGTGAAATTAAAGCTTATGAAATTCACGACCTAGGTATTGGCCGTAATGCTGAAGAAGTAGTACGTAAAGTACAAGCTGCTCAGTTTGTTGCAGAACACGGTGATAAAGTATGCCCGGCAAAATGGACTCCTGGTGAAGAAACAATTGAGCCAAGCCTTGACCTAGTAGGTAAAATATAATTTTTTAATCATTTGCATTCATCTTTTCAATGAAGGATGAATGCAAATTTTATCTAAAGACACAGACTGACAGCTACTTGTCCAGTTTTTAAATGTTTTTCTATCAGAAGATCAAATGAGGTACTTAACATGATAAGTACCTTTTTTATTAAAAGTTTACGTAAATTAGGTGAGTATTTTGACAAAAGGAATTTTAGATTTAATTATCATTGGCGGAGGTCCTGCTGGATTGTCAGCTGGTATATATGCCGGACGTGGAAAATTAAACACTCTTATTATTGAAAAAGGAAATATGGGTGGCCAAGCTGCTACGACAAATGAAATTGTTAACTACCCTGGTGTTCGCAAAACGACTGGACCTTTATTAATAGAAGAAATGAAAAAACAATGTGAAGATTTTGGTGTTAAATTTACCAAAACAGATGTTACGGATGTTGACCTATCCGGAGAAGTTAAAATAATCAAAACGATCAATGGTGAGTATCAGGCAAGATCTGTAATCATTGCAGCAGGTGCAGGTCCTCGTAAACTTGGATTCCCTGGAGAAGCAGAATTCACGGGCCGTGGTGTTGCCTACTGTTCAACATGCGATGGTGAATTCTTCGAAGGATTAGAAGTGTTTGTCATTGGAGCAGGATTTGCCGCAGCTGAAGAAGCGATGTATTTAACCCGTTTTGCCAGCAAGGTTACCATTATTGCTCGTGAACCTGAGTTTACATGTGCTCCTTCTATCGCAGATAAGGTTTTTGCCAATGAAAATATAGAAGTTAAATTTAATACGGAATTGCTTGAGGTTTCAGGGGTGGAGATGGTTCAGCATGCCCGATTTATTAATAACGTAACTAAGGAAGAATGGGAATACACAGCGAAGGAAGAGGATGGCGCATTCGGTGTATTTGTTTTCGTGGGATATCAGCCTAAGACAGAGATCTTTAAAGGTCATGTAGACATGGATGAACGTGGCTATATTATTACGGATGAAGAAATGAGAACAAATATTAAAGGTGTATATGCTGTTGGAGATCTTCGTCCGAAATCTTTACGTCAAGTTATTACAGCTGTTGCCGATGGGGCGATTGCTGGAACAGACGTACAAAAATATGTTGCTGAAGAAAAAGAGCGTCTTGGAATTGTTGATGAGCCAAAAGAAGAAAAACCGGCAGAGAAAAAAGAATCTGCACCAAAAGAAACAGCTAAAAGTGGTAAGAGCAGCCTACTAAGCGATGCCATCAAAGGACAACTAAAAGGTATTTTCGCCAAAATGGAGAATGATGTAACATTAGTAAGCATTGTGGATGAAAGTATTCCTAAATCTGTAGAATTACGTGATTTCTTGATCGATGTTGCTGAACTTGGCGATAAACTACATTTGGAAGTTTATCCAAAAGGCGAAAATGCTGAAATGGAAACAAAAATCAATGCTGATAAATTCCCGGTTGTTTCGTTGCTTGATCATAAAGGAAATTACAGCGGTGTAAAATTCCATGGTGTACCGGGAGGACACGAGCTTAATTCCTTCATCCTCGCCATTTATAACCTGGCAGGTCCTGGACAAGCTTTAGATTCCTCTATCCAACAGTCAATTAAAGCAATCGATAAAAAAGCAAATATTAAGGTTATGGTATCTTTATCATGCCACTACTGCCCAGATGTTGTTGTTGGTGCTCAAAGAATTGCAATTGAAAACCCAAATGTCGAAGCAGAAATGATTGATATCAGCAACTTCCAGGATATTAAAAAGAAATATAAAGTAATGAGTGTTCCAGCCATGATTATTAATGATGAACAAGTAGTCTTTGGTGCTAAAAAAATTAATGAAATTGTAGAAGTGCTACAGCAAGCTTAAACAATTAACCCAGCCTTACATCAAGGCTGGGTTTTTGTTTTTCCAGGTTTTTATGATCATGGTAACAGATGCAATGACTGAAAGTGAAAAGATTATTATGCCGGTGGTCTCATACAAATGCATGAATAAAAGGAAGGCAATTATTTGAGTGACAGCAATGATTATTCCATAAATTGTGTTCTGTTTTTGATTCTTTTTTATGGCAATGAAGAGCTGGAGTGTAATGAAATTACTGATAACCATAATGGTAATTGCCAAAGTATAGTCCATTGTGGTAATGTTTGTCCCTTTTTCAAACGCGAAAATCGAATAGATCGAAATGGCAAGGGCACAAAGATTTATGCTTAATAAAATCGATACCCATATCATACGATACAAAATTTTCTGCATATATTAGACTCCTTGTTATATTCTATTTTATATTTTGTGCATTATAGAGATGATTATACCCGACTATAAATACTCCAGTTTATATTGCTTGAATTCTTAAACAAATAACTAAATAAATGAAGTATAACTTGTAAATTATGGTAGAATTTCTTTAATACTTTCAAAATTTAGGGAATTTTCTTTAGATTATCCAATCGAATTTTGAAAAAGGAGATTACAATTTGATAACAATTGAAAAAGCAATCTTATGTGACGCTGAAAAATTAACAGAACTAATGAAGAAAACATTTGATGAAGAAGCAACAAGATGGCTAATAAATCAAGAAATTGTGGATTACAATATTCAGCCCCCTGGCTATACTTCAGTTGAAATGACTAAATACATGATCGAAGAATTAGACTATTACAAAATTATCTATAACGAGGCTATAGTTGGTGGAGTTATCGTTACGATTACCGGTAAATCATATGGAAGGATAGACCGCATATACGTTGATCCGGATTTTCAGAATCTTAAAATCGGTTCCAGAGTAATGGAATTAATTGAGGAGATATTTCCAAGCGTAAGAATATGGGACCTTGAGACATCCAGCAGGCAGCTTAATAATCACCATTTTTACGAGAAATTGGGCTATAAATCGACCTTTAAGTCGGAAGATGAGTTTTGCTATATAAAGAGGAAAGAGAGTTTGACAAAATCTAAGAATTTGGTAGAACATCATGATATTTCAAATAAACAATATGAAAATTGCGGTATGGCATATACAGAATGTTACCAAGTTAACTTAGAAGAGAGTTCTTTTAGTAATAGTAACTTGAGAAGTACTCAATTCAGTAACTGTAATCTTAGTCAGTCAAAATTCCAAAACATAAATTTAAAGCAATCCTATTTTGCAGATTTAAACTTTTCCTTTACTAAAATGAGATTAGTTACCCTGGCAGGAACCAAATTTATGGATACAAATCTTGGAGATGACAAAAATCCGATATCCTTTGAAAGATGTGACCTTCAAGGATCAAAGATTAGGAACTGTGACCTCAGTAATCTGGAAATTACGGAAAGTGAGATAACAGGTATGAAAATCAATGGTATTTCGGTGGAAAAATTGTTCGAAGTGTATAACCGAGAGTTGAGTAAGTAAAGTTTCGAATAGATTGCTTTTTGAACAAAAATCACATAATTAGGGGAATCTTTCTTTAAATCAAGGGTTATTGCCAGCAATAAATATAGAAAATAAGAGAGGGGGAGGATCTTATTGAAGAAAGAACTCATTCTTTTAGGGACTTTTCATCTAGAGCAAGATGTAGAAATAGTAACAAATAAAGAGCATGAAATCGTTGAATTGGTTGATTACTTAGCTGAATTTAAGCCTTCAACAATAGCTTTAGAGTGGGATAAGTTTCAAAATGAAGAACTGAATGAGGATTACATAAATTTAAATGGCCATTATTTAATGAATGAAATTCAACAAATCGGTTTTCGGTTAGGGAAAAAACTGCAGCACAAACGAGTGTATGCGGTGAATTGGGGCGGTCAACTGACTCATAAGGATATGATGTATTTTCATAAAACCATCCAGCTTTGTTATCCGGGTATTCAAGATAAAATAAATTTATTAAACGAAATAACCCCAAAGATTAATAATGAGGTTAAATTAATAAATTCCTATGAAAGACTGAACAATAGAGAGTATATCGAAGAATTAGAGAAACTATATTTATCTTTTGTAGAGGTGAACGATGAAAATGGTAAGATGATTGGTTTTAATTTTATAAACAAATGGTTTGAAAGAGAATTGATGATATTTAAGAATATTGTTGAAACCATACCCCTTCATTCTGACATACGCGTTTTCCTTTTAATTGGAAATGATCATCTTTGGATGCTTACGAAGTTGTTTGAAGGATATGGCTGGACCGTTATAAATCCATTCTCGAAATAAGTTTTAATTTAACCAAGGTTCAAGGAAATTGAGTGATTTGCTAAAACCATACTTAAATAGTCACAAACAAAAAGAACGAAGATGGTGCGACTATTCACCATTCATCCGTTCTTTTTTGCGTTCTCTTCTAGTTTACTGATTCTTTGTTCGAGTTCTTCCATCCCTAATAGTTTGGATTGTCCATCCAGAAAAATATTGAATATCGACGTTAACAGGAAGCCACCGCCCAAACCAACAAGACACCCTACACCTGGAGATCCAATGGATAGTCCAATTCCAAGGCCGGTTAACAGACTGCCTGGAATAAGGTATTCAGTTAATGAATGCTGTTTAGCCAACAAATCTCCTCCGATCTTTTTCGAAAGTTTATGTATTCTGGTTAATATTATAACAACTTTAATTTGCAGAATATATACATATTCTTGAAATTAACCTTATTTAAACATTTAGTATCTAAAAACTTATCATTCAGCCTGGAACCAGGGAACAGTTTTTAAAAAAACGCCATAAGGAAATTGGTGAGGTTTCTCGAATAGGTAGATGGAGGTGGTTTACATGCTAATACAGCTAAGGTCATAAATTGTCAGATCAAAAAATGGACCTTTACTATCTTCTGATGAGATAACAATACCTTTGTAGCCGTTAGAAGTGAGCATTTCGCGAAGCAAGCTGCCTATTTTAAATTCAGTATCTCTAATAAATAATTTAATGTTTGTTCTGTTATTAACTTTAGATAAATTACGAATTCTATCGAATTGTTTATGGTATATATATGCACTTATCGTTTCGTAAGGTTGTACGAATTCATTGGTAAATGAATCATATAATTTAGCATAGTCCTCATCTTCAATAAATAAGAAGTGATCTGTATTGACGTGAAACTCTATAATGTTTGGTCCAAACTTCTTAGCCCAATGTTTACGAGTTGTGGCATAAATAGCATCACCATGCTTTTTGCCATGACTGAACGAGGTTCCAAGTGTAAGGCCTTTATCTAGAATTTTTTCATAATTGGTAGTAGAGGTGCCATGAAATACATCAATCATCTAATCGCCTCCATATTCTCTTACCATCATCATAAATGAAAAAAGCAAACTTTTCCATCTTAATATGTTGATTAACTGATTAACGAGAGGAGCAGGAATGAGTGAAATTCGATTTATTTGCGTAGATTGCCAGGAGCTATTCATGGAGGAACCGGATAAAAATTGTTGTACATGCGGTGGGCTGTTAATCATCAAAACAAGTAATAGTATTTTTAAGGATAATTGGATTAATGGTGAGAACCAGACGATGTGGAAGTACTATCGAGGAGTATCAGTACAAGCAAAAAAACGTGCATGGGAGAAGGTATCATTAGGTGAGGGGAATACCGTCCTCGATAAATTGGACTCGGACAATCAGCAAATCTATTTAAAATTAGAAAATACTTTACCAAGCCAGTCTTATATAGATAGATGCTCAGCATTATTAGTGACTAAGTTACTAGAGAATACGATACAAAACATCCTTATAACGGAGGCGACTTGTATGAGTCTATCGGTTGCTAAATATGCAAAACATGCTCAAATTGCCTGTGAGTTAGCTTTACCTGAAAATACATCATGTCAGCTGGTGGATGCACATAGAAATGAAGGAGTCAGAGTAAGCGATTTTGCTTCTGATCAAGAATCTGCTGCAACTAATTTTATTTTACCCGATTTTCACCCCTATATGATTGAGGGAGCAAAAACATATGCATATGAGATATGGGAGCAGTTAGGACAACAACCTGACATCGTTACGTTTTCGGTTGAAAGCAGCTTGTTAGCAATAGGTGCTTATTATGGATTTAAGGATCTTACAAACAATCATTTAATAGAAAAACTCCCCAGATTTATCATTGTCGACATTCAATCAACTTCTCTGCCTGTAAAAAGGAAAGCTGCTTCTATCCCTCAAACCCTATATAAAGAATTGATAAAAATAATTAAAGAGACAGATGGGCACTTACAAACCATGACGGAAGCTGAAGTCATTCAGGCCAATAAAGCGCTTTTTATGAGAGGTTATCAGACAGATGAACAAAGTGCAGCAGCCTATGCGGGTTGTATGAGATATTATCGCGATTTTTCAATAAAAAATGAATCGATTGTGATCCCCCTTAGTAATTTTAGTGCAATATGCGAATCTAAATAGTTTGTTGGGGTGATAAGAAATGACAAAATCCATAGTTGGAAAATATATAGACTCAAAGATAAAATGGTTAGAAAAAACACAAAATCAGTCAGGATCTTGGACATTCAATTTTGAAGGTTCTTCATTAACGGATTGTTTTATGATCTTACTTATACGGACCTTAGGAATAGAGGAAGAAGAATTAATGCATCAATTAGTGAAAAGGCTGCTGCGCACTCAAAATGACAATGGGTCTTGGAGTATCTATCCGGATGAGAAGGATGGTAATTTATCTGCCACCGTTCAATCTTATACAGCTCTGCTGGTTACAGGCAATTTTACTCGGATGGATGAGGAGATGAAGCGAGCTGAACAGTTTATAAATAAGCATGGTGGAGTGTCAAAATTTCACTTTATGACTAAAATGATGCTCGCAGTCAACGGAATGTATAAGTATCCAAGCTTTTTTCATTTTCCGATGAGTTATTTTATGCTTCCGCCCCATGTACCTTTTAACATGTATCAATGCAGTAACTACGCCAGAGTGCATTTAACTCCTATGACCATCTGCATGAATAAACGCTTTATGCATAAACACAAGGGAATTGATACGAGTTTCTTTAATGGGCAGGAAGGAGGTTGGTTTAGAGAGGAACGCTTTTTTCAGACCGATCAATTGATTAAACACCTAAAGTCCCTTGATTTTTCTCCATCCTCTTGGCAAAAAGCTGGCTATCAATCTGCAGAAAAACTGATGATTGACCGGATTGAAAAGAATGGGACATTGTATAGTTATAGTTCAGCTACCTGTTATATGATCTATGCTTTACTTGCTTTGGGGTATAAACGAAACTCACCGATTATTCTTAAGGCGGTGGAAGGGATGAAGAGCTATTTAACAGATACACCATATGGCCTTCATTTGCAAAATTCTCCGTCCATGGTGTGGGATACAGCTTTATTGAGCTATTCCTTACAAGAAGCTGGGTTAAAGACAACTCATCCTGTTATCGAACGAGCAAATGCGTATTTGCTGAAAAAACAACAAAACACGAGAGGGGATTGGATAGTACATGCTCCAGACGTGATTGCTGGGGGATGGGGATTTTCCGATAGCAATCATTATATACCGGATAATGATGATACAAGTGCTGGTTTACGAGCATTAACAATGCAAAGTAAAGTGAACCAACAAGCAAATCTTGCTTGGAAAAAAGGTTTCTCGTATTTGAAGGGTATGCAAAATAAGGATGGAGGATGGGGTGCCTTTGAAAAAGATGCCTATAATTCCTTATTTGCGTATCTGCCAATTGAAAATGCAAAGGATGCCATCATTGACGATTCTACTGCAGACTTGACAGGTCGTGTTTTAGAATTCATGGGTAATTATACTGGATTAACCCATGATCATTCCTTCATTAAACGAGCGGCTGCCTGGCTTCTGAAAGAGCAATTGTCTGATGGCAGCTGGTATGGAAAATGGGGTGTTTGTTATATATATGGTACGTGGGCAGCAGTGACAGGATTATGTGCAATCGGAATCAAGCCTGAGCACCCTTCTATCCAAAAAGCAATCAGATGGCTGGAGTCTATCCAGCTTAAAGATGGAGGGTGGGGAGAATCCTGTATGAGTGCAGATAAAGAACGTTTTATACCATTGTCCTACAGTACTCCGTCCCAAACAGCCTGGGCATTGGACGCCCTCTTAGCAGTTAAACGGGCAACTTCACCAAGTATACAGAAAGGGGTTAACTTTTTAATAAACGAAGAGTTATACCATCCAAATGCAAACAGGTATCCAACAGGTCTTGGTTTACGGGGTGGTTTTTATATCATTTATGAAAGCTATAATTATATTTTTCCTCTGCTAGCACTAGGTCATTATGAAAAGAAACTTATTGCGGAAAATACATAGCTGCTTATGAATAAGCATGTTAATCCTAATTTTCTATTTTTTACTTGTTTTATGTTAGAATAGTGTCAAATGAGGAAGAATAGGTGTTGAAGCATGAATAAAAGAATAGGTTTTATTGGCTGTGGAAATATGGGGAAAGCGATGGTTGGTTCTTTGATCAACAGTAATCCAAAACTCGCTGATCAATTGTTGGTATCTGTGCGCTCAGAAGAATCAAAGGTTGCTATTTCTAAAAAGTGGCCGATTCATACAATCCTGGACAATAAAGAAGTTGTCCAAAATTCAGATATAATCTTTTTAGCAGTTAATCCGAACCAATATGAAGAGGTCATTAAAGAGATACGAGAATATGTTACTGATAAGAAGATTCTTATTTCGATTGCTGCTGGAATTAAAATAAAGCAAATGGGCGAGTGGATTGGAGCAGAGTCGAAATTTATATTGTCTATGCCTAATACTCCTGTCCTGGTGAATGCAGGAATGACAGCTATTTGTCCAAATGAACATGTCACAGGTGAAGAGTTAGAGGAAATTTGCCGTTTATTTAGTGTGTTTGGAGAATATGAAATTCTTAAGGAGGATGATTTCGAAGCGTTTATTGCTTTATGCGGTTCTTCTCCAGCCTATATTTTTGTGTTAATTGAAGCTATGGCAGATGCAGCTGTAAAATTAGGTATAGATCGAAAAAAAGCCTATCGAATGGCTGAACAGACCATTATGGGTTCGGCACAGCTCGCTTTGGAAACAGGGATTCATCCAGCAGAACTGAAGGATCAAGTCTGCTCCCCGGGTGGTGCAACGATTGCTGCGATCACAGAACTGGAGGCACATGGATTCAGAAATTCTGTCATTAAAGCGATGGAGGTTTGTGCTGAACATTCAAAGAAAATGAATGATGATGTTTAAGTTTACTAGAAGCGAAATAATGAAGCATCCATGTAACCGTTTGAACTGCCCCGTAAAAGTTAGACACTAATCTAATTTTTACGGGGGGTTTTTTTTATGGCAAAATTAACTGTTGAACAAAGGATCCAAGCAGTTCAACGTTATGTAAATGGATATGAAACCATGAATGCAATTGCGAAAGATATTGGTGTTACAACACGGGTTATCGGTGACTGGGTTCGCCTTTATCAAGCGAACGGTATAGAGGCATTCTTAAAACCCTATACAAACTATTCTGCTGAGTATAAAATGAGTGTACTAAATTATATGAACGAAACAGGTACATCTTCAATTGACACAGCTGCGATATTTAACATTTCATCTCCAGGCATGATTCGAAATTGGAAGAAGAAGTTTGAAATTGGCGGTTATGAAGCCCTTGTTTCTAAGAAAAAGGGGCAATCATCCATGAAAAAGAACACGAAAAAAACAATGAAGCCTGTACCGGCTGAAGGATCTGTAGAAGAACTTGAAGCACGTATAAAGCAACTGGAAATGGAGAATGCATAAGAATTAAAGAAATATGGTTTCCATCATGATCCAAAAACAATTAATAGATTGATGAATGCAATGGGCATTAAATGCGAAGTTCGAATGAAAAAATACCGATCTTATAAGGGGAACGTCGGGAAAATTGCACCAAACATTTTACAACGGGATTTTAAAGCAGAAAACATGAATGAGAAATGGGTAACAGACGTGACAGAATTTCATCTGTTTGGTGAGAAACGTTATTTATCGCCAGTACTAGATTTGTGTAACGGTGAAATTATTGCCTATTCGGTGATGAGCCGACCGGTGTATAAATTAGTTGACGATATGTTAAAACAAGCAATAGCTCGTCTTCAACCTGGTGATGAAGTCATTCTTCATTCGGACCAAGGGTGGCACTATCAAATGAAACAATATCAACGAATATTAAAGCAACATAAGATCACACAGAGTATGTCCCGTAAGGGCAACTGTTTAGATAATGCAGTCATAGAAAATTTCTTTGGCTTATTAAAATCCGAGCTACTTTATCTACAAGAATTCGACAGTATGGAGCATTTTGAGAAAGAGCTGGCAGAATATGTTTACTATTATAATAACAAACGAATGAAATCAAAATTAAAAGACCTAAGCCCGGTGGAATACCGAACTCAGGTCCTTGAAGTAGCCTAAATACATATGTCTAACTTTCTTGGGTCAGATCAGTTAGGGATAGGATGCTTTTTTTATGCAGTGATTAGTCATGCTTCAACAAATCTCGAAATTAAACCATTTTCTGTCCCTCTATTTATGAAATACACTTTTATCAATCTTAATTAAATTGAAAAGATTTACATTCACACGTATATTAACAACTATTTCCATGTTAAAATGTTTCTATCCGTTAAGGTCGGGAGAGTGAGTATTATGGATGGAACTTTATTATCCAACAGTATCTATTCGTTGAAAGGAACCGATTTACGAATCATTTATAGTTTATTAACAAATATAAATCTAAAAAAACTAATCCCATTTAATTTCAACAAAATCGTTTCAAGGAAACATAATGTAGATTATGTAAACTACCTTCTTGAAAAAACCAACGAATATAATCATCTCTCAGATGAAGCATTACAGGTCAGTTTGTTTCAGGAAATGAATAAAACACTAGCACTTGAAGGCATGGATTATAGCGAGGCTTCCCATGTGGATAATCAATGTGAAGAAATTGTTAACAAAATATATCAAATATATATAAATCAGGAGAAATCATTCCTCCAAAATACGAAGGAGCAAATTGAGTTTACCAGGATTCACCACATTATTCACTATCAGCTCAGACAGTTGTTTTATGAGGTGGAATATCGCTTTCAAAATCTTTCCGCTGAGGATCAGCAGGATTTTTTAAACACTATATATGAATTTATATTTAAACTCTCAGAGGATGAAAAATGGATCCTGCTTCAACAATTGCCTGTAAATTATTTATCAATTGAGGTTTTTAAGGAAATTGAATTATCCACTTTATTAATTCAGGTATCAAATATTAGTCTTCCTTCATTTTTTGATATGTTCACAAAGCTATTAATGAACTACAATGAAAAACTTCCAATGAATATCCCATTAATCAATCAAGAAAATATTTCCCCTACGATAAAATTATTAACTTCTCCATATTTTATTACACCCTATGTCTTTGGCGGCAGAGTCCTTCAAATAAACTATCAGCAACAGGCTATAAAAAAAAGGCTACTGCCTTATATCCTTATGCAGATTACCTTAACGTATTTATGTGATGAAAAATCTGTATCCAGTCCTGTTTTATTCCTGGATGAATGGAAGAGAAGAGTAGAGGAATACCGTCAATTGGAGTATCATTCTGACTTATTAGAAATGAAACATATCGAAATGAGTACACATGTCCAAAAATCACGGCAAAGAATAAACGAATTTTCATATCAAAAAAATCATATTCAGGAACGTTTGAATATTGAAATATATAAGCTTAAATCTACCCTCCTTTTTATAGATATAAATGAGTTGACGATAAACGAAAGCTTTGAAAGACATCGTACTGAGTACTTTAAAATCCAAAAAACATTAAACCAATTAGCCGCATCAAAAAGCAATGAGATACTGGAAACCAGTTTAATAAAACAATTTACTAATAAATTGCTGAATATGTCAGTGACACTTGATCAGTTTGGTAAAGAGAAAAAAGTGGACGAGCTTCTGGAGAGCTTAGTCAAAGACATTTTAGATTCGGACAGTGACTTTAAACGGACTGATCGAATTGTAATTAAACAAATACAGAAGGAACTGTCGGATATAGATCTCATGATTGAAACGGAGAATAGGATTAAAAATAAATATGAGAAGGAGCTTATCAAACTGAATCAACAATTACAGGAATGCAGCGAAAGGGTAAAGCAAATCGAGAACGAAAATTACGGGATTAAAGAGGTAGCGCAAAGTATATAAAAAGTCCGTTACAGCAAAAACGGACTTTTTATTCCTAATTAATAAATAGGTTCATGATAATTGGGCCTAAAATGGAACCAAAAATTGCACTTAATGTCATGGAGATAGAACTCATGGAAAAGGTTAATTCACCGAATTCAAAAGCCTTTGAGGTACCGATTGCATGGGATGCGCTGCCCAAAGCAATCCCCTTACTTACGGGATTTGTGATGTGGAACAGATTTAAAATAAGCGGTCCTAAAATAGCCCCAGTTAGACCTGCTATCATGACAAAAATAGCTGTTAATGTTGGAACCCCTCCTAATTCCTCTGATATTTGTATAGCAACCGGTGAAGTTAATGATTTTGGCAATATAGAAACGGCCATCTTTTCGGCAACACCAGCAAGTTTACTAAATAGAAGCCCGCTGACCATTCCTGCCAATACCCCAAGGAAGACACCTCCCAAAATGACGAATATATGATCCTTTAGCATTTTCCGTTGTTTATAAAGCGGAAAAGCCAATGCAACTACTGCGGGACCAAGTAATTGATTAATCCAATCTCCGCCAATCATATATGTATCATAAGAAATATTAAAAAATGAAAGGATGCAAACAATTAAAATGGTTGTTGTTAAGATTGGTAAAAGAAATGGAAAGGAAAATCGGATATACAGTTTATTTAATAAAAGAAATATGATGACAGTTATAATAATAATCGAAATTGCAATCAGTAATTTCTCCATTTATTTTGATCCTTTCGCTTGTTCACAGAATTTTCGAGTATCTGGCTTGTTCCTCCTGATATCAGCAGGGTAATGATTGTACTAATAAATACGACACACATAATGATGATCCCTTTAGAGGAGAACAGCTCGGGATACTTTATAATACCGATACAGATAGGAACAAATAACAAAGGCAAGAAAGCAATTAAAAAACCAGCTCCACGATTAATGTATTCAACCGGGATTACTTTGAATTTCAAGCAGACTAATAGTAATAATAACCCAATAATACTTGCGGGGATTGGAATGCTAAGCAGCTCTTGTATGAATACACCGATATAATAAAAAAGAAAAAGAACAAGGATTTGCGAGCATAAGACTAGATATTTCATGATAACTATCGGCTACTATAGAGTGACAGTAACCTTCACCTCCAAATTTAAATGATAATTTGATATTACGCCTCCATTCTGACAAGTCAAACAATTTGCACTTTATGGAAATTACACTTGGATTTCAGCTAGTACTTCTTATTAACATTTTGCATCCTGTTAAATCAGAGGCTCTGTTGTGAGCTTTTCTAAAAGTATTTCTTATTGCTTCTCATTTAGTTAAGCGAAGATAAGCGGGAGAAATGAGGGTGAAAAGTAATTTGACACTTTACAATCTAGAAAAACGTAAGTCCGTTTCTCCTCGGGTTGTACCTTTTTAAAGCTTCCAGAATGAAACGGAAACAGACAAATTAGGTTTGGTTTATTTTACCTCCAAAAAAATTTAAAAAAGGTCTTTTAATCTCATCATGCGCATGCTAGTATACTAGTGTAAATGAACGAAACACAGTTTGAACCAAGAAGGAGTTTCAAACATTTATTTTACTCTTGTTTGTGAAATGATGAGCAATAGTAATTATAATCTATTTTTACACGAAATATTAATAATCAGTTTTAGAACAAATTAAATCCAACATTTTATTTTACTTCATTTTGTGAAATGATGAGCAAAAGAAATGTAAATAAAATTTGGGAGTAAGTATATACTACCTGTTAGAGTAGCCTTTACAGTTTTCAGGAGATTGATGGAAGTATGGAGTGTAAGTGTTTGAACCTGCTTGGCGGTATTTTCGTCATTTATAACATAATGTATTTGGAGGTATTTAAATGAGTGCAGAAGCTTTGAAAAAACAAGGCTCACCAGAAGGAAATTCTAATCCTAATGTTCGTCCATTCGGCATGAGGGATAAAATTGGTTACCTATTAGGTGACTTTGGAAACGATTTCTTCTTCTTATTGGTAAGTGCTTACTTAATGGTATTCTATACCGATATTTTTGGCATCAATGCAGCGACAGTTGGTGCGCTCTTCATGGCTGCTCGTTTATGGGACGCAGTAGCAGACGTAACTTGGGGACGTTTTATTGACACAAGAAAACCTACTAAAAATGGTAAATTTAGACCATGGGTTTTAAGAATGTCATTCCCGTTAGTTTTCTCAGGAGTTTTAATGTTCGTTACAATTCCTGGTATGGGCGACGGATTCTATCTGGCATGGGCGTTCGTAACATATATCGTTTGGGGTACTTTGTACAGTACAGTTAATATTCCTTACGGATCTATGGCTTCTGTTATGACAGATAAACCTGTTGAACGTACTTCTTTATCTACTTACAGAACAGCTGGTATGATGCTTGCGAGCTTGATCATCAATGCAGTCGGACCAATGATTGTCTTTGTTGATAACAAAATCGATGCAAACCGTATGTTCATGGCTGCTTGTATATTTGGTGTGTTGGCAATTTCTTGCTACATCGGTTGCTACAAATTAACAACTGAACGTATCGTTCCTGAAACAAATGACGCAGAAAAAATGGATCTTCGTAAAACTCTTAAAGCGATTGGTCAAAACAAACCACTTATTTGGATTTTAACTGCATCCTTATTATTCATGACAAACAGCATGCTTATGGGGGCAGTAAACGTTTACCTATTTAAAGATTATTTCACTAGCACTGCAGCACTAAGCCTTGTTGGTGTTATGACAACAGTTACTTCTTTCATTGCAATGCCAATGGTTAAACCATTAGTTGCTCGTTTCGGTAAAAAAGAAATTGCTTCTATTGGTATGGGATTTGCGGCTATCATTTACTTCGTACTATTCATGCTGAAAGATATTGATGCAATGACATTTGTATGGATTGCAGCACTTGGTATGTTTGGTACAGCATTCTTAAACGTTGTAATTTGGGCGTTTGTAACGGATGTTATTGATTACCATGAGTTCTTAACAGGTCTACGTGAAGATGCAACAATCTATTCCGTTTACTCTTTCGCTCGTAAAGTAGGTCAAGCGGTTGCTGGTGGACTTGGCGGTTTCTTGATCGCGGCAGTTGGTTACAATGCAGCACTTGAGACACAAACAGAAGGTACGTTAAATGGAATTCATGCACTTGGTACATTAGCACCAGCATTGTTCTATGCAGTTATTTTCTTAATCCTAATGTTCTTGTACCCATTAAACAAGAAACGTACAGAGCAACTTGCAATTGATATTGCTGAAAGACGTAAAAAATAATTAGTAAAGAGATAGCTCCGAAACGGGAGCTATCTTTTTTTGTTAGAAACTGAAAAAGAAACACGGAAAATACATACTTTGCTTTGGATGGAGCATCATAAGTAATGAGCATTTAAGTATGAGTTATGTTCAAATTTAGAAAAATAAATTATTGATATAACTCTTCAAGTATGCTAGTATACAAGCATGCAATAACACGTATACATAGTGTTTTTCAAAATTCAATGCAAATATATGGAGGTATGACGAAATGACTACTTTACCTTTTAAAGTTGATTTAACAGATAAAGTTGCAGTTGTTACAGGCGGCGCTGGAATCCTTTGCGGAGCATTTGTTGATGCTTTGGCTGCATGTGGAGCGAAAGTTGCCATTCTTGACCGTGCTTTAGAAGCGGCTGAAAAAAAAGCTGAAGAAGTTCGCCAAAAAGGTGGAAATGCAATTGGTGTTGAGGCTAACGTATTAGACAAAGAAAGCTTGAAAGCTGCTCATGCAGTTGTAAAAGAAAAACTAGGTCTTTGCGATATCTTAATCAATGGTGCTGGTGGTAACCATCCACTTGGAACTACTACTAAAGAATATTTATTCCCAGAAGATTTGAATGGTCAATTGAAAGATACAATCACTTTCTTCGATTTAGATCCAGAAGGAGTTCAATTCGTATTCAACTTGAATTTCTTGGGTACTCTATTACCTTCTCAAGAATTTGCAAGTGATATGGTAAATCGTAAAGGTGCAACAATCATCAATGTATCTTCTATGAATGCATACACACCATTAACAAAAATTCCAGCTTACAGCGGTGCGAAAGCTGCAGTAAGTAACTTTACACAATGGTTGGCTGTACATATGTCCAAAGTGGGAATCCGCGTTAATGCAATTGCTCCTGGATTCTTTGTTACAGCACAAAATGAAAAATTATTGAAAAACGAAGATGGTTCTTACACTGAGCGTTCTGAGAAAATCCTTCGCAATACTCCAATGGATCGTTTTGGTGAAGCGGAAGAGCTTGTTGGAACAATGTTATATCTTGCAAGCCATGAAGCATCCAGCTTTGTAAATGGTGTAATTATCCCGGTTGATGGTGCATTCTCTGCATATTCCGGTGTTTAATCTGTTCAAAAAATAGCAAACAAATAGCGATTAACTATCGCTATTTGTTATGTTGATATCGACTCGAGAACTGGAGAGTGAATGATATGTTACCAAAATTTGAAGTATTAAATGAAATGCGCAAAGGCTATGTTGTAGCGGTTGTTCGTGGGAAAACAAAAGAAGAAGCTGTTGAAATCGCTAAACAAGCATATGCAGGCGGTATTCGTTCTTTAGAGATTACGTTTACAACACCTGATGCTGGAGATGTTATTGCTGAACTTGCAAGCATGAATGATGACAACATGATCATCGGTGCAGGAACAGTATTAGATGAAGCTACAGCTCGTCTGGCTATTATGAAGGGTGCACGCTATATCGTAAGCCCACACTTCGACAAAAATATTTCTTTAATGTGTAATCGTTACTGTGTTCCTTACTTACCAGGCTGCGGTTCTGTAACGGAAGTAATGGAGGCTGTTACATACGGTTCTGATGTTATCAAAATGTTCCCTGGAAGCCTTCTTGGCAAATCCTTCATTAAGGATGTACACGGACCACTTCCACATGTTCAAATGATGCCTTCTGGCGGTGTAAGCAAGGATAATCTTGCTGATTGGATCGAAGTAGGTGCATTTGCAGTAGGTATCGGAAGTGCCTTAACGAAGAATGTGAAAGATGGAGATTACAGCTCTGTCCAAGCAGTTGCAAGAGAGTTTATGGACCATTTAGCAACACTTCAAAATAAATAATCAAGACCTGCTACATAAAGGAGGGTAAAGCTGATGAGTTCATTTATACATGAGAACTTTATATTGCAAAATGAAACAGCTGTGAAGTTGTATCATGAATACGCTAAGAATATGCCAATTTACGACTACCACTGCCATTTATCCCCAAAGGATATTGCAGAGAATCGTAAATTTAAAAATATTACTGAACTATGGCTCGAAGGTGACCATTATAAATGGAGAGCCATGAGAGCGCATGGTATTGCTGAAAAGTATATTACTGGTGATGCAGATCCGAAGGAGAAGTTTGAAGCCTGGGCTAAAACGGTTCCATATACAGTTGGAAACGCTTTGTATCACTGGACTCATATCGAGTTAAAAAACTACTTCGGTATTGAAGAATTATTAAACGAACATACATGGGAAAGCATTTGGAACCGTTGCAATGAATTGTTGCAGCAAGATGATTTTTCTGTTCGCGAACTCATTAAACGCTCAAATGTAAAAGTAATTGGCACGACAGATGAGCCGACGGATGATCTTCAGTATCATGCACAAATCGCTGAATTGCCTGATTTCCCAGTGAAGGTTCTTCCTTCATTCCGACCTGACAAAGGATTGGAAATCAATAAAGCTACATTCGTTCCATTCGTGGAGACTCTTGAAAAGGTTGCTGACAAATCATTAGCAACTTATGCGGATTATATTGCGGCTCTATTAGATCGAGTTCAATATTTCCACGAAAAAGGCTGCAGAATTTCTGACCATGGTTTATCTGAGGTTCCATTTGCTGAATTCGATGAAAGCGAATTAGATGGAATTTATCAATCTGGACGCAGTGGTAAAGCTGTAAGCCTGGAGGATGAAAATAAATTCAAGACAGCCATCTTGATTGCTCTTGCAAAAGCCTACACAGAAAGAGGCTGGGCAATGCAGCTTCACTTTGGTGCAATCCGCAATAACAACACAAAAATGTTCAAAAGATTAGGACCTGATGCAGGCTTTGACTCCATTAGTGATCAAGGCGAAGTAGCCGCACCATTAAATGCGCTGCTAGACGCGTTAGAAATCAGGGATTCCCTGCCTAGAACAATTGTGTATAATTTGAATCCTGTTTACAACGAACTGATTGGTACAACGATTCAAAACTTCCAAACAAACGAAGAAGGAATCGCAGGTAAAATCCAATTTGGTTCTGGCTGGTGGTTCAATGACACTAAACCAGGCATGATTCGCCAAATGACAGCTCTGGCTGATCAAGGATTATTAAGTCATTTTGTAGGGATGCTGACAGATTCACGCAGCTTTATCTCCTATAGCAGACATGAATACTTCCGCCGCATTCTATGTAACTTAATTGGTACTTGGGTAGAATCTGGCGAGATTCCAAATGATCCGGCATTGCTGCAAAACTTAATTGAAAACATCTGCTTTAATAACGCTAAGAACTATTTTAATATAGATCTTCAATAATTTTTAGGAGGAAACTTACTATGGAAATGTCATTCCGTTGGTATGGAAAAACTGATAGTATTCCTTTGGAGTACATCCGTCAAATTCCAGGTATGAAAGGAATTGTAACAGCTATTTATGATATCCCGGTTGGTGAAGCTTGGCCGATGGATAAAATCGAAGAATTGAAAAAGACTGTAGAAGATGCTGGTATGCACATCTCTGTTATCGAGAGTGTACCGGTTCATGAAGATATCAAAATTGGTTTGCCAACTCGTGATAAATATATCGAGAACTACAAAACAACTTTACGTAACCTTGGTAAAGCTGGCATCCCTGTTGTGTGCTACAACTTCATGCCAATCTTTGACTGGACACGTACAGATTTAGAATACCGTCTTCCAGATGGTTCTACAGCTCTTATCTTCGAAGAAGAAGTAGCTAAGAAAATGGATCCATTAACAGGTGAACTTTCTTTACCAGGTTGGGATTCCAGCTATAAAAAAGAAGACCTGCAACAATTATTTGATCACTACAAAAATGTTGATCATGAAAAACTTTGGGAAAACCTTGAGTATTTCATTAAAGAAATCATTCCGGTTGCAGAAGAAGCTGGCGTAAAAATGGCAATCCACCCAGATGATCCTCCATTTGATATCTTTGGATTACCACGTATCATAACAAACAAAGAAAACCTAGAAAGATTCGTTAACCTATATGACAGCCCATATAACGGTTTAACAATGTGCAGCGGTTCACTTGGTTCTCACCCAGATAACGATTTCCCAGAAATGCTTCGTTACTTTGGTAAGAAAGACCGCGTAAACTTTGTACATGCCCGCAACGTTAAATTAACAGGCGGAATGTCATTCGAAGAAAGTGCTCACCCATCTGAGTATGGTTCTGTTGATATGTATGAAGTAATTAAAGCAATGAAAGACTTCAACTATGAAGGACCAATCCGTCCTGACCATGGTCGTATGATCTGGGGCGAAACTGGTAAGCCTGGTTACGGTTTATATGACCGTGCATTAGGTGCTACTTACCTGATTGGTTTATGGGAAGCAGTAAATAAAAATAATCGCTAATGATTAAAATAAGTCGATGCGGATCTTTTTCGTTAAGAATTCGTATCGGCTTATTAATATAGAAGGAGAGTCAGGAATGAAGGACAACATCAAAGAATTTGTTAAATCAAAAGACTTTTTAGTATGCGTAGATTCCGATGGCTGCGCAATGGATACAATGGGTGTAAAACATGAAGAAGCGTTTGGACCGCGTGCAGTGGACGTATGGAATCTTCACCACATTAAAGATCATTTCCTTAAAGTATGGAATGATATCAACCTATACACAAGAACAAGAGGAATCAACCGCTTTAAAGGCGTTGTCGCTACGTTTGAAGCATTAGAAAAAGAAGGCATCGAAATGCCTGATATCACTTCTTTCAAAAAATGGGCTGAAACAACGAATGAACTTTCCAATCCTTCACTTGAAAGAGCAATTGCTGAAACAAATGATGAGCAATTAAAGAAAGCTTTAGAATGGAGCCATGCGGTTAACCGTACAATTGAAGATGAATTGGCTGGAAACGACAAACCTGTTGAAGGCGCTAAAGAAGGCTTAGCTGCAGCTAATAATGTTGCTGATGTAGCGATTGTTTCTTCTGCAAATGGCGCAGCAGTATTAGATGAATGGACAAGACATGAATTAAACGTACATGTTGATGTTATGCTTGGCCAAGAAGCTGGTACAAAAGCGTACTGCATTGAGCAATTGAAAAAATTCGGTTATGAGAACACTCGTGTATTAATGATCGGTGATGCTCCTGGAGATTTATCTGCTGCAGAAGTAAATGATGTTCTATATTACCCAATTCTTGTTGGTAAAGAAAAGTTCTCATGGGATCGTTTCCAAAATGAAGCTCTAGCTAAATTCTTGGACGGCAGCTTCGCAGGTGAATACCAAGAACAATTGATCAAGGAATTCAACGATAACTTAAAATAAGGTTTGGAGGAAGTACAGATGATTCAAAAAATCGCTAAAAATATCCCGATGCCTAAAGTTGATTTAAAGGCAAAGCCTTATAATCTTTCTGATGAAGATATCAAGTGGGTACAGGATACTATTGCCGGAATGACGGTTGAAGAGAAGATTGGTCAGTTATTCATTAACCTATTCTTCTTTGGTGATGATAAATTCAGCGGAAACAGCTTCACAAACAAAGAGCTTCTTGAAAAATACCATATTGGCGGAGCACGTTATATGGGTGCTACCTCCGATAAAGTACAAGCACTTATCAATGAACTTCAAAAGGATACCAAAATTCCATTACTAGTAGCAGCGAACTGTGATGCCGGCGGTAATGGTGCGGTAAACGATGGTACATATGTGGCCTCAGCTGCTATGTGTGAAGCTTCTGGTGATGAACAAGTATCCTTTGATGCCGGTTATGTAAGCGGTCGTGAAGCGCATGCGGTTGGTGTTAACTGGAACTTCGACCCATGTGTGGATATCCTGAAAAACTGGAGAAATACAATCGTAAATACTCGTGCTTACGGTACAACTGCTGAACCGGTTATCAAGCACACAAATTCATACATTAAAGGGCTAACAGAAAGCAATGTTGGTGTTTGCATTAAGCACTGGCCTGGTGATGGAACAGAAGAACGTGACCAACACTTAGTGATGGGCGTAAATGAATTGTCTGTAGATGAATGGGAAAAATCCTTCGGTGAAGTATACCGTAACCATATTGAGAACGGTGTACACTCTATTATGGCTGGTCATATTGCTTTGCCGGAATATCAAAAAGCATTGGTACCTGAATTGGAAGATCGTGATATCCTGCCAGCTACATTAGCGCCAGAATTAATTAATGGTCTCCTAAAAGGTAAATTAGGCTTCAACGGTCTAGTTTTGACTGATGCATCTCATATGCTTGGAATGACAGCAGCAATGAGACGTGAAGAATATGTACCTCAATCCATTGCAGCAGGCTGTGATATGTTCTTGTTCTTCAACGATATTGATGAAGATTACAATTTCATGTTAAATGGATACAAAAACGGTATCATTACAGAAGAACGTCTTCAGGATGCATTAGAAAGAATCTTAGGATTCAAAGCGACACTTGGCTTGCACAAAGCAAAAGAAGATGGTTCTATTTTCCGTAATGAAGAAGATTTAAAAGTAATTGGCTGTGAAGATCATATCGAGCGTGCTAAACAAGCTGCAGATAAAGGGATTACGCTTGTTAAAAACACATTGGATCAACTGCCAATTCGCCCAGAAACACATAAACGCATTCGCCTATATTTCTTAGAAGGTGAAAAAGGCGGCATTTATGAAGGCGATGATAAAACTCTTAACTATATTGTGAAAGAGCTTGAAAGCAGAGGCTTTGAAGTAACTGTTAACGAAGGTGACACTCGTGTTAAAGGCCCTACATTAAAATACCGTGAAGAAGTAGATGCAGCACTTGTATTTGCCAATGTCATTGGTTATGGTGCAGAAAACAACTACCGCATCAGATGGAAAACGGCAATGGCAAACGAGATTCCTTGGTATGTACATGAGGTTCCAACTGTATTCGTTTCATTGAACTTCACAACGCATTTAACTGATGTACCAATGGTAAAATGCTATATTAACGCATACAAAGATACTGAAATCACAATCAAAGCCGTGATTGACAAAATCATGGGCGAATCTGAATTCCATGGTACACCAAATGAAAACGTTTGGTGCAATAAGTGGGATACAAGACTGTAATAAACGGTCATTGCTATATTAAAATTGTATTCAAACCACAAGAAACGCGCGGATCTACATGCTTTAAGCATGCGGGTCCGCTTTTTTATTGGTTCATTTAACTTTAAAATAATAAACTTCAATGAATTAACACTAAAAGTATAATAACTCCGGTAACATTTATAATTACTATTTATGAGAGAAAATAACATATATTTTCATTGATACGAAATAAATAAACTATGTTCCAAATCTTCATGGTTTTCTCTAAAAACCCAGCCACCAAGAAAAAATCATAAAACCAACCAAGAAAGCAAAAATTTGATACTATAAGATTAAAAGGGATGTTTAATGTAAGAGGTGAGGGGAATGAACAGAGGGTTCTTATTAAAACAAAAAGCATTTTTAAAGCTTTATCTACTGGAGATTGCTTCTCATCCAAGGGACTATGGTTCCATGGTGTTAAATGATTTAAGAGAAAAATTTAAACCATTTGGCTATTCGCCAACCCATACGGAAATTTATAAAACCTATAAAGAATTGTATAAAGCCGGATTCGTAAAAAAGAGAACCGAAATACTCGGCGATCCGCAGGAGAATGTTCAGGAAGTTTTTATTTATTATTTAACGGACAAAGGGAAAGAAGAATTAGAAATTTACCGGAAGTTAATGAAAAAAGAGCTAGAACGCTCAATCGGCATACTGCAGGTTGCTTTAGAAGATCATTTTGGCCCGATTAAGAAAATATAATGGTCAGGACTCAAAATAACAGTAAAAAAATAAATTTTGAAAAGGCAGACTGATTTGCATAGCAAATTGGTCTGTTTTGCATATACAGAATGAATAACACCTTAAGTTTCCATATTTATAATTTAAAGGGGATTCAATAAAACATTTTAAATAAGATCCTTCCTTATTGAAAAAAATAAATAAATCAATTCGAATTAAAATACATATATAGTAATGAGATAAAGGTGTTCAATACAGTTAGCTCTCAAGAATGTCTTTGTTTACATGTATAAAATGCACTGATGAACGAAATATTAAGTTGTGATTATTAAACTGGTGTAAGAGCATTTTATTCTCACTTGGCAATTGCAATTGCTTTATTAACTGAGGGGGTGCTAAGAATGATCATACAGGATCACGATTTCACGATGGGTAAGTTAACTTCTTTATTGGTACTCTTACATAACAATGAAGCGGGAGAAATGATAAAGAAGCAGTTAACCATGGAGAATTGCCAGTATACTGTAGGAAGTATAGGATCTATCGACTTAAATAAAATTATCTCTGTCATCGAAGCAAGTGCAAAAACACAGGGAATTATAAATTCGGAATCATACAATGAACGAAATACGTTATATCATACCATTCTAGAGGCAGTACAAGGGGTCGGCAGAGGAACCATTCAAGTAGGTGACTTACTTAAAAAAGTTGACTTGACCTATGGCATAGTAAGAGGCAAAAATAAAAAAATAAGCACGGGCAATGATTGGATTGGTGTTTGTATATATGGACGATCAGATTCAGAGGAAAAAGGGATTGAACAAGAAACATTAGGCCTGGGTTTTAATCATTTATAGCCAGTGCTATCTGTTACCCTATTCAGAGGACTTCATCAGGAATATTTCTTCCTGGTGAAGTCTTCTTTTTTTATCCCCTATGAATAACGTATTTGACAAATATCAAGGCAGGACTATGTATATGGATATTTAAACAGAAAGCGCAAGCATTTTACGGTTAAATTAAAGGAAATATCTAACTGTTGTTGAAAAAGTATTATATGACGTTATAGCGTCTGCTTCAATGACCAATTTTGATACCGATGCAGGATTGTTATTATCAGTATTTTATTGAAGTGTTACATAATCTTTTCTCAAATTATGATTTTATTTCACTGCAAAACTGAGATGTTATTTGTAAATTTAAAAAATGATAAATACTTGGAGGTGGAGAACAAATGAGAAAAGAAAGTGTCAAAGAATTAACGGAGCAAGCCTTTTTGCCGATTATTGTTTCACCAATGTTTATTATTTCTACTCCTGAAATGGTACTGGCAAGCTGTAAATCTGGAGTAATTGGTACTTTTCCAACCTTAAATGCACGAACTGAGGAACAATTGGAGGAATGGTTTCAAGAAATAAAGGAAGGGCATGCGAAATTGCAAAAGGAACATACAAACAAAAAAGTAGCACCTTGGGGAGTAAACTTAATTGTTCATTCGACTAATCATCGTTATGAAAGTGATTTAGCGTTAATAAAGAAATACCAACCACCTATCGTAATTACGTCGCTTGGAAAACCAGTAAATGAGGTTAAGATTGTCCATGAATACGGAGGGCTGGTATTTTCTGATGTTATAAGCATTAAGCATGCAAAAAAAGCAGCCGAGGCTGGAGTGGATGGATTAATTCTTGTTTGCAATGGCGCGGGTGGTCATGGAGGTACATTGAATCCTTTTGCTTTTATAGCTGAAGTAAAGCAATTTTGGGATGGAATCATTATTTTGGCAGGCTGTATATCAAACGGACAAGAAATCGTAGCAGCAAAAGCGCTTGGAGCTGATTTTGTTTATATGGGTACTCGGTTTATCGCTTCTTTGGAAGCGGTTACTAAAGAAGGGTATAAAGAAATGTTAATTGAATCGAATGCCAGCGATATTATCTATACAGATACCTTTAGTGGTGTGAATGCCAATTATCTTATCCCAAGCATTAAAAGAGCTGGATTGGATCCTGCCAATCTACCTGGAAAAAGCGAAATGAATGTGGTTCGTAAAGAAAATGATGCAAAAGCTTGGAAGGATATTTGGTCTGCAGGCCAAGGAGTGGGGTCAATTAAAGATAGTGAACCAATAGAATTGATCATTAAAAATTTACAACAAGAATATGAGGAAGCGATCTACACATTATCCTCTGGACATGTATCAAAGGTATAGCATGAAATCATTAGTAATCAATAATTGACTTTTATTTTCATAGAGGAATTCAAAGGGGGACTTTTAATGAGAGAAGCGGTTATAGTGGAAGCAGTCAGGACTCCAGTCGGGAAAAGAAAGGGTGTATTCAGTTCAGTTCGTCCGGACGATCTACTTGCAGGAGTTTTACGTAAGCTTACCGAGAAAGCTGGTATTTCAAGTGGTCTGGTTGAAGATGTTATTATTGGCTGTGTTTCTCAGGTTGAAGAACAAGCCATAAACATTGCAAGATCAGCCGTACTGATGGCCGATTTCCCTATTCATGTACCTGCCACAACGATTGATCGTCAATGCGGCTCGAGTCAACAGGCGGTTCATTTTGCTGCACAGGCTATTTTAAGCGGTGATATGGATATTGTAATTGCAGGCGGAGTAGAAAGTATGACGCGCGTACCAATGGGTTCAAATAGGTTACATGCAAAACCGAGTGAAGAACTCTCCTCGCGTTATGAATTAATTAACCAGGGATTGTCGGCAGAGAGAATAGCAGAAAAATGGGGATTCAGCCGAAATCAGCTAGATGAATTTTCAATTAAAAGTCATCAAAAGGCTATCCGGGCACAGGATGAAGGACGTTTTGAACGAGAAATCATGCCAGTAGAAGTAGTTAATGATGACGGGACTAAAACTGTGGTTACTCAGGATGAGGGACCGCGTCGTGAGTCTTCAATGGAGAAGCTGGCCACACTGCCAACCGTATTTAAAGAAAACGGAGTTATTCATGCGGGTAACGCGAGTCAAATGAGTGATGGGGCTGCTGCACTCCTTATTATGTCAAAAGAGAAAGCAATTGAATTGGAATTAAAACCACGTTTTAAAATAATATCCAGAACAGTAATAGGTTCTGATCCGACTTTAATGCTTACGGGTCCGATTGAGGCTACTAAAATGGTATTAAAAAAGAGCGGTTTGACCATTAATGATATGGATTTATATGAGGTAAATGAAGCTTTCGCACCTGTTCCTTTATGCTGGATGGAGGAGCTAGGAGCTGACCTGGAAAAATTAAATGTTAACGGAGGAGCTATTGCACTAGGCCATCCATTAGGAGCTAGTGGCGCCCGCGTCATGATTACGTTAATGCATGAATTAGAACGGATAGAGGGACGGTATGGTTTACAGGCCATTTGTGAGGGAGCAGGAATGGCGAACGCTACAATTATTGAAAGAATTGAAGAATAAACTACTTTAAATAAGAAGAGCAAAAGGGGCATAAACCAGGTTTATGCCTTTTCAATTTTTAATGTTTTATCTGTATTAATCTGAGATTGTTAATCACATGGTTGAGATGTTTCATCCCCACCATTACTGAGCTAATGTTTTGCTCTCTCAAAATGGATAGTAAATGATCGTCTGGCGTAGCTTCTCTATCAATTAATTTACCCAAGTTAAATGGAGCGCTGGTCACTGTAGTTAAGCCAAATTCCTTCGCGGCTTCTAAAACAGTATGATATTTTTGATTTACTTGTTGATTTCGTCTTGTTTTGGCATAGTGAATGATTTTGTTGTAGGGGAATTGTAGAAATTTGAAATGGTGATTTACTCCAACAACTTTTATTAGAGTTTTCATAACTTTCTCCAATGATATATACCCTTTCTCTTTAGGATTACATAATAATCCATTCCAGGTTGCAAACCCGTAATAACGAATATTCCCCTTGGATACTTGTTCCTCATAAAATAAAAATAGTACTTCGAGTTGTTTATAAAAAGCTTCCTCTCCTAGTACCATCATTGAGAGTTCAGGGTTATGTATATAATGAATGTCAATGGTATTTATCCTGAGATGCTTCTTACTTTGTTCGATTGCGAACTGGTAATAGGAAGGAGCCAAAACGTGTCGCTGATTTCCGACGATATGTAGATCGGCTTCTTCAACTATTGCTGAATCTAGGAGTATTTTCTGTAAATAATCTATAGGTACAAGCCCTATATCAATATCTCCTGGGATAATTCCAGCTTTTGTAGAAATCACTATTTCCTCGCGATTTATTGTTCCATTATCAATTAAACGAGATAAAACTAAGCCGATATCACGTTCTGATCGCATTCCTCTATAATTAATTGCTGTATCTACAAAATTGATTCCATTTTCCAATCCATATTCAATCGAAGTTTGATAAAGTCTTGAGTCTGTTTCATCCATATTGCCTAAATGTGTGCCAATGGCGATTGGAGAGACTGAAAAATGATAAAGGTCTCTTTTTATAACTCCATGCCTATCTAAATATGCAGAAGTAGCTTTTGAAGTTGCAGAACCATTATTCATTAAAGTTTTATCTTTATTCAAATCCCCAACTCCATTCTCGGAATATCTTTCTGCATACATATTTCTTTATCTTTGAGTAAGAATCCTTCCTAACAGTTTAATCTAACCGATAATCCAGCCGCCCTGACCAATAATCCAGCCAAACCCATACAAAATCCAGCCGATGCTCAACACAACCTTGCAACCTAGAATAAAAGACCCCCAAACTGAAAAAAAATTGAGGGTCTTCTCTATTTATCAATTAATCTATCATTTACTTCCAGTTACTAATGGTAGGTCAGGCTTGGAGGCCCATTCATTCATGGATCCATCATAAACAGCGACATTTTGCACACCTAATTTTTCTAGGATTAAAGCATTCCAGGTAGCTGCGATTCCGCCGCCGCAATAGGTAATTACTTTTTTATTGGAATCAAATACACCGGTATCTGCAAAGTTTTCCTTCAATTCTTCATCGGAAAGAATATTTTTTGTTGTTGAATCAGTGTGGCATCCGAAGAATACATTGGCACTGCCTGGTATATGGCCTTTTCTCGGATAATTGTAAGTTTCACCGCGAAAATCCTCAGGAGACAGACTGTTAATAAGAATAACTGAATCATCATCTAAAGATTTTAAAACCTCATCCATTGTAACTAATAAATGATCTTTTCTATAGCTTGTAAACGAAGCTTTTGGATAGGATGTTCGATCAGTAGTGATAGGACGACCTTCTTCGATCCATTTTGGCAATCCACCATCCAAAATGGAAATATTGTCTAAGCCCTCATATTTAAGCTGCCATCTTAACCGAGATGCCCAATATGGAGCAAAAAATGGAGCCCCAACAACCGCTCCTCGGTCATAGATTACCGTATAAGTATCCTGATCGCCGATTCCTAATTCTGAAATCTTTTCTATGAAATAATCTCTGTCAGGAACAGTGAATGGTAAATCAGAAGTGGAATCAGATAGTTCATATATTAAATCTGCATACACCGCCCCAGGTATATGTTCATGTTCATATGATTCCTTACCTGATGAGAGTGTGATACTGCCATTTTCTAAGGGTTTCATAAGGGTAGTTACGTCTATTAATCTTAATTTAGGGTCATCAAGTCGGCTTGATAACCATTCGGTAGAAACAATAATAGGGATTTTTTGCATGTATATTTCCTCCTATATAAGTTATTCTGTTAAATATATAACAATTTCTATGTAAATACTATGAATTAGCTTTTTATTCAACATCAGTGACAATTTAATTTAGGTCCCAATAACTATCAGGAAAGTCTATAATTAATTGGCACTGTTTATGAATAATAGATATTTACTTTGAGAGAAAATATCTATCCACCGCTAGTGATCTACTTATCGTATCGGTGGACAGATGGTTGACTTTTAGCCGTCATATTAAGAGATTCGTGGTATTTGCATATGTCTAGATCATTAATAATTAGCAACTATAAGCTAATATACTGGATGTAGGGAAAGAGGCAAAAGTAAAAGCGGGAAAAATGATGCCTGTAGTATTACCAAATGGACTTGCTGATAGGACCCACATTAATACATAACGACCATTATTTAAAAGCATAATTGTCCAGCGTCTATCACAGCCCACCCCAAAAGTTGTTCCAGTTCCTGAACCAACCCATGTACCTGATGTTAGAACCTCTTGGCCTTTTGACGGGTTTTGTAGAAGATATTGATACATATTAATCGTATTCTGTGAAGGTGGGGGTGTGCCCCCAGTTGGTGAACCACCTGTGCCTGGCATCCCTGTCGGTGTACCGGGCATTCCAGTATTGGTATTCGGCCACCCTGTTGATGTTCCAGGCCATCCTGGAACAGGAAACGGAAGATTGGGAAGCCCGGGAATTTGTCGATTATAATATTCCATTAATATACACTCCTAATTCAATTTTTTATAGGCTAACGACAGTATATTATTTGGTTTGATTAAGGGTGTGGGCAATAATTCTTTTTAACATTAAATATACAATCATGGAATAGATTGTTTTGTTATAGTTGAATGTTTGCTTTTGATTGGCTCGAGAATAAATGGAGTAATTGGTTAATGTGTTAAACTAGAAGATATCAGTAGGTTTGTGGGAGAGCTTCTGTTAAAGATAAATGCTATTCTTACATTGATCACATTTTATATTAATAATTCGGAAGACTGATAATGAGATGAAATATAGTTGTCCATTATGTGAGTCTTTTAGGAATATAATTTGTTTATATTGAGGGATGGAGGAAAAAAATGAAAAAATTATTATCATTGCTTATTATACCAATGACTATTTTTCTGACGAGTTGTTCGACAATAGAGGAAGTGTCAAATTCTTTAAATTATGTTACGGAAGCTACTGACTATATTGATGATATAAATCAATTTGCAAATGAATTACCAACTGTAGCAGAAGCAGCAATAAACGATTTAAATTCAAAAATTCAATTAGAAGAGTTATTAACAGAAATGCAAACTGAATTAGAAGAATTCAATATACTTGAAGCACCGGCTATGTTAGAGGATATCCATAATCAAGTGGTAGAGCATAATATGGAACTAGCAAGTGGTATTGAGTTGTATTTAGAAAATATAGAGGCAGGCACATTAAGTTCAGAATTACTTTCGGAAATTGGTTTATTGGAGGAAATCGCTGTTTATAATGATCTGTTAAGCCAAATTAAGAAATTAAGCGAATAAAATAATATTCTACTGAGGCGCTACAGGATTTAAAATCCTGTAGCCAGTTTTTTATTGTACTACTATCAGTCCGTTGATCCAGGAAGGATTTATGTTTTTTTGTTAAACCTCTTATGGAGATAAAGGGGCACGTTAATGAAAAAGGGTATAGATGATGGATTATCGAATATTTATATTAAATACTAATCTTTCTTAGGGGTGCTATGTTTGAGCAAACAAGATAAAATAGGGGAAATATCGATTATTTTAAAGAGGAAAATAGTAACGGCCGTTGTTAGTAGTTTAATATTTTCCCTTATCTTTTCTATACCAGCGGGTTTTGAAGGGGATTTATTTTATAATTTATATTATATGAATTTTATGATTGTTATTACCTACGGGGTTATGACATCCATATTTAGTGACTGGTTTAGCAGGAAGCTTTCAAAAAAAGGGGTAATTCGTGAAATTGCTTCCTTTTTATTTCATGTTGTTTTCGGATCAATGTTACAAGTTTTTGGTCTTATTTCTGCCATCTCATTCTTTATTGTTGACCGTTTATTAATAAGGGTGAAGATCGGGTGGATGTCAGTTTTTATTGCATTATTAATTGTAGTACTAGCTTTTCTATTTCTGATTAATCGGTAGCTAAAATAAGCGAAGCAAACTTAATGGTTATAGATTCTAATTATTTACTAGTAGCGTAGCTTTGATAAAATTAAAGGAACTGCGATCTGTACTGAAACCCCAGTTAGAGTCCAATCTAACTTCTTGGGTTCACATCAGATCGCAGTTTCTTTTGTTATGGTCTATTGGTTAGCTTAGTGATCATTATTTAAAATGATTAATAAGATTTTTCAAGATTGATTTATCGAAGGCAAATACTTCGGGATTTTTATGATAAAATATTTTAATATAATAACAATATTCAGAACTGTAATGATGGAGGCCTATTCTTTATGGAACAATATCAAATTGTATATAATACCTTAACTAAAATGAATATTCCATTTGAAGTAGTTGAACACCCTCCCGTTTGGACAACAGCTGAAGCAGATAAATACATTGATGGGAAAGAAGGGGTACGCACTAAAACACTCTTTCTCACCAATAAAAAAAAGAATGCGTTTTATTTAGTTATAATGGATGGAGCAAAGCGTCTTGATATGGATCATCTTGCTACTATTCTCAATGAAAAACGGATAAGCTTTGGTTCTTCCGAACGGTTAATGGAAAAAATGGGGTTATCTCCTGGTTTTGTTTCTATTTTTGGATTGCTAAACAATGATGAACACGACATAAAAGTCTATTTAGATAAAGAGATGCTTTCAGAAAGATTAATAACGTTTCACCCTAATGACAATACTAAAACTCTATTTATGTCTACAGGAGATATGTATAAATTTATAACTACAATCGGGTATGAGTACACGATTGTTGAACTTTAATAAAACCAACCAATTTAGTGAATGATTAAACTTAAATAATCGAGTGCGTTTTTGAATGCAAGAGTCCTAAATAAAAAATCAACATAAATTAACTAAAATTGGACTAATAGGTAGAAGAGAAAAATGAAATCAAGCGGGTTAAACAGTGGTGGTAGTGAAGTTGGATCCTCAATCCTGCATATGAAGTTATAGAGAAAGATAACTTTTACAGTACAAACTATGCTTCTATTTCATAAATCCATACTAATATCAACCCTACCTCCATCAACAAAGATGGAGGTTTTTTTATTGACAGTTAAAATGTTCGAAAAGGATGGTCGTTTAGGATAGATGCCGGTGCAGATACACTTACTGGCAAGAGGAAACAGATTTATCGAAGTGGTTTTAAAACAAAACGTGAAGCGCTTAATTAAAAGAGCGAAGGTTCCATGCCACTTCATAATCTTAGGCATACTCATGCAAAGATTCTTATCAGGAGGCGAATCGCTTTAGGAAACATTACTTTTACTAAAAATAGAAAAAGGCTCAAACCCTTAATATCATTAGGTTTAAGCCTTCATAAGAAGTATGATCCCGACTGGGTTCGAACCAGCGACCCCCACCCTGTCAAGAAGAGGGCTAAATAAAGACCTGTCTATTATCCCTGCGATAATTCATTCTTAACGGTCATGATTTCATCTTCAGTTGCAGGCTGTGCTGGTTTATAATAGCCTCTTTGCTTAGCTAATAAATAGACTTCATATTGTCTTTGTTCATCTTGATTTCTCATATCTTGAACCTTTTGTCTTAATTCCTGATTTTCTGTCTGTGCAATAATAGACGCATAACCTGTGAGACTACTGTTTAATCCTGATAAATAATCATTAATCATTTCTTTTTCCTGCATGACAAATCCTCCTTTTATAAAAATTTCATTAGGTCTTCTTTATGATTTCTTGCGTCTTGAGCATCTTTTTTTAGCTGTTGTATGATTTCTGGGTCTGTACATTGCTGTGCATAATAATCAAGCTTTGTGGCCAGGGTGCCATGCGACCCGATCATATGACGAAGGTTCTGAAGTTCTAATTCATTTAAGTTTGGCATATTATCACTCCTCAAATAAAAATACACTCCTACTATCTGCTAAAACCACATAAAATATGCATTTCTAAAAGGTTGTTGATCTTATCAGTGAATCACTTCACTTTACTTTTACACGAACAAGTTATCCTACAAATATTGACACCATATTAAAATTGTGAATAATTAAAAATAGATAGCAATTAGCACTCGTTATCAATGAGTGCTAATTGCCGAATAATTTTTCTTTACAGAACACGATGGAGGGGTAAAGACGAAAATGGAAAAACAACAATTTAAAGCGGAATCCAAAAGATTATTGGAAATGATGATTAACTCAATTTATTCTCAGCGCGAGGTATTTTTGCGTGAGCTCATTTCAAATGCCAGTGATGCGATTGATAAACTTTACTACAAGGCATTAACAGATGAGTCCTTAACATTTAATAAAGAAAGTTATTACATAAAAGTAAGTGCAGACAAAGAAAAGAGAACCTTATCCATCTTGGATACCGGTATTGGGATGACTAAGGAAGAGCTTGAAAATAATCTTGGAACGATAGCTAAAAGTGGATCTTTAGCTTTTAAAAGCGAAAATGAATCCAAAGATGGCCATGATATTATCGGACAATTCGGCGTCGGTTTTTATGCAGCGTTTATGGTAGCTGATAAAGTGACCGTAATCAGTAAAGCGCTTGATTCTGATACTGCGTATAAATGGGAATCAGAAGGTACGGAAGGATACACGATTGTCCCAACTGAAAAGGAGACAATCGGTACTGAAATCATTCTTACGATTAAAGAAAATTCAGAGGAAGAAGATTTTGATCAGTATTTAGACGAATATAAACTAAAATCCATTATCAAGAAATATTCAGATTTCATTCGCTATCCAATCAAAATGGATACCGTGGAGAAGCAGCTAATTGAAGGCAGCGAAGATGAATATGAAAATATTATTGAGGAACAAACCATCAATAGCATGGTTCCAATTTGGAAAAAGAATAAAAGTGAATTAACAGATGAAGATTATGAAAGCTTCTATCATGAGAAGCATTATGGCTTTGATAAGCCGCTTAAACACTTGCACATCAATGTTGATGGAACAATCCGCTATAATGCGATTCTTTATATCCCTGAAAATATTCCGTTCGATTATTATTCCAAGGAGTTTGAAAAAGGGCTGGAGCTGTATTCAAACGGTGTTCTGATCATGGAGAAATGTGCTGATTTACTTCCTGACCATTTCAGTTTTGTGAAAGGGATGGTCGATTCAGAGGATCTTTCATTGAATATTTCAAGGGAAATGCTGCAGCATGACCGACAATTAAAGCTTATTGCAAAAAATATTTCGAAAAAAATTAAGAGTGAGCTTCAATCATTATTAAAAAATAACCGTGAGAAATACGATTCATTCTACAAATCCTTCGGCCGTCAAATTAAATTTGGTGTGTATAGTGATTTTGGAGCAAACAAAGAAGCCTTACAGGATCTGCTTATGTTCTACTCATCTAAAGAGAAAAAAATGGTCACACTTGATGAGTATGTATCAAGAATGCCAGAGGATCAAAAATACATTTATTATGCAACCGGTGATTCATATGAAAGAATAGAAAAGCTTCCTCAAACAGAGCTTGTTCTTGATGAAGGGTATGAAATCCTATACTTCACTGAAGATATTGATGAGTTCGCCGTTAAAATGATTATGAACTATAAAGAGAAGGAATTTAAATCTGTCTCCAGTGGAGATCTTGGTATTAATAGCGATTCCTCAGACAAGCAAACAGATGAACAAGAAGATGAAAATACTGAAATATTCAATTATATGAAGGAATTGCTTGCAAACAAAGTGAAGGATGTCCGGGCTTCCAAACGTTTAAAAACACACCCTGTTTGTTTATCCGCTGATGGAGAAATCACGATTGAAATGGAAAAAATCTTGAATGCTATGCCTGACAATCAAAATGTGAAGGCAGATAAAGTATTGGAAATCAACACAAATCATGAAGTCTTCCAATCTTTAAAAGCAGCTTATGAACAGGATAAAGCCAAACTGGATTTATATACTGAGCTATTGTATAACCAGGCCTTATTAATAGAAGGACTGCCAATCAATGACCCAGTTGAGTTTACAAATAAAATTTGTAAAGTAATGGTTTAACTATAACTGAAAACGCATCTGTTAACTGTTAAAGTCAGTAAACAGATGCTTTTTTTAGTGTTTTTTTTCCTATTTATAAGCCGAAAAGCAGAAAATCTTGTGTATAATAATACGTATCGACAAAATTCTCCAAGAGAAAATAGGTTATTTTTTGATATAATCCTATAAGTAAGTTGAAGCAAGAAGAAGGTGGCAGTTATTAATAAGGTTGAAGTGAGAGTTAGACAGTTTATAGAGGATATACAGCATCCTCAGCAAAAGAAAAAATTAAATGTAAATGTATTGGAGAGCCAATTAAGAATACATATAGAAGACTATTTTGATATGGATGGGTATACATTGTTTCACGATGTTATCGAAAGACTCGTTGAAGAGAATATTCTTATACCGATACTAAATAAACAAACAAATGGCCGGCATCCAGCCTTGCCATTATTTTATTGGGTTAATATCAAAAAAGAAATCACTAAATGGGATCGTCTTGAGATGCTTAAGCTGAATGATCGATTTGATTTTTCTTATTATGAAAACCATCCGGAATGGCAAACGGAAGATGAATGGTTCAGGGTGAAAAACCTTTATTCGTTTCTAAAATCAAGTCAGGATAGACAAATTGTTTCGCTGGAAGAGCGGAGTCTTGAGCTTTTCGGTCATGAAAAATTTCTAACTGACTCTGATTTATTCCCTGAGGGAAAGGGATTTCTACAAAGAATCGGCGTATCGATGGAAGAATTAAAAAGTATGAAATTTGGAGAACCATTTGTTTTTTGGTTGAAGCCAGGTGCTCAGATAGCCGACATTAAACGTGTTTTAATAGTAGAAAATCTATCATTCTTCCATACTTGCGTTCAATTGCTGGAAGAAGAAATATTAGATTACGAACCGGAACTGATTATTTATGGTGAAGGTAAAAAGATTGAAAGGAGCTTCTCCTTCTTCTTTAAACTTTTCCCGAAGGATTCCTCCTATTTATTTTATTATGTAGGTGACTTAGATGCAGAGGGCTACAGCATTTGTATGAGATTGATAGATAAATATCAAGAATGCACCATTCAGCCTGCTTTAAAAATCTACCGCAAAATGCTTGACTGCATGGTTCAGGCAAATTCGGAGACAGGACAGGTACGTAATGAAATACACAGGGAACGATTCTTTTCCTGGTTCACGGAAGAGGAGCAAAACAGCTTGAATGAATTATGGGCTGCCAAAACCCGAATTCCGCAGGAGGTTTTAACGATTGAAACGTGGAGGAGATGGATGTGAACGAATCGTGGGAAGGCTTTTCTCAAAGGATGAAACGATTGAATCCTTTGTTCGAATTGGGAAAAGGAATGGAAATCGGTGAACTCAAGCCTTATATACAGACTATATTAATGCAAGTTCTACTGACCATGTTTTATCGTGAATTAAATGATGATGATGGCCGTAGAAAAACCGACATTTTACATATGGTTGAGGACAGCATTAAACAAATGAAGCTGACGGCTGATGAAAAGCAAATAGAAAGAATTACGAATGGTCTCTTATTTCAGGGGAAGGAAGAATACAGCAAGCCATTTGAATCCTTATATTTTGATGAAACGAAACAGGTATGGGATACTCAAACCTATCGTTATGTGATGATGGATGAACTGTATACAAACCTGGAGATGGGTGGATCCATCGTTTATAAATTAACCGATGTTGCACAAGAAATGATTTTTATGAGTCGGGAAATGGCGGAAGAGTTCTCCATTACGATTGAACAGCTATATAGTATGCAGCTGATTAAAAATGGCAACTTCAAAAAAGCGACACGGAATTTAGATCACCTCATTTCGAGAGTGAATCGTTTAATGACAAAGGAATATTCCTTTCAGAAAGAGATGATGAACAACCCGAAAATTCTTCTCCTGGAGCAAGAACACCAAAGAGAGGAAAACCGGTGGGAGATTGAAGAGCAATTCGAGGAGGAGAAAAATCATTTTCGTACCATCTCGTCTATGATTGAAAAAGCGAAACGTACTGAAGAAAATGGGTTGGTTCAAAAGGAATTAATTCTTCTCCATGAAAAAATTGAACATACCAGACAGCTTCATGACCGGTTTGCAAAGCTGGTTATTCAAAATATTTCATATGAGATGAAATTAAAAGCAGAAAATCCTTCTCTATTTTGGGAAAACAGCCTTGTTTCATTCCGAGAGCATATTTATGAAAATTGGTTAATGAAAGAGGGAATTAAAGACTTCGGTTTGATTGATCAAATTATTGGACCGCTATTTTCACCCAAAAATGAATTTATTCTCCCACTGGACTGGATTTGGATGGAGCAGGAATCGGCACATACACTCCAAATAGAAGATACGAATCAAGATGAGGATGAAGAAGAAGAATTAATCAAGCGAGTAACAGATTGGTCCTCTGTTATTAAAGCATGGAAATATGTATTTGAGTATATACAGCAATATGGAGAATTTTCATTAGCGGATTTAGCAGATATGCCTATGGAAATACAGGATCAATGGTTTGAGGAAAGCGAAACGATTGATTTATGGATGTTGTTTGATAAGAAACCTCTCCAAATCATGTCTCCGACAAGGAAATTGGAAACATTGACGGATGAACGTGAAATCCTCCTTCATCGATTAATGAATGAATATCCACAATTTTTATCATTGGAAGGTCGTCATATTTATACGGAGTTTGATCATCGATCAGATCCGATTTATTGGTATAGGACCAAAATGACACCATTTAAAATTTGTGTCCGGGAGGAACTCGAATAAATGAATAATGAGATTATAAAAAAAGCTTCGCAAGTGTACTTTACTTTACTAAAAGAAAAAGTAATTGATGAAACGAGCGAGCATTTTCAAACCTACTATGAGCCGGAAGTCAGACAAACTGTCCTATTACTGGCAGATGAATCCGGAACCTATATTATAGAATCGCCTAAGCGTATCCATTTAGTAGTACAGCCGGCAGGGTCGGTCTTTGCAACTAATTTTACCCATATGAAGGATAAGCACAAACAAATAGAAAATAAGAAGTATTTTAATTTAATGAGTGTCATCCTAATGGCTTTTTTGGCTATGGTGGATAAGAATCAGGCAGCCAGAATTCGGACAAAGCGTGAAGGGATAACCTATTATGCATTGGAACGCCAGGTTAATGAATTGATTACAAACTGGAATCGAATGTTAAAGGAGGACCCTTCCTTTGGCGAGGAACAAGCCATTGATATGCCGGATATCGTGACTACATGGGTCCATATGGTCATAGAAACGGATGATTTCGGCACAAAGAAAGGGAACAGGCGCACTCGTATCGGACTGATTACGAGTGCTATGAGACTGCTCGAAACTGAAGGGCTGATTGTGATTTTGGACAAGGATGATATACCAAAAGCTGTTCCGAAAATGGAGTTATTTGAACGGATTGAATTCCTTTACCATGATTATGACCGTTATGAACAAATGAAGGAACTTATGAGAACGGAGGAACAGGAGCATGCCGAAAATCCATCGCATTAGAATCGTCGGACTGAAGTATGACGGGATGCAAAAGCAATATAAGGACACAACCTTTGATTTTCACAATGAACAAACATCAACAAACGGATTAATCGCGATGATGAATGGTGGCGGAAAAGGGGTTTTTCTGCAATCCATCTTTCAGGTGCTCAAACCGGGTACAGCATGGGGCAAACAAAATAATCGTTTTTATCAGCAATTTTTCTTTAATAAAAAGGAACAATTTGCACCGTATACTTTCCATATATTAATCGAGTGGGAACTGGATGGTTCCGATGGGCGGCATTTAGTGACCGGTGGTATGTTCTCTGCTGAGCAAAAGAAATTGTTGGATGAGGATCTCAATGAAGAAACAGGTTCAGATGAGCGTGAAGCTAAGATTGTTCCGAATATCACTTTTTATGCCAGAGAATTTGATCGTAAAGAGGATGTAGCATTAGAGCATATTCCTCTATACGAGAATGGACAGGTTGCTGATCCGGAAGAACTGAAAGATTATTTTAAATGGAATGGATTCGATGTATATCGAGACATAAAAAAACATTACCGCATTCTTGATACATATGGCATTAATCGAAAAGATTGGGACATTATGAAAGAGATTAACAGGGATGAAGGCGGAGTTGGTAAATATTTCGAAGGGGCAGAGGATGATCATTCCCTTTTTCAAAAGAGAATTATCCCAACAGTCAGCCAGGTATTAAATAAAGCTGAAGCGCAAAAGAATGACCTAATCGAAATCTTTAAAAGCCAGGCCAGTATCGCAAAGGATTTGCCGGTTTTACTTAAAAGAGAACAAGCCCACAAGGAATTTTTAGAGGATATTGTTCCTTTTGAAGATCATGTCAGAATCGGTGTAGAGCATGAAGAAATTGTACAAGCAAGTACGAAGGAAGGCCAGCAGCTCCTCGGTGCTTTGGACCATGTCATTAAGCAAGAAAAAGAAGAGTTAATCTCACTAGAAACAGAGATTGAACAATTAACGAAGCAACTGTCTGTCCTACGCTTTGAAAAGGATAATTTGGAGTATGCCAAGGCCCATCAGGATGTACGTAAGTGGGAAGAGCAGCTTCAGAAAAACAAAGAGAAACATGAACAGCTGAAGGAAGTTGTCGCTGAAAAACAAGCAATAAGGGACGAATTCACCTTCTCCTTGTTATTAAAGGAATGGAGTGAATTTGAAAATACGATTCTTAATCTGACTGACCAAATGAGTAAACTTGAACAAAATAGTGGATTAGAACAAGTGAATCAACGAATGGAAGAAATTAAAGCAGAGGTTACAGAGGAATGGGAAAAGGCGAATCTAGATATTGCCAAATCAAATAACCAGTACCATGCTTACAAAAAATACCTGACTAAACGGATTAAAGAATCAAGTGGTCATGATAAACAAAAGACGATTGAGATCGCTAAATTAAGTGCAGAAATTCTTTCTATTCAGGATGAGCTTCAAACTTTTGAAGTGAAATCAAAGGAAATGTCCACCCAATTTGGTGACCGTGTCACATATGATTTATCTGGGTTAATCAGTCATTTTAAACAAAATCTAATCCAGCTTCAGGAAGAGTTAAAACAACTGCAGGAGAAGGATCAACAAACACAGGAGTTTCAAAATGAACTGTCCGGTTCCTTAGGAACATTGCGTGAATCACTGAAACATCTGAACACCAAACGAGATAATTGGAAAGAGGCTTACCAAAAGCAGGATTTAAAAGAATCCTCTATTTTAGAACGGATGAAATTAGTTTTGGATGATGTCTCACCATCCTTGACCCATGCTCTATTATCCAAATACGCTGCCGGAATTGAAGGTCAATTAACGCAGAATCAGGAAGAGAGTGAACAGGTTAAAAAAGAACTATGGGAGAGTCAGCTAGACCATTATTTGAACGATGAGAATTTTTGGATTGCTAATCAGGATCTAAAAGAGTTTAAAGAGTGGATTGATGAAAAAACAGGCATAGATGTGTTCTATGGGACACAGTACCTGCAATCATTGGATGAAGATGAACGTCTTCATCACCTGGAGGCCTATCCTCTTTTACCGTTCGGGTTAGTCGTCAGCCAGACTCAATGGGAAAAGATCAATCATCATCTATTACAGGGAAGGCTATTCAAAAGCCCGGTACCTGTTTATTTGAGAGAAGAGATGAATGGTAATCCGGTATCTTCTTTTGTTGTTTTGCACGGTGAAGAACATGAACTTATCACAAACCGTAATGAATTTATGAAATGGAAGGTATCAATTTCAAAGAAAATTGAAGAGAAAAAAGATGTTTTAGATGAGCTTGGAAAATCAGAACGATCTCTTCGCCGTTTATATAACGAATTAAACAGAATGACGGATACAGATCTTTGTGTAGATATTGCCAAATTCATTGAACAGGAAGAAAAGGAAATATCCAAGGTTGATACGGAATTAAAACGAACTGTTCAAATCCTCGATAAAGAAAAAGAATTACATGCTCAATTACGTGAACAAATCAATCAAAAGCTAGTGAGAATCGAGGAATGCGGAAAACACGTAGATGTATTGGAAGCATTTATTCTGGAAAAAGAAAAATATGACGAACATAAACAATTACTTGAAGCTAAAGAAACGCATAAATCTACTCTTATTGCACAGCAGGCTGAGATTGCCAAGGATTTAGATGAGCTGAATGATAGAAGTGCTCAATGGAATCAAACTTATTTGGAATGGAAATTGGCTATCGACCAGAGTATTAAGGAAATCGCGCAATTTGTAAATACAGCTTCATTTCCACCTGCAGAAAAAATGGAGGGTAACGATGAAGTACCAAGCTTGTCCCTGCATATATTAGATAAAATCATGGGGCAATTGAATGAATTAAAACTCTTGCAGCGCTCCAAGGAAGAACAGGCACAGGAATTACTTACATTAAAAGCACAGAAAGAAGCTGAAATGTCTCAGAAGTCTAAATTGGAGAAGAAGCTATCCAAGCAACATGAAGACTGGAGAGAAAGGCCTGTACCTGATGAACCTATCAGTATATTAGAGGGTTTGCAGCAAACTGCTCAAAAAGAAGCAAAAGAAGCAGATAAAGAGGAGCGTAAGCAGGATAAGGAAGTAACCGTTGCAGAAACCTCTCTTAATCTGGCAAATGAACAAGCGAAAAAAGCACAGAAAAAGCTAAGCAAGCATGAACAAGAGCCGGAAAAATGGGAAGATCAGGATCTGGATGTTAAAGAGGTAGAAATTAAAGACCGAACTAAATTAACCAAAAAACAATTGGATCAGACTGAGAAGAAGCTGAAAGAGACAAACGAACGTATTAATGGATATGAGGGAGACCAATTAACATTATCCGTAATCCTCAAGGAAAACCCAGTGCCTTATACAGATGAGGTCGTGGAGAGAATCAAAAATCAGGGGAAATCATGTATATTAGCCTGGTGTGAAGCCCACCAAAACTTCATTGAAGAAAAACAGGTTAAACATGCCAAGCTTGAACAATCGCTTCGTAAGCTAAAGCTGACCATTGAGGATAAAGATTGGGAGCTTCGATTTAAAAATGAAGTTTTGACCTCATTAGATCATATGGATACGCGCCATTATGCGCATATTGAAACGATTATTTCGAATATGAAACGATTTTCAAGAAGCGGCTTGGAGCAATTGGACCGTGATAAAGAACGAGCTGAAAAGGCGCAGGATTTCTGGGCAAGCCGTGCGAGTATGAAGGTTATGAGTATGTCCGATGCTATACGTTCCATGATTGTGAAAATGAAAATCAAAAATGAGCGTGGAACATTCCCACTGGTTCAATTAAAGGAAGATCTATTGCCTAAAAATGCGGAAGAAGTGGAACCACTTTTAAAGCAGCATTTCGTTATGGCAATTGATAAAATCACGAAGCAATTCGAGACAATTGATGATCACAATAAAGCTCTGGAGGTTGAAATCAAACAATTAATCAGTGATGAACAAATACTGTTTGTATCTCTTCGCAATCGTTTCCCTGAGCTGCTTGTTTATAACATGCGTACAGATAACGCATTCATGTATGGACGGCCTCAGAAGGAACATTACTCAACCTGGAAAACTATTAACCAAGGTTCTAAGACGAAGTCAGACGGAAGCGGCGGCCAAAAATTATCTGCCCGGATGGTCATGATGATGATGCTTCTATCCGTTAAGAGTGAAGCAGATAACAGCTGGGTATCATTAGTATGTGATAATCCATTTGGCCAGGCGGCATCAGCACACGTTCTTGATCCAATTTTTGCGGTGGCAGAAAAACTGAAATTCCAGTTAATCGTTGTTACACCGCCAGAATTAGTGAAAACAGAGATCAGCCAGCGCTTTGACTCTTATTACAAACTTGATTTTGTCCGTGAAAATGGTAAAGAGATTGTGACTGATACGGTGGTACCTTCCTACCGAATTTATCAAGGTGAGGAAGTTTTACAATAGAATTGAAGGTAAAAATAGAGAAAAGGAGACTGTTAGAATTTCTAAGCAGTCTCCTTTTTTCACCATAACGGCTCTTCTTTATCAGTCAATTGTAAAAATAAAGGCATTGATAATAAAACAACAAGCATTAATACTAATTCGATGATGATTACAGAGGGTAAGGATAAATTAAATAGTACCGTAAAAGGAATGGTTACTAGTGGAAATAATACAACAATAGAAGTGAGTTTTCGTGAATACGTGCTTTGGTACTGGTTAGCTCCACAATTATTACATTTCATATTTTTGCGGAATGACGCTAATTTTTTAAGCGAATCACTCCATGACCATTTGCTGCCGCAGTTTTGACAAGTTGGCACCGTAATTCCTCCTTTATTGAAGATCCTTAATACTCTAATTGAATTTGAAAATAGAGTGGTGGGATGGAAATAAAGACATCCACCAAGCATCCTATTTGTAAGTTCATATCTTTCATATAAATACAGAACCTGTATCTTTTTTGTCGAACACTTGTACAAATATATTATAGTATTTAATTCCATTTTATATAAAATCATTAGTAAGGTATACTTTAAGTAATCAGAATCATAAAGGAGGATGCATAGATGGGAATTTTAGATGGGTTAATGGGTAATTCTTCAACTGTAAGTAAGGATGAAGTATCCAAATCTCTAAAAGAAGTATTGTTTCCAGGTGAAGAAGTTCAACAAGCGTACAAGTTAATCAGGGATATGATTGTATTTACGGGCAACAGACTTATTCTTGTAGACATACAAGGAATGACGGGGAAAAAAGTTGAGTATCATTCCATTCCTTATAAAAGTATCACTCATTTCAGTACGGAAACAGCTGGAACATTCGATTTGGATGCCGAGCTTAAAATTTGGTTATCTGGAGCAAATATACCAATAACTAAGACATTCAAAAAAGGCAGTAGCATTGAAGATGTTCAAAAATTGCTTGCATATTATGTTTGTGGGTAAATAAAAAAACAAATCAATTAATAATGGGAGGGCGTTTTAAAACGCTCTCCCTTTTTATTGTTCCTCTTACCTAATACCATCATAAGAAATATAATCCGTAGTCTTTTTGCTTCATATAATCATAAAAATCCCTACTAATAAATAAACATTTTTGTGTAAATTGGAAATAATGAAGGACATTATAAATTTGTGACGAATATTATAATATGTGTCTAAATTGTGAACGATATGAATACGTTTTATCAAAACGAACTATTTATTTTATGTCTAATTCTATTTATAAAGCGCTTTCATTATTATGAGAGGGAGGAATTATAATGAATGATCAACAAATTGTAAAATGCGGAAAATGCCAAGGAAATCAAGTGAAAAAACTAATTACTGTCTCTGATATGATGTTTTTGGCTATTTTGATTGCATGCTGCATCCCAATGCCAGGTTGGTATTTAATCCCGATATTTATGTTCATAGGCTTTTTGGATGTAAAAAAAGGGGGCTTCCGCTATAGCTGTACTGGATGCAAATCCAAGTTCAGAGTAACGAAGGAAATTAATGCAGCATTTACTGAGTTTTTTAGGGCTCAGAAGACACTAATTAAATAAGAAACAAATGAACGGGGACCAGTTAAATAGAAACTGGTCTCTTTTATTTATCTAACGAATACAGGAGTACTTGCGACTTAAGTTGTAGATCATATCATCCTTTGTCAGGACGTAAAAATTCTTGGTAATTCATATACTTAACACATAAACAACTGAACCAAATTAAAGGGATGGTGCTATAAAAATGAGTACACTTTACATTTGTACAACTTGCGGGACACAAACGGACTACTTAAATGACCCACCGGTGAAATGTTTAATTTGCAGTGAGGAAAGACAGTATATTAATCCTAATGGGCAGCAGTGGACAACAATGGAAGAGATGCTATCTTCAAAACAATTTAAAAATGAAATAAAGTATGAAGAAAAAGATTTGTACAGTATGAAAACAGAACCAGATGTTGGTATCGGTCAAACAGCATACATCGTTCAAAGCGATAATTTTACATTGTTATGGGACTGTATTACTTATATTGACCAATTAACCGTCGATAAAATAAAAAAAATGGGTGGCTTAAATGCACTTGCATTGTCACATCCTCATTACTATTCCAGTCAGATAGAATGGGCTGAAGCCTTTGATATCCCAATCTATATACACGAAGACGACCAGGAGTGGGTATTAAGAAAAAGTGAAAAAATTGTATTTTGGTCAGGAGAATCTTTAAAGTTGTCTGAAGGATTAATCCTTCACAGATTAGGTGGCCATTTTAAAGGTGGCACTGTCCTTGAATGGAATAAAGGAAATCATCATAAAGGAATTTTGTTGACAGGAGATATTATTCAGGTGGTGGCTGATCGTAAATGGGTTAGTTTTATGTATAGTTATCCCAATCTGATTCCCTTGTCTGCTAAAAAAGTAATGGACATAGCCGATAAAGTAGCCAAAATGAACTTTGACCGGATTTACAACGCTTTTCATCGTATCATTCAGAAGGATGCCAAACAAGCCGTTCAAAAATCTGCTGAGCGATATATACAAGCGTTAAATGGGACTTTATTTGAAACTTAAGTAGAACAAGAAGAGAAAAACTTTTAGGAAAACTGTTATTAAATAAAAAAATGCCTTTTAGTTATAGAACCCAAAAGGCTTGTAACAAACGTATGGCCACCCTTATTTAAGAACTGATACACGTCTTGTTCCCTATATTCATTTTAGTCGAGATAATTACAAGTAATTTAAATTGGCGAACCTGACTTTACGTTTAGTACTTAGCACTAAGATGTAATCATCTTGACTTATCTTAGAACTTTTAGCATCTGCTCCCATTTGTAAATTATCAATTAATGTTACCGTATTATAATGAAATAAATACGTTAATTGTATGATTTCACATCAATTCGGTACTGATGACGTTGACTTTTCATTTTAGCATTGTGCTTCAGGTAGTATTCAAATACTTCTCTTGTTGTATAAGTTGGAGTATATCCAAAAATGTTTTTCAGTTTAGTGTTATCTAGAACAGGTCGATAGCGAAGGAAGTTAACCTGTTCCTCTCCATATTGAGTTAGGGATAATCGTTTTAAGATATAAAGAGCCCATCTTACGACTAATACAGGGATCCGTATGACTGGCTTGTATAATATATAGGCAAGTTCATCGATTGTTAGCTTACCATCACCAGCAACATTAAAGATTCCTGTCACATCACCTGTAACGGCCCGTTCGAGACAGCAAGCGACATCATGATCCCAGATAAAGACGAATGGGCTATCAGATCGAGAGATGCCAATTAAGGCTTTCTTTTCAAACAGAGCGGTAATCTGATTGTTCACTGTCTCGCCAAGGATGGTACCTATTCGGAAGATGACCTGTTCCAGTTCTGGGTGAGTTTGACGATATTGAGCTAATAACTGTTCAACCAACCTTTTGTGATAGGAATATGCAAACTCCTTGTTGCCCCGAATCGGCACATCTTCTGTAATCCAATCAGGATTGTCTGGATGATAGCCATATGCAGCACCGCTTGAGGAGACGATAAGACGTTTCACGCCATTGCTGACGCAAGCCTTTAGAATATTTTCTGTACCGAGAACATCAACGGAATATTCCAGTTCACGGTTGCTCTTTTTTCCTGGTGTAACGATAGAAGCCAGGTGGACGACCGTATCGATACGATATGTGGCCATTACCTTATGTACATCCTCTGAGCGGATATCGAGCTGTACATATTCTATGGTAGTGTCGGAATAAAATATAGGCTTTTCTTGAATATCAGTAGCGATAATGTGAATAGGTTTCCCGTTTTTTTCTGCCACAGATAGTCGTTGGACAAGAAGGCTTCCTAAATAACCTGCCGCGCCTGTTATGAGTACATTCATGTTTTCACACTCCTGGCTGATTCTTGGACGGTTTCTTTATGAGGTGGCCGCTTTGACCAATAAGTAGCAATGGTAAGCCCAGATATAATATGCCAGATTGCCCACCAGGCAGCTACTATGGCCATACCACCTAGTCCGTCAAAGAAATTAAAGATCAAAACAAGTCCTAGTCCTGAGTTTTGGATCCCGACCTCAATCGAGATGGCCCGACGATCAGCAATCGGAAGCCTTAACAGCGAGGAAGTGGTGTAACCAATGACTATGGCAAGTAAATTATGAATAAATACAATGATCGCAACCATCCCAATGAACTCAATAAAATATTTAAAATTTGCTGCCAGTGAAACGATGACAAAGCCTAGGAAGAAAACAATAGAAGCTTTTTTCGCCCATTTGTTGATTTGCTGGGCTTTTTCCGGATATTTATGATTGATATACATCCCGATAGCAAGCGGTAACCCGAGCATTAGAAAGATTGTCACTAGCAAGTCTTGCGGACTGATAGTAAAGGATTTGAGCAAACTATCTGTTGGTCCATAAAGAGAACCCCAAAGCAAGGTGTTAAAGGGAGTCATAAAAATAGCCAGTACGGTTGAAATAGCCGACATGCTGATGGATAATGGGGTATTACCTTTAGCTAAGTAGGTCAAGAAGTTAGATAAATTGCCGCCCGGACAAGCAGCTACCAAAAATAATCCTAGAGCGATACTTGGTCTTGGCTGTATGATAAGGACGAGTAGATACGTAAATGCCGGAAGCAAGACGAATTGACAACACAGCCCGATTATAGCCGGTTTTGGGTTTTTAACACTTTGCTTAAAATCTGCCAATTTTAAGTCCAAAGCGACCCCAAACATGATAAACCCGATTAAGATATTCATAATTGTCAGTGAAGTTGCGTTGAAATTTAATTGGATATCATCGATATTCATGCTATTTACCCCTTGGTTCAGCATGCATTTCTTTAAAATATTTTAAGCCTGGTGCCCACATATGCTTGACTGGATCTACATCAGCATGAATAACCGAACAAATCCCGCTTCGGATTGATCGCTCAAGGGCCTCGCGGAATTCAGTTGGATTATTGGCATATTCCCCATGTGCACCCATGCTTTCAGCTAACTGTTGAAAATTGATATTGCCCAGGTCTGTATTAATGCTTTCTTCAGGGCTGAGGGTTTTCTTGATTAAGGTCTTAATTGGCTTCATGGCTATATGCTGATTAATTTTTACCATTCCCCATTGACGGTCGCAAAGAACGATATAGATAATATGCAAGCCATTCCGCACTGCTGTTTCAATCTCTTGTGGATGAAAGCCCATTGCTCCATCTCCAATGATGCAGCAGACAGGTACATCTGGCTTAGCAGCAGCTGCGCCGAGCGCCTGACCGACACCTGCCCCGAGCATCCCGAATTTAAATGTCGAAATGACTGTTCCCGGTTCTCTAACCTTATAATAGAAATTTGTCCAAATGGCTGTATTTCCGCCATCAATAACAAGTGGTGATTCTTTTGGAAATACCTCACTGCATATAGCAGGAATATGAGCTGAGTTCATCGGAGTGGCATGATCATTTAGATGTTCGTTAAGCTTATCCCTGTGCTTTTGCTTATCTTCAAGGTATTTGGATAGCAATGCTTCGCGCTGAAGGTAGTTCAATTGATCCTTGAAGGGAAGAAGTCGTTGATATAATTTTTCTAAAAAGATTTTTACATCTGAGAGTATGCTGACCTCAGTTGGCTTATTTGCACCGAGAATAGAAGGATCTAAATCGACTTGAATTACCTTTTGGTTATTGTTCCAGTAAGGTGCTTTTCCCCACCAATCTGTTTCTCCTATCCTTGAGCCTAGCACTAAAAGCACATCTGCTTCATTGCGAACCTTGTTATTAGCCTCAATATGAACCATTGGTAGCATAAGGCGGTTATTCTCTGAAATAGCGCCTCGTCCGGCCCAACTTGTTGTAATCATCGATTGTAATAATTCCGCAACCTTCTCAAGCTCATTGAAGGCGCGTGCATGAATGACTCCGCTGCCAGCATGAATAACAGGAAATTTAGCTGTTATAAGCAGTTCAACCGTTTCATCTAATTGTTGTTTATTTGGTTCAGGTGGCTGGGTTACACGATATTGGCTAGCCCTCCAAAATGAAAGGTCACATTTCACTTTCGTATTGAGAATATTTTCCGGTATATCAAGATGAACGACTCCTGGGCGTCCTTCGAAACATTTTCTTAAGGCGGTGCGGAGCATTTCTGGAATCCTATCGAATGAAGGAACTGCTTCGCTCCATTTCGCAATCTGGCCAATCACTGCTGTCTGATCAAAGCATTGATAGGTACCTCCACGGTCTGGGTACATGATGCCGGTCCGCCTGGCACTGGTAATCACAAGCACCCGGTTACCTTCTGCCTGCTCGACAACTAGTCCAGGAAGGATATTGGCTACTCCCGGCCCATTGCTGGCCATGCAAACTCCAAGCTTACCAGTCAATCTGGCATAGGCTCCAGCCATGTGGGCTGCGCTCGTCTCATGACGTGGAGAAATCAATTCAATACCATGGTTCTGTAAGTTTGAATAGAATCCAAAATAAGTTCCATCAATGATGCCAAATAATTTTTCAACATTCTCAAGGCTTAGCATTTTTGCGATGACTTCGCCGCCACTCATTTCAGCCATAATATTCCTCCTTAATCATTACGATTATATTGATGAATCAAATCAGGGTTCAATACTTGAAATAATTGATGAAAAATCTTTTCAGTATCCTCTTGAGTTGGAATCCTGCGGTTTGTGTCAATACCATTGCCGCAAAGAGTGAGCGCCGTTAATTCCTTTATTTGTGAGGAACACATTTGTTCCGTTGGGATGTATGGTCTTCCTGTCTCCCAAATTTGAAACTGCTCATTATATTGATAGACCAGTTTAAGTATTTTTCTGGCCAGGGCTGATTTGCTTTCATTGGGGTTGTGTCCAATAGCAACGGCCAGTTCTGCATAACGATCTTCTGCATCTTCAATTCCGAAGTCAATTACAAATGGATGCAGGAGTGCAACACTTAAACCATGGGGGATTTTATATTTTGTCCCTAAGGCTCTGCCTGTGGCGTGTGCTAAGTTAGTTGATGAATTTGAGAATGCTATTCCAGCATATAAACTGCCGATCAGTATATCATCATAGGCTTGTTGTTCATTTGTTTTTATGTAAACGTTTGGAAGGGCGTTGGTGATTTTCTTGAAGGCTTGAAGAGCATAGAAGTCTGTTAATTCAGTTGCTTTTGTTGAAACATAAGCTTCCATTGCATGGGTAAGTGCATCTAAGCCTGTATATGCGGAGATGGCCGGCGGTAATTTCTTGATCCAATAGGAATCTAATATGGCCGCATCCGGTACAAAACTTGGATGAGAGGGATTGCGTTTAATGCCAGTTTCATCGTCAGTAATGACCATAACTTTTGTTGCTTCTGATCCTGAACCGGCTGTGGTTGGTATGACAATCAAGGGAAGACGATTAATTTTGGATTCTTGCTGGGTGGTAAGTAAAGTATGCTCTGAATTAATGGCAAAGACAGAAACTGCCTTAGCGAGATCAATTACACTGCCACCACCGATTGCCACAATACCATCACAGCCTTCTGAGAGAGCTGTATGGGTGGTTTTTCTCACCTGACTGAAGGTTGGTTCACCTTTGTCGCAAATATAGAGTTGAAACGATATCCCTTGTTTTTCAAGCTTTGAGAAGAGATGCGTTTTCGCATCTTTGTAAAGCTTTCCTGAAATCATGATAAAAGCTTTCTTGATTTGCAGCTTTTGGATTGTCTCCATAAGCTGTATTCCACTAAACCCGCCTGTCAAAATTATGGCAGGTTTTAAAATAGATTCGATAAAGATCACTCCTTCAGTATGGTGTATACGCTTACATTAATGGATGCAGAAAAGTTTCTAATATTATATCTAAGGAAGATTATAAAGATTTGAAAGTTCAAAAGCAATATTAATTCAGAAAATTTAAAATATTAGATTTTAATAACAGGATAATATTTTTAGTCGAAATAAAAATTTCATGGTTTTTTCTATCCAAACTATTATTCTGTATTTAGACAAAGAGGTGATGATGGGTACTAAACAATGAGTTTATTCTAATAGATTACCAACCATTACATATTATTGAAGAAACTTTCATTTAAAGTTTTCCTCAATTTGATACAATATAATTTGATAACGTACTAGATAACGTTTATAGTAGTTATCTACTGCTTATCCTGACTTTCTTCCGGTTAAATGTCGAATTGTCAAAAGGAGAAAATCAAATGAAACCTTTAAAGTTAGTATTCTTCGCAATGATTGCGTTTATGATATTTGTTCTTTGGAAAATGTTCCCGACTGAGCAAAAGACTTTTATTACGAATGATCGAATGAAGGAAATCCAGTCAATAGTGGATGATGCAAGTAAAGGAAAAGTCCAGGCCAACTGGCAAAATGTCGCTGCTATTGCAGCTATTGAATATAATATAGACACTGCAGCGCCTTACAATATCGAACAAACAACTAATCTGTTTATCGAAAGAGAAGGAAACGAATATAAGCTTAAAAATATTGAAGAAGTAATGGATACGTTAAATTATACAGATGAACAGAAATCTCAGGTGAAATCCTATATAACCTACTTGGATTCATTTAAAAAAGGTAATAAAAGCAATCAATATGAATTTATTGCTAAAATAGAAAGTGCCGCTGTAGATAATTATAAGGAATATGGTATATTGCCATCCATTACAATTGCGCAGGCTATCCTTGAATCTGAATGGGGAAAATCAGGACTGTCTCAGAAGTATAATAACTTGTTTGGCATTAAAGGCCATAACTGGGATGGGGCCGTTGCAAGCATGGACACAACGGAATTTCATAATCAAAAAACGAAAAGTGATTTCAGAGCCTATAATTCGATTGATGAGTCCATCGATGACCATGGTGCATTTCTAAAAGAAAATCAACGTTATGAAAAGCATGGCCTTTTTGAGGCTAACACCTATATGGAACAGGCTCAAGCATTGGAGGATGCCGGCTACAGTACGGCTGAGAATGAAAAAGGCGAAAAAATATACAGTAAAATGTTAACCGATATAATTCAGCAATATCAGCTACAGCTAATTGATAGCAATGTCACTTCAGATAAATTATAAAAACAAGCGTATGTGTCATTTTGCACATACGCTTGTTTTTTATTCTTAATAGGTGATTTTTGGATTAACTGCATAGAATTAAAATCGATTCTCTTAATGGGAATCGGTCTTTTTTTTGACCGTGATCTCTCAATCTGCGAAGATTTACGACAAAAGGATGTTTACGCAATGCGGAATTATTGATAAAAGAGAGATAGGAGGTGGTAGTATGAGCAAAAAGTGGAAGTGGATTCTTTCAGTTGGTGCGTTCGGATTGGTCGCCATCATCATCTTTCAAACCATCGACGAAAACAAAGGACCTGGAACCGAAGGTACTATTATTCTTGGTAATAACGGGTCAACCCATATTGTGCTGGATTCAAATTTTAAGGACGACGACGCGAATTTAACCCTTCGCGAAATCCGCGCCAAATACAAGGACGTCGGCAGGCTTTCCATTCACCAAAGCACCTACACCGGCAAACTGAAACACGGACAAAAGGTCAGAGTTTGGATAAATCATGTGGACGAATCCTTCCCGCCGATTTATAGGGCGACAAAGATTGAATAATTATAAGAATATTACTAATTTTGTTGCATGAGGAAGTACTAACTAACTCAAAATTTCATTTAGAGATTCACCAATTACCTACATACGAAATCATTTGGAACGTTGAATCAATACTCGGAAAACTATATTCCACCTCTTTCGGTTCAAAACGATTTCTTGAAAATAATGTGGAAAAATTTGAACAGGAGCTTAGAGAAGCCCTGCTAGATGTTTGTCAGTCGGGAGAATATAAAGAAACAGTAACATTGTCTGTAATTTTAGGCATAAAGAATCAATAGATAAGGAAGTTATTTCTCTGATGTTCAGCCATAAAGGAGGAGGCAATAGGCAATAGAGTTCATAAAAAGGGTTGGTGTTTATAGTTTTATGTCTCAAGCATTCAATGGATAAACCGAGAATTACTTCTGAAATCCTCGGTTTATTTACCATTCAGTCATTTATTTTACTTGTATAAAGGATGTTCTTCCTGTGTTCTTGAGCGTTATAAAAAAGTAATACAAACCGGGAACAAAAATGATCGTTCCGATTATTAGAAATACCGGCCTTACCCCTAAATCCCAAAATGGAGAGGAGGCAAACAGAATTCCTAATGGCATAGTGAGCCGGAGGAAAAATAATCGAACGGAGCTCAATTGTGCTAAACGTTCTTTTGCTACACCTTTTTGAAACATGGCGGCACTTTGTGCATTAAACAAAGGAAATAATATACCTCCACTTAGTTCACACAACCATGCATAAGGAATGGAATGTGTGAAAAATAATAATATAAAAGATAAGCCTCCACCCATTAAACCGATGTACATGAACAAAGGGGATTTAGGAAGTCTTGTTAATACCCATGTGCAAATAACATACCCAACAGGAAAGGCTGCAGAAAAGATCGCATACTCCCAATATTCTCCGTCCAAGCTTCCTCTAATAAAAGGGACGCTTAAAACCATCGTGGCTCCCACGGCAAATTGAACGGTAGAAGAGAGAAGCGTCAATCGGAAAAGACCTGGATATTGAAAAAACATTTTATATCCTTCCTTCATCTCTTTCCACCAAAATCGCTTTGTCCAGGCAGATACGGTCTGTTTAGTATTATCTGGCAGACGTTTAAGAGAAAGAAAGCTTATAAAGAACATAATTGCAGAAAAGACATAGATGAAGTGAATGGGGATGAACAATAAAAATAAGGAGGCAGCTCCCGGTGCGAGAAAGCTCATAAGACGAAGTGTGCCGTCCAATAATGCATTAGCATTTACCAGTTCCTTGTCCTCACAAAGCTCCGGAAGAAGGGAGAAAGAGAGACTTGCATAAATAGGCTGCATTAAACCCAGTAAGCATTGCAATATGAATAAACCGATAATAGCGCCATTCTCTGAGAGAAAAATAAAACCCAATAAGGGAAGTAAATAAGCGAATGAGCGAATCAGCTGTATATTTCGCAAAAGCTTTTCTTTAACCATGTAATTTAAGAATGGAGAGCTGATGCATTGTAAAATTAACGAAGGGATAAAATAAATCAGCCAAAGTATACCCATCCATTCTTTCGAATCGGTCAATTCATATAGTAGCAATCCATTGACAATTCCACCAGCTGCTCCGCCTAATTCAGAAACAATTTCTCCAATCCAAAGTGCTTTAAACGATTTTGAATAGTTTTTCATAAAGAGTTACCCAAATAATGAAATAGCTTAGTTGAAAAATCTTTAAGCTGAGTGGCATTAATTGAATAGATTCCTTTATCTGCACGAATAAATTTAGCCGATTTTAAAATGGAAAGCTGATGATGCAGAGTTGTCTTTGAAATTAAAAATTGGAAGCTTAATCCCTGCAGGGACATTGGACCTTTAATTAATTGATAAAGCAGCTTTAATCGAAGCTCATCCCCAAGTGCTTTATGGCCATTAATTAATTCCTGTGAAGGGACATCTGATTGCCTAAAATAGTCTTCTTTCACTGGAAAGAAAATCAGTTTGGTATCTACTGTGCGAATTTCGAGTATCCATGGTCGGTAAGAAACATGAGGGACCATCTTAACAGTCCATACGGAAGGTTCCGGTATATAATTCGCTCTGCCGCTAATTTGCTCTATGATCTCAGTTGGATTCTTTGCTTCCAATGATTGATGCTGTTTTTCTTCAAATTCCAGTGCTTTTAGCCATTTACTCCATTCCTCGAAGCTGCTTACCCAATGATGCCACCCATCTATAATGGCTTGATAGAGGGCACATATCTCTTTGAATTTATATTTACCGAGATTAAGAACGTAGTCTTCCAAATAATCATGATCTGAAAAATGTTTACTATACTCTGTAAACAAATGCTTTTCCTTATAATTCGTCGCTGTTTTTATACGGGATTCTTCACAGACCCGATTTTTATAAGGTAGTACAGTTTCGTAAAAAGTATTTGGCGAAATTTCAGCCAAAGCATCTAGAAACTCGTGAATAGAGGATGAAGAAAATTTTGCTTGTAGCATTATAAGCCCATACCAAAGGTTTGTATTTTCGATTTCTTTTAAATCCTTAGCAAGAGATATTGGCAGTTTGTTTTCCCAAGAGGACCATATGGCTTCCTGCTCAAAGGTATGCCGCATCTTTTCATGAGTATAGCCAGCTATACCAAGGATGACTTCCCAAATAGGTGAAGATTCTACTTGTATAGATAACGTTTCTATCGATTCAAACGAATAAAGATCTTTCATTCCATCCCCTCCATTTTTTGGAATATATATAAATTCTAAATTAGTTGAATTACATATTCAATATATTTTGAAAATTAATTCATTTCAATGTTGATTAATCGATTTAAATTTGTGTTTATTTAGACTTGCTAGTTTCATATACTGTTTTTTTATCTTCACTTTATTTCCATATTATGAAAAAATGATAGGGAGAATAAATTTTAAAAGGAGTATTTTTCTTGGGTCTAGCATTATGGCTGTTCTCTTCTTTTACAAAAAAACAAATGATGATTGGCATAAGTGTCATTCTTTTATTTACCTTATTGCATATAATCCTGATCGTTTATGATCAATCAAAAGTAAACACCATTCGGAGTCTTTCGCCTGACTCAACACATACATTATTAATGAAAGAGAATAAACTTACTGGAGAAACGCGCTATTTTAGAGTCTATTATCATCTTTTTTCTCGTGAAAAGGATACACTTCCTTATCAGACAAAAGGAGACTTTTCCGTCAAATGGCTGGCTGATGATGTTGCGGCAGTTACATATAAAGCGAAAGATAATAAAGTTCATCAGTATATTGGGACATATGGATACAGAGGAGATCAAAATTATAAAAATGTAGGTCCAACTCTATCAGGTAAATGGATAAGTTACCGAGGAGAAATCCTGGTAGATACACAAGGAATTCATATCAGGGTAGAAGAGGAATCTAGTGATTATACTTGGGAAGAAGTTGTCTAATTTGGAACCCTAGCAGTTGTATTAGTTAAAAATGATGAAGCAAAATGGACAATATCATTGGACAAAAACTTCCATGACAATTCAAACAGCTCTTTGCCGCCATCCGGAAATATTACTTTATATAAAGCTGATTTTTCTTTGCATGAACCAATACAGTTTCAGCATTCATTTTAAAAAATACAATGTAAAAAGCACTTCTTTAAAAATGTTGCATTTTTATTCTAAGACATAGACAGAGCCTATTCTATTAATAGGAAGAATAGAATAGGCTCTTAATTAATTATTCAATTATAATATCGTAGTCCGCAGTCCATTCCATCTTACTGACTTCCTTATCAGTTTGGAATTCTAGTTTGATTTTTTGATTTGGTTTCCATACATTAGAGTGATAAATTTGTGCTGTATCTACAACTACACCGTCCTTGTCCATTAAATCAATCTCTAATTCTAAGTAATCCATGGCTACTCCAGATGTATTTTCTACAACTGCACTATATTCATACCAATCATGCTCCTTAGTTGGAGCAAATTTTATGTTTTTAATCATTTCATCAATTTTAGTTTTGTATTCTTTTTCTGTATTTACAATTTGTGCATTCGTCTTTAAGTCAGCAAATCCATCTTCATCCAACTTAATATTATATTCTTCCTGGAGTTGTAATAGGACCGTACTACGTAAATCATACCCCTCAGACCAAAGAGTACTATATTTATCCAGATCTACATTTATATATTTCACTGCTTCTTTTTGTTTTTCCAACCCCTCTAAATATTTTTCAGCTAGGGCTTGTAATTTTACATCATTGAACTGTTTATCATTATATTTTGCTAATATGTCAGTTTCAGAACTAACAAGTTTTGTATAATGTTCTTTTTCATCAGTTTCTTCAGTTACTTCCTTATCAGCAAGCTTCCAACGTGCGGCAGTAGCTTTTTCTATATCCTTTAAGAACGCTTGATCAACGCTATCCTTTTTAGATTCTTTAGTATCTTCGTTCCCACACGCAGATAAAACAAGTAATAAAACGATAAAGGCAGAAAAAATAGATGTTAGTTTTTTCACTGTAAATCCTCCTTTATAATTATATTTATATAATTATTTTAAATCCTTTTATATACATTTGTCATCAGAATAAAATTAAAAATAAACTGTTGTCTGTGTAGTCACTTGAAAAAAGGTTTGTGAGGAAGGGGAAGCCTGTCAATGCTATAATGGGAGGATAATAATGATATAAGACAATATTATTTAACGATATCTTAAGGAAAATGATTTGGATGAAATAAGCAAATATGACAGCACAAAAACTTAGGTGTTTTCTATACCAAAAAAGGGCCAACGATTAAATATTTGAGAAGATTGTTTTTTACTAATGTGACATATTGACGGAAGCGGAATAGAAAAGACGGCTTTATTGTAATGGGGATAAATTTATAATTGCAGGTCAGAATACTAAATAAATAGCATTAAAGGAAGTTGGAATATGAAAAACTAATAAAGTTGTTTTTTTAGAGAGTAGTTAGTTGAAGCTGTTTGAGGCTGTGTTATCTTGATATATACAAAATGGTAATTCGCAAATCATAAAACGGCTAGTCAAAATAGAGCCAGCGAGGATGATTGCAAATCAGAGCAGTAGCTATTTTTATTAACGGAGCGATTGTGAAATAATAGAAGTTGCCTTAAGTAATAGCCTTATGAAAAGGCAAAAAAAAGGATGTAAACAGCTGTTTACACCCCTTTAGTCATTAGATTTTCATAACCCCACCTGTACTGGCGGAAGTGACCAGCTTCGAATATCGTGCCAGATAGCCGGTCTTGACCTTTGGCTCAAAACCTTTCCAGTTCGCTCTGCGGAGTTCAAATTCCTCGTCTGAGATTTCCAGTTGAATGGTACGTTTATTCATATCGAGTTCAATGATATCGCCATTTTCAACAAAGGCAATGGGGCCGCCTTCAGCCGCTTCAGGTGATATGTGGCCAATGCTGATTCCTCTAGAGGCACCAGAAAAACGTCCGTCTGTAATTAATCCGACTTTTGCTCCTAATCCTCTTCCGACAATTTGCGAGGTAGGAGCGAGCATTTCCGGCATACCAGGACCGCCTTTTGGGCCTTCATAACGAATGACGACTACATCTCCTTCTTTTACTTTGCCGGTAATAATACCTGATAAAGCATCCTCCTGAGAATCGAAACAAATAGCAGGGCCTCTGTGATAGCCGCCAACTTCGGGATCGACCGCTCCAACTTTAATAATTGAACCATTTGGTGCAAGATTGCCAAACAGTACAGCCAAGCCGCCACGTTCAGAATGTGGATTGCTTAAAGGACGAATTACATCATAATCTAAAATCTCACAGCCCAGCACGTTTTCTCTCAATGTTTGGCCAGAGACAGTTATACATTCTCCGTTTAAAGCACCCGGCTTTTTCAGCAATTCATTAATAATAGCACTGACACCACCGGCATTATGTACATCCTCAATATGATAATCAGATGCCGGCGCTATTTTTGCCAAATGGGGGACTCGGCTGGCAATCTCATTAATACGCTCAATCGGGTATTCGAATCCAGCTTCATGAGCCAATGCGAGAGTATGAAGGACTGTATTCGTTGAACCACCCATGGCCATGTCAAGAGCAAATGCATTATCAATCGTATCGATGGTCACGATATCACGCGGTTTAATGTCTGTTTTGATGAGCTGCATCAGCTGTTTGGCTGATTGTCTGACAAAATCCTTTCTTTCCTCTGCAACGGCAAGGATTGTCCCGTTACCAGGTAAAGCTAAACCTAAGCCTTCCGCTAAGCAATTCATTGAGTTCGCGGTGAACATTCCGGAACATGAACCGCATGTTGGACAGGCGACCTGTTCAAGCTCCTGCAGTCGCTCTTCATCAATTTGTCCGGATTGATAGGCACCGACACCTTCAAAAACGGAAGTGAGGGAGAGGGAGTTGCCATCTTTATCTTTACCAGCTTTCATTGGTCCGCCACTGACGAAAATAGTTGGGATATTGACACGAAGAGCAGCCATCATCATACCAGGTGTGATTTTGTCACAGTTTGGAATACAAACCATTCCATCAAACCAATGCGCTGATACGACTGTTTCAATAGAATCCGCAATAATTTCACGACTCGGCAAAGAATAACGCATGCCGATATGGCCCATAGCAATCCCATCATCGACACCAATAGTATTGAATTCAAACGGAACCCCACCCGCTTCACGGATTGCTTCCTTTACAATCTTTCCGAATTCCTGCAGATGTACATGACCAGGAACGATGTCAATATAGGAATTGCAAACCGCGATGAATGGTTTTCCAAAATCCTCTTCACTTACACCAGCCGCTCTCAGTAAGCTTCTATGTGGAGCGCGATCTATTCCTTTTTTTATCATATTACTACGCATTTCAGTCATGACAATCATCTCCAATTAGGTAAATTTATCTGTATATTTAGAATTATTCAACATTTTAACATTAAATGAAGTAATATCCTATCATAATTGGAAAAGAATTATATTTTTTATATAAATATCGTAAATTGCTGATGTAACTTTCATACTTGTTGAAACTCTCTTCGTTTGAAGACACATTATTTTCATTTTATTGAAAATCAGGGTAAAATAATGCGTATTACTTACATGATGTTTCATAATATGGATAAAAATTCTGACTTGGTAGTAGAACTTCAATCAAGACAGAAAGGATTTGATCGTTTGTTAGATTACAAGTTAATGGTCACTTTATATGAAGGAGACTATGAGAAATGGGTTAACACTGGGATTGCATTAGGGATTGTTTTGCTATTCATCCTTTTTAGGAAGCTAGTTACGAAGTATGTCTTTCAGTTGATATTAAAATTGAGAGAGGATAAGCCAAATGATTTATTTATTCAAGTTTTTAAAAGCTTTGAAAAACCGATCAGTTGGCTGTTTATTATCATTGGTCTGTACATAGGGGTAAAGTACTTTCCATTCATCAATCAACATAATCCTTTTTTCTTAAAATTATTGCGTTCAATGATTATCTTTTTGATTACCTGGGGATTATTTAATTTGTCCTCACCTTCACAAGGTATTTTATTAAATATTAATGAGAAAATGAATCAAAAAATCGATTTGATCCTCATTCCCTTTATATCCAGAGCCATGAGAGTGATTATCGTAGCCATCAGCATTAGTATTATCGGTCAAGAATTTGATTATGACGTAAATGGATTGGTAGCCGGTCTTGGTTTGGGTGGTTTAGCTTTTGCCTTAGCAGCTAAAGACGCTGTTGGTAATTTAATTGGCGGAATTGTAATCGTCACAGAAAAACCTTTTTCTATCGGTGATTGGATTTTAACATCTAATGTTGAAGGAACTGTGGAGGATATAAACTTTAGAAGTACAAAGGTTCGTACATTCAGCCAGGCGTTAGTGACTGTACCCAATGCTACGCTGGCCAGCGATGCAATCACGAACTGGAGTCGAATGGGAAAACGAAAAATCGATTTTCATTTGGACGTCGCCTACCAAAGGGAGACAGATCAACTTGATAATCTAATAGAGGAAATTAAACATTTGCTGCGCTCACATCAAGGTGTTCATCAGGACACCATTGTCGTAGCCTTCGATCAATTTAAAGATCATTATATAAAAATACTAGTTTATTTCTTTACAAATACTACTGCTTGGGAAGAACATGTCCAAATTAAACATCAAATCAATTTAAGTATCATGCAGCTGTTAGAAAAAGAGGGAATATCATTGGCAGTACCTTTACAAAAAGTTTCAGTTGATCCTGAGTTTTCATTAATAAAAGAAAGATCAAATTAAGTCATTTTGATATACCACTGTGAATTATACGATTCATAGTGGTATATTTTTTTATTAAGAGTATTCACTATAACAGTGCTGGGAAACCTTAGATATTAACCATAATTTAAAAAAGAGGAAATACATTCTTTGCCATACATGCCATCTCCAACTTCTCCAGTGTTTTACAATAATCAACTTCTACATTTTCAATAGTTTTATTCATACTTGGAACCATTTCCTTTACAATCATTGAATCCTTATACCATTCTGTATATTGAGGTGGCGAGTGCGAGACGTCTTTCCATACATATGAGAGTGAAGGGCTATAAAAGTGAGGAGACCCAGATAGCAGCCTGCATTCTCTTAATCGAACTTTATACTTTTTTCCTGGAAATTCTTCATTTATGTCATTAAAAAGATGGGGCCAATAATCCTTTCTTGAGCCTGTATGTGGTGTATTTAATGCCCATTGTTCAATTTTATTCAAACGTCCATCATCAAATAAACAACCATACAAATCCTTTCCGATTTCAATTCGACTATCGAGCTGTTCAAAGTGATGGATCGTTTTACCCACAAAACTGATATTCGTATTATTTTTCAAATAAGGAAAGAGAATTTGATTCAGCGATAAAAGATCCTGTAGAGAAAATTCCGGTTTTACAAATACCTGATTATGAATATTAGGCTCTTTTATGAGTGTTTCTTCTAAATGATTTTGTTCATTTATGATAAGAGCCAGCGTTATAAGAGCTGAATCTCTATATTGCCAAAAGTAAGTCCAAACTGTTTCCATATACACTGAAACAAATAGATGAGGCAGCAAGTAGGCGAGATTTCGACCACGTTTAAGTGATTCTTCATACATGAGTAATTGAGGATAGGCATCATTAAAAATCAACCAGTTGCCCCGTTCTAAAAACATAAAGAATGTATCAGCTTCCTTTTTCTCCAGCAATCTTGATAAACAAGTACCTTTTAGGTCAGTCATATTCCATCCAGCATTTCTGGAAACCATATGGGCAAGAAATGACCAATGAATCTCTGGATGGTTTTGATAATAAGCAAGATAAGCTGTAGTCCTGGTAATATTATTCTGATTGGCCAAGCTTGTTTTTTCACGTATCAGTCTTAAAATCATTTCATCTTCATGCGTCATTTTGTATGTTACTTTCTTTTTTTGGTCAAGCATCTTTTTCATTTCTGTTAATGTTCCAGGTAGTTCTGTTTTTTTCTTCTTAAACCAGGGAAAGGACATAAATATATCTCCTTCTAATTGAAAAATAATTAAAGGTGCTTTATTTTATTCTTTGCAAATTCGGTTTATACATATGTGCATAGAGCGTTAAGATAGACGATTCCCGCTTGAGAAGTAATCTAATTTAATGACCGGCATGGATGGCTTTTACTTTATTGATGTTTTATTGAGTTTCCGGATGGAATGAACATATTAGATATTTCACTGTAGTTTTGTGATAAATTTTTTGAACGAAAAGAAGTGAGGTTACGGCATGAAACAACAAATGGCATCAACGGAATATTCATTAGGGAAAATATTGTTATTCTTTATCCCATTGGCTCTGTCGGCTAGTTTGACTTCTGTTTCTCACGTTATTATTAACGGGACACTTAGTCGAGCTGAAGAAGCGGAGGTCATTATATCCAACTATGCAATTGCTTTTTCACTGTTTAGTATTATGGAAAGACCGGCTTTAGTATTCAGGCAAACAAGCTCAGCGTTGACAAAAGGGAAGTCGACCTTCCAGGCTATTTGCTCTTTTTTTATAAAAATCATTGTTGCTTTAATGCTTATTTGTATGTTAATTGCGTTTTCACCGCTTGGAGAATGGCTATTCACTCATTTATTTAATGCAGAACCTGAAAATTTGTCAGCTTTAATGAATACATTTAAGGTATTAGCAGTCGTAATTTTACTATCAGGTATCCGTACGTTATATCAAGGAATTATGATTAATCATCTTGAAACAAAATGGGTGACCTATGGTGTGATTATTCGCCTCATTGGTATGATTGCAATCGCATTGTATTTCATCCATTATTCGGATTTACTATCAAGCATAGCCGGAGCCATCATTTTTTTAACTGGTATGTTAATCGAATGTGTAATCAGTATTTGGAGAGGCCATCGTTTAATAAAGACAGACAAACTGGATGAAGAAGATGAACAACCATTGACCCAAAAAGAGATTGGAAAGTTTTATACGCCATTGGTCTTTTACTTATCCTTTCAAACACTTGTAACACCTATCATTTATGCTTGTTTAAGCTTTATTGACAATGTTAATCTCGGAATAGCTTCTTTTGCTCTTGCCTTTAGTGTAACGAATTTGATCATCAGCTTTTTTATGTACACCCATCAGGTCGTTCTTCAATTTCATGATACAAACAAAAAAGCGGTCTTTCAGTGTATTGTGATTTTTAGTATAGTTCCTACAACGTTATTGCTTATATTATGCTATACACCTACAGGCTTCTGGTTTATGGATACCATCTTTGGCACAACCGGTACATTGGCTAAAGAGACATTGCAGGTGCTGCAATTCTTTATTATAAAAACCTTTGTTTTTCCTTGGGTGGATTACTTTGGCGGCATTTTAATGCTAAACAAGAAAACAGGGGCTATGTTAAAGCCACAACTTTATAATCTGATTACGGTTGTAATTATTTTAGTGACATTTGTTGTCCTGTTCCCTTCATTAAATGGAAGAGCGGGTGCCATAGCTGCTTCTCTTGGGGAATTGGTTGGCTTAGTATTCGTTTATATGGTGGTGCAAAAATATAATAAGGACATAGATAAGCAAGCTACTCAAATGGAATCCATGTAGAAGAAGGGAGGTTATTCAGATGAATAATCTCTTTTTTTGCAGCTAAAAGACTCATAACATGAGAAAGAGTGATGAGAGTAAATATTCTTTGTATCCAACTTATCTGTTATACATATTTCCCCTAAATCATTAGTACTTTTATTACTTTTCTTCCTGTTCTAATTTCTCTAATGCCAGTTTAATTTGTACATTGCCTGCCTCCAACTGAGGGGTAGTTTTTAATAGCTCTTCCTTATTGAACGACTCCAAACAATGTTTAATCAAATCAATGACTACTCTGATGGTTGTAATTCCTTCTTCGTAGGTGGTTATCGTTTTTGTATACTTGCTGATTAATTCATCACTCATTTTAGTAGTTTCGAGTGCATAATAGTTTGTGGCAAAGGACAAATTAGCTACTATTGATTGCAGTTCATTTTTCCACTGCGTATCTTTGAAGTCTATTTGATTTAACGTCATTTCCAATTCATGTGAGGAGGCTTTAATATCTGCGGCTGTATCGGTACAGATCCTAATGAAGTTGCTTTCTTCAATGTTGTGTAAAGGTAATCTTCCTACCTCAGGCTGTTTAATGTTTGGATAGTTACTGTATCCAGCAGATAATACAATCACTAAAGCAATTAAAATCCTCTTCATTCAACCTCTACTCCTTTCATAAAGATTCTTTCCACCATCAATAACTACTATTTTTCAGTTAATGGGTAATTCCTGTCTAGTTAGACCTCAATGTCCTGCTATTAATGTCTATCATAACGGCAATATACCACCATCATTTAGTTTTACTATATATATTCATTTATTATTTATTGAATGTATATTGCTGCCGGTATGACGATATTTAGTACTTACTAAATTAGTAATCTTTATTTCCTGTAAATGAAGAGTCTAAATTGATGAAAAGCATCCAGGGAAAAGAAGAATAAAAGGTTATAACTGGAAGAGACAATAATACAAAACGCCTAAAAATTCGACAAATATAAAGTATCTCATGGAAATTAATATAAAAAGTTGTAAATGTAAGGTATTTTTAGTTATTATAGTAAATATATAGCGCTTTACTAGTTAATAAATTCATAAACTAGTAAATATTAACTAACGAAATTTATTGAACTATGTAAATGTTCGTTGTTTCACCCATGGCTACTATACAGAAAATCCAAAATGAAAGAAGGAGAGAACGTTAATGGCTATAAGCTTACAAAAAGGACAACGAATTGACCTGACAAAAGGTAATGCGAATCTAAATATGATTATGGTTGGTTTAGGCTGGGATCCAGTAAAGAAAAAAGGCGGCTTCTTTAGCAGAAGTTCCGATGTAGACTGTGATGCATCAGTTATTATGCTGAGTGCAGATAAATTACAGAGCAATAAAGATCTTGTATATTTTGGGAATAAAAAAAGTGCGTGTAGTTCTGTTATTCATTCAGGAGACAACTTAACTGGGGATGGCGATGGTGATGATGAAACCATTAAAATCAGCTTAAAATCCGTTCCAAATACATACAACAAATTAGTTTTTGTCGTAAACATTTATAACTGTGTTCAAAGAAAACAAGACTTCGGCATGATTGAGAATGCTTATATACGTGTTATGAATCACGATACAGGTGAAGAATTAGTTCGATTTAATTTATCCGATAATTATGCTGGATTAACAACATTGATTACAGGCGAAATTTATCGTCACAATTCAGAATGGAAGTTTGCTGCTATTGGTGATGGAACAAAAGATAGCAGTCTATCGGAGATTTGCAGCAAATATCAATAATAAATTTTAATTAAAATACTGGAGGGAATTAAAATGGCAATTTCATTATCAAAAGGACAAAAAGTAGATCTTACAAAAACAAATCCTGGTTTAACAAAAGTAATCGTAGGTTTAGGATGGGACGTAAATAAATATGATGGCGGACACGATTTTGACCTTGATGCATCCGTATTTCTTTTGAATGAAAGCGGAAAAGTATCCGGCGGAGAAGATTTTGTTTTCTATAATAATACAACAGGTGGTGCTGGTTCCGTAACTCACTCTGGTGACAACTTAACTGGAGAAGGTGACGGCGATGATGAACAGGTTAAAATCTCAATCCAAAGTATTCCTCAAAGTATACAAAAAGTTGCTTTTGCTGTAACCATCCATGATGCTGATTCCAGAAGTCAAAACTTTGGTATGGTTTCAAATGCATTCATTCGAATTGTGAACGAAGAAACGAATGAAGAACTGATCAGATATGATTTGGGAGAAGATTTTAGCATTGAAACTGCCGTTGTTGTAGGTGAATTATATCGCCATCAAGGAGAATGGAAATTTAGTGCGATCGGTTCCGGTTATCAAGGCGGTTTAGCTGCTCTATGCAATGACTATGGATTACAAATAGGATAATAACATTCGTTTATTAAATAGTAATTTACGAATTTGAGAGGTGTGATTTTGCACATGGCTATCCAACTAAGTAAAGGTCAACGTATTGATCTGACTAAAAATGATCCAACATTACAAAAAATCGTTGTAGGTTTAGGATGGGATGTTAAAAATTTTGATGGAGGTCAAGATTTTGACTTGGATGCCTCTGCATTCATCTTAAATGCTTCCGGCAAATGCCGTAACGATTTCGATTTCATTTTTTATAATAATCTTCAAAGTACGGACGGTTCCGTTACCCATACTGGAGATAACAGAACTGGAGAAGGGGATGGCGATGATGAACAAATCAAAATCGATCTTTCTAAAATCCCTGCTGATGTAAACAAAATTGCTATTACAGTAACGATTCATGATGCTGAAAATCGCCGTCAAAATTTTGGACAAGTTACCAACGCTTTTGTACGTCTAGTAAATGAAGATACGGGCGCTGAGGTTTTACGTTATGACCTTGGAGAAGATTTCAGTATTGAAACAGCTGTTGTATTTTGTGAGATTTATAGACATAATCTTGATTGGAAGTTCAATGCGGTTGGTTCCGGTTATCAAGGCGGGTTACACTCATTGGTTAAAGCATATGGCTTAAGCGTTTAAGAATCAGTGATTAGTTAGGGGGAATTATTTCTTTCCCCCATTATTTTTAAGATATACAACGGAGGGTTAACACTTTGGAAATTTTAGAACAAATCTTAAGTACGTATGCTTTATTCTTTGACTTGAACATGTGGGCGGACGTATTAACTGATCCTGTAGCATGGGGACTAATTGGTTCCTTAGTAATAATAGAAGGATTATTATCCGCTGATAATGCCCTTGTTCTGGCTGTTTTAGTAAAGCATCTTCCTGAAAAACAACGTAAAAGAGCACTTATGTATGGGATGTTCGGTGCCTACTTCTTCCGTTTCATATTTATTGGAATAGGCGTATACCTCGTTAAATTTTGGTTCATTAAAGTTTTAGGTGCTGCGTACTTAGCATGGATCGTAATCCAGCATTTCAGGTCAAAAGCCGGAGATGGCGAAGACGGCGTGAAACAATTTAATAAGAATTCATGGCTTACACGTACAATCGGAGTATTTTGGAGCACGGTTGTTTCAGTAGAATTAATGGATATTGCGTTCTCAGTGGATTCTATTTTAGCTGCGTTTGCGATATCTGATCAAGTATGGGTGCTTTTGGTTGGCGGTATGTTAGGAATCCTAATGATGCGTACGGTTGCCGGTGTATTCTTAACATTAATTGAACGTGTACCTGAACTCGAAACTACTGCATTTATACTTATTGGGATTATTTCAGCAAAAATGTTTGCAAGTGTTTTTGGGTTTCATGTATCTCATTATGTATTTTTTGCGATTATCATTGTCGCTTTTCTCGCAACTTTTATCATTCATTATATCAATAAAGGTAAAAATGTTGATAAAAACACGGAAATCGCTGCATCTAAAGATAAATAATAAGATCTGGCTTAAATTAAAGACGGCTACTGTGTTCGTAAACAGTAGTCTTTATTTTTATATGAAAGGAGCATAAGAATGCAACATTTCAGCTATGAATCATCCATAAAAATGAAAGAGATTTTTTATATGGAACCGGAGCCTTTTACGAAATACACAGATAAAGAGGTTCTTGCTTATGCCCTTGGGGCCACTCTTTATATGCCTGCTATAAAAGAAAATATTGCAATGGATATCATTAATAAAAAGTATCAAGAGCTTACTTCATTAGTGATTGATTTGGAAGACTCAGTGGCTGATTGTATAGTTGTGGATGCTGAAAACAAATTATTGGAACATCTCTGTATACTATCTGAGCATCTTGAGGAAAACAAAATAAGTATGGATGAACTGCCGCTTATTTTTATAAGAGTGCGGGATCCAATCCAAATGAGACGAATAACTAAACTAATTAACGATTATTTGTACATTCTGACAGGATTTGTTTTCCCAAAATTCAATTTTGACAATGGGAAAGAATTTTTAGCAATCCTGGATGAACTCAATAAAAACAATAGCTTACTATATGGTATGCCTATATTGGAGTCAGCTGAAATTATTTATAAAGAAACCAGAATGGTTGCTCTATTAAAAATAAAAGAATTACTGGATTCATATAAGAAATATATATTAAACATCCGGATAGGAGCTACTGATTTTTCTGGTTTATTTGGTATACGGAGAAAAGTAGACACCACTATTTATGATGTGTCGGTGATTAGAGATTGTATCACGGATATTATCAATCTCTTTACCAGACAAGGTGATGAATATGTAGTTTCCGGGCCAGTTTGGGAGTTCTTCTCAAAAGATAACCGTATCTTAAAACCAACACTGCGTGTATCCCCTTTTCAAAGAAGATATGGCAGCTCCGGTCTAGTAAAGCGGACTGAATTAATCAATGAATATTTAGATGGATTAATTAACGAAGTCCTCCTCGATAAATTGAATGGAATTAACGGAAAAACCATTATACATCCTACGCATATTAAAGCAGTGCATTCTTTGTATACCATTACACATGAAGAATATATAGATGCGATAAGCATCCTAGCAAACCGCGAAGGGGAAGCAGGGGTTTTAAAAAGCATGTATGAAAATAAAATGAATGAAATAAAACCCCATTATTATTGGGCGAAAAAAATCTTACTCCGTGCCAAGGTATTCGGTGTATATAATGTTGATCAAGATTTTACTAGTTTACTCCTAAATCAAGGACATGATGAACAAATTCTAGAGGTGAAATAAAATGACAACAAGATTGAATGTAAGAGAAGTATCACACCAAATACTGGATGATTTAACGGTTGGAATCGAAGTCTTTCATAATCCATATGATTTCGAAACACATCATTTATTTAAAATGGCGACTCGCATCAATAAGAAGCGAAATTTTTTATTCGTAAGTACGGTTTTAGGCAAACATCTAGCTGTTAACCCTAAAATACCTCTACTGATTGGTCATTTATTATCCCTACGATATATAGAAGTCGTTTACGGCAAAAAAGATATGCGTGCAGCAAAAATAGCTGAAGCTATAAAAACTGGTGAATGCATTGAGGAAACCTTGCTTTTAGTAAAAGAGAATCCAATCAAACTACCAAAGCCACTAACCATAATTGGTTTTGCTGAGACGGCTACAGCATTGGGTCATGCGGTTTTTAGTTCCTTTGATAAACATGCAAAATACATACACACAACCAGAGAAAAAATAGCTAAAATTCCATCAATCATTAATTTCGAAGAAGAACATTCTCATGCCAGCAGCCATTATGTCTATTCAAGTGACCCTGCTTTTTTTGATAACGATCAAGAAATTGTATTAGTGGATGATGAAATAACGACGGGTAAAACAGCAATCAACATTATCCGAAAAATCAATTCTGTTTATCAATCTAAAAAGGTATTTACTTTGATATCAATTTTGGATTGGCGCACAGCTGAGCATCGTGCTCAATATCAACAATTAGAAAAAGAATTAGGGATTACCATACATCCAGTGTCTTTAATGGATGGAACAATATCGATTAATGGTCAACCTGATTTAAAGCTGGAGGACCAGCTTGCTGCTCCTAATCAAACTTCTGAGCAACACGTTTCATATATACCTATCCATCATTATTTTAAAGACCAGCACTTTAATCAATTTACTTCTATTAATACAGATGAGTCTCTAAATGTTTCCCCTTATTCACAGGCTACAGGGAGATTTGGTCTGGATATAGAAGAAGAAAGAAGTTTTTCTCCTATTTTTGAAGAGATAGGCGGTATTTTGAAAGAGCATCGCAAAGGTAAGAGAACTTTGGCTATAGGTACCGGGGAATTTATGTATATACCTATGATGATTGCTTCGTCCATGGGGAGTGACGTTTATTTTCAATCTACTACTCGAAGTCCAATATACTCTTTAAAAAAGAGTGATTACCTAATTCATAATAAATTCACTTTCGATAGTCCTGAAAATAAAGGGGTCGTAAATTACTTATATAATATTGAAATCAACCGCTATGACGAGATATTTATATTTATTGAAAGAAACTCATCTCATGAATCATTAAATTCCATGCTATCGGCATTAAAACAAACCGGAATTAATTGCATTACTGTCATCACTATGACGGAAATGAACCAGTAAGGAATTCATATCAACCATTTTCTTTCTAATTGGACTAGAACTGTTAGATATCAAATATATTTTCATACTTTTATAGTTAAATACTGCTCCACTATACAACCAGGAGGGATTTTATGCTTAAACCAAAACTCATACCGGATCAAATGGGAAGCTACAACGAAGATGATGCCATTTTTTTATTAAGAGATATTAGTGATTACGTTTTTGAAACCAAAACGGAAGAAAGAGAAAGTTTAATCCAATCCGGTATACACTATTCGGAAATGCTCCCTATCGAATATCATCCTCCAAAAGAATATATTAATTTATTTCATGATACATTAAAAAAATATTCTGAGCGTTTGGCTGTGGCTATTGGAACAGTGGCCGAACAAATTATTGAACGTAAAGGAATGGAAAACTTAGTTTTAGTCAGCTTAGCAAGAGCCGGAACACCAATTGGGGTGTTGATTAAACGTTATTACGCTTATAAATATCAAATCAATGTTCCTCACTATTCTATATCTATCATTCGCGGCAGAGGCATTGATGAGGCAGCTATTGATTATATTTTTGAGCAGCATTCTCATGCGAACATCCAGGTAATAGACGGGTGGACTGGAAAAGGGGCTATTACGTTTGAGTTAGCTGAAGCATGCGAGAAATACAATTCAACTCACTCCAATCATATTGATCCTTCATTGGCCGTGTTAGCCGATCCAGGGCATTGTGTAGATATATATGGAACAAGAGATGACTTTTTAATCCCGTCCGCTTGTTTAAACTCTACGGTATCAGGATTAGTAAGTCGTACTGTATTAAACTATGAATTCATGAGCAAGGATGACTTTCATGGTGCAAAGTTTTATAAAGAATTAGCGGATGCAGATTTATCGAATTTTTATGTGGATACGATCAGCGAGAATTTTGGAAAAGTAGAAGAGCAAGTGAAACAATCCTTAGAACAATTAAGCAAAGAGGATAAAACACCTACGTGGCTAGGAATGGATTCTATTGAAAGAATTCAAAACATCTACAATATTAGCAATACACATTTTATCAAACCAGGTGTTGGAGAAACAACACGTGTTTTATTGCGAAGGATACCCTGGAAAATCCTAATCAACCCTAATCATTCAAATGATTTATCACATATTCTGTTCTTGGCTAAAGAGCGAAATGTACCGGTTGAGGAATTCAGGGATATGTCCTATACATGCTGCGGAATTATAAAAGAGGTATAAGGAAGGGATTACTATTATTTTATTTACATCCGATTTAGACAGAACTTTAATTTATTCAAAAAATATGATGGACAAATACCCCATCGATAATCAAATTACTCCAGTCGAATTTAAAGATGATCAGGTTATCACCTATATGTCTCAAACTTCAATTGACCTTTTACAACAATTTAATCAACAACATCTATTTGTACCAGTAACGACAAGAGCGCTTTATCAGTATGAAAGAATTGAAGTATTTCAACAGAAAATAAAGCCTAAATATGCGATTGTGAGCAATGGCGGAACTATTTTAGTAGATGGAAAGCCTGACTCTGAGTGGGACGATTTTATAAAAAACCATCTTTCTGTTACGTCACTTCCACATCATGACATGCTAAATACTTTCGCAAAGATCCGTCATGATTCCTGGGTTGAGCGTGAGTTTTATATCGATTCCTTGTTCTATATGTACCATGTAAATAAAGATACCCTACCACATCATGAACTGCTATCCTTTGAAGATGAATTAAACAAAATTGGATGGAGAACATTTTTGCATGGAAGAAAACTCTATATACTGCCAAGTAATTTAAATAAAGTTTTTGCAGTAGAGCATTTAAAAAAGCGGCTGGATTATGATATTCACACTGCTGCCGGGGATTCACTTATGGACTATGACATGATCGCAATCGCTGATAAAGGATATAGTCTAAAGCATGGAGAGCTTTATGATGTCAAACCGAACGATCCAAAAATAAACTGGTTAAAAGGTAAAGGAGCAGCTTCCACAGAGGATTTAATTAAAAATCTCCTGAGCCTGTAAGAAAGCTGTAACACGGTGGGAGTAAGAGTATAAAGTACAATCCCATTGGGTTACAGCTCATTATTTCAATTGTTTTTAGCCATTTTATTTCTAACTAAATAGCGATTCCTAAAAAACATCTATGTAATTGACCAAAAATATCATAGATTTTTTAGTTTATAGAAAAACTGACTAAATACGAGTGTATAATAATCTCCCAAAGTTATATTTTTTGTAAAAAAAGAGCGTATTTTCCAAAACTCATAGCGCAACTGTAAAAAATTAGATATATAATATTAATGTACGAATCATCTTAGAGAAAGGAGTTTAAATATTGAATTACATAAAAATAGAACCCTTATTAAACAAATCTACAGCAGAATGGTTAGAGTTATTTCTTTCTTCTATTCGTACAAGACCATCCTATCATTTAGATGAATCAACTTTTCGTTTTCAAAGAATCAGTCTCCGAGTATTAGGTATTCCGCTCGACGAAGATGAATACTTTAACTCTTTATACGACATGCACCAAAAACCTTATATACATGTGTTAAGTGAAGAATTGGATAAAACGATCGATAATCAGGTCTTCCAAACTATACAGGATGTTTTAACTTTACACCGTACAGAAAATAAAGGATTATCAATTAAACGATTGATAGCCATTTTTTATGGTAAAAACTTAATACCTAAGCATACGGATTCTACCATTAACAGGCATGTACAAATATCAATCATTAAAGTGGTTGAACATTTTAAAGATAAACAGAAGAGCGGGTTGCTCTCACCTGAATTCCGCAGATTTATCATCGATATGATCAAATGGCTTAAAAATCATTGGGAAAAATGGTCTAAAGACCTCCAAATAGGTTCAGATTTTCCGAAAGTCGTTTGGTATGGAGATCTATCCTTAAGTCAGCAATATTTTTTATTACTGCTCATGGAATTTGGGTGTGATGTTTTAATTTTACATCCTGCCGGCACAGACTTTTTTAGCGATCTTGATCGGGAAAATGAATTTTCACTACCCTATGTGTATACGAATAAAGGGAAGCTGGAACCATTCCCTGTGAAAGAAAGAGAGCGGCAAACGACTGTAGCGTATCGAGCCAACAAACAGCTTGAAATCATGTTAAATGATCATGAGTCTGGTATTTATAAACCTTGGCAATTTAGAAATTTCAACCCTTCATCGACAACATTAAGAATGACCTATGATGATGTATTTATATATGCAAAAGAAAAAGCAATGATTAGGCCTCAATTTAAAATTGATAAGGATCGAGTAATCATTCCTGTCATATTCACAAAAATCAATGGAGTTTCACGAGATCGAGCGGATTATTGGTCTAAAATGAAGGGGCTCAAGGATTCTTCACTCTCGAAAAACATTCGCGAATTTCCTTTCACGACAAAGACAAAAGCCAATTATCATTTTCATTTTCAGCATTCCTTAGATAAAGATGGAACACTGTCACCCGAAAAAATGCTCGCAGGAAATTGGTGGAGATATGGACATTTGCCGATTGAACTGCAGAGGGCCATCGCCTGGACGATTAAAGAGTACTGTGAACATCCTAAATTACTAAAGCTGAATCATGAAACAGAATATGATTTGCAATTATTTTTATTTAAACAAGCGAGCTTGATTCCTGAAGACTTTCTGAAACAATTACAACAATTCGATTATTCTCAGGATGTGCCAAGAATCGTTCTATACAATATGGGAACTAACAGTACATTTACCCGTGAGGATGCGGCACTGCTGCTGTATTTAAATGAATTTGGTGTGGATATTGTGTTATACAATCCAGCAGGACAAACCGATATAGAAAATTTTGTAGACCCATCTCATTACGATACCCATTGGTTAGAAGATATTGTTTTTGAACAAGAAATTCCAGACTTTCAGCAAGAAGAAAAATCATTCATTAAAAAGATTATTAAAAGAATATTTTAAAGGATATCTCAAAAGACAAATTAACAAATATTCCAATGATTGGGGAAATAAATAATGGTAAATGAATTACAGATAAAACAAAATACAGATCTGACAGAACAGTCTGCTAATGAAGTTAGAATGCAGCTGCGCAATGAAGCACAGGTCCTTCAAATTGTAGAAAATATGGATTTGCGCAATCAGAATGAATTATTATCACTAGGGAGAGCACCGGCAGAACGGCTTTCTCAGTTTTCAGACAGAATATTAAACACGATGGCACTTTCGAAAATTGATGAATCCGGTGAATTATTAATTCAATTAGAGAAATTAATGAAACGGTTTGATAAAAATGAAATCATGAAAGAACCTAATTTCATCGCAAAATTGTTTAAAAAAGCGAAGGCGACAACGGAAGCTCTCTTTAAAAAATATCAAACATTAGGTGGAGAGCTTGATAAAATTCATAGAGAATTTGCGATGATTGAGGATGAATTAAAGCGGACAAATCAAAATCTCGAAGGCTTATATGAAGAAGATATTGAATATTATTTCGAATTAGAAAAATATGTGGTAGCTGCTGAAATGAAATTAGAGGAAGTAAATCAGACGTTAATCCCTGAATGCGAACAACGAGTAAATTCAGGCAACCAAATGGCTCGGATGGAGCTGGAAAATCTTCGTACAGTCAAAGAATTACTAGAAAGAAAAATTGATGATTTAGAAAAAGCCCGAATGGTAGCTGTCATCGCCGCTCCACAAATTAAAACCATGCAACGCGGTAATAATGATTTGGTTGCAAAGATTAATAGTGCCTTTGTTACAACGATTCCAATCTTTAAAATGGGCATTATTAATACGGTCAGTGCAAAACGTCAAAAAGTACATTCAGATTCATTGAATGCATTTGAAGATCGCACGAATCAAATGTTAAAGGATGTCACTAGCGATATTATGAATCAAAGCATTGAGATTGCTCAGCGTTCCGGTAGCTCTAGTATTAAAATGGATACCATTGAAAATATGTGGGATACGATTGTTAAAGGAATAGATGAATATAAAAAGGTTAAAGAAGAACAGTCCATGCAACGGATCGAAGATAAAAAACGTTTGGAAACGATTAGAGAGGATGCGAAACGCGTTCTATCCCAATCCTAACCGATTACCCCTATCTATAGTGTAGATAGGGGTTTTTTATATTCTATATCCTCAACTCGAGGCCATTCGAGAGAATTATAGCTTTTTTAATGATTTATTTGATATATCGACTTAATATGATTCTAATTCTATCTAAAATTTGTAAATTAAAATATAATTAAATTATGTAAATAAAATACAAATAAGGAAGGTTACATACAATGGTTAACTTAAATAAAATTGAATTAAAGAAAAAAGGACAAAATATCAATCTAACAAAAAGTACGAATCAATCACTCGGAGAACTGCTCGTAAACCTCAATTGGAATCAAAAAAGTGCTCCTAAATCCGGTGGATTCATGTCTGCTTTATTCGGTAAGTCTAATAATGTCGACCTTGATCTTGGTTGTTTATTTGAAATGAAAAATGGAGAAAAAGGCTGCGTACAAGCTCTTGGCAATGCTTTTGGGAATTTTAAAGCAAGACCTTTTATAAAATTGGATGCTGATGACCGTACGGGAAGTGCCGAAGGCGGGGAAAATCTTCGAATTAACGGAGATAAAGTGACCGAAATTAAACGTATTTTAGTTTATGCGTTTATTTATCAAGGAGTAGCTAATTGGTCTCAAGCAGATGGTGTTGTAACTCTGAAGTATCCTGGAGGTTCCGATGTAGAAGTAAAGCTTGATGAACATCTGAACGGCAATAATATGTGTGCAATCGCTATGATAGAAAATGTTAACAATGAAACATTCAAGGTGGAAAGACTAGTAGAGTACTTTAAGGGCCATCAGGATATGGATCGTGCTTTTAATTGGGGCATGAACTGGGTAAGAGGTTCAAAATAATGCAGTTGTACAGATAGAAAAAATAACAAGGGAGAGTTACGTATGCAGCCAATTCTATTAAAAAAGAATATTGCTAAGGTTGTTTTAGAGAAGAAGAAATTACAGGGCGTTGTAGCCAGAGTTGGACTTGTGTTAGATATATCCGGTTCCATGCGAGCTTTATACCGTGATGGGGTTGTCCAGGAAGCAGTAGAGAGAATCCTGGCCGTAGCAAGCCAATTTGATGATAACGGTTCATTGGATGTATGGGTTTATGACAATGAATTTTCCAGGCTGCCTGCTGTTTCAGAAAAGGATTTCGTCAATTATGTCAACGACAAGATAGTAAATGATCAATCTATACATAAATTTGGAAGAAATGACGAACCACAAGTTATGAAAGATGTTATCCATAAATATATGAAAGAAGAACCAGCAGATGAGCCCGTCTTTTTAGTATTTATGAATGATGGCGGATGTAAATCAGGTATTAAAAAAATCATCGCAAATTCTTCGAAAATGCCGATTTTCTGGCAGTTTGTAGGTATAGGAGATTCTAATTTTGATGTGTTAAGAAAGCTGGATACAATGGAAGGTCGATATGTGGATAATGCAAATTTCTTTCATTTGAATAATTTAGAAGATGTGTCCGATGAAGAATTGTACGATCAATTATTAAACGAATTTCCACAATGGTTAGAGGAAGCAAAGCAAAAGGGGATCTTGAGATAATTCACTTAAAAGCTTTATATTTCCTTAACAAGGATTAATATCATTAATAATTTTTAATTGATTCCACACAAAAAACACAAACTTTATTTATTTTTAATAAAGTTTCATTCGTGTTTAGAGAAGATAAGTGCGGTTGCTTCACCGAGCGGACACTCATAAAATGATGAAAAACACGAACATTGGCAGTTTTCTATACAAAAGCTCGTAAAATTAGAGATTATGACTGTATTTTTTACAATATGCTATTTTTTTATAAAAAGAACATATGTTTGCACCTTGTTTTGCAGTCTGTTCAATCCGATGAATAGAATCGTATAGTTCGTGGTATTAACCTGTATAGTCAGATATAAAATTATATAGGGGTGATCTACATTGACAAAACAGACAAGTGACGATTGCAGAGTAGGTAATTTTGAAAAAGAATATGAGCTCCCACCCGGAACTATTCGAAACCGTAATGGCAGGGATACACACAGTGATAAGAAAATCGGGACGATACGAAAAGAGTCGGAGCACCACAAAAAGAAATAAAACGAAAAGCATAATCTACAAACGTATCATTTTAACGAAGCAGCTACTTGAGAGAACCAAATTCATTTTCATATATTACGTGTAAAAGGAGATTGATGATGGCAAAAACGACACTGAAATCAAAAGCAACTTTAATTAAAAATGTACAGGTCGAGGTCGAAGCTAGGGGACATAAGGTGACAATTGATGAACCGGAAAGAGCGGGAGGAACGGATCTTGGCATGAACCCATTGGAGCTCCTTCTTTCATCACTCGGTGCGTGTCAAACCATTATGGCTCAAAGCTATGCGGATAAAATGGGAATACAGTATGATTGTTTGGTGATCGAGCTTGAAGGTGATTTAGACACGGGCGGTTACAAGGGAAAACCAGGTGTAAAAGTTGGTTTAGAGGAAATTCGTTATATCGTCCATATGGAATCTAATGAGCCTCAAGAAAAAATCGAGGAATTTATCCATTATATAGAGGCTCATTGCCCAGCACTTGATACCTTAATCAATCCAACCAAGGTTGTATCAAAAGGCGTAAAAGTCTCGCAAACTAAATAAATTTTTACACCGTCGCTGTATTTAGTGGCGGTTTTTATTTATATAGAGAGAAAAAAAACCCAACTTATTTAAAAGTCGGGTCAATATTTTTCAGTCTTTGCTTAGTTCCATCTCTCTTAATTGTACATGTCGAATCTTTCCTGATGTGGTTTTAGGCAATGTCTCTGTAAATTCAATGCTCCTAGGATATTTATAAGGAGCGGTTAACGTTTTTACAAAACTCTGAAGCTCTGCAATCAGTTCTTTTTCTGAATGCTGTTTATAAGATTCTGTTAAGACTATAAAGGCTTTAACAATATTTCCTCTAATCGCATCAGGACTTCCTATAACTGCACATTCCTTCACGGCAGGATGCTTGATTAAAGCATCTTCCACCTCAAACGGTCCAATTGTATATCCAGAGCTAATAATAATATCGTCGCTTCTACCCTCAAACCAAAAGAAACCTTCTTCATCTTTTAAAGCTCGGTCACCTGTAATAAAGTATTCACCTTTTCTTTGCGAAAGTGTACGTTCCTGATCTTTATAATATTCTTTAAAGAGAGCAGGTGTACTAAGATGAACACCTATATTACCAACTTCACCTGCTTGGCACAGCTGCCCATTTTCATCGACAATTTCTACTATATTTCCCGGTGTAGCTTTACCCATGGAACCAGGCTTATTTGGGATATCTTTTAATTGGCCGATTAATAATGTACTCTCAGTTTGTCCATAACCATTGCGAATCGTTACATTAAACTGATTGTAAAAAGCATTTATTACCTCTGTATTTAGTGCTTCACCAGCGGAAATCGCGCTATGGAGATAAGGTAATTTGTACGTATTTAGATTTTCACTTTTTACAATTAACCGATACTCAGTAGGTGTACAGCAGAAAACATTTATTTGATACTTATCCAGCAAAGCTAAAAAGGTATCCGCATTGAATTTTCCATTATACACGAAGCCGGTTGCTCCTGTTCCAAGTACGGATAGGAAGGGACTCCACACCCATTTTTGCCATCCAGGAGCGGCTGTTGCCCACACTAGGTCATTTTCATTGATAGACATCCAATTCTTTGCAGCTGTTTTTAAATGAGCATAGCCCCAGGCATGAGTATGTACAACTGCTTTTGGATTGCCTGTTGTGCCGGAAGTATAGGATAACAAAGCAATATCATCCCTGGTAGTGTTGGCTGCTTCAAATTGAGAGGAAGCTGTTTTCACTTTTTCATCTAGGGAAATCCATTGATCTTTACCTTCACCAACACAGAATTTAATCAGCTTATCTGAGTCAGGAACCGCATCAATTTCAGCTGTGAATTTTTCATAACAGACTACCGCTCGAGCTTCAGCATGCTGAATTCTAAAAGCCAAATCTTTTGCACGGAGCATCTCTGAGCATGGGATAAGTACGATGCCAGATTTTAATGCAGCTATATAGATGGCATAAGCCTCGATTATACGGGGAACAATCACCAGTATTTTATCACCCATCTGTAATCCCGCTTCAGCAAATACATTTCCTATTTTATTAGCTTCTTCGACCAATTGTTTATATGTAATTGATTTAGTCAGACCATCCTGATTCTCCCACTTTAGAGCCAATTTCTCAGAATCATTGGCATAACGCTCAATTTCCCTTGTTAAATTATAGACATGAGGAGCTATTAATTCTTCTCTTTTCATTAAAAAAATCCTCCCAAAATATGAATCAATTATCTGATACCTGTTGTCATATGTAACTTTTAGTACTAGGTATTAAAAACAATTTTAGCTATTTTTTGCTGACAAGTAAAGGAAAGAGAATAGGAATTATTTTTGTAATGGCTTACAAGATTGATATAGAAGAATAAAATTTAACAAAGTTTAATAGGAGAGGACATAAATGCACCATCTTTATTTTATTTCTAATAGATTGTTAGAAATAAAATTAGACTATCCATCCGAAAGAATCGAAAGTATTACGGCGGAATAGTAGGTTTTAACTTAGGAAGATGATTCGTGTAAAGGCATGTAGAATTCTATATACGTAAAAAAGGGGAACTATATCAAATTTAAATTAAACGACTATAAATCGACAATATAATGAATCCAACCCCGCTATACTTATACTAGTTAATCAGTAAAGGGGATGTTAGAGTGTTTATTTTTGAGCAATTACGTGAACATGCGCATACTAAACCCAGCAACGTGATTACTTCATTTAAGGGGAAAGAGACAGCCTACTCAGACTTTTATCAAAAAGCACAAAACCTAGCAGGTTTCTTTCAGCAAAAAGGATACCAAAAAGAGGATATCATTGCTCTTTACTTATTTAATTCGGACACCTTTTTAATTGCTTATTATGCTTGTCAATTAGGTGGATTTTCTGTATTGCCGATTAACACAAAACTGGCGGCTCCAGAAGTGCAGTATATTATGCGCCATTCAGAGGCAAAGGCCCTCATCTATGATACTCGTTTAAATCCAGTACTAGAGCAAATAAGTGCAACTGTGGAACAGTTTAAGGATACTCTTGAAACTGGCGAAAAAAACACAATAGAGGCAGTTTTAGAGGACGAATCTATCCCTTTCCAGCAAGAACACATAGACAAGGAAGATACTGCAGTTATTTTCTATACATCAGGAACTACAGGTAAACCTAAGGGTGTATGTCTATCAGCGGAGAATGTAAGAGCTATTGCTGAAATCTGGGCACAGTCTTTAGAAACAACTTCTGAGGATCGTACACTAATTGTCACCCCTTTATTTCACTGTGCAGCCAGTCATTGCTTTTCTATTCCAACAATCTTAAACGGCGGTACAGTCATTATTGAAGAAACTTTTATAATCGAACAAACTTTGAAAGCAATGGAGAGGGAAAAAGTCACAATCTTTTTTGGAGTTCCCGCCATTTACAGTACGTTATTAAATGCACCTCAAATGAAAGAGGCGGATTTATCTCATCTACGGTTATTTACATACGGAGCGGCCCCTATGCCATATGAGCTCGTTAAACGATTAAAGACCTATTATCCAAATGTAAAGGTTCAGAACCTATATGGGCAAACAGAAAACTCTCCAGGGGCAACCACCCTAAAAGATCATTTTGCATTAGAAAAAATCGGTTCAGTTGGAGAGCCTTTACCCTATACACAGGTTCGCGTCGTAGGTGAAGATGGAGAGGACGTTCCTCCTTTTGCTGTCGGTGAAATCATTGTTAAAGGTCCACAAGTAATGAAAGGGTATTTAAAAAATGAAGAAGCGACTCGCATGACACTCAGAGACGGATGGTTGTACAGCGGAGATTTGGGTCGGTTAGATGAGAACGGATTGTTATATATTGTTGATCGAAAAAAAGATATGCTCATTCGTGGAGGGGAAAATGTATATCCAGTTGAGATTGAAGAGGTTTTATATCAATTGGATGAAATTTTGGAAGCAGCTGTAGTCGGTATTCCTCATCCTGTTTATGGAGAAGTTCCAAAGGCATTTATTGTGCTTAAAGAGGGAAGACATCTGTCTGCAGAACATATTCAAACTTACTGTCAACAAAATCTCGCGAAATATAAAGCTCCCGAGACAATTGTCTTTGTCGAAGAGTTACCACGAAACGCGAGCGGGAAAGTGCTAAAACATACTTTGCGGGATAATGCTGTGAGGGCATAGGTAGACACTAGTTTATATTAGGCAAGTAATGGTTGCTTAGCAATTCAAAAAAATCTCTCAGTCAAAGTGCTGTGAGATTTTTTTGCTGTTAAATTAAAAATATACATCGTACAATATCAACTTTTCTTAATTAACGTTACTTGCCATTATCATATGAGAAATAACTTTATCGATAAGTATTTGTAGAATTTTGTCGAATTTTCAGATATAAATAAGATTGATTAATCAATATAGGAAATTTAATATTATAATGTAGACAGACAATCTATGACAGAATACATGAATATCTTTTAAAAATAATTTATATCCAAAGGAGGAAATATGAGTAACCAAAATGTTTTGCAGGCATTTTTGAAGGAAAAAGGTGTTCATTGCCCGTATCAAATTTGGTTATCAAGTCCTGAAACTTCAGATTTTATTTTAATTGAGGGAGAGGAACATTTAAGCGATTTCGAACGATTGCATATGGACATAATGGATGTTATATCTATCCAGGAAGTTAAGGGCCATAAAACATATCTTTATTTTAAATACCCTACTCAATACATAGTATCCATCTGCTTATCTGAACCGACAAAGTTTGAAGAAAAAGAAATGGATTTAATCTATTATTTTCTTTATCCGATATATAGTGAATATGTTTTAAATGCAAACCGATATAAGATCGATAAAATCATAGAGAGTATCTGTCAAACCACTTCTTTGTTAGATATTGAAGAAATATTTTCTGCGATATTAAAAAATACGATGGAAGTTATACCAACCGCTGACTTAGGTACTTTGTGGTTATATGACCGGCAATTAGATCGTATAGTTTGTAAGACTTCAGTTGGCCATGTTATGGACGGACTTTGGAAAATGAAGTATAGAATAGGAGAAGGTTCTATTGGACAAATGTTCATGAATGGAACTCCGGAGCTCGTGAAGGATACTTCTAAGCTTTTATTAAAGATGGCTACTGTCTCTCCAGAAAATAATCAGTATTGGGATCCTACCTACGACTTTCCCCGGCATGTTAAATCGTTAATTTCAGCTCCAATAGCTGTTGATGGGGAAATTGAGTGTGCTATGATCCTTGGCCAGGTTAAATCAAGTAAGAGTCTAACAGAACAAGATTTACAGTTGATGCAAGGCTTTTCTTCTCAAATTGGTGTAGCACTTAAAAATGCAAAGTTATTCACCGATATCAAAAATCAAAATCAACTTCTTCTCAAAAGAGATGACATTCATTCCACACTAACCAATCTCTCCTTGCAGAATTTGGGGGCAAAAAAGGTAATTCGTGAGCTAAACAGAATAATTGGGAAAAAATTAATATTTGTAGACCTAATCGAAAATAGCTGTATACCTGAAAGAAAAAAACTGCCCTATTCTTATACGTACCAAAAACTTTATCGTACGATTACAAATATGGAAGATGGTTTACCATACAAAATCATTACATCTGAGCAAGAGTCTCATTGTCTATATCCAATCCGTACAGAAAATTTAATTCTTGGCTGTCTTATTATCGAGATAAAGGAACCCTTAAGTCAGCTAGACCATATCGCATTAGAACAGGGATATTCTGTCCTTGCACTTGAACTGGTTAAGAAAAAGAACTTAGTCGGGTTTTATTACAAAAATCGTCGAGAGTTATATTATCAATTGCTGCAGAGCAAAGATTCCAACACGTTATTGTCAAAGGCCACCGAATTAGGTATTAAGGAGCAGGAGGAGTTTTTTTCAGTAATCATTCAATATATAGGAAATCAGGACGAGGAAGTGCTAGATACCTATATACACCGTTTAGTGGCTCAGTTAAAAAAAGAATTACCCTTTTATATTCAAACCATTTTCGGTGACCATAATAAGGCAATCGTTCTCTTCTGCCTTCCCGATACCAAATCATACACTTTCATTCTGCAGGTTTTAGAACAAACCATTGTGATGTGGAATGAGGAGGAAAAGGGCAGATTACTCTGCGGAGGAATCAGTTCAACCTATAGCAATTTATCCCTGATTGCTAAATCTCATAATGAGGCGGAGATGGCTCTCTCCTATCTTGTTTCAAAGGAAACTCCTGATATAATAGAATACTCGAAAATTGGACTGAACAGGCTATTTATCAATCAAGACAAAGAAGAAATTAACCGTTTTCTGCAGGAGGTATTTGAACCCTTACAGACACCTCATCATGCAGCCAGCAAACTAGAAGAAACATTGATTACTTACTTTGAATTGAATCGATCTGCATCACAAACGGCTACTAAATTGTTTATCCATATCAATACACTTTACCAAAGATTAAAGAAGATTGAAGATTGTCTCAGTATTTCATTTGAAGATGCAGAGGACATTTTACGCCTTCAACTAGCCTGTTATCTTAAGAAATCACTGAACCAAGCTTCCTAGCCTCAAATTACGACAAATTTTCCATCCTCATTATTGCTGTTTAAAATAAAAACCTCATATTTTCATATACGGGAAGGCAATGCCTTCTCTTCGTTTATATAACTTTCTTCTACATTACCTCCTTCTCCAGCAAAAACAAGTATATAATCTTCAATTCATTACAGAGAAATTATGTGAAAACCTACATTGTATTAAAAAACCTATGTTACTAAAATACAAATTATAGTTGTTATGTTTGTGAGGAGCTTGATGATTGCCGAAGGAGGATGATGAAATGGATTTTTCTTTTACAAAAAAAGAGGAAGAATACCGTCGAACATTAAGGATATGGTTAGAGGAAAATCTACCTGAGGGTTGGATCGAAGGTAAACGAAATTTGCCAGAAGATGAAGAAGAACAAGCTCAATTTTTGAGGAATTGGCAGAAGAAAATGAATGATGGCGGCTGGGTTGCCATCGCTTGGCCAGAAAAATATGGCGGTCGAAGTGCCTCTGTTATAGAAGAGATCATCTATCATCAGGAAATGGTTAGAGCAGGGGCTCCACATCTTATTAATTATATTGGAATCCATATGGTTGGCCCGACTTTAATGGATATTGGAACGGAAGAGCAAAGAGAGAAATTTATCCCCAAAATACTTAACGCTGAAGAAGTATGGTGTCAGGGTTATTCTGAACCAAATGCCGGGTCTGACTTATCTGCATTGAAGACGAGTGCTGTTAAACAGGACGACAAATGGATTATCAATGGACAAAAAGTTTGGACGAGTTATGGGCATTTGGCAGACCGTTGTTTTCTACTTGCGAGAACCTCCAATTTAGAAAAGAAACATAAAGGAATCACGGTATTTCTAGTAGATATGAAACAACCAGGTGTTGAAGTACGTCCCATTATTCAAATGAATGGAAAGCATGATTTTAATGAGGTTTATTTCAATGACGCTGTTGCTTATGATGAAGAAATTGTTGGCGAAATTGATGAGGGTTGGAAGGTAATGATTAATTTAATGCTACATGAACGAACTGGAATTGGCGCACAAATATTCACTTTGGAGAAGCAATTTTCTGATTTAGTGTTGCTAACGAATGAACTGAAGGAAAATGGCCAGCCGCTCATAAAAGACCCATTTACACGACAAAAAATGGTTGAGCTCTATACTCGTTGTCGAGGTGTACTTTTAACGTATTATCGCAATATTACTACCTCTATGAAAAGAGGCTATCCTGGTGCAGAAAGCTCGATGGATAAATTAATGAGCAGCGAATTAACAAAGGATTTGTTTGAGTTTGCTGTATCCATTCAGGGTCATGAGGGTGTTTTATGGAAAGAAGATGCACTGGCCAATCCTTTTTGGCAATTAGAATATTTATCTTCCTTTGGAGTTACGATTGGCGGAGGTACAAGCGAAGTACAGAGAAATACGATTGGTGAAAGATTATTGGGATTGCCTAAGGATTTACGTTAATGAAACGGAGGTGCAATAAAAATGGATTTTTCTTTAAGTGAAGAACAGGAAATGTTTCGGGGATCGGTCCGAAAATATTTAGATGGCGCAGGGCAAACAAAGATTGCTCGGGAGATGGCGAAAAAAAATACGAATCTACTCACTAAGACATGGAAGGGTCTAGCACAATTGGGCTGTATGGGAATCACCGTGAAAGAAGAATATGGAGGTGCTGAATTAACTACAGTTGATCAAGTCCCTGTACTCGAAGAATTAGGACGTGCATTATTACCAGGATTGTATTTAGAAACCGTCGCATTTGCAGCACCGATGATTGAAAAGTTTGGTACAGCCGAACAAAAAGAAAAATACTTACCAGGAATTGCAGACGGTTCAAGAACCATTTCACTTGCATGGTTAGAGCCAGGAAAGACTTTTAACCTGAATGATATTCAAATGACAGCAAAATATGATGAAGACACGATGATTCTTAACGGGTCTAAAACATTAGTTCCTGAAGGCAATCTGGCAGATACATATCTTGTGCTAGTTCGCTCTGAATCAGAAACGGATGGAAAAGGTATTTCTTTTGTCCTTGTAGATAGAAATGATGATGGTGTAGATTATCGAGTACTTCAATCAATGGATGAAACTCGTCATCTGACAGAAGTTAACTTTAAAAATGTAATCGTTTCCAACTCTCGAATTCTAGGTGAATTGAATAGAGGTGAGGACGCCATTGAGGAAGGACTTTTATATCTGAACGCTGCCCTTGCTTCAATGATGGTTGGAGGCATGGATAAAATCGTAGAAATGTGTGCCGAATATGCAAAAATCCGTGTTCAATTTGGCCAGCCAATCGGACGTTTTCAAGCGATAAAGCATCGAATTGCAGATATGAAGCTGGATTTGGAGACGGCAAGATCGTTAAGTTACTACGCTGTTTGGGCTCTAGATGATAAGGCAGAAGATGCAGCAGTGGCAGTTAATAGTGCCCGGGCATTTATTACAGAAGCGTATCTTCGTTTAGCGGGACATGGGATTCAGATTCATGGAGGCATAGGAGTAACAGAGGAAATTGACTGTCATCTGTATTTAAAAAGAGCTCAATACTATCAAACATATCTGGGAAATTCAAGATTATATAGAGAAAAGGCAGCTACAGCTCTTAATTGGTAGATTTTCAGCCTAAACCATCTTTAAAAACAGGAAGGGATGAGTAAGTATGCCTGTAATCAATGAACTAAAAGAATATAAAAATATTATTAACGGTAATGCTGTTCCGTCAACAACCGGTGAATTTATTGAAAGTATGAATCCCTCTACAGGTATTGCATGGGCTAGGATACCGAGAAGCACGATAAAAGACGTAGAATATACAATCCAAGCTGCCCGCAATGCATTTCCCGATTGGGCTGCACTTCCACCATTACAACGGGCTGAATTCTTAAGACAAATTGGCGATCGACTGACTGATCATGCTGAAGAATTGGCAACTCTGGAAACAAGGGACAATGGATGGGTCATAAGCAACACAAGCTATACGCTTATCACTTCATTAAAACAAATTTGGTATGATGCAGCCGGGCTTTGTAATTATGCGAGTAGAGGGGATACCATCCCAAAGGGGCCCACAACGTTTGGTTATACGTATCGTGAACCTCTAGGAGTGGTAGTAGGGATAACACCATGGAATGCCCCTCTATTTACATTCACAATAAAAGCTGCCTATGCTTTGGCAGCTGGCAATACAGTTATCATTAAACCTTCTGAGCATGCGTCTGTTTCTTCCTTACGCTACGGAGAAATTTTGGCATCCATCTTACCCCCAGGTGTCATAAATGTCTTATCTGGATATGGAACCGAAATCGGTGATGCTTTAGTAAGCAATAAGCAAATAAATAAAGTCAGTCTTACTGGCTCTAAAGTTACAGCAAGCGCAATTACCAGGGCAACTGTCAATAATCCAAAACCATTCATCTTTGAATTGGGCGGTAAATCTCCAAATATTATTTTTGAGGATGCAGACCTGGATAAAGTAATGGAAAGATTATTGCCTTATTCCATTTTTACCGGCAACGCAGGACAAATATGTGTGGCTGGATCCAGGATATTAATTCAGAAGTCCATCTTTGAAGAAGTAGTAAAAGGATTCAAGCAGGCTATGGAATGCGTAAAGCTTGGAAATACGTTAGATATGCAAACAACGATGGGCCCAATCGGTAATCTATCGCAATATAAGAAAGTGATTTCCTATATAGAGCTTGGAGAAAAAGAAGGAGAAATTATTGTAGGTGGGAAATCTGGCGGTAATGTCTTATTACAAGGAAATCAGGAGTTAGAAAACGGATATTGGGTAGAGCCAACTCTGATAAAGGTGGATAATCACCGTCATCGTGTATGCCAGGAAGAAATCTTTGGGCCTGTAGCAGTGGTCATACCATTTGAAACCGAAGAAGAAGCTATAGCCATGGCTAATGATACGGATTTTGGTTTGGCAGCAGGAATCTGGACGACTGATCTAGCCCGTGCAAAGCGATTAATAAGCAAGATAGATGCAGGAAATGTATGGGTGAATACGTATTCTCAGGTTGGAATTGATTTACCCTTTGGAGGATTTAAAGACAGTGGTTTTGGAACAGATTCGTTTATAGAATACACCCGGGAAAAAGCATGTGTAATAGAAATTGGATAAAAATATATCCCACTAAAGTAGACATCTATTAAGTTATGCTTACCTATTCTAATACCAATTGGAGTTGATATAAATGTTTAATTGGTCAGATGAACGAATTTTTGATCCAGATATGCCAAGGACTATTGACTATCCTAATTTACCGGTAGGAGCGATTTTAAAAGGAAGCGCCAGCCGTTTTGGGAACCGGACTGCTTTTATTTATCATGATACGCATATTAGCTATGAACAGGTTTACCGTGATTCTCTTCGGTTTGCTTATTCATTGAAGAAGCTTGGCGTGGAAAAAGGTACAGTTGTTTCAGTTCATTTACCAACGTGTCCTCAATATATTGTTGCTTATTATGGAATTGTTTTATCCGGTGCTATATATTCACCAATTAATCCTTATTTTCCAAAAGATGATGTCCGTTTTCAGCTTCAGGATTCGGATACTGAAGTTATAATCACTCATGAAACAACCGCGAATGATATTCATAGCTTACAAGCAAACGTAAATTTAAAGAAGGTAATTGTGACCGGAGACCAGGAAATGCTCTCATATAGTAATCCAGTGGATGTAAGGGATTATGGAGCGGATTGGTATAGCTTAGCGGATTTGATTGCTTCTGGTGAAGAGGAGGAATTTGATCCGGGGATTGATCCGAAAAATGATCTTGTCCATATTGCGTATACCGGTGGAACAACAGGTAGACCTAAAGGTGTTATGATTACACATTCTAATTTGATCAGCAGTTTTCTGCAGTCGGCAGCCTGGACGGCTGGATTATTGCCACAGGTTTCAGAGAATGGCGGACTTGATGTTGTAAGAGTCGAGAAAGATATCGACAAATACTTAGCTAAATACCCGTGGTTGACAGAGGAAGCTATATCTCTCAGCCCTTCACCTTTGTTTCATATTTCCGGTGTTTATGCTTGTATGGCATATCCAATGTTACTAGGATACACTGTCATTCTTATTGACCGTTTTAAACCTACTACATTTCTTGAATTTATTGAGAAATATCAAGTGACCCATGTGAGTGGTTCTCCAACCATGTGGAATGGCTTATTCGGTCATCCAGATTTACATAATTACGATTTTTCATCTGTAAAGAATGTCGGCTCCGGTTCAGCTCCATTAGTAAAAGAGGAAATGAAACTATTAGCAAAAACATTTCCAAATGCCAAGGTTGGAGAAGGCTATGGACAAACTGAAGCCACAGCAACAATCACAAATACTGTTATGCTGTGGTCTGGATTGCAAAAGATCGGAACAGTTGGACATCCACTTTTTGATACGGAAGTGAAAATCATCCCTGCTGATGGCAGCAGCGAAGAATCATTACCTACTGGATCTACAGGTGAAATATGTGCAAAAGGTCCACAAATTATGAAGGGGTATTATAATAAGCCCGTCGAAACAGAAGAAGCGCTTAGAGACGGCTGGCTCCATACAGGAGATATCGGTATGCTGGACGAAGATGGATTCATCACCATCGTTGACCGCAAAAAAGATATGTTGATTTATAAAGGTTATAACGTCTATCCAAGCAGGCTTGAGGATGCGCTATTTAAGCATCCTGCAGTAAGCAACGCCACCGTAATAGGGAAACCTTCAGCAGGTGTTGGAGAAATCCCAAAGGCATTTGTTATTCTCAAGCCGGGAGCAACAACAACAGTTGAAGAACTTATCGATTTTGTTAATCAGGAAGTCGTTCACTATGCAAAAATACGAGAATTGGAGATTGTTGAAGAGTTTCCTGTATCACCAGCAGGTAAAATTCTTAAACGAATCCTGCGTGACAAGGAGTTAAAGACAATAAATAGCCAAATATAAAATAAATCATTTTATTATTTCAGGAGATTTACAAGACTACTGATTAGATTAAATCATTCTATAAAATTTTGAGTACACATATACAAAAGTAGTTATTAATTTGTTAGATAAATACAAACTTTTATCATTCAACTACAGCACAATGTGGTCTGTCCATGTAACGCTATCTACTATTGAAGTGTAGAACATTACAAGACTTTGTGGATATTTATGTTGAAACCTACATTGATGCTATATGTATATTATCTTAAAATTTGCATAAACAACCGTCATTTTTACACATAAAGCCTATTAATGGGAGGCAAAGCTATGGAGCTTGATAAAAGTATAATTGGTTTAGAAGGACGCACTTTTTCCGTTGAGGTAGAAAAGCGACATATTCGTCAATTTGCGGATGCTATAGGAGATTCTAATCCTTTATATACGGACGAAGCATACGCTAAAAACACATTTTATGAGGGCATTATTTCTCCTCCTACCTTTTTAATTGCCTTAAGCAGTGAAGGAAATCACCTTCCTCTAAAACTGGACGAAAAGCGGATGCTTCATGGAGAGCAGGAGTTTATTTATCATCGTTCAGTCCGGCTTGGAGATCGACTCATTTGTAAAAGCAAGGTAGCGGATTTATACGAAAAAGACGGAAATAGCGGTAAGATGCAATTTCTTGTTCTTGATACAGAATTCAAGGACGAAAGCGGAGAAATGGTAGCCATCAGCCGTATGAATATCATTTATCGAGCTGCTTTATGAAAAGATAGGGGGTCAAATGGATGGAGATACAATATCAGGATTTAAGAGCGGGACAAGCGCTTCCTGTCTTAAAAAAAAAGCCGCCCATTACAAAGGTTCAATTAGTCAAATATGCCGGAGCATCCGGCGATTTTAACCCGCTACATACTGACGATGAGTTTGCGCAAAAGATTGGCATGAATGGTGTGATTGCTCACGGAATGCTGATTATGGGCTTTTTGGGCCAATACATTATGGAGCTTGCAGGCACCACAGCTGAAATTAAACAGTTTAAAATGCGATTTGGAGCGATGACAATTCCGGGTGACTTAATTACATGTTCCTCAACTGTAGAAAAAATCTATGAGGAAGATGGCCTGAGAATGGCAGATTTAAATTTAATAGCTGAAAAGGAATCAGGAAAAGTTGTTGGTTCCGGTAAAGCCACTCTAAAATTTCGTTAACTTGTTCAGGAAAAGGAGGCATTAATGTGGGGGATATAAGCAATCGCTATGCCATTGTAGGAGTTGGAGAGAGTGAACGATCAAGAAAATCAGGAACCACACCACTCCATATGGCCTTGGTAGCTGCACGGAATGCATTGGAGGATGCTGGGCTTGAAGCTAAAGAAATTGACGGAGTTATGAGCTATAGCACTGGTGATTCCTGCTCTTCACACCAGCTGGCAACTTATTTAGGAATCCGTCCCAGTTATGTTAATGACGTCATGGGTGGCGGAAGCTCGACAGAAATGTTAATTGCAGATGCAGTTGGATTAATAGAAGCAGGCTTAGTAAAAACGGTATTAATTTGGAGATCAATGAATGGTTCTTCCGGAAAAAAGGTCGGTCGAGGATATGATCCTGATATGATTCAGGAAGCAATTGATGGAGGAAGCTTCATTATTCCGTATGGTTCTGCAAGTCCATCTCAGTGGTTTGGAATGTTTGCTACAAGGCATATGTATGAAACAGGAATTACACGTGAACATCTGGGCCATGTTTGTGTAGATTTTTATGAACATGCCCAACGAAATCCTAAAGCTTTCCTTAATGGTCATCCATTAACAATGGAGGAATATATGGAAACGCCATACATTAGCTATCCGTTTACTAAACACGATTGCTGTGTTGAATTGGATGAAGCGAATGCGATCATTGTTACGTCAGCTGAACGGGCTAAAGATTGTAAGTCAAAACCAGTTTATATTATGGGAATTTCTGCAAGAGAATGTCATCCACATGCCCACTATTGGTCCGATTTGACTCAGGTAGCATCAGATTATGTCGCACCTCAATTATATAAATCAGCCGGTGTACAACCATCAGATATTCAAGTAGCCTCCATATATGATTGCTTTAGCTGGGTTGTGCTTCGCCAGCTCGAAGCCTTCGGATTTGCTCCACGTGGAGAAGTGGGGGATTTCGTCGCAGCAGGAAACTTGAGGATAGGAGGGAGCCTTCCGACCAATACAGCAGGAGGAATGCTTTCAGAAGGCTATACTCATGGAATGAATAATGTACTTGAGATTGTTAGGCAAATTCGTCACGAGTACAAAGGTACTTATCGTCAAGTTGAGAATTGTGAAATTGGAATCTGTACAGGTTGGGCGGGTCCAGATATAGCCGGTGCTATGATTCTTAGAAATTAGGAGGGATATAAAATGGTCTATCAAAAACCCATTCCACTTAAGAACCAGGATAACAAGCCTTATTGGGATTCGGCAGATAAACATGAACTTTCCATCCAGAAATGTGATGCCTGTCATAAATATCAACATCCTCCTGGTCCAGCCTGCTCAAAATGCGGCAGTCCTGAACTGAGTTGGGACTCATTCGGTAACGAAGTGTACGGAACAATTTATTCCTATATCATTTCTTATCGACCATTTCTGCCTGGTTTCCAGGATGATCTACCGACTGTTATTGCTCAGGTCGAACTAGAAGGGCAGCCTGAAATCAAAATAACAGGTAATGTTTTAAACTGTAATCCTGACGAAGTAAAGATTGGTAGGGATGTCCAAATGTTTTGGCAGGATATCAACGAGGAGCGAGCTCTTCCTCAGTGGAAAATGAGGTAAATAATAAATTGTTAGACTGAAACCATGATTCTTTGGCAGCAAAGAGTTATGGTTTTTGTGTTTCTTACTATAATAAAATTATTGTTTAAATCTGGGATATATTGCTAGCTAAACAGTGACATTCTAATCAAGTATTTAGTTCTAAGGTATCTTTTGTTGGCAATTGGAACACAATTCTATAAAGTATAATATAAGGATATAAAAAAACAGCAAAAGGAAGAACTCTTTGTTATTTTTAAACAAAAGTCATCAGTCCCTTTTATAGTTTAAAAAGATTAAGTTAAATAGTAAGTCGAACTTCTAAATGGGAGGGGAAAGATGAAAATTTATGTGGATGCAGATGCTTGTCCAGTGAAAGATATTATTATTTCTGAAGCAAGCGATTTTGAAATACAGGTTATCCTTGTTACAAGCTTTTCTCATTTTTCTAATGCAGAACAGCCATCAGGAGTGAAAACCATTTATGTTGATTCTGGAGCAGATGCTGCAGATTTTCGAATTGTGAAGTTAGTGGAAAAAGGAGATATTATCGTTACGCAAGATTATGGTCTTGCATCACTAGGTTTAGCAAAAGGAATTATCGTCCTCCACCATAAAGGTTTTAGATATACAAATGAAAATATTGACCAATTATTACAAACACGTTATTTAAGTGCACTGGCTAGAAAAGGTGGACAGCGAACAAAAGGACCAAAGCCTTTTACAGCTGAAGACCGGGAGCAATTTAGGAATCTTTTTAAACAGGTTATTTCTGTTAAAAATTAGGCTAAACTCAGAGATTTAAAAAGGAGATAAATATTTTGAAGTATTCAAAATCGCAAATGCAACAACTAATTAAGGGAAATAAAGAACTGCATACACGCTTTAAAGAGTTAAAGGCTGAGCATGGTCTTGAAAAAAACAATGCCATCAAGGCCTTGTACCATTCAGAAGTTGCGGATGGAGGAAAGTATCAGGCAGTTTACCAAGCACTTGATCAGCTCAAAAAGTAGATCCTTATATCTTATTTACACTTAAAAAATGCTGAAGATATAAGTGGATTAAGTTAGTAACCAAAATATGAAAGTAGGTTGCTGGGTAATACAAGGTTACTGTTCAATAGAAAAGGTTATTCAGCAATCGGGCGCTTTCCCTTAAGAAGGATAGCATCCATTTTTACATTTAAGGGCCAGTTTGTGGAAGATCGAACTTTAAGTATTTAAGAGTTTGGGAAGAAATATATTTATTGTAAAGATGAAATTAGCGGAGAAACAGTTGTTATTTGAAACATATTTAATCACTTAGTAAGAGTGAGTGATTTAGGTTTAATCAGACTTGCTTGTGGGTTCCCAGTTGATGCTGGATAAAGCGACGGACATGGGTCATGGTGATTGAAGCCAAATCAGTTGTACAGTTAAAAGTTGTTTAGACTATAAATCATTATGTAAAAATTATCATTATCGTTCAAGAGGAGAATTATCGTTCACATGAAAACGGTCCGAAATTATAAGGAATCTGCATTTCGAATGTACCAAAGTACAGATATTATTAAATACCTTGACTAACGACACAAATGTGTTGTCTTTTTTTTTGCTTAAATAACTGAATTTTTATTGTTATGACAACAGATTTATGTCATTTTTGATTAATTTGTATAGAAAGGATAAGGCAACACAATTGTGTCTGTAGTCATACTGACTGATGACACATAAGTGTTGTCTTTTTTTTGTGTATAAATAAGGTTTTTGTTTATAAGGGCAATCTAAGAAGAAAGGGTGATTTGTATATGTCATTAAGGAATATATCTATATGTCATTAGTCACATACCTAGGGGAAACCTCTAATCATTGTGTATTTTTTCTAGTTTACATAATATATATTATAGGAAGTTGTGAAAACCAATTAAACAAGCGTCTCATTAATCAAGATTACTTTAGCAATTGAGACAAAATAGAAAAATTTTCAAATATGGATCTTAATTATATATTTAATTCATTTACATAATTTTATTTATTCGTTATTTATTCTTTATAATCTCTGGTTGTTTTAATCATATGGTTTTAATTTAACTTTGAACATATTATCTTTAGAATTTTAATTTCGAATTTTAATTTTACTTTATAAAAAAACATGAACTAACTTATAAATGTTAATTTGTACGTATTTTAGATTTAAATCAATAGATTAGATGTTATAGTCTTGCTGCCAAACTTCCATCTGATACACTTTTTAGTTTACATAATGTTATTATGGCAACTTTACTTCTCGTTTATTTATTAACACAATAAATTAGTAGCAATCGATAAAAATTACTTTGTTAAGACTTTTATATACGAACATCACTTCATTCAACAATAAAGTTTACAAATTGCTGCCATAAAAATAAGATCTCATGTTTTAATGAGATCTGCGGAAAAATTCAGTACATTATCAGTATGTCTCCATAAGAACCTCTTTTGGTATCCAGCCTACCATTCCATCTTTTTTTATTAAGGTATACGCACCACAATTATTATCCAATATAGAGACTATATCTCCTTTGTTGACGTTTAATTGAGCACAGGAGACGTCCGTTCTAACTTTATAGCCTCCATCTTCATGCTGCTTTATATATTCATTTTTGATATAAATCCTTTTGTCGGTTTGATGCTGTCTGCAAAGTGTGAAATGCTCCCCTTCTTCTATTATAGATATTCCAAATAAAGGATATGATATCGAGCCTGTCATTTTGGGATCAGCCTTGATCTTATAATCTTTTTTAATCTCACATTTTGTGAAACGGTCTACATATGTGTAGGAATACTCATTTCCGAGCGGCCTTTTATTGATAATTATAGCGTTTAATTGACCAGTTTCCTTAATAACAATTCCCCCATCAATTGCAATTATTTTCTTATCAAAATCCATAATCGGATTATAGGATGGGATTTCAGCTGGATAATTGATTACTGGCCAATGTCCGACAACAACCAATTTATTTGCTTGATGAGCTTCATCTAGGAAAGATGGCATTCTAAGAGCATTTTCTCTGCTAGTCATTTTCCAATCTTGAATGGAATCTAAACCGGCGTGTACAAAGATAAAATCTTCGGTTTCTATTGCTGTCGGTAAATCATTAAGCCAATTAAACTCTGGTGAAAAATTCTCCATAATAATCTCGTTTAATTCAGATATATTGCGAATGGTATCCATATTAACTCCTAGGTGTTTTAGACAATCATTCAGCAATGTATACCTTCTTTTGGATATGTAATTAAGTAACCAAGGGTCTTCTTCTAATAAGTTTTCTACTAAAGTATCACAGTTGCCTTCTAGTACATGTACCTTAGGGTTTTCTTCTGATAACTCCATAATATATTTTACAACAGCAAGACTGTTAGATCCTTTTTCACAAAGATCTCCATTAATGATTAAATAATCTTCCCTGTTGTAATTCACTTTTTGCAATAAGCTTTTTAATAAATCTATTTCCCCGTGTATATCTGAAATAACAACCACTCTTGCATAATCAGGTAATGATACGGACTTTATTTTGTCTATGATAAACCACTCCATCCCTTAATTGCGTGTGTTCAGCCTGCTCCCGCTCCACTTTAATTAAACCTTCTTTATTATTCAATAAAAAATAAAAAATTCCTTCTTTCTACATAAAAAGACAATAAGGATGCAATCAATTATTGGCTATATGATAGAGTATCACCTCGATATAGGAGGAAGTGTTTTGAGCGAACGATTGCTAATGTAGGTATAATACCGTAATAACTTAGTTATTGATTCTTTTTCTCTAGACTTTACTAAATAGTTCAATAAACTTTATTACGGCATTTCGCTAAATCTGCAATAATTTCACCAATAAAAAAACTGCCCATAAAGTATGATTCACTACTTTAAAAGACAGATTAATCTAGTATATGAAACTATATTTTCTATACAAATCACATGAACTGAATAACTAGCTGCAGCCATGACGGACTTTTGAATTGACCGTTAATTAATCATAGATTTATATAAATCCTCTAAACGGATTAACATCGTTTCAATTTTATGTTCATCATTTAAATTGGCTTGACCCGTTACGATTTGATCTTTTGATACTTCAGTGCCTGCTTTTTGGAGCTGTATTTCTAATGAGAAATCATACACGCTATCTTTTTCATCTACCTTTTCATAGTCAATGGTTTTAATTTGCAATTTGTAATCATTTTTTAGTGGATCTATCATAACGGTTGAACCGTAGCGATTAACGAATTCAGTATATGATGTTTCATTCGCAAAATAATCTTTAAATAGCTTTTCTTCATATTCCCGTAAAGCTGCAAGTTTCTCTTCGCTTTCTTGATCCACTATTTGTTTCAATTCATCACTTGGACCTGTAAGACTATTCTGTAATACAGCTTCAATGGTCTGAATATTTTTATCTTGTGTTTTCGCTTCCTTTTCTTCGGTACAACCCACTAACATTAATAGAAGTAAAGTTAATAAAACAGTTGCTAAGACATTACTCAGTCGTTTTTCCACATAAATCTCCCCCTTTTATGCATAAACTAATGTTACCTTTTAAAATACTTGTTTACAGGCGAACAACCTATAACTGATTATATCTCTAAATGTATTTATTTACCAATTACATCGAGGGTGTTTCCCTTCTTTCGTTAGGTTTTTTCAAGCATCAAATCAAGGAACTTCTTTATGTAGAAAGGTATCGGCACGTGTTTTAACAACACCGCATAAATGTATGGGGTGTTGTTAATTTGTATGCATATATTTAATGTTGATGTGTTAATTATATGTGTAAATTCAATAAAACATTGATTTAACTCCCTAATTAATTCGTTATTTGTTGTTTTCTCCCCATTAACCGAACCCGGTTATTTCTTTCTACGTCTCTTAACAATCTTAGATGGAGATTCACAAATGCTCTGTATTAATCCGATTCTTTTCATAAGGCTCGACTGGAGGAACTTCATATTCTAATTCGATATCAAATGAGGAATCCTGTAGCGTGGATTCTATTGAATCCATTTCTTCCTTTTGTTTTCTTTCCATTTCTGTTTTACTATTTTTCTTATCCATATTTATACCTCCTATATTTTATGTACATATAGGTTTACCAGGTAACCCTTTATATATGCCTAATAGCATGCTCCTTTAATCTCCCGCTCCTATTAGGCATAATCATTTATAATTAAATAAGTTTAAAAATTTGCAGCATTCGGATCTATCTTGATACAGCTTTTTATTTTAGTTCTCTTCTATTCAAAGGACATATTCTCTTCTCTACCAAAATAACCTATAGTAAACAGGTTAATTTGGAGGGATCATATGAATAATACTCTTATCACTGCTGATATGATTACGAGATTTAATGAGCTCAGCAAGAAGAAAAAAGAGATAGAAATGGAAATGGAAAAACTCAAGGAAGTTTTTCATACGTATTTTGACCATCATGTAGGAGTAAATAATAAAGGTGAATTAATCGACAATGGCATAAAGCTTCAAAGGCAGATTCGTAAATACGAAAAATACAGTACTGTACCAACTGTATATAAATTAGAAGAACTAAATATGAATGAATTAATTAAAACGGTGAAAATCCCTGATGAAGAAAAAATGAATGCTGCTATTAAGCTTGGCTTCCTTAAAGAAGAGGATTTTGAAAGCTGCAAGCTGATCACTTACTCCAAGGCTATTTCAGTAAAAGAAGTATAACAAGCATATATTAAGTAAAATGTACGTTAGAAAGGTTAACAAGATTAGAGACAGATTAATTTGATTCCTCTACACTTATATTAAACTTATGTTAATAAGGTGGAAGGATGATACAGTATGAGAATAGAGAATGAAAGGCAACTGGCTGAAATGATTATCCAATTGGATTTATTACGTGATCAGCTCTATGAAGAGTTACAGAATAATTTTGGATCAAGAAGCCAGGATTTTCTACGTACTGTGCAAAATAGTTCATTACAGCATGATATATCCATGCATTATACAGTTGAAGATAGGCGCGGTATATCCCTTGCTTTATTGGAGATTATGTTCATTACTGCAAAACAAAAAAAGCAGATAGGATAAAATATAATTTTGACCAAGGTAATCCGTTATAGATCATAGATGTATTCTGTATGGTAAGGGCATAGGTAATCCGCTATGCCCTTTTTGTTTATGATAAACTTTGCTGCTGTAACCGCTCCAATTCTTCCTCAATTTTAACTGGGTCGATTCGTTCAAATAAAGGTTTTACGTTCGATAAATATTTAGAAGGAACAAAAAACGGTTTCCACTCAGTTACGTGTATGTTTAACATCCCCTTGATTTTTTCACTTGAAAAAGGAAGAAACGGAGTAAGGATTTGAGCTAAGTTCGCAATTAAATAAATGCATACACTTATAGTTTGCTCGCATGATCCTGGATTTTCTTTAATTTTTATCCAAGGCTTTTGTTCATCAAAGTATTTATTTGAGTATCTGACTAGTTCAAATGCTTTTTCCAGTCCATGTTTAAATGAAGCCTTTTCAATACAAAGACCAACTTCCTTATATAAATGATTAACCCTCTCCTGTATAAGCAAAGGAATGTCTGAATGAGGAATTGCACCATCGAATGATTTTTCAATAAATTTTAAAGTCCGATTGACTAAATTCCCATATGCCCCTAATAACTCACTATTATGGCTATAAATGAACTCCTTCCATGAAAAATCGGCATCTCTGCTTTCAGGTGCGTTGATTGTAAGGAAGTAACGTATAGAATCTGGGTCATACCTTTCCAGCATGTCAGGAACCCAAACAGCCCAATTTTTGCTTGTCGATAATTTTTTCTTTTCTAATGTTAAATACTCGTTTGAAACAATATGCGTAGGCAGTGGCTCTACCCCCAGACCAGCAAGAATTCCTGGCCAAATAATTGAATGAAATGGGATATTGTCTTTCCCATGAACGTAATAAGATTTCGTGGATGTATGCCAAAATGCCGAATCATCCCTATTCGTTTCCTTCGCCCAAAGTTTACTTGCTGTATAGTAACCAGATACAGCCTCTATCCAGACATAAATTTTCTTATCCTCATATCCGGCAACTGGTACACTTACCCCAATGGGCAAATCCCTCGAAACCGCTCGATCCTGCAGCCCCTCCTTTAAATACCGTTTCGAAATGGCAATCGCATTTTCTCGCCAACGTTTTTCAACCCCCGCTTCTTCAATTAAGTTTTGTAAAACTGTTTGGAATGAACTTAGTGAAAAGTAAAAATGCTCGGTAAGTCTAACAGTCGGTTCGTTATCGCAAATTTTACATTTCCTTTCGATTAAATCCATTGGGTCTAATATAGTTGAACAGTGATCACACTGGTCTCCGCGAGAGGGCTTTCGACATACAGGGCAAATCCCTTCAACATAACGGTCAGGCAAAAATTGCTCACAATGCTCACAATAGGACTGTTCGATTTCTTTTATATATATTAATTCTTTTGCGAGTAACTTTAAGAAGATTTCTTGTACAAGCTTGTGGTGATGATTGGTATCCGTTCGTGTATAAAGATCATAGGAGAAGCCTAATTTTGAAAAGCAATCCTCGAATTCTTTATGATACCGGTTTGCAATCATATTCGGATTAACACCTTCCTGTTTAGCTCTTACCGTAATCGGTGTCCCATTACAATCACTGCCTGATACATATAAAACCTTTTCTCCTTTAAGGCGAAAATATCTAGCCAAAATATCGCCGGGCAATAAACTTGAAACATGCCCTAAATGTAATGAGCCGTTAGCATACGCCCATGCCCCTCCAATAAAAATACTCATAAACTTCCCCCCTGATCTACTATTTTAAAAAAACAAAAAACCTCGCCTTAACAGTTAAATGTTAAGGGCGAGGTTTAATTCCACGCGGTACCACCTTAATTTGCAAATCGTTCACACGAGTTGCCTCTGCAAGTACGGAGTATGGTTACTCTTATACTGTGACATGGATAACGAGTGCCAAATCTCGTCGTAGCCTACTGGTAACAAGTACGTTCAGTACGAAGCTCAGAGTCCATTGTTCAAATGTTTGTTTTTGCTTCTTTTCAGCTACCGAAGCTCTCTGTATAAAATCCAGAACATTTTACTTTTCTCTTCATCGCTTTTAGAAAATAATTACAATTATCTTATTCATTATTGCTAATAAAGTCAATAGTAAATTAATACTTTCCTGATAGTAGTCGCAACAATTAATACACAAATATCTAGTAGTCTTTATATTTAAAACAAATGTTGTTTATATGATATTCCATCTATTTATCTGAGTTCCGAAAACGAAAATGAGCATTTAATTGTCCCTTAATCATTTCATCCCGAATTTTTCTGCGTTGCATATCATTTCTTATTTCTGCTGTTTGTACACCTTCCTCCATCTTTTCTGCTATCTTCATTAAGGTTTCCACATCTTGAAATGAGTATTTTCGAATACCTTTATTTGATCTTTCAGGAAAAATCAAACCCCGTTCTTCGTAATAACGAATTTTCCGTTGGGAGATACCTGTTAGCTCGCTAACAATGCCTATAGATATAACCTTCTTATCCTTATATGAAGACATCGCTCCCTCACCCCCTAAACAAGCTATATAGATCGCTATATAGATGATTATTACTTGTTTGCAGTGAATCTCAAGGTGTTTGGGAGATGTTCTGACATATATTTTTTACAGCTTCATAAATTATAAATAATTTTTAGTAATGATTTTTGAATTTTCAATATATTTAATTCCATCTATGTGAGATAATATCACAAGGTACATTTTACTATATTTAGGAGGATTGCGGATGAGCCAGGAGACTACATATAAAGATAAAAAAGTCATAACAATCGGTGTTGTTAAGGAATTAACCGGGTTATCGGAAAGGCAAATCCGTTATTACGAAGAACGTAAACTCATTTTTCCTGCCAGAAACAATGGTGGGAGTCGGAAATACTCTTTTACAGACATTGAACTATTAATGGATATAGCTGAAAAAATTGAAGATGGTATACAGACCTATGAGATCAGGCAAGAAATGCTCAGGGAAAAGAAAAAAGAAGATGCGGCTAAAACGCATAAAAAAATGATCCAAGGTCAATTAAATGCTCAATTTGGTGTACAAAAATACAACTAGCTCACGGTTTATTCCCATACTGTAAATAAACTTCCACTCCTTTCCAAAAACCACGTTAGGTTTCCTTACATGGTTGTAGAATTTCCATCCTTGATGATGCGACAATACAGACAGTAAAGGAAAACTTATTAGGAAGGTGTGGAATTATGGATACGATTTTTTTAATGAATAGCCTTTGGGTGATGGTGGGAGCGGTGTTAGTCATCCTGATGATTGGTGGCTTCATCCTGCTGGAGACTGGATCCACTCGAATGAAAAATGCTGGTCACATCGCAGGTAAAACGATTCTTACATTTGGTATCTCTTCTATAGTCTTTTGGGCTGTGGGCTTTGGATTCATATTTGGGGATGGAGCTGGTCTAAGTCAATTCATTGGTTTATCTGACTTCTTCTATTCTGGCTACGATCTAGAAAGTGTTGGTTTATCTGGAGCTGTCTTTTTCTTATTCCAAACAGCCTTCGCCGGAATATCAATAACCATTGCATTTGGTGGATTTGCAGAACGAGCGAAAATGGGTGTATATGTACTCTTCGCCATTTTATTCTCTGCCCTTGTTTACCCACCTATCGCTCACTGGATTTGGGGCGGTGGCTGGTTAGCGGATCATGGAAAACAGGATTTTGCCGGTTCCACTGTTGTTCATTTAACGGGTGCAATGGCGGCTTTGGCAGCTACGATCCTTTTAAAACCGCGTATCGGTAAATTTAATAAAGATGGCTCAGCTAATAACTTATATGGACATAACCAAGTTTACACAGCTTTAAGTGTTTTATTGCTTTGGGTTGGCTGGTTCGGATTCAATGCCGGCAGTACGGTAGCAGTGGATGCAGGATTCTTTGGATTTGTTGCAGTTAATACGAATCTTGCCGCGGCTGCCGGAACGATAGCTGCGATGATTATTTCTTGGATTGTCATGGGGAAAGCAGATGTATCCATGATGTTAAATGGAGCATTAGCCGGTCTGGTTGCCATTACGGCATCCTGTGCATTCGTTGAAGCATGGGCATCCGTAGTCATTGGATTTGTTGCTGGAATCCTAGTATTTTATAGTATCCGTTTCTTTGAAGCTCGAAAAATTGATGATCCAATCTATGCTCTTTCCGTTCATGGAGCTGCTGGGATATGGGGCACCTTATCCACTGGCTTTTTTGCTACAAAAGAGCTGGCCACTGTCGGAAAAGCTGGTTTATTTTACGGCGGCGGCTTTAGCCAATTAGGTGTTCAAGCTTTGGGTGTCGTTGTATGCGGAGCATTTGCTTTTCTTGTATCCTATATTCTTTTGTTAGGTATGAAAAAAGTAATGGGCGGCCTTCGAGTTACGGAAGAAGAAGAAATTATGGGATTGGATATGAGTGAGCATGGCGCATATGGTTATCCTGAATTACTTAAAAATGAAACAACTGATAAATCTATCGTGTAAATGGTATCCCCTGAACTGTGCTTAGTTCAGGGGATCATTTCCATTAAGGAGCGTCTGAATGGAAACCGAAAATCAGGACTATTCAAAAATATTGGCTTATCGAGTGCAGCAATTTAATTCAATAATCTTAAGCCCTGATGAACTGAATTTGCTGCATGACGAGATTATAAGGCAGACCATCACTATAGCTTTTAACAAGACAGTCCAAATCTCTGGCCCTCCTCCCTCCCCTTTTTGCTTTTTTGTTATGGGAAGTGCCGGTCGAAAAGAACAAGGCATCTGGAGCGATCAGGACCATGGGATCATTTTTGAACACAACCATCCAGAAGTGCGAAATTATTTCTTATCGCTGGGGAAAGAAATATCCGAGGGGTTAATGCAAGTTGGATATAGCCTTTGTGAAGGTAAAGTGATGGCAAGTAATCCTTTCTGGTGCAGATCATACAATCAGTGGATACAACAATTAGATGATTGGATAGATGATGCTTCATGGGAATCTATCCGTTATTTGCTTACTTTTATGGATAGTCGAGCATTTCTGGGCGAGGAAAGGTTTATACGGCAATTAAAAAAGTATTCTTATCAACTAATTGATGAAAAACATTTATTAACTCGTATCCTGGATAATACAATGCATATAAAAAAAACGATTGGTGTATTCGGACAGTTACTTTTAGAAACTCACGGCCCATATTCTGGCTGTTTAAATATAAAGGAATCTGCTATATACCCATATGTGAATGCCGGAAGAATTCTCGCAATCAAAGAAAAATTAAATGCAACCACCACTATCGATAGGCTTAAAGGTGTACCGGATTCTGTGCTACCAAAACAAAATCGAGAAAAATATGCTAATCAGTTTGCCAAACTACAAACATATCGGCTGGTCTATGGAATTCATACAGACTATGAATCCGGACATTACTTGGCTGTGAATAAGCTATCGAAAGTAGAAAAGAAAAATGTTAAGGAAATAATCAAGAATGGGATTCAACTGACTGAATATGTGAAAAAGCTTGCAGCAAAGGATGATAAAAATGGGAATGAATGATTTTATCGAATTTTTCAGAGGAATGGGCGGTAAGATCAGTTCGAACGTACTCGCCGGTGTACAGGGGCAAGCCTCTCCGCAAAACATCTCTTTTTTGCGGCAGCTAGAAAAAGAAGCGCGTAAAAAAGACGATCTAAGCTGTCCTCTTGATCAGCTTGATGTGGTGGTGTTTGACATTGAAACAACAGGATTTTTCCCTGACAAGGGTGATCAGATGATCTCTATAGGTGCTGTGAAAATGCACGGAAGTGAAATATTAACTGAAGAACGCTTCTATTCACTGATTAAGACGGACATTCCTTTATCTTCTGAAATTACTTCCCTAACGAATATTACAGATGAAGAACTTCAAGCCGCTCCTGACAGTTCAGATGTCCTGATGAATTTCTTTAAATTTGTCTCTACTAAAAGTCTGGTTGCCCATCATTCTCAGCATGAGCAAAGCTTTATGCACAAGCTCACCTGGGATGTGACACGGACAAAATTCCAGCATAGAATCCTTGATACTTCATTCTTAACACAACTATTTAATCCCGTCAGCAACTCAAATGCCTTAGAAGATCTATGCACTGGATGTGGGATAGAAATCAAAAATAGACATCACGCATTGGGCGATGCCTTTATGACGGCTCACTTATGGAGCTATTATCTATCGAAAGCCCAGGAAGCAGGATTTAAAAATCTTAGTGAAATATATAATCATATAGCCAGGTATAGATAAGGAACATATTCCTTTTATTGTTCCATTAAAATTATTAAATAGATAACTCAAGTGTTATAAAACTACAAAGAGGGGGTTCTTAACCCCCTCTTGCACTAAATAAGACAATAATTTCAAACCCCATATTTACCACGGTCGTAGTAATACTGTCTATCAATCATACCTTTCAATCTAAACAGATCAATCCATAGAATGATAGAAAATGTACACATCACCGCAAACCAATACCAAAAGAAATAATGGATGCGTTCCTGTATATACATTCTATGAGCTCCGATGCTTCCGAGAAGAAACCATAATAATAATGCGATTCCAAATGATTTTCTTTGTGCTCTCAAAATAAGTCCTTCTTTCTCTGTATTAAGTATAAATTCTAGCATTGCAAAGTCCTTCGCACATCATTATGAAAGAAGCGAATAACTATGTCTACCTGCTAAATTTAACAATTATACATAATACTTGAAGAAGTGACCCTGTGTAAAAGTACTAATCTAATAATAACCCGTTCTCTACGTTAAATAGCTTATCAATAAGTTTTCAACTTAGATTTAATAGTTTTATCCGATTTGTTCGAACACTAAATACGGACATTCCATATCACATATTCCTCAATTAGTTACTGATTAATAGCTTTTTTTGATTTTTTAAGATCTTCATAGATTGTCTTAAAAACAAAGCCTGCAACGGCTAAATCATCTACTTGGCCGAAACCGATGATAAAGTCAGGTATCACATCTGTAGGTAATACTAAATATAATCCGGCTGCAGCGATAGCAAACTTTGATTTCTTTGATAATTTTTTCAGCATAGGATTACCTCCATTTTATTTTTGGCGTTTATTTAAACCGAGTTCACGGACGATCGGTTTTACCAGTGTATCCAAAGGATTAATAATCTCAAGACCTGTTTGTTTAGCACCATCATACATAGATAGTTGACCAACTGATAGGATATCTTGAGATTTTTGACGATATAACGTAATATATTCCGCTATTCTTTCGTTATATTGTTCGGTCTTCCCCTTCATCATTAAATCGAATGTACCTTCTATAACATGAACATTAATAGGTAATGTCTTACCCTTTATAGCAGCATATTGATGAAGTCGGTCCATCGTTCCCTTTACAGTTCCTGGATTCGAAAAGAATATAGTCTGTGGTTCAGTAACCCCGCAGATTGCCTCGAAAAAAGGCTCGTCTATTTTAAATATGGGTAGTTTGGATGTTACATGTTCTTCCTGTAACAGAGCAATATAATTTGTACATGTCAGAAGAATCCCATCTACCTGACAGCTCTCCATCCAATTTATTTGTTCTGCAATTTTCATTCCAGCTTGTTCTTTTTGAAAAGATAAATCATGAGTTAAACGACTCATTAAACCTGGATCCACAAAGTGTACAAGGTCTACCTCATAGGGTGAGAATGCCTCGTCAATATAATGAATATTTGAATGATGTGCATGCATACACGCCAATCGTTTTCCCAAAATCATTCACCTCTATTAAGTTTATAATAGTTTACCAGCTATACTTTTCCCTGTCTATTTCCTTCTATTACCTTATACGTAAGGCTTTAAATTTGGTTTCGAAATACCATATATTGTATAATTATATCGTACACGATATAAAAGGAGGAATATGATGAAAAGTGTTTACGATTTTGAAGTAAAAAAGACAAATGGCAAAATGCAGTCTTTGAAAGATTATGAAGGAAAGCCTCTCCTTATCGTTAATACAGCCAGTAAATGTGGGCTGGCGCCTCAATTTAAAGGACTTCAGGAGTTATACGAGAAATTTAACAGCCAAGGGTTTGAAGTATTAGGTTTCCCATGCGACCAATTTAATAGTCAGGAATATGATGATATTAATAAAACGACCGAGTTTTGCCAAATAAACTATGGTGTTACATTCCCGATTTTTGCGAAAATTGATGTAAATGGTGATCATGCTGACCCGCTTTTTCAGTATTTAACGACTGAACAGAAAGGTCTCCTTAGCAAAAAAATTAAATGGAACTTCACTAAATTTTTAATTGATAAAAAAGGTCAGGTTATCGAGCGTTATGCTCCAACCACCGCTCCCGAAAAAATTACGAAAGATATCATGGAAGAATTGGAAAAGTGATAGGTTATGGAGAAGGAAGTTACATTAAATAAACAGTTATGCTTCGCTTTATACGAAACTACCAATGAATTTACGAGGCTATATTCTAATGTTTTAAAGCCATTTGGCTTAACATATCCTCAATACTTAGTATTATTGAGCTTATGGGAGCAAGATCAAGTTCCAATGAAAAAGCTTGGACAAAAGCTGAATATGGGAACTGGGACGTTAAATCCCATTATTTCAAGGATGCAGCATAGCGGATGGCTGATAAAAGAACGATCTAAGACGGACGAACGCATGATGCTGATCTCTCTGCAAGAAAAAGCATATAAGCAAAAAAATAATATCATTGATTGCATTAAATCAAAAATTGAGGAATGTGGATTAGACATCGAGGAGTATCAAGCATTGATGGAATATGTAAATAAACTCAATGCCAAGTTAAAAAGTCTTTAATATAAAAAAAAGCTGCCTCTAATGAGACAGCTTTTTCTATATTAATCTTAAAGATTATCCGTATCAATCGTATTTTTTTGATATGGCTTTGTAGTTAAACGGTCTGTATCTTCATCTGTTAACGATGAATCCTGTACAGAAGCACCTTCCATACGAGTAGTTGTATTATGATCATTTACAAATGGATTACCATCCTTGTCAACATGAACATCTTCTTTTTTAACGGTATCTTGAACCGTTTTGGTATCTGTAACTTTTTCTTTACCGATGACAATCTCATCAGTCACAACTGGTTTTTTAGTCACTTCAATTCTTTCCTCTGTCACAGGGATACGGATTTCTTCATTGTCAGTGATAGCTCCCAATTGATCTGCTGTATCTTGATCTGTTACTTTACGGCGTTCAATATAAACTTCTTCATGGTCCACTGGTACTTCAACTTCTTTTTGTCTTTCCGTTACTTCTTTATTAACAATTACTTCTCCGGTTTTCACTTCATTTTTATCAACGTTTAAACGTTCTTCGCGAAGTTTAATTCTTCTTTCTTCGTCAGTTAATGTATCATCATTCGCCAAACGATCAGTTGTATTAAGAGCGGCAGAAGCATTTGCTCCTACATTCACATCTTCAGTACGATCCATGCCCATTGTATCTCCAAGCTGTGCATCCTGATCAACAAGAACTAAAATTTTTCCGTTGTTCACTTCTTCTGCATAACGTGCGCTTTCTTCAGAAGTAAAACCATAGTCCGTTCTCATTGTTTCTTCAACTGGATTATTGGTATCCAGTGTAAAGAATTTTGCAACTTTATCCATAAAGGAATCTTCATCATTTGATACTGTTTTAACATCTTTATCTATCATGTAATTTCCCATTAAATCCAATCTGTTTGCATTATCTGCGACGACAGTAATATCAGAACCATCATACCCTTTTGCTTTCAAACTATTAATAGCCTGTACGACTTCTGCACTTTGTGTATAAACTCCATATACTGTTTTATTCATGTTAAATTCCTCCTAGCATTTTTTGTTCGAATGATTCTTGCTCACAGTTAAGGTATACCCGCGCTAGAAATCAATAAACAATATAGTGGAGATCAGCGGCTCCATTATGTCAAGTGTTTTTTTCGCATATATGGTAGGTTTTCGTTTTTATTTTTTTAAAATTTTTTTATTATCTTTGTCATTTTAGGGTTATCGAGCAAATAAACAGCCCTTCTCAATCCTTCATACTCATAAGAACAATTGGATATATATGTTAAAATGAACAAAAAAGAGTGTGAAGTATATTTTCGGAGGTGGAGGTGAATGAAAATGGAGACTTTAACAGCCATCATCATTGGTATTTTTATTATGTTTATTGGTTTTTTGGTATTAAGGAATAAAGCCCTCTTCTTAGTGAATCTTGTTTTGTGGAACGGTATCTCAGGTGACGAAGAATTGTTATCTCGTATTTTTGGAACGATATTATTAGTGGTTGGTTTAATCGTGACCCTACTGCCCATTTTCTTGACTTAATTTATTTAATACAATTCGTAATCAATAAATCCTCTAAAAAAAGAGAGCCTAATGGCTCTCTTCTCAACCTTTCAAAACATTATTAGCAAATATTTGATCGACGATATCCATGACTTCAATAGAATCCTGCCAAGTCATTTGTGGACTCTCAAGCATTCCTTCTTGAAGGCATCGGCCGACCTCGCGAATTTGATATTCAAATCCAGTAAATTCAAAAGGTTCTTCAATCGTCCATTCTTTATTTGCCGTGGTGATTGTTGTGGACTGGGCATTTGAAAAATACGGTATATAAATACTGCCATCTGTGCCTAATAGACTTGCATCTTTTCGTGTATTTGCCCTTATCGTACAGTAAATTTGAGCAAATAATCCATTATCATAGCTTAATTGTACAGTCCCATTCTCATCTACATCTGTTACTCCATATTGTAATGAACTTTGAATCGATTTTGGTTTATTTCCAAGTATATAAGCGCAATATGAGATAGGATAAATGCCGATATCTAATAAAGCCCCTCCGCCCAGTTCTCGGTTAAATATGCGTCCCTTCGGATCAAATTCCCCTTTAAAGCCGAGTTCGGCTCTCATGAAAGTAGGGTCTCCAATAGCACCTTCCTTTACAAGCTTTCTTATTTCTTTATTAACTGGCATAAAGCGTGATTTCATCGCTTCCATAAAGAAGACTTTATTCTCTTTGGCTGCATGAATGACTTCTTGAACTTCCTCTTTATTCATTGTAACAGGCTTTTCACAAAGCACAGCTTTTCCGTGGTTTAAACAACGAATCGCATTCTCTTTATGAAACGGGTGTGGAACAGCGATATAAATGGCGTCTATTTGTTCATCCTGTATTAGGTCATCATATGTACCATAGCAAAATTTTTCTTCAACCTCATATTTTCGGCCGAATTCGAGCGCGTGATCCTTCGTCCTGGATGCGACAGCTTTTAAAGTAACGCCATCCATTGCTTTCACTGTTTTTGCAAAACGTTCTGCAATGTTACCAAGCCCTATAATACCCCACTGAATTGTTTTCATAAAATCCCTCAATTTCAATTTATTTAATTTATAGAATATTTACATTCATTATAATATAAATAAATCATAGATGAGACAATTAGTAGTGGAAAGACACAAAATAAAATAGCACACCAAACATGATGTACTATTTTATATAAAAAGTGAAGTTGATATTTAATAAAACTTACGACTCTTTGTCGCCATCTATAAGCTCGATTGCTTCATCTTCACTGGTCAACGGTCTGTGGCAAACAAAATTTTCACATACATAATAGGTTGCCTGATCATTAACCATGGAATAACCTGCCGCAAAATTAGCAACACCACTAAATAAAGAGGAATCCTCGTTTGCCAGATAGGTTAAGTGTGGATGAAACTCCTTGTGTAAATGTGAAATAACTTTATTCTCTGAATCTGCGCTTCCCAATACAACGACTTCTTTCATTTTCATCTGGGTCGTCAAATACGCCATTAACATATAAGTATGGCCCATTGGGTAGTGAATGACATCATCTCCGAATGCGTCAAAAACGTTCTGTACCTTATCCTCTAATGAAAACTCACCAGTTAAACGAGCCAGCCTCAGCATTTGCAAGGTTGCGACACTATTGCCGGATGGTAATGCTCCATCATATACGTCTTTTGGACGAATCAGCAATTCCTCATTATCCTCTCCATAGAAATAGAATCCACCATTTTCCTCATCCCAAAATAATTCAATCATTTGATGCGTAAGTGTTTTTGCTTTATTGAGATAGGATAAATCAAATGTCGTTTCATAGAGTTCAATGTAAGACCAAAGAAGATACGCATAGTCATCTATAAATCCTTCCTGCTTAACCTCACCATCTCTGTATCGGACCATAACTCTTCCGTCCACGATTAAATTCTGTTCAATAAATTGGATAGCACTTTTTGCTGCATCCAGTGCTTCATTATGATTGTAAACTCTACCAGCTTTGGCTAGAGCGGCAATCATTAATCCATTCCAGGCAGTCAATATTTTGTCATCCTTATGTGGATGAACCCGCTCCTCGCGAACATTAAATAAGACTTTCCTTGCTTCCTCCAGTTGTTTACGAACCTCTGCTGGATCTAAATCATTATGAGCAGCAAATGAGTCAATTGGTTCACGAATTAGATTCGGAATATTTTCACCTTCAAAGTTTCCTTCAGGGGTTATATCATAAACAGCGCAATATAATTCTGCTACGTCTTCATCGAGGTGATCAAAGATTTCAAAGTAGTCCCATATATAGAATTTCCCTTCCACACCCTCTGAATCTGCATCCTCAGCTGAGTAAAATCCGCCATCAGGATGTCGCATGTCCCGTAAAACATATTCGATGATTTGTTCAGAAATCACTTTATGCGAATTTTCTCCGTTAACCTGATAGGCTTCTGTATATGCCATTAAGAGCATGGCATTATCATATAGCATCTTTTCAAAGTGTGGGACTAAGTATAGTTCATCAGTGGAATAGCGAGAAAACCCGTATCCGATATGATCGTAAATCCCACCTCTTGATAGCCCTTCTAATGTCTTTACTACCATATTCAATACTTCCTGATCCTTCGTCATATGATAGTAACGCAGTAGGAATATTAAATTATGTGGAGTAGGAAACTTTGGAGCCGATCCAAACCCGCCGTACTGTTCATCAAATACCCTCTTAAATTGTTGAACTGCTGCATCGATTGCAGTCATCGTTAATTTCTCACTCGATGTCTCCTGTTTCGTTGGCATAATCGCATCTTTAATCCGCTCACCCGTCATTTCAATTTTATGTGGCTCATTAATATACGTATCGTGTAGCTGAGTAATCACATCTATTATTCCAGGACGACCATACCGGCTATGCTTAGGAAAATAGGTTCCCGCATAAAAGGGGACCTGATCAGAAGTTAAAAACACATTGAGCGGCCAACCGCCTTGTCCCGTCATCACCTGGCACACGGACATATAAATCGAATCCAAATCAGGTCGTTCTTCTCGGTCTACCTTTATGGAAATAAACCGCTCATTTATAATCGACGCCACTTCTTCATCTTCAAAGCTTTCCCTCTCCATCACATGACACCAATGGCAAGTAGAATATCCTATACTCACAAACACAGGCTTATTCTCCTGTTTCGCTTTTTCAAAAGCCTCCGGTCCCCATGGATACCAGTCAACAGGGTTATAAGCATGCTGTAAAAGGTATGGTGATTTCTCATTTATTAGTCTATTTGGTTTGTTATTATTTGACATATGGACATCATCACCTTCTTCTCAGTTAATTTACACATATCATTACATTACCACAAAGCTATTCCTTTAATTCATTGCTTAAATATATGTAAGTGATTTTTAGTTAAAGTGTTGCTTAGAAAAACAGCTAATTATAGGAGATAATATTGAGTAATTAACTAGCGGTATACTAGTTAGAGGAATTAAAGTGATTTGACGATAACAAAAAACCAGACTCGTAGAATCCGGTTTTTTTAAATTTCATATTTATTAACTTATTATTCAATAGGTGTAAATTTGGCTGATATAGTTAATTCAATCTCGTCACCCTCAAAAGCTTCAAATACATATTCTGATTCACCAAAATCACCAGAACCTAAGATTATGTTCACATCCATACCATCATTAACAAAAAAGTTACCAGGTGATTGGCCATTTGGCGTTACTTTATATCTTCCTGCAGGAATGTCTTTTCCTACTGTGAATTTACCTGCACTTAATACTTTTGGTTGCCCTTTAGCTTCTTTTATTTTACCAGTTAAAGAATTTAATTCAGACTCTTTATCCTTTAATGACTGTTTCAAATCATCCTCTTGCTTTTTTAATTTATCGACTTCATTTTGCGCTTTCTCTATTTCTTCTAAAGCTGCATTCTTTTCTTGTAAAGCTGTATCTTTTTCATCGATAATACTTAATGCTTCCTCATACTCTTCAAAAAGATAATCATAATTAGACTGAGTAATCTCTATATCAGTCTTTATTTTGTCTAATTCTTCTTCTTTTTCTTTTATCTTTTGATTGATTTCATCATATTTTAACTTTTCTTGGTCAATTTTTGTTGAAGCGCTTGTATTCCCAATGAAAAATGACACAAAAATAAGTGATACAACTATGATTACTAATAATAGTATACGTTGTTTAAATAAAATATCTTTTATCTTGTTCATTTTCCCTCGCTCCTTCAATTGTATTTTTATATAGTACTATATACCTAATTTTATCATAATGTACGATCAATTTGTAATATTCATAACCTTTTGTGATAGATCTTACAACCTAACTATTGCCTTCTATTAACTTATATGACTGGGAAGTCTCATTTTCATATAGTTGTGTTGAAGTAAAGAAACAATAAGGAAACAAGCCTTCGATCACTTTTTCTTTTTTAGCAGCTGTTCACATAATGATGAAATTTAACAAAAGTAATGAAAATTCTAGTACTCCGTGTATTTTTTCTCTATATCTTATTTTCTCCACAAAAAAAGAGCTCAAAAGCATAAGCCTTCAAGCTCCTCTCCCTTATCTATACAGCAAATATTTAGATCGTAATTTCATGAAGTCTTTTAAATCATTTCCCCATTTTTGCTTGATTTGTTTAACAGATTTTCCAGCTTCTATATCATCGCGAATCCAACCGTTGCCAACAAGTAAGTCGAAATAGGAAATTCCCTTGCTGTCCTCTGCACGGAATTCGAAATCATCCGGGTACATGTCATGAATGGTCTTGACGATATGAAGACCTGTCTCTAGTGGCACGAAATCATCATAGTCTGTTATATGAACCTGAACACCATGGGTTAGGATTCCACTATGCTTCGAAAATGTCGGCGTGAATGAGGCTGCTCGGAATTGAACACCTTTTAAGTTTAGCTTGTTTAGCTCCCTTGCTAGTTCTGTTCCGTTTATGAATGGGGCTCCGAGCAATTCAAAAGGCTTCGTTGTTCCACGCCCTTCGGATAAATTTGTTCCTTCAATTAATCCTGTGCCCGGGTAAGCATAGGCTGTGTCGAGTGTCGGCATGTTAGGAGATGGAAGCACCCATTCTAGCCCTGTATCTTCATAATTCATATAACGCTTCCAATTTTTCATTTTTACAACGGTTAAATCCGCCCCAATGCCAAATTCCTTGTTAAATAGTTTCGCGAGTTCTCCAACAGTCATTCCATGTCTGAGCGGGATTTCGTATTGCCCGATAAACGATGCATATTCAGGTGCTTCAAGAATTGGTCCTTCTACTTTCAATCCACCTAGGGGATTCGGGCGATCAAGGACGATGAATGGGATTCCTTGTTCCTTTGCTGCTTCCATCGCTAATGCCATTGTGTAAATGTACGTATAGAAGCGTGCGCCTACATCCTGAATATCAAATACAAGTACATCGATATCTTTTAGCATTTCCGGTGTTGGTTTACGAGTTTTTCCGTAAAGGCTGTATACAGGAAGACCTGTAGTTTCATCAATGTAGAAATCAACATAGCTGCCGGCCTGTGCGTCTCCTCTAACTCCATGCTCCGGGCCATATAAAGCGGTGAGATTGATGTCCTCATCCTCATAGAAACGGTCAACAATGCTGTTAAGTTCTTGATCTACACCCGTCGGATTTGTGATGAGACCGACCCTTTTACCTTCCAGCAATTCTTTTTTATCACTTAGAATAACGTCGACGCCTAGTTCTAAATCCTTCTTTTTATGCCTGTCCTTTTGACCTGCCTGGGCGAAAGAAATTGTCGATAAAATCATGATTAATGTGAATAGGACTGCGAAACCTTTCTTCAGCATATGAAGCCTCCTTAGTTATCAATTAGTAGGATAAACCGTGGCCAAATGGATATAAAATTTCCTCTTGCCCGTTCGGTATGGTGACTGGGAGCTTACCAGATGGATTTATCTCACCGAAAATGGCCGCTGCAGTTGCTTTAAAGCTTGCGGTACGGAAACCATATTGAGTGATATATGCATCAACCTGAGGATAGGACATAATGTCATATGGATTACGAATCGCAACAGCTATAGAAGGTGCATCATAGTTGTCGATAATATCATTAATTCTCTGCATTTGAGGATGGGTAGGTAATCGCATTGCTACATTTGATGTATGGCTGCCAATAATAATATAATCCGCCTGACGGAGCTGCTCCTTCTGTGCATCTGTCAGTTGATAGCTAGAAGGAAGAGTAATCTCCTCAGTGTTTGCATGCTTTTCTTTAATTGCGTTATATAAATCTTGGTTGTATGTCATACCGATAACAACAATCTTTCCGGATTCCTCAACGTCATTTAAAGGCAGAATCTGATTGTTATTCTTGACGAGGGTAATCGATTTCTCTGCAGCTGTTTTCTCAATCGCCTTATGCTCTGGTGAACCAACAGTCTCAAGCGCTTTTTCGATTCTTTCGTCAAGTGGCTCTGGTGATTCTTCCTTAAAAATGCCTCTTTTAATTTTGAGTGATAGTATCCGTTTTACAGATGCATCAATTTGCTTTACTTTAATGTCACGATTTTTTACTGCATCAAGTAGACCATTACGAACATCCTCTAATCCAACAGGCATAAGTACAATGTCCGTTCCTGCCTTAACAGACATGATGGCCGCATCGACAGTTCCATAATGCTCGGTGATAGCCCCCATATTCATGGCGTCTGTAACGATCAATCCATCATAGTTCATTTCCTCCCTAACCAACCCAGTTAGAAAGCGGTTGGATAGAGTAGCTGGTACGGAGACCTCCTCACCGGTCTTTTTGGAAATGACTTTCGTGTCATCTACCTTCGGGAAGGTGATATGCGCGGTCATGATGGCATCAACACCAGAATTCATCACTTGCTGAAACGGGTATAATTCCACTTCCTTTAACCTCTCCATCTCATATGGAACCTCTGGAAGTCCAACATGAGAATCAACAGCCGTATCTCCATGACCTGGAAAATGCTTGGCTGTTGCAATCGTACCTGTTTCCTGCATGCCTTCAATATAAGCAGTTCCGAGTTCAGCGGTAAGTTTCGGGTCTTCACTGAAGGAACGGACACCAATGACAGGATTGTTACTATTATTGTTGACATCGAGCGATGGGGCAAAGTTTGTATTAATGCCAAGCGAACCCAGCTCCTCGCCAATGGCACGCGCAACATCTTTCGTGATTGTCCCAGACCGTGTAGCTCCTAAGGCCATATTGCCGGGCATATCAGTTCCAGATTGCAGCCTGGTCACAATTCCACCCTCTTGATCAATTGAGATGAGCATCCCATATTTCTCGGAGGCAAGCTGATACGCATCCACTAGACGGGCGGTTTGCTCAGTCGTTACGACATTTTCACGGAATAGAATAACTCCACCCAAGTCATAATCCTTAATTTGCCGTTCTATCTCAGGCAGCATTTCCGTCACATTTCTACCGTCCCAGTTCCGATAATCAGGCATGAGCATTTGTCCGATTTTTTCTTCTAACTTCATTTTGCTAACGGCATAATCAGCAAGCCGATACCGTTTCTGCTTGATAGAACGAAATGTGGCCTTTCCCTTTTTATCCACCACCAAAAAAGCTGTGTCTATCTTTTTTCCCGATGTTGCAAGAATGGCTGCCACTCCTGGTTTCCCTGAAATCGTCAAGGTACCATCAGAGGTGATTTTCGCGATTCGTTTATTTGCCACCGACCATTTCACCTTTTTTGTCTCTGTGAAATGACCATCATGATAGACGTTCACTGCCTTCATTTTGACACTGTTACCGCTAATCGTTTTATCAACCTCAGGCAGATTTTGATAGATGACAATATCTCGCACACCATCATTTGGCTTAGCTGGTTTCTTAGTTTGATTGCTGAATCCTGCCGTCAGGAATACACTCATCACAAGTATAATCAAGAACCATTTTTTATTTTTCAATATTAGCTCCTCCCATTTAATCTGTTCTGCGTTCAAATCCATTGCTCTCGAATGTCAGTCGTTCCTTCTTTCCATTTGTTTTTATGCTTGCATCTTGAATATACCAGCCGCGCCCGTTGACACTATCATCCGTTTTATAAGAAAAACGAATAAATTTCGTGCCGGCAGGAATGAGGACATTCTCCTTCTCCCATCCATTGCTTTTTCCTGTGAAGCTTTGAATACTTGTAAATGCTTTTCCGTCAGTCGATGTTTCCAAATATCCATAATCACTCTCCTCTTCAATACGGAACCAGGTATCGAAACTCAAATAAGCATCTCTTTTTAAATTCACTTGAGCTGAAAGTGTGTTATCTAATTGATCTCCATAGCTCGCGAACCAAGCCATTTGTCCCTTTTTCACATTTATAGGTATGCTGTCTCCCACACCTCTAGCGAATGTTCGTCTGATAGGATTAATGGAAGGTGTATTTCGGGATGGATGTACCCGGTTTGTAAGTAAAATAGCAACAGTCTGATTAGATGGACTCATCACAAGAGCTGTACCGGTGTAGCCCGTATGGCCGCCGGTGAATGTGTCAGAAAGCGAATCCATGTACCAGCCCTGATTAAGCTCAAAGCCTAATCCATGGTCATTTCCTGGAAACGCAGCGTTATAGTTCTTCATAATTAAGTCAATCGTTTTCTTCTTTAGAATGCGTATCTTACCGTATTTACCATCATTTAGATATGCATGGGCGAGAATCCCTAAATCCTTGGCTGTGGAGAAGACGCCTGCATGACCGGCCACACCTTCAAGCGACCACGCATTTTCATCATGAACCTCGCCCCAGACAAGCCCTCTCCCTATCTTTGACTGATATTCGGTTGCAGCTATACGTTTCTTTAATTTTGCCGGAGGATTATACATCGTATCCTTCATACCAAGCGGCTCTGTGATGGCTTTCTTAACAAACTCGTCCTGCCGGAGACCACACCATTTCTCGACTAGCGCCCCAAGCGTTATCATGTTCAAATCACTGTATAAATAGGTGGTCCCAGGCTCGTTAATCAAACCATGTTGCAGTACGGACTGGATGCGACTTTCTCGAGTGCCCTCTTGCATATAAAGAGGCATCCCAGCTGCAAAACCTGAAGTATGGGTTAAAAGTTGTCTGATTGTGATGTCTTCTTTGCCGTTTGCAGCGAATTGAGACAGATGCAACGCAACAGGGTCATCGAGTTGGAAAATTCCTTGCTCATAAAGCATCATGACCGCAGTAGTTGTAAAAAGCTTACTTATAGAAGCAATATCAAAAATTGTATCCGCTTTCATTTTAAGAGGTGTTTCAATTTCCGTGAAGCCATCATCCTGATAGAGAGCCGCAAACCCATATGCAGCTTTTTGAACAATATGACCGCTTCGTGCCACAAAGGTGACCGCCCCTGGAATTAAGCCGCTTTCGATGTATTGGCCGATTGTCACATCTATGTCATCAAGTGCAGACTGCTTCATACCTGCCATTCTGGCATTTGAAGGTAGGAGTATCGGTAGCATTCGACCTGGTTCGTCCCAATATGAGGCATTGTCGGAATGTCCCTTAGCACTTGTCATCATTAGACCATCGGATGTGTTAAATGCAGACACAGTAATCATCGTGCTGAATGCAATTGAGGTGATTTTTTTCATATCATTCCTCCTCTTTTTTTATCACAAAGCGAGTGAACAAAACGAAAGAAAGGTTGATGAAGGCTACGGAGATGGATCTTTGGGGATGTATCTAGATAGATTCCTCTCACTCGAGAATACATCCATCTTTCTTATTTTTCCATCCGGCATAAGTACTTACTTCATTATTACCCTTAGGTCTATCTTAATGTAGAATCAATTATTCCATGTTAAAATGACAAACTTCTGTACATTTCCCTCATTCTTAATGCTTAGTTTACCTCTATGGATATATTCTTAACTAAGAGATCCTTGGTTTCATTTACTTATATCTAATTTCTCAGCTAACTATTTTTATAAATAAATAGATTTCTATATAAAAAAGAAACTGCCAGTGAGCAGTTTCTTTCATCGAAATATAAAAACCATGTCAAATTTTATTGAATCTGACTGGTCGAACCCATATATCAGCAATATTTTCTAATGATATCTCCCAATGTCCGGTCTAGCGTGCCAATGTCCGACTTATCAAAAGTGAATTTAACAAAGGATTCGTCCATGTTTAGTGATTCAGCTAAAAAGCTTGAGAAACCTCTTGCTCTTCGATCTATTTGAAGTAAAACTCTTGCTTCATTTTCTGTCAGCTGGAATACAGCTTCTAGTTCATCCAGTTTTCTCGCAAATTCACCGGATGTAGCTTTGAATTCAAATTCCTGAACAAACGGTAAGCCGTTTCTGAAATACGAAGGAGTCTTTTCACAATCTACCTGACGTAAGCGGAACCCTAATCTTCCTGCAGCATCTATAAATTCTCTTACAAGCGGATGTGGCTTTATATCTAAAAAGTCTTTATCTTGAGGGTCAATTGCCATTTTAATATCCAAGCCGGTTTGAATCCAAACACGGGTACTTCCCATTGTAACAGGTGCTTCATAAGGGACATTTATCTGGAATGGCACCACTTTATCTTCATTTGGAGCTATTGTAAAGCGCTCAGTCAATAAGATTTTGTCCAAGGCAACCGAACGTCTTACCTTTTTATCATCAACTTCCACCACATAGTCGGTCATTAATGTTAAATAGATATTATCAATGTCCTGCTCGTTTTTTCCTCCCTTGATGAAAACTTCCCCTTCGATTGTCTCCCCGACAGTATAACTCTTTTTCGCAAGCCTGGTATCAACTTTGGCAGCACCGATACCTATGGATGACAGCAGTTTATCAAACATGATAATCCCTCATTTCCTTTTTATAAGTCTATTTTACTATACTTCTAGCGGAAAATAACACTCTGTAATTAATATATCGTATAAATCTCCTGAGTTTCACAGAAATAATAAGCAATCTATTTATAAATACACTTACTGATCATTCCTTTTAAAAATAAAAGATTTAGAAACGAAACGTAAAAAAGCGACCTCCTACGAAGAGATTGCTTCATCCTCAAGTGATTTTTGTTCTACAATTTTATAATGCTGAAAAGCAATCGCAAATCCTGTGGTATTTGTTGAACTTTGCACATGTACGTTGGCATTATAGATGTCTGCAATACTATTAATCAGCCAAAGTCCAATACCTGCTCCACTCGTTTGCGCTTTAGCCGAATTTGTACGATAATACTTTCCAAAAATCTTTCCAAGATTATTATAATCTATACTCGAACCAGAATTTATGACTTCAATAACGATCTTTTTGGTCTGATTATACTCACGGATACCAATAAAGATGGAGGAGTCTTCTTTTGAATATTTTATGGCATTATCAAGCAAGTTTCTGATCATCAATTCGATTGAACCTTGGTCAATCCATATATGAATATTGGGGTTAATACTATACTTGAAATGAAATTCTCGATTAGGGTATTTTTTCTTATATTCCTCAAAAATAGGATTGATTTTCTCGATTGGATTCAGCCAACTATCTGGAGGGGATCCCCCTAAATAATACATATCATAAATGATTTTTATGCTGGATAATAAGGAAGTGATATTTTCAGTTTCATTTATAACGGATTGAAGTCTCTGTTTCATTTCCTCATCTGCTTCAGGTAGCATATCCTCTATCAATTCTAGTTCATTTTTAATATTATGGGCTGGATTTTTTATTTCATGTACCATTTCATCAAGGAAGGATTTGGTCTCTTTAATTCCATCCTGCAGTTCCAACATCGTCGTATTGACTGCATTAATCGTCTTTTCTACGTCTGGAGTGACAGGCTTTTCGTATACGAAACTCTCTAGATGAAATCGTGACATTTTCATAAAATGTTCTCTCATTTTTATTAGAGGGGTAAAGTAAAGAGTTTTCATAATTTTATAGTTAATGAAAATAAAAAGCACTGAAAGACCGATGAATAGCAAGCATTGATAAATTACTATTTTGAATTCCGCCAAGAGATCTGTACTAACATTTCGGTAAGCAACGATCTCACCCTTAAAAGCATCTGTATTAACCTCATGGCCAATTTGGATTAAAGTAGAATTACTTTCATTAAGTAATTTCATATCCAAATGTTGATTAATAAACACATTATAGACATCCCCTAAATCGACATGTGTTAACAGTTTGTTTAACAATAATAATAAAAGGCCATCGATGCCTTCAACGTCATCATGCAGTACCGTTGTGTCCTTATAATATAATGCCTTTGACTTAGTATCTTGATTATAAACATAGATATACTCGTTTTCTTTTGGAATAGTTTGCAAAAAGTGAGTTAATTCATCTGTATCTAGTTGATCTTCATATAAAGCATGTTCTAGCCAAATATGAGTTGGGAATAATTCAGATGCTTCTTTCCTAAAGAGAGTCGACATCCTGTTATAACCAAATAGAATAGTGGTAATAAACACCAACGAAATGATTGAAAAGTATGCAACTTGCTTTAACACTCGCTGATTATTTATCAAATTATTTTTAAAACTAATCATTTTATATCTTAAGTGTTCCTTTCGCCTAATCAATTAAATTAACAGAGGATTTCATTATATCAAAATAATAAAGGCTTTTTATATGTATATAATTCCAATCCTTTCGCTATGTGTTAGCACCATCATTCATTAGAAAATTAGTTGAAAATATGATTATGAAAGCAAAAATAAAACGCCGCTCCGATTGGAAAGACGTAATAAAAAAGGATATCTACCTAAAGAATATTTTTATAAATAGATAGAGCAGTCTGCAATTAAAAATTATTAATTTGATACACTATCAACAAGGAGGGCCCTTTAGTTTATACCTATACCTACAACTAATATTAATATAAAAAAGCCAACCCATATAAGGGCATTTAGAAGGATACCAAAAATCATGCTTACCATTTTTTTAGATAAAATAGCAAAGACGATTCCTGCTATAGATAAGATGGTAGCCATTAACAAGAACAATCTAGGATATGCCATAGTATCCGTTATAAAATAGGATAAAACTATACAGATGCCTACTGTTAATAAAGATAATTTGCCGTATGTGTTCATAGATATCCTCCTTTCCAATTTAATTCTATTGATATATGGTAAAATCCTTCATTAATAATGCGAAAAAGCTACTTTAAATTCTAGAAGAATAATGATCCTCTTATCTGATGGATTAGTAAATTCTGACTTCACTAAAATAAGCATGGCCTAATGACCATGCACCAATTTCAGATGATTAATCATCTATAATTTTAAGTTAATAATTAGACTTCCTGAGTTCTCTTTTTAAAAACAAATATTGAAATAAATAGAATAATAACAGCATAGCCAAGTACCCACCATAGATGCGGAAACATATTTCTATAAACTCCGCTTAATGTAGCTTTTCCAGCTTCAACAGCATGAACAAACGGCAGTAGATAAGCGATATCCTTAAATAATCCACCTACTAGCTCTAAATTTATGCCTTGCCTGTTATCTCACTTACATTGCATCTACTACCATCTTGGCAATCGTTCCATTGGATAATATAAATTTATCAATATTAATATGTGAGAAATTTTCAACATGCTCTTCTCTTTCAATTTCGACAACTGTATGAACATGAGAGGCGATTCTTTCAACCGCACATGCAATCATTAATGACTTTCCGTCAGTTAAGGTTTGATTCTGAATCCGATCATCAGAGAAAATCAAGATAGATTTTGCATTTTGGATATTGGCTTTCTTTAATACCTCAACATTCGAGGCCTCTCCTCTTATATAATGGATATTTCCATTTACATAAGATAGCTTTTCAAGCATATCTATAACCACTATTTCCGCCTTTTTATTCTTGTCTAAAATTTCCTTAACTGCGTTTTGCGCCTTATGTGACCAATCTATGATAACAATATGATTCTTTCCTTCATACATAAGCTCTCCACCCTCTTTACGTCTTCTGTAAACCGTAAAACTTTCCATAACTTTTCCGATAAAAGTGGCGAATAAACCAATACCAACCACATACAAAAATAGGATTGTAAATATTCTTCCTTCTATAGTAGTCGGTGACATGTCTCCATATCCAACCGTCAACATGGTCGTCATTGTGAACCATAACGAGTCCATATAGGTAGTAAACGTATCTGGTTCAATCAACCTGAGCATAATTGTACAGAATACGATTAAAAATATGGTTGATGTGGTCAATAATAACCAAGACATATGTGTTAGTTTAAAATATAAATTACGTAAGATAATCATTCAAACACCTCTTCTTACTCTGAACAGGATTTTTTTCGGTTAATGCGTATATAATTAATATATACTCAATTCCATTTTATTCCTTTTGTTATTCAATATAATGCTGTCCAAAGTTAAGTTATTTAGCGTGTCCCTCTTTCCTCTCGTATGCTTCTGCAATTCCAATTAAAATATTTGCCTACATATTTCAATTATTTACTACCCATATACCGGGTTACTCTATCTCTAACTACGCAAATCTTAAGATAATTTGGTTAAATGTGAAGCATTTTGTAAATAGGTATTTCTTTACAGTTTTTTCTCCAACTGTTATGTTAGAGAAAATAATATACATTCTTTGTATAAGGGTTATTAGCTTATTGGATATGCGCTTAAATATTTTCAAAATTAATCCTTCTAAAGGGTTTTTTTCTTTGCAAAAAAACAATGGGTCATAAATCGCAGTAATTAGGAGCTGTTGATATGCATAGCATTGATAGTAGCATACATGTGTTTTTAGAAGGTGTTTCAACTCACATAATCTCTTCAGAAGATACTCTTGCAGATTTACGATTTAAAGACGATACGAATACATATTCTGAGGAAATCAATAGTATGGTTAAAACTTGGCGAAAAACCCTTATAGAGATATATGGATTTTCAATTGCCCAAGAGCAAAACGAAACCTTTGCAGTTTTAAAAGAATGGGGAAAGGAAACCGTTGATTTACTCATAAACTTAAATTTATCACTTGCTGATGCAATAGAAGAAGTTAGATTTTATCGTGATAAAATTGGCGGTATCATTAAGGACCAAGCTAAAAAATATTCAGTAAGTCTGGACGTTTTCTATGAAATCATTTCTAAATTCGATTCAGTTGTTGATAAAGCGATACACTGGCTTAGTATTTCTTATTCTTCACAATATTCCAATAGAATCGTATTGGCGGAGAGGACTGCTTTTGAACTGTCTATTCCTGTTGTTAGGATTACATCCAATATCGGGATTATTCCAATCATTGGAGTATTAGACACTCAACGTGCAAGCCACTTGATGGAAAAAGCATTACAGGCTGGAAGTGAATATGATCTAAGTTATATTATTATTGATCTATCAGGAGTTCCGATTACGGACACAATGGTGGCTCATCAGATATTTAAAGTTATTGATGCATTGCGACTCATCGGTATCGAAACGCGCTTATCCGGTATCCGAATAGAAATTGCACAAACAATGGTAAACCTCGGAATTAAATTTACAGCTAAAAGCTACTCTAGCTTACATTTGGCTGTTAAAGATATCCTATGATAAATTTCTCTCCCGCACATACAGTCGGGAGTATTTTTATTTAAAACAAAAAAGACACTCAAAGAATGTCTTAAAATAGACTAAATGGGTCTCCTGTCCATGATCCATTCAGGAACAACCATTTTGATATTCCCCTTTAGTATACCAGCCAGTTCATATATTTCACTTAGCATTCTTTCATACATAGTAGAGTGCTTCACGAAATTTTCTAATCTTTCCTCCAAACGAGTCTTTTCTCCTTCTGATTTTGTTACATAATACTGCTCAATAATTTCAAAATAATGAACCGGTAAGAGCAACCTTGAGAATAACATCCGTGCAGAAAATGTTGATAAAGGCGTAATCGATTGATATTGGCGCAAAAATGACTCAACACCCTGATGGTATGTATTTGGCTGTTTAAAATAATAAGCGCGTATCCACTCAGCAATATCCCTCGCACTATGGTCAAAAACCCATTCACTAAATAATTTGCCATTTGAGCCAGATCCCCAGGTTTCTGAAGTAAAGCGATCATAACAAACAGTCCCAGCATCAACCATCTCCGGGTTTTCATCTATTTCAGTATCAACTAAATATTGGATTGCGTTTTCCGAAAGGCCTGCGTAATAAGGATAGCTGTCAATAAACAGTTTTTCAAAATCGTTTTGTGGCTTTGCTGCCAATTTATCTCTCCAAACTCGTTCAAGCTGATCGACACGCTGCTCCCACATTTCCTTCCATTTTCCGATTCTGCTGCAAAAAATGATTCGTTGCGGAATAGACCTGCCACGATAATGAAATATTGCCAGCTCTCTGCCCACTTCATATGACTGAGGAATTTCCATTTCATTTATACAAACCACATAATCGTTACTTTCCAGTTTTGTTAATAGCTTTTGTTCCTTGTTTAACAGGGGAAGCCATACTCCCTTCTCCCCTTTGTTATGCATATGGTACGCCAAACTGCTTCGTTCCTGGAGCTCTTGCTCTTCCATGTTTATGGCAAAGCTCATGAATACTCTGCCTCCACCGTTATATATGTTTATTGCCCCACTGCTTATTTCTTGATCAACTGTAATTCCATATTGTTCGTGTAATAATTGTTTGTTCATCACAATATTGTTCATCACCTCTAATTCCTTGCTTACTATGATAAGTATATGGGCAAGATAACTGTTATATGTGGTTAACATCAAGATTTATACTTACTATATGCATGGGAGTTGGTGTCTTCGTATGAAAGGGAAACCTGTAGATATGACTGAACAAACAGCAAGAAAATGGTTGCATGATCGAGGGGTGACAGTTACAGATATTGGTGAATTAGTGTTGTACCTTCAGCATCAATATCATGAAAATCTGCTATTGGATGAGTGTATTAAAAATGTGGAGCGCGTACTCTCAAAACGCGAAGTCCAAAATGCCATTTTAACTGGCATACAACTAGATATGCTTTCCGAAAAAGGGATGCTTGAAGAACCTTTACAATCCATTATTAGGACAGATGAGGGATTGTACGGGGTTGATGAGATTTTAGCATTTAGCATTGTAAATGTATATGGTTCTATTGGTTTTACCAATTATGGATATATTGATAAAAAGAAACCAGGCATACTGGCAAAATTGAATGATAAATCCTCCGGTGAGTGCCATACCTTCCTGGATGATATTGTTGGGGCGATTGCTGCTGCCGCTTCCAGCCGTTTAGCCCACCGAGTAGAGAATGTAGAATAAATATAAAATCCTGAATTTATACTTTGGATTTTTCTTTTATAAGGTAATTAAACCGAGTCGGTTAATTTCCTAACAGTCTAACAAGTAAGAACGAAAGAGCATACCTGCCCTTTCGTTCTACTGTTTAGATATTTATATAAATTATGTGTAATACACATCATTTTGAATTCATTTAATCGCTTAGGTAATCATAAGTGAACTAACTCAAATTCCACATTGTCAAACTCCATTTCAGCTGCAAGCTCTATTGTATAATAAACAAAGGCAAGAGCAATCAGTGCTGCCAATATGAGCTGCTGATCAATAAGGGTAATTGCAAAAATGATATCGAGTAAGATTAGTATTGAAAATCTTAGAATCATCGTCTATCCCCCCTTTTTCTTCTATTATCATTATTCCCGTTATCAAACACTATACCTATAGGTATCTTGACAATTGTATGGCTTTTCTAAATATTAATCTTTATTATTTAAATCCTGAATAAGTTTGTGAAATATTGAACTTTCTATAGAAATCCTTAAACTAGTATGCTAGAATACTAGTGGTTGAGTTAAATTACTTTTTTGTAGTTTAAATGTATGGCTAATTTATTTGAAGGTCGATGCCTTCGTCTTTAATTATGAAAGCCTAAACATAAATAAAGGAAAAAACGTACATACTACATGATGATAGAAATTTTTCTCAAATATTTAGTAAGGGAGTATTACATAGGATGACTAAAGTGGATTTAAAAGCAAAACCATACCATTTATCTGATGAAGATATTAAATGGGTAACAGACACAATTAATTCTATGACAATCGAAGAAAAGATTGGCCAATTATTCGTTAATATGGGAGCTAGCCGTACTGAAGAATATTTAACAGGTATGCTAAACAACTACCATATCGGTGCTGTACGTTACAATCCTGGTAAAGCTGAAGAAGTTTACGATCAAAATAAAATTCTTCAAGAAAACAGCAAAATTCCATTGCTAATTGCTGCAAACACAGAAGCAGGCGGTAATGGAGCTTGTACAGACGGTACTGAAGTTGGTCTTGAAGTTAAAATCGGTGCAACAAAAGATGCGAAATGGGCATATGAAATGGGCCGAGTTTCTGGTGTAGAAGCTTCTGCAATCGGATGTAACTGGAGCTTTGCGCCAATCGTAGATATTCACATGAACTGGCGTAACCCAATCATCTCCAGCCGTACTTTTGGTTCTGACCCTGATCAAGTTTTAGAAATGAGCTTGGCTTACATGAAAGGTATCCAGGAAAGCGGAATTGCACCTGCTGCTAAACACTTCCCTGGTGACGGCGTAGATGAGCGTGACCAGCATTTATCCTTCGCGCCTAACAGCCTATCTTGTGATGAGTGGGATGAAACTTTCGGAAAAGTTTACAAAGGCTTAATCGATGCTGGCCTACCTTCTATCATGGCTGGTCACATCCATATGCCTGCTTATTCCAAGCACTTCAACCCTAGCCTTACAGATGAAGATTTGCTGCCAGCAACTCTTTCTAAAGAGCTAATCACAGATTTATTACGTGGTAAATTAGAATTCAATGGCGTTGTTGTTACAGATGCGAGCCACATGGTTGCGATGACTTCTGCAATGAAACGCAGCGAAATGCTTCCTACTGCTATTGCTGCTGGTTGTGACTTATTCTTATTCTTCAACGATCCAGATGAAGATTTCGGCTACATGATGGACGGATACAAAAACGGTATTATTACAGAAGAGCGTTTAGAAGCAGCTCTTACTCGTATCCTTGGTCTTAAAGCATCTTTAGGTCTTCACAAAAAAGCAAAAACGGAAATCATGATGCCGAAAGAAGAAGCGCTTAAACAAATCGGTCTTCCTGAAAACGTTAAGCTATTTAAAGAAGTTACTGATCGTGCAATCACATTGGTAAAAGACAAACAAGATATTTGGCCTGTTACTCCTGAAAAATACAAACGAGTATTACTAGTTAATGTTAAAACTGCTGAAGGTGCATTCAGTAAATTAATTAGCGGTAACAAACCTAAGCCAATTGATCTTCTGAAAGCAGAGCTTGAAGCGCAAGGCTTTGAAGTGGAAATTCACGAATCTCCAATGGATAAAATCGCGGACCTGCCACCAGAAGAACAAATGAAGAGCATCATGAACGCATATGCAGCAAAACGCCCTATTAAAGAATTAACCGATAAATATGATTTAATCATTAATATCGCTAATATCAAAATGGGTGAAGTTGTTCAACGTATGACATGGAATGCGTTAAAAGGAACACCTGATATTCCGTTCTATGTACACGAAGTACCAACAATCTTTGTTTCTGTAAACTACCCATTCCACTTAGCGGATGTTCCACAAGTGAAAACATACATCAACACGTATGACGGTAATAAAGAAACAATTGAAGTACTAGTAGAAAAAATGATGGGTAAATCACCATTCAAGGGTGACAGCCCAGTTGATGCATACTGCGGATTAAAAGACACATACATTTAATCTGTCAAAAGCAAAAAAAGGATTAAACCATCCTCGGTTTAATCCTTTTTCTCTTTTAAGTAGGAAGCGATTGCCCTGCCTGCTACCCTGCCTGTAAATAAACAGCCTCCAAGAAATGTCCCCTCTAGCGAACGATATCCGTGAACTCCTCCCCCTCCAAATCCAGAAACCTCACCAGCTGCATAAAAGCCAGGTATTGCCTCACCCTTAGAATTGAGGACTCGTGCTGATAAATCTGTTTGTAGCCCGCCTAGAGTTTTGCGACTTACAATGTTTAGACGAACAGCAATCAATGGTCCATTTTGAGGATCAAGTATTTTATGCGGTTTGGCGACTCGGATTAATTTGTCACCTATGTAATTTCTCGCTCCCCTTAATGCCGTAATTTGCAAATCCTTTGTGAATGTATGATCCATTTCACGATCTCTCGCTTTTATTTGTCTTTCAATTTCTTCGTAATTTAATAGATTATCTTTTGTTAATTCATTCATTCCTTTAACCAGTTGCACTAAGTTATCTGCAATGACAAAATCCTCGCCATGATCCATAAATGCCTTTACCGGACCAGGAGGACCAGGGAGTACTCTGCTTAAGACCTTACGGATACTCTTATTCGTTAAATCCGGATTTTGCTCAGAACCAGATAATGCGAACTCTTTCTCAATAATTTTCTGTGTCAAAATAAACCATGAGTAATCAAATCCTGTTTTTTGGATAGCCTCCAGGGTGCCAAGTGTATCATACCCAGGAAAGTTGGGGGCCGGGAAGCGCTGGCCTGTTGCATTCAGCCAAATAGAGGACGGACCTGGCAAAATTCTAATTCCATGGTTTTCCCATACCGAGTTCCAGTTTTTGATTCCCTCTGTGTAATGCCACATACGATCTCGATTTACAATACGCCCACCTGCCTCTTCTGATATCCCCAGCATTCTGCCATCCACATGTGCCGGGACCCCTGAAATCATGTTCTTTGGAGGCGGCCCCAGCCTTTCTGGCCAGTTTGCACGGATTAAATCATGATTGGCACCTATACCGCCGCTCGATACAAGAACTGCTTTACCTGAAAACTCAAAATGGCTAATAACGTCCCTGTTGCTTTTCTCACCTCTTAAAGCCGAACTGGCTGCCAGTATCGAACCCTTTAACCCATGAATTATCCCGTTATTGCTTATCAGTTCATCTACACGGTGGCGAGGGCGATAATCAACTAATCCATTTTTAATATGCTCTCTTACCCTTTTCTCAAAAGGCGCTACAATACCTGGACCTGTTCCCCAAACAATATGAAATCTTGGTACTGAGTTACCATGTCCTTCAGCCAAATAACCTCCTCTTTCGGCCCAACCAACTACAGGAAAAAAGCGAACACCCTGTTTTTGAAGCCAGGCGTGTTTTTCCCCAGCAGCAAAGTCAATATACGCTTCTGCCCATTTTTTACCCCAATAATCTTCATCATCTCGATCAAACCCTGCAGTACCCATCCAATCCTGCCAAGCCAATTCCTTAGAATCTTTAATACCAAATCGGCGTTGTTCCGGGGAATCCACTAAAAATAAACCACCGAATGACCACCAAGCTTGTCCGCCTAATGAAGCTTCAGGTTCTTGATCTAGCAATAATACCTTTTTCCCTGCATCTGCAATTTCTGCTGTAGCCACCAAACCGGCCAAACCAGCCCCAATAACAATCGCTCCGAACTCCAATGTATTTCCCCCTTTTTGATAAACGTTTATACTCTTATATTAATCTATAGTTCCATAATTTGGGTATGTATACTGATATAAAAAGAAGAATTTACTTTGCTTAAAATGATGAGCCATAAATCAACAGTTTTATATTCCTCCCTTTTTATAAATAAAAAACCAGCCTAGTACCAGACTGGTTCAATAATCATCTTCCTCATCTTCCTCTTCCTCATAATCGGAGAAATAATCCACGAATTCATATTTTACTTCATCATCTGTTCGTTCCACTTCTGTAGCTTGATATTCCCCCATGTTCTCTTCAACTATTACTATATACATCACTCTGCGTCCAGCCTCATATTCATCATTGACTTCCATGAATCCGCTCACGACATAATAATCTTCATCCTTGTTGTACTCGACTTTGCTATGCCCAATAAATTCAAAAGTTTCATCCTTTGATGAAGCATCTTCCACTTTATTCTTGGCGACCCTGGCAATTTTGTTTTCCGCGTCTGAGTAATATTTATAACTTGCAAAGGCCGCTATCCCTAATATCAATACCGCAGCTGCTATGATAATCATCACTTTATATTTCTTAGCCATCCTATCCTCCCCTTTATGTATTATAGAAGTATTCTTCCACAGACTCCGTCGTTTCTCCTGATAGTTGCCGACATAGTACCAATTTACTTCTTTCTTATAAAATTAGTATTCATCCCCCTGCCGTTCATACGATTATATGGCTCTCAACAAGATTTTATTTCGCTTATTATTGAATTGTCCCAAGAGTTTCAGATTTTATGAAAAATAAGAGGACAACCACCTCTTATTTCCAATAGACCCGATTATGTATTCTATGGTGTATTTATGAGGAAATTAGTTAATTTGGAATTGAAATTTTTCTCTGCGTTGCAGAAGAAATTAAAATACGTCAGTGTATACTTCCGCAAATCGAAGCGAAAGTCGATAAGTTCGATAAGTAAGTGGACTAAACTATTTATGAGGCGAAAATGGGAAGACAGCAGATGCGAGTGCATTGGCTCAAGGATTCATCATCCCTAGTATGTTAACTTACATTTATTTATGAGTCTTCTATTGGAGTAAGTTATTGAGGGTACCAGAAGAATTAGTAAAAGAGGAAGGAGCCCTAAAATAAATAGACTTTAGAACTCCCCTTTTAGTTATTTATTCATAAATTTGCACTCTATCCAGGCAAAATTAATTATTAATGTATTTTTCAAAAACTGCACCAAAATCTTTCATATGATATTCATTATAGGAGGATTTTAGCCATTCGAATGTAAATTCTGTTATTCCTTTATACGTGTTTGTTAAGGATGCTTCTTCAGATCTAGAGTGTTGGAGTGTTTGAACTGCACGATCGAGTCCTTCTTTGGCATAATTCATTTGAATGGAGTTTTCATACGTGATTTCCTCAATTCGCAGTAATGCTTTATACAAATCCTTTAATTCTTCAATTTGATTTTTCTTGACGTCAATATCAAAATGAACATTTCCTACATCAAACTTTATTTCTGTATCCAAATCTAATCGCCCTGCAGTTTCAAGCATGACATTTGAAATCTTATACTGAGAATATGGGTATCGTTTTAATAAACGTTTAGATGAGACAGCATTTTCGCCATCTACATGAATTAATGCTAGATTTGTAAAGCAATATTCGTCTGCCTTCGTTTTGATAATGAAATAAATCTTCTCATTATCCTCGTGCATAACATAGTCGTCTGCATCCGTTTTGTCATAATCTTCCGGCGGAATAATAACACCTACATCAGACAAACCCAATGCATCAGAAGCCATTTTCTTTAACATGTATATCACCCCATTGTAGTTTATACTTTTACTATATCAGAAAAGTGATTAGTATAAAATTCATTTAATGCTCAAGAAAACACATGGATGGTCCATGTGTTTTTATGTCATTATTCATCATATTTTTTTGTTATTTTTGCTATTTCTTCACCAAGCTTCTTATAACTTTTTACTTCGTCATGAGGATGCTGTGAATTTTTTCGTTGCTTCCAGTGTCTTTCTTCTTCTTTTTTTGAATGTGACATATATATACCTCCGATTAAAAGACTAAGCGGCTATGAACCTGACACATACCGCTCTATTTCCTTTATTTTATAATTTCTTTGCCTTTTTAGATTTATTCTTATAGGCTTGATTTGCGTTGGCACTTCCAAATTCCTCAGAGAATTCAGCATCCGTTTTACTGGAATCAAACCCCTGTTTACTTTTTTGAGCTGCATCATGCTTTCTTTTCGGCATACGATCCCTCCTTCTCTCATTTAGTATTAGAAAGTAAAAAGTAAATATGCACTGTCAGCTTGAATTGTTGTTGTATCTTCTTTCAAAGGACGACTACTCCTTTTTCTTTTCCAATAGCTATGTTATGTGAATTAGCTGATCGTGGATAAAAGAAAAAGCAAAGAATGTTTCACACTATGCATTCTTTGCTTGATTGATCTAAATATTGAGACCGCCCTTGACTGTGCGATTATCTTACTTGTTATTGAATAGATAACTGTTGTTTTGCATTCGTCAGTTTACTCATTAAAACATAGGTAAAAAACGATAAAACAATCGGCAGTACGACCGTATGCATCCCGAAAGGATTTGGATAAAAACGATCTATAATCATAAAGCTGCCTATCCCTACAATCATAGATGAAACCGCACCGTATTTATTCCCGCCTGGCCAATATAATCCCATAATAACTGGCCATATAAACACTGATTCTAAGCCTCCAAATGCAAACAAGTTTAACCATACAATTAAATCCGGTGGACTCAACGCAAATAATACAACAGCGATTCCGATTGCTGATGTGACCCAAAAGCTGATTCTTTTAATCTGCTTCTCAGTAGCATCTTTTTTTATGTAATTGATATATACATCCTTTACTATAGTTGCGCTTACCAATATTAAAAGAGAATCAACTGTGGACATGATTGCAGCCATGGGAGCGGCTAAGACAATCCCAGCAATAAATGGTGGCAAGACCTCCATAGTCAATGTAGGCATTACCATATCACCTATTTCTATCCCAGGTATCAAAGGACGCGCTAAAATTCCAATTAAATGCATTCCCAGCATCACAGTACCTACTACAATTGTTCCGGTTATTATCGCTGTGTGCATTCCCTTCGAATTTTTATAGGACATCGCTCTCATGCTGATTTGCGGTAGACCCACAACGCCCACACCAACTAAAATCCAAAAAGATGAGACATATAAAGGCGTTAAATCTCGTTCTGCACCAAAAGGAGTAATTAGGTTCGGGTTTTCAGCCATTAAGTCTGACATAATGTTCGATATTCCTCCGCCAGCAATAATGGTGGCGATTAAAAGGATGACGGTTCCGGCTAACATCACTACTCCTTGAACACTATCTGTTAAAGCGACAGCTCTGAAACCGCCAATAATCACATAAATTAAAACTGAAACGGCGAATATAAAAAGAGCTGTCTTATATGAAAGACCTGTTAAGGATTCAATCAAACGCGCTCCTCCAACCCATTGGGCAGTCATCGAAGCGAATAGAAAAATGATGATACTGACGGCAGAAATAATAACGACCGTATCACTTTTATATCTGCCTTTTAGAAAATCAATGATCGTGATCGCTTTATACTTACGGGCCATAATCGCAAATTTTTTTCCTAAGACCATCAATACAAAATAGCCGGTTGCCAGTTGAGCCATAGATAGTAAAACCCATCCGAGTCCACGTGTATAGGCAACACCCGGTCCGCCAATAAAGCTCGAAGCACTACCGTATGTTGCCATCATAGTCATTGCAAGCACAAACCCGCCTAATTGTCTCCCGCCAAGAAAATATTCCTGCAGGAAGGAAGAATCAGAGGTTTTTAATTTTCCATTTGCCCAGAATCCTATATAAAAAATAATAACTAAAAAGATCAATAAAGGAGCAATGACTTCCCACTTCATGATTGCTCCTCCTCTTCGTCATCTACATCAAAGGATACTTCTTCAAACAAAAATGTGACAGTAAGAGTAACAAGGACTACCATAACAAGAAAGCCGACTACACAACTTAGAAAAAACCAAGCTGGCAAACCTAAAATATATGTATATCCCTCCGGACTACCCGACCCTAGCCCATACGCAAATCCAAACCACCAGATAAAATTTATAATGACAAGTACGACACCTATGATTGCTTCCCTATGGGCTACTTTAAAACGTCTATCTTTCATATCTTCCTCCTTGCAATAGCACCATTAGTTTGCCCGCCATTATTTTTTATATAATACGTAAACAAACAACATTACCATTAAACCAAGCTATACTCTTAAAATGAAGGTACAAAATTTGGTAAAATAACTTATAATGCATAGCTTTAATAAAATACCTATACTACGCAAAGAAGCCTCAAAATCAGATTTTGAGGAGACAGATTATATAATTTCACCATTTACTTGTCTTTATTAAAATAAAACTCACAATTAGGGTAAGGACAAGAGCACCTGTGAATGCTGGAAATAGATAAAACCCTCCAGTTTCAGGGCCCATTTCACTGAGAATCCCTGTACCAATCCACGCACCAATTATGCCAGCCAGGAAATTCCCTATCATCCTGTTGTGAACGTTTTCATGAATAAGTAACCCCGCAATCCAACCAATAAAGCCACCAACAAACAGGATGCCAATAAAGGACATTTTTAGCTCCCTCCTTCATGGACAGTATATGCTGGTAAGGTCTAAATGGCTTTATTTAGCAGGAAAGAGGGCTACTTTTTCTTTACGATATAAATACGTCGAAGAGAAAAGCATTTATCATGAGCCATGTCTCCCTACAAAAAAAACTCCAACCCATTGTTGGGTGGAGTTTACAATATTCCTATACTAATTCAATAACCATACCCGGCTTCACATGATTCAAAATCAGCAAATCGCTTTCTGCCACCCTTCCAACGACATTGACCCGTTCATCAGCAGGCAAATCTGTCAGCGTAATCTGCATTTCACCGCGATAGCGTCCATACAGGTCATTATCAATGGTTATGCTTCCTTTCGGACGGAAATCATTTTGCAGTGGCGGTAAAGATTCCGCAACCCTTGTATCCATAAAACGAAGAACGTCCCTGGAAGCATCCGGCCGCAAACGGTATTCACCATAATTTCTGAATCCTTGCTCTGTCTGGATGATAATCTTTCCGTTATCAAAGTCGACCATCCTTTTAAGTAAGTCCTCTCCAGGCTCCGGATCACCAACAAATACATATTCCGTTCCTTCATTATATAGTTCAAGCGCGGCAATAAAAGGGGATATATATCGATGCTTCTCCAGAGTCGGCAGGCCTTCAAATAAAGGGCCGCGTTTCTCGCCTCCTCCCGGTACAAAAGCAAAGACCGGAATGTCATATCGCTTGTACAAAGCATTTTGCTCCCGGAAAAACGATTTACTTAGTCCCGTTTCCCTCCGAGGGTAAAAATTATGCCAACCGATTAACTGTTCACTTTTAAGTCCGTTATCCAGAAGGATCTTTATATCACGCTCGAACAGTATACTGGAATTAACTGCAATTTTAAATTCCTTTGCCAGACTAGCAATAAAACCATGGTCAAAGAAATCGTCCAGTCTTAGCCCAGTGATACCCAACTCCTTCAGATGAAACAAACTTCCGATTCCCAAATGGCCTGGTGTTTTAAATGAAACATCGGCATATACATCGATTCCCTGTTCTTTAGCCAGGAGGAGCAGCCTTTTGGCACGTACTGCCAGTTCGCCTGCTTCCTCCGGGATATGAAGCGAGGTAAATCCCCGCTTCACTCCCATTTGGCCTGCAAGGATAATACGTTCCTCAGCCAGAGGATCATTCAAATAAAAGGAAATCCCGATCAATCAAATTCACCAGCCATTTCATCTTTAAACCCAAACAGGTAAGTAAAGATGAAGCCAGCAACATAAGCAATTAATACTCCGACTAAGTAAAGCAGAACCTCACCATTATTCACAAGGAATGCAAGCGGTAAACCAGATACCCCAATTGCTGTCGTTGCGATATTGAAATGTGCCTGGAAGGCTGCACCAACGCCCGCCCCCAAACATGCGGTCAAGAACGGCCGGCCGAGCGGCAATGTAACTCCGAAGATCAATGGCTCGCCGATACCAAGAATACCAGCTGGAAGTCCCCCGCCAATCGCTCTTTTCAAGCGTGTTTTCTTTGTTTTCATATAGATAGCGAACGCTGCACCAACCTGACCAGCGCCACCCATTGCAAGAATAGGCAATAATGGGTCATCACCGATTGTATTGAGTAATTCCAAATGTATAGGTGTGAGACCTTGATGCAGACCTGTCACGACCAATGGCAAGAATGTCGCTCCAAGAACGAACCCTGCAATAGCTCCTCCAAAATCAAGCACCGCAGTCAATCCATCTGTAATCACATCAGAGACAAATCCCCCGACAGGCATAAATACCAGATACGTCATAATACCTGTAAGCAAAAGGGCAATAGTCGGTGTCACGATAATATCAAGCGACGCTGGAACAAACTTACGGACATTCTTCTCAATAAAAGCCATAAATATCGCAGCAAACATGACCCCGATTAAACCACCGCGTCCAGGCAGTAATTCTTCCCCGAACAAGACAATCTGGGCAGCAGCAGGGTTAATAATCAATATAGCGGCTAACCCGCCAAGTGCAGGGGACCCACCGAACTCTTTAGCTGTATTGATCCCTACAAAGATTCCTAAATAGGTGAATAAACCTCCACCGATAACTGTTAAAATAATTGCAAGTTGTGATTCAGCCGATAACCATCCTGCTTGAATGACAGCCTTAGAAATACCATTGACCAAACCGGAAGCTACTAACGCAGGTATCAAAGGAATAAATATACTAGCAATTTTTCTCAAAAAGAGCTTAAACGGCGTGCTGTTTTTCTTTTCAAGCTCACCCTTCAGGCTGGAAGCCCGCTCATTAAGATTGATGTCTCCTGATTCTTTGAGCAGTTTCTCAAATTCGTCTGTTACCTTATTGACATGCCCAGGACCCAGAATGATTTGCAGCGTTTCTTCTTCAACAAAGCCGAGAACTCCATCGATTTTTTTTATGGCTTCTTTGTTAACGAGTGATTCATCATAAGGTGTGACTCTAAGACGTGTCATACAGTTCGTAAAGGCTTTAATATTCTTCGCCCCGCCCAACTGCTCCAAGATTTTTTTAGCCAGAGTTTTGTAATCTTGACCAGCCATTTTCTTTCCCCCCAAAAAACTGATTATTTGTATGTTTTGCCTTTCATAAATCTTATAGCCTCTCTCGTCTTATCGATGGCTCTGACCGTTTCTTCATATTGCTCTGTCGCCATGCTCAAAAACAAAATATCAATCATGAACAGCTGAGCTAACCTTGAAGAAGTGGCCGCACTCCGGAACGGAGCTTCCTTCGAATAGGATGTATATAAATTAATATCGGCTAATGCTGCAACCGATGAGGGCCCATATTTAGTCAAACTGATTGTTTGGATACCTTGTTCCTTTGCGAGTCTTGTAACTTCGATGACCTCGATTGTTTCACCAGAAAACGAAATGGTGAACACCACGTCATCCAGCTCGGCGTTAGCAATCAATGTTGCTACAAGATGCGCATCCGAAAATGCTGTTGCGCTTTTATTGATCCGAAGCAGTTTTTGCTGCGCATCCACGGCGATGATTGATGATGCCCCGATTCCAAAGAAATGGACATTTTTCGCTTTCAACAGCACATCGACCGCTTTTTTTAGTTCTTCGTAGTTGATTACTTCAGAGGAATCACGCAAACTTTGTATACTATTATTCAAAGTCTTTTGGACGATCATCTCGGCGGTTTCATCCCGTTCAATGTCTCTGTAACCCGGTTCCTCCGGTCTGCCGAGATCACCGGCAATACGGACCTTCAAATCCTGGAAGCCATTCAGCCCCAGTGACTTGCATAGCCTGATGACCGCTGCCCCGCTTGAACTCGTCTTTTCTGCCAATTCATTGACTTTACAATTGACAACCTCATACGGATTTTCCAGTATATATTCAGCAATTTTCCGTTCAGATGCAGGCAAGTGTTCTACCCTGTTTACTACCATTTTCAATACTCCGGAAACCACTTATCATCACCTACTTGTGTTTAAATCAATCTGAGAGCTCGGCTTCAATGGCTTTTCGGACATACCCTCCAGATTGCTCCAGAATCAGAGCCGCTTCTTCTTTCTTAATATCCTTTTTAAGCATGACTAAGGCGACCTTTACTTGATGATCAGCATCCTCTAATGTTTGTCTCGCTGTTTCATAGCTTACTCCTGTGATTTTGCTAATAATGCCGATAGCTCTTTCTTTGAGCTTCTCGTTGCTGACATGGACATCAATCATTAAGTTTTCATACGCTTTGCCGAGCAAAACCATTGAAGAGGTTGAAATCATGTTTAGAATCATTTTGTGAGCGGTTGCAGATTTCAGTCTAGTAGATCCCGTAAGCACTTCCGGACCTACGACCACCTCGATGGCATGATCTGCTTCTTCACTGATTCTAGCCTGTTTATTACACGACAGTGCCACTGTTTTGGCTCCTACCGACCGTGCGTAACGAAGTGCACCAATAACATATGGTGTCCGGCCGCTTGCAGCAATACCGATAACCGTATCATTCTCAGTAAGGGTGATGTCTTTTAAATCCTTCTCGCCATCCTCCGGCCTATCCTCCGCTCCTTCAACCGCCTTTATGAATGCGCTTTCTCCGCCGGCGATAATACCCAGTACCATCTCTGGCTTGGTACTGAATGTCGGCGGGCATTCAACAGCATCGAGTACACCAAGCCTTCCGCTAGTCCCGGCTCCCATATAGATAAGGCGCCCTCCATTTTGGAAAGATGAAACAGCAAAGTGAACGGCTATTTCAACATCTGGTAAAACCTCTTGAACTGCAGCGGCTACTTTTTGGTCTTCCTCATTCATAATTCGCAGAATTTCCATCGGACTGGAAGTGTCTATCTGCATACTTCGATCATTGCGTGATTCCGTGGTTAATAGATTAAGATTTTCTTTCATTAGTAAGACCTCCAGGTAGCTCCTTTTGCGATTACCATTTACTAGTAACTCGACACTTCCAATATACTCCAACTGAAATTGATATTCAATAATTTTATTGAATATTTAAAATTTTATTTCATTCTAATCCAAAAAAAGAAGCATATTCTCATATGCAGAACTACATAGGATATGCTAAAAAAACCTTTTTTTTATAGTATATATTTTTTGATTGCATGCGCTACTCCCATTCGGTCATTAGGCTCGGTCACAGCATCAGCTGCTTCCTTAACTTCCTCCGGCGCATTTCCCATAGCTATGCCAAGTCCCGCTGAAAGCAGCATTTGTCTATCGTTAAAGTTGTCACCGATCGCAGCCACCTCAGACATATCCAAGCCAAGCCTTTTTGCCAAATATTCTAAAGCAGAAGCCTTAGTAGTCTTTGGTGGAGTAATTTCAAGGCTTGTGAAACCGAAGCTGCTGCTCACTTCAAAATGATTTTCCATGTTGAATAGCCGATCCATAAATCCTTCATAGTCTCCTTGTTCCTTCCGAAAAGCAGCCAGCTTTTGAATGGCAGGTTCGTTTTCTTTCACATATTCATCGAAAGAATGAAACAGCCTGATTTCGCACTGAGCCCGGAATCGTTCACATCCTCCCATTTCTGCACCGGTTCCTTGTAAAGGCAGGATATTATTCTCAATCCATTTTTCATTCCACTTATTTTTCTCTGGAACTAGTAAACAGTCACCCTCATACAAATGCCCATATACCCCATAGCTTTGGCACGCATCTATAAAGGCCAACAGACTTTCTTTTTTAAAGGTAGATTGCTGAATAATCTTCCCGTCCCGCCCTTGTATAACAGCTCCGTTGTAGGCAATGATTGGATCGGATAAACGGATAGCCTCCGCAATCCACCTAGTCGCCAAAGGCGTTCTTCCGCTGCAGATGATTACCTTTCCTCTCCTTGATTTAAAGTCATGCAGGGCCTCTATCGTTTCTTTGTCAATATCCATCTTCGCGTTCAACAAGGTTCCATCCAAATCAACCGCCAATAATTTATACTCCATCCAGTATCCCTCCCAGGTCCCTATATACTTGCAGATTATCATATTTTACCGGCAACCACACAAAAGATTCGCATTTCCAATCCCTCATAGTAGGAGAATAACACCTGTGTACCTATTTATTACTCGTTAAACTAGATAGCAATGTATATCGTACCTCTTAGATAGCGGGATTACCGATTATAAATCTGGCTAATTACAGAGGATAATTTTCACCTTGTTGCAAAGGAACTGACTGGGCAAAAATACAAACCGAAAATCAAGCATGCTGAAAAGCTAAATGAAGAACTGTGAACAAGAAAAGACAATGTTAATCTATCTTACAAAGGAGTATATTAGGAGATTTTCTAACACCTCTAAAACAGAGAGATTCACTTATAGAGAAGGTAGTAGAAATACTATCTACACATCATATAGTTTTCCCCAAGAATTCTTCCATACTCGAATAGACTCCCCTTCCTCCATATAAATTTAGAATGTTTAAATTACTCTTAAAAAACAAAATACTACGCTTGACTTCAAGTCTACTTGAAGGCTACGCTGAGTAAAGTAGAGTATTTAATATAGGAGGGAAAACATGTATCAGGCATCAAGACAACGTTATAAATCTATGACATATTTCCACTGTGGTAACAGTGGACTTCAATTACCAGCTATTTCATTAGGATTCTGGCACAATTTCGGCGATACAGCTTCATATGAAAATATGAAACAACTCTGTTTTACCGCTTTTGATAATGGAATTACTCACTTTGATTTAGCAAATAACTATGGACCAGAACCTGGGAGTGCTGAAAAAAATCTAGGACTTATTATGAAAGAAAACTTTGCAGCATATCGTGATGAACTTATCATCAGTACTAAAGCAGGATATGATATGTGGGATGGTCCATATGGAAACTGGGGAAGCCGAAAATATCTTATTGCAAGCCTCGACCAAAGCTTAAAGAGAATGGGATTAGAATATGTTGATATTTTTTACCATCATCGAATGGATCCCCACACACCATTGGAAGAAACGATGAATGCGCTAGCCCAAATCGTTAGAAGTGGCAAGGCATTATATGTAGGTCTCTCAAACTACGATGGAAAAACGTTAGAAAAGGCGACTGAAATTTTACAAGAATTACATTGCCCATTTATTATAAATCAGAATAGGTATTCAATTTTTGATCGAACAATTGAACAAAATGATTTGAAAGATACATCTAAAAAGTTAAAAAAAGGTATTATTGCGTTTAGTCCTTTGGAACAGGGAATGTTAACCAATCGATATTTACATGGAATTCCGGACGACAGTAGAATAAAGACGGATGGACGATTTTTAAATGCTTCTGCCTTATCCGAAGACCGATTAACTCAAATTAAAAAACTCAATGAGATAGCTGAGGAGCGAGGGCAGTCACTTGCAGAGATGGCGATAAGCTGGATTTTGCGAGATGGAATTGTGACCAGTGTTCTCATAGGAGCTTCCAAACCTAGCCAGATTCTTGATAACATTGGAGCTTTAAAAAATATCACATTCACAGAAGAAGAGTTACAGCAGATTGATAACATTTCTTTAGCATAACTGAACAAACCAGTTTAGTTTCTGAATTCAATTCGGAATAAACTTATTGAATAATCAATGGCCAACCAATATTACGGGATCATGTTCTTTCGTGATTCTACTAAATGCCGAACAATTTTTGCTCTCTAAATACCTGCCATCGTAAGGGGGCTTGGGGCTTATTTATTCGCCCCAGCCTTCAACCCTTCTACCATGTATTTTTGGAACGCCATAAAGAGAATCGTGATAGGCAGTGCAACAAGCACTGCTCCAGCCGCGAATGTCGTAAATTCGGTGTTTCCTCGTCCCGTCACCATCTCAAACAACCCAATCGCTAAGGTTTTATTTTCATTGGATCGTAAAACCAGTCGAGCAAAGATAAAGTCCATCCACGGACCGATGAAGTTCGAAACCGCTACGAAGACGAGAATTGGAACGCTCAATGGCATCATCACTTTAAAGAAAATAGTGAAATGACCTGCTCCGTCAATTTTCGCAGCTTCCTCCAAACTGCGAGGCATGGAATCGAAGTATCCTTTCACAAGCCAGGCGTTAAACGGAATGGATCCGCCTGCATAAACCAATATGAGTCCCCAGTGATTGTCCAATAATCCCATTTGTAAAAGCAGGATATAGATAGCAATCATCCCCATAAATCCGGGAAACATTTGCAGAATCAACATAGCCATCAATCCTTCTTTCCGGCCTGGAAAGCGGAATCGGCTAAACGCATAAGCAGCTGTGACCACTAAAAAGGTCGAAATGACCATGTTCCATAGTGCTATTTTTAAGGTGTTTTTATACCATGTCACATACTCGGTCTTCTGAATCAAATAGACAAAATGATCTAGGGATAAACGGATTCCTTTTACGGACTGGGCAATTTGAGCAAAATCAAAATTCCGAACCCCTTCCCAAAAGAGACCCCATTCCATCCCAGGAAGAAGCTGTGCACTGAATAGGGAATCCCCAGGATTCAAACTTCCCATGAGAATCCATACAACTGGATAAAGCACGAAGATGGCCACCACGAGAAGCAGAAAATGTTTCCACACGAATGAAATTCGTTCACGTGTTTTTTGTTTCATGACATCATGTCCTCCTCGTTGAATGCTTTCGTTCGTCTGAAGTTCCAAACCGAAATGATGGCAATAACAATGAAAATCAGGATGCTCACAACGCTTGCCATATTAAATTGGCTTTGGTCGAGGGTCAGTTTGTAAATCCAGCTGATTAAAATATCTGTGGAGCCTGCATAACTGTAATCCACATTCACAGGTCCTCCATTCGTCATAAGATAAATTAGGTTAAAGTTATTAAAATTCCCCGCAAACTGCATGATAAGTAAGGGGGCGGTAGAGAACATGACAATCGGCATGGTGATTTTCCAGAACTGTTGCTTACCGTTTGCCCCATCCACCTGCGCCGCCTCATATAATTCACGATCTATACTCGTCATGACGCCACTCATCAAGACCATCCAGAACGGAAATCCAAACCAGACATTCACCATGATAAGCGCGAATTTCGCCCACATCGGGTCGCTAAGCCACGGGATACTGGATAGTCCAATGACTTCCAAATATTGGTTAATAGGTCCAAATTCCCCGTTGAATAGGTTCCTCATGATCAAAATGCTGACGAACGAAGGAATCGCCCATGGCAAGATATAAATGCTTCTCCAAAATTTCCGAAATTTGATTCCCTTTGAATTCAAGAGAACCGCAAATAAGATTCCGGCAAAGAACGTGGTAACCGTGGCTGAAATTGCCCAAAGAATCGTCCATCCGAAGACACCGATGAACGTTCGGTTCCAGGTTTTCAAGTTAAATAAGTCCACAAAGGTTTGAAATCCCACCCAGTCCACTAGAGAAGCAGGCGGCAAGTGGTTCGGTCCTGAATAGTTTGTGAAAGCGATTGCGATTCCAAAAATCAGAGGCAAGATGGTTAAAAAGGCCGTGAATACAATGGATGGTGTGAGCAAAAAGTAAGGAAATCCTTTATCTATTAAGACACGGAGGGTTTCTTTGAATGAGTTTGGTTTTCCCCCTTGATCTCGCCATTGTCCGACTTTCCAAGCATCCTTCACATTCAAATAATACATCCATACAAAGAACAATCCGCAAATTAAAAAGATGATTCCTTCGATTAACAAGAAGATGCTGTGATCCCCTTGCTGAATTTCAAATCCCACACGGGTCTGCACCGTTTCCCCTAATGTGGCCAACCCCCACATAGCATTTCGAAACGGTAATGTCCAGAACACTACAAGGTATAGCTCCATAAAGATAAATAAGATCCCTTTGATGTACTGTCGATTGTACAATTGCCCAAGTCCCATGAGCAGCAAAGAAAAGATCAGGCTTTTCTTGGCATGTGTTTTCATTTGTTTTTAACCTCCTTTTCACTTCTTAGAAAAAAGAACCAATATCTCACTACCTGGATATTGGTTCTATTGATAGATGAACTCTTTATTTTTTATTCTGAGTGGCTACTGCATCTTCAATTTGTTCTTTGGCTGCGTCAAACGTTTTTTTCGAGTCGGTTCCATCATTCCAGATGGATGTGTAAGCCGTTTCCATTGGTCCCCATACAGCTTGCATTTCAGGGATATTTGGCATCGGCACAGCATTTTTCGCCTGTTCCAAGAAAGCCATGGACACTTCATCTTTTTTGATGGTTTCGTTTTCAAGGAGCGAAGTCGCTGGTGGCAATTGGCCTGTCATTTCGTATCTTTTTAAGAGCATTTCTTCACTGGAAGCCATTTGAGCTAAAAGAGTTGCTGCTTTGGGATATTTGGAATAACTGTTTACATAGTACGCTTTGATGCCTGAATAGGATTTTGGCGTTTCGCCGTTATCCAATGTTGGAAGTGGAGCTATTCCAAAGTTCACACCAGCATCTTGATGGTTTTTAACATCCCATGGACCTGAAATTCGGTAGGCTAATTTACTTTCATTGAAGAAAGAGGAAATCACATCACCTGTAATGTCTTCTTTTTTCATCGGTAACAATTCTTTGTTGATTTTTTTCATAAATTCCGCCGATTTGATGGCTCCTTCATTGTTGACACCAAGATCCGTTGGATCGGTGTCTTCTTTTCCAAATACATAACCGCCATAACCAGATAGGAAAGCATGTGTATAATAAAAGTTACCTGGTTCCATCATAAAACCATATTTCTGATTTTTTCCTTTGCTCGTTGCTTGGAATTCTTTAGCTGTTTTGAACAAGTCATCCCATGTTTTTGGTGCCTCTTTTACGATGTCTTTATTGTAGTACAAGGCATATGTTTCAATGGAGATGGGATAGCCAAACATTTTCTTTTTTCCATCTTTATCCACAAAACTTGTCCCGTTTACCGCTGCTTCCAAGAACATGTCTTGATAGTCATCGGCATAATAGTTGTCATATACCAAACCTGCTTTCACCAATTTTCCTAAATGATCATGGGCGGAGTTGAAAACATCGGCACCTAAGCCAGCTGGCCCATCAGTTTCCAATTTTCCTGCTGCGTCTGTGTGTCCCACTTCTTGTACTTCAACAGGCACATTGTATTTTTTCGTGAATTGCTCTGCGACATAGGTCGCCCACGCGCCCTCGTCCGCTCCGTTGTCCCAAATAATCAGGGTTGCTCCATCTTCAGGTTTGAGTGTTTCTTTTGTGGTTTCCTTGGGTTTTGTTTCCGTGGTTGCTTTTTTCGTTTCATCTTCCGAACATCCCGCCAATATTCCTGCCAATAGGGTGGCGGATGCCAATATACCAACTATTCTTTTCTTGATCATGTGAAACCTCCTATGTGGGAATTTTTGTACCAAGTATAAAATTAATGAAACAGAAGCTGTAAGTGCTTTTGCGATACACACTTTTTTTTACTTTCGTTTCTGATAGACCATTTCCTCATACGAACAAAAGTTAATCCAGCGGCACCTTTAGAAAACGCTTTCAAAAATAACCATTAACGGGTACATTCAGTTCTTCCTGTATCACAATGGTACATTCTTGGAGAGCCAATTAGACCAGACTCGCCGCCTGCTCGTCCCCGAAGGTTCGGCATAGGTATAAATTCACAGTTGTGGTACGTGGTGGATATGTCATAGTTCTAAACACAAATAAGAGGTTGGTTTTTCGGAGTTGAATCATCTGTTTGTAGTACGTGAAAATACTTTGCGTATCCTTTTTCTGATTGAACACATTAGCATGAGAGTAGTTGGGATTGATGTCAAACTAAGCAGATTTATTCGTTGTAATTCCCGCTTGATGAGTATCATCCCATTGTACTAATGTTCGAGAATTGTCTCTTCCATTTTTCCAATGATCTGCATGATCTCCTCGTATAAATCGCCCTTGCCATATTTCAATATTGTGTAAATTTTTCATGCCCACACCGTTGTACTGCTCAATGGTCGCGAAGTGGATATTTGTCATGCTGATTTCCTGCCCGTCATAAATAAACGTGGTTCCAAAAACAAGGTGCTGAGTGCTTGGGCACTTTCTCTGCGCCATGACTCGTCATTTACCCAGGTGCTGAAGCTTCTCGGCTGGTCATGATTTTCCGAAAGCAAAGCATTCGACCCGGGATCCTACAGTCCCTTTTACCATTTGCAGAGTCTGCTTCAAAGGCATATTCAGTCCTCCCCCCATCCCCTCGATTCCATAACCCCAGGCGTTCGAGCAGAAAAATGATATTGAAATATCCTCTTTTTCTCCTACCCATTTGTCTACTTCCGCCAAACACCCCCATTGTCTTCCCCCAACCGTCATGATGGCAAAGCGGGCAAACGTCTCTTCCCGTAATACCCAAGAAACCCCGCTCCCATTCATTATATGAAGGAAACATGGATATCAGAAAACTATTTTTTTAACAATTTTTCATTTTACCATATCGTATATCCATAGTTTAAGAATGTTGAGAATTCACAACGTTTTTTGACGAAATTTTCATCGCTTGAGTATCAGGATTTATGCAGTTAGAAGTCAGTAAACAAAAGGATAGACAAGCAATTATCTATGCCTGACTATCCTTATTATCTTTAAAATGTCTACTGTATAAGTTAAGCGTTTAATTAAAAATTTATTTTCTTCTCTGTCTATTACAATATCTACATTAAATCACGAGACTTACTTACCGAGAGTCTTAGTCACCCCAAATACATCCTTCGTATCATTATACTGATTAATCGCAATATCTAGATCATGAAAATAACGATGTATTAATCGAATCTGTTCTTTGTCTGCTTTATTTTTGGTCGCCTTGGCAATTGCGTGGATTTGTTTAAAATCTTCTGATACCTTTTTATTTTCTATCCCCTGGCTAATGATTTCATTCGTATCTTTTTCAAGTATGGCTGATAAACTTTTGGCTTCTGACATATCTAATTCTTCAATACTGCCATAGCCTGTTAAATCATTGTATTTAGCGTGATATTCAGCAATTAACACACTTTCTTGATTCGATATATTTTTCGGAGGGTTTTTCTTTAATTGATCCATTGCTTCTTTAGATGAATCATTCAAATGATAATAGACAGTAAGACCAATCACTCCAGCTGCTAATATACCTACTATTAATATTAAAAGAGATAGCCACTTTGATTTTTTCTTATCTTGTTTTTTAGTCATTCGTTCTCCCGCCTATCAAAAGTATTTGTCATCCTATTATTGGGATTTTATGCCTTTTAATTATGACAGGTTTGGCTTAACTGTACAAATAAACCAACCATTCTAGAGGTGGTTGGTTCGTAAATAATTGGTTAAAAGTAGAAATCCATTAAAGTTTCATCCATTAAATCCTGTGTCAATCCTATGTAAATCATTGTATCTTTTTGGTTGGAATGGTTTAAAATTTGCTGCAGCAATGCAATATCTTTGAATTTTTGGTAGTGTAAATAACCAAATGTTTTACGTAGAGTATGTGTCCCTATATCCTGAATATCTGCCATTTCGGCTGCTTTATTTAACACACGGTAAGCCTGAACCCTCGTAATCGGTCCATTTCCTTTACGGCTCGGAAATAAGTAATCATCCTTTGAAAGTTTTTCTTTCTTGACGTATTTTTTAATTTCCTTTCGCAAGTGCGGATTAATCAGAAACCGTTTCGTTTTTTCCGTCTTCTGTTCAATAATGACAATGTGCGTTCCATCCAGTACATCCTTTACTCGTAGCTGCAATAAATCCCCTATCCTCAGTCCTATATTGATCCCAATTGTAAACATTATATAATCCCGATAACTGCAATAGCGTAATAACGCTTTTTTCATGGCCTCTATTTGATCAAGCCGGCGAATAGGCTGTACATTTTTAATTCGTTTTGTTGCTGTACTCACTTTTGCCAGTCCCCCTTCTTCCCTTCTCCTATTGTACGTGAAGAGGTCATTCAAACACAAGTTTTTTTCAATTCCACACCCTCTGGAAAGGTTGATTTAATCGGTTTTCGAATGTATCAATTCAAGTCCTTTGTTACATTCGGAATTTTCGAATTTTTAATGGTAAATCCCGGAATAATTTAATACATTTCTCGAAAAGGCTATAAATCGCCTATATTCGACAAAAATCATTTAGAACACAAACACCTTAAGTATAAAAAACAAGGTGCTTAAAATCCAATTATGAAGGTCGTTTTTTGGCTCTTCTTGTATTTATTTTTGGTTATTATTCACTTAACAATACTGTACATCATACAGTATTATGGAATTAGGGGGTGGAGACATTTTGGATGAACTCATACAATCTCTCATTATAGAACTGCGGAGAGGTACACTCACTCTCGCAGTCTTAAGTCAATTACAAAAACCGGAATATGGATACTCACTCGTTCAATCCCTTGAAGAAAAAAATGTTACCATTGACCCAAGCACACTATATCCTTTATTGAGAAGATTAGAAAAGCAAGGTCTCCTGGTTAGCAATTGGGAGTTAAATGGAAATCGACAAAGGAAATATTACCAATTAAGCCAGAATGGCAGACAGATTTATGAAAAATTAAAGGAAGCATGGTCTGAAACGTCTAATCAGATGGTACAATTGTTAAGAGAGGATGAATGCGATGAGTTTAATTGATATATATATTTATGAAGTTACAAAGTGGCTACCAGAAACGTCAAAAGAAGAGATTGCGCTGGAACTCAAGGGAAATATTGAGGATATGCTGCCAGATAACTATACTGAAAATGATGTGAAGAACGTGTTGAATAGCTTGGGTAATCCAAGAATTCTTGCTGCCGATTATAGCGGAAATAACCGATATATTATAGGACCGATTTTTTACGATAGTTATATTCGCGTATTACTAATAGCCTTTGCTGTGATGGCGGGCTTGGTTTTATTGGGTCAAACAGTCAGTGGGATGGCGGATTATACAAGTTACTCCTCTGTTGTATCATTTCTAATTGACATGTTTACGGATTCTATCATAGGAATCATTCAGGCAGCATTTCAGGTATTTACCTGGGTGACCATCACATTTATAGTTATAGATAAAATTGCGAATAAAACAAATAGCATCCCTCTTGTAAAGTCGAAATGGAACACTGACCAATTGCAGAGGCGGACTGTTCAAAAGCATAAATATCAAATATCCAAAGCGGAAGCAATCTTTGGACTTATTTGGACATTTATATGGACCCTAGTTCTACTATTTTCTGAACATCTATTAGGTTGGTATGAAACCGTTAATGGCGAGCTTGTTTTGCAAGCCTCCTTGTTTAACCAAGATGTCCTGAAAACATATGTCCCTCTTTTAATAGCTTTGGCAGTTTTAGAAATAAGTTTAGCTGGATTAAAATACATGATGGGTAAATGGACCTACCATATCGCTATTTTTTATACAATCCAAAGCGCATTTGTTATAGCAATTCTTTATAAAATGCTGTATGACACTACTTTATACAATAGCGATTTTATCGAACGCTTCAATTTATTATTTGAAAAATCTACAAATGGCACATTACCATCAGGTATTATAGCCATCACATTAGCAGTTGTTATTTTAATATCTGTATATGATTGCAGCTTTGCATTTTATAAAGCCTATAAAACGACTAAAAATCAGCAAAAAAAGAAAAAGTAAACAAGAAGGATGCAGCTTTATCAAGCTTGCATCCTTTTTGTTTACACTTATCGCTTATTTTTATAAAACACATGCTCAACCGATAAACTCTTTTCAATCCGAATAATCCCGAATGAGTATTCAGATTGACGCCTTTTATCTGTCGGAGAACCCGGGTTAAATAGAATTATCCCATTTATGTCTTTATTAACAGGTATATGAGAATGCCCGAAAATAATTAGATCCAATTCCTCTCCGTTAAATGCTTCGATTGCTCTTCCTTCTGTCGTTCCTTTCTTACCATGTCCATGTACCAAACCAATTCGATATCCATCTAATGTGAGAATCTTTTGATATCCAAATTGGTCGATCAGATCCTGTCCATCGACATTGCCACAAACACCATCAACGGGTGCATAGGTTAGTAGTTCTTCATATACGTCCTTCGTTTGCCAATCACCAGCATGTAAAATGAGATCAGCTGTTTTCAGTTCTTCCTTTAAACGAGGTGGGAGCCCTTTTGCCATTCTGGGCATATGGGTATCTGATAGTACAATGATTTTCAACGGTGATTCACCTCTACATTTTGCTTTGTTGATTCCTTTATATGTCTCTTCAATTCATTCAGAAAAAAGGTACAGTCGTCTATTGTATCAAACACCCTTACCGGAATAATAACAGCATGAATAGCATTTGTATAAATATAAATATAATTTTTTAGCATTTCGATTTGTTTAATATCTTTCCATTCATAGAGTACCTCATAGCCACCATCAATCATCTCTGTTAATCCGCCTTTCCCCATGGATAAGCGGTATGTACCAAATAGATTAGGTTCCCTGCTGTTTTTATGAAATTTTCTAAACTTCCTTCTAATTATATTCTCTAAATAGAATGAATAAAATAGTACCGGTAAGACTGCAATAAATAAACTGATCAAATAGTAAATGGGTATGGTAGGTCGAAAATATAGCCATTGCAGGATTAGTGATATACATAAAGTAATCAAAAATAATCTTAGTTGTCTATTCCTCATTCTCCGATTACTTATTTCAGATTGTTTGTTCATGTGGAGATAAAAATTGGTTACATCAGTCAGCTTAAGATCATATGTTAGTTGCATTTTACTCCCTCACATCTTCTATTTCAATTCAACTTTATTGTAACAGGTAATGACAACAAACAAAAAGGACAGCCGACATTATCATTGATAATGTCGGACCGTCCCATAATATTCAATCTTATTGTAATCCGGATAAATAGAAGAAAACTGAACATAAATAGGGCTATCTAGCAACCATGGATAGTAAGCAAACAGCGTTTGATCACCATGTACAATAGCATGTAAGGCTACAGGCATCATCTTAACAAAATGATCATAGCGTGATTGAGCCTTTTGTTCATCAAACTCACCTTTACTAATATGAATATAGGCTGTTAGGACATATTGTCCATTCAACATGCGCCAATCAGCCACAACCTCATCCCTCATCTCCCAGTTGATGTTCAATGCATCAACCTCACAGCCAATGCTTAGAAACAACTGTCCGGTCAAGTCAGAGTGTGTTAACGTATATTTTCTACCCTCTAAAGGACTTGAAGGGGTTACCGGTGGAATATAGGTTACACTTAATTGTTCCGTCTGAAAGGACATATCTGAAACACTCCTTTAAATAAGAAGATTTTTTTACCATTCTATGACATCAGCCTAAAAATGGTGCAAAAGAAATAGGTCGCTATTTTTCTCCTTACTCGTAAACTGGAATGTTAAAACAAGATATTTACCTTCACAGTCATATTGTTTTTACCCGCTATAAAACATCAAATAATTCTATTTAAAAAATGTTCCACAAAACGTTTTTCGTCCACATCTACACATACTTGAACAAGCGGTCTTTCGTTTCCACTTGGACAAGTTTTCCCTACCATCTCTCCTTCGAGTTCCACCGAGATGGGTTCTGTCTTCAGTGTGACGAAGCTCTTGTCAATTGCTACTCCAACAGCCAGCGGATCGTGCAGAGCACAGCCTTTAATACCACGATTGGCCCTCTTATAAAAGTCCATATAAAACTCTGTCATATCTGCTAAAAAGGAACCGAGTTTATCTTCCTTCTTCCGCCAGTTTACTAGTTCCTCCCTCTTAAGCAGGGTTTGCATCGTTACATCAAGCCCTACGAGGAAAAGCGGTAGATTAGAGCGGAAAACAAGGTCAGCTGCTTCAGGATCGCAGTGAATATTTGCTTCGGCATGCGGTGTTACATTTCCTTTACAGAAAACGGCTCCCCCCATGATGATGATTTCTTCAAACATAGTAGTTATCTCAGGCGCTTTTTGAAGGGCAAGTGCAAGATTTGTCAGCGGTCCTACGCAAATATAAGTGATTTTACCAGGGTTGTTTTTCACCTGCTCAATCAGATAATCAACTGCATGGACCTCTGGTATGTCACTGGCCTTCTCCCCATTAAGTACATTTCCAAGACCATCCTCACCATGGACATGACGAGCATATACTTTTCGCGGCCCACGTCTAAGAAATTCATGCGCGCCGGCATACACTGGGATGTCTGAACGACCTAATTTTCCTAAAATGATTTGTGAATTTCTTACCGCTTCTTCAACAGGAATATTGCCGAAACACGCAGTGATACCTATTATATCTAATTCCGGTGAATGAACGGCATAAGCTATAGCCAGTGCGTCATCTATTCCTGTATCTACATCTAAGATAACCGATTTCATTTGTTCTCTCCTCTTCTCCTGAAGTATAGGGTTTACTAGTATGATGATGGCTGCATGTAATGTCATGGGTTGGCCGTCCGATATTTATTAAACGAAAAAACAACTTTTAAAAATATCACACGAAATTAAATGAGCAAGTGGTTTAAAAATCTGTTTTTATCGAAGTGTGAGATATGTATTCTTAACAAATAGTTAATCTTCAAGGTGATAAAATCGCTCATTCTAATCATATACTGTATTTTCACCTAGATTTATGTCTATATCATTTTTTATTTATTACTTTGTATATAGATTGTAATACATTATATAAAACAATAGCTAGGTAATAATTTGTCGTATGATAACGAATATCACATCACAAATATATCCAATAGTGCTATTCTATTAATAGTAGAATGATTTTTTAATATAGGACTATTTTAAAAATAATTGATTGAGGTGGTATTACTGATGGAAGCTCTTTATTATTTTGTTTTAGCTGCTGTTATCGCAACATTTGGCATTGGCTGGGCTGTTCGAACAGCACTCAGGGAATTGGTCATTGAGCCAGAAAGAAAAGAAAACATTCAGACTAAGATGTTTATCAAAGTAGCTGTGGTAGAGGCAATTCCCATTATATTAATCATTTTTGGCTTTATTAACCTATCCTCTTCAACTTCTGACGTTATTCTACCCCTTATCATCGTAGGTGTAGTTACCATTCTAAATATTATCTTCATCTATGGAACATCCTCTGAAATAACGAATGATTTGAATACCCCAGGGGACTTGAAATCAGCAATAAAGACTCTCACCATGATGGGTGTCAGTTTAGTAGTAGCCATACCTCTCGTAGCTGTTGTAGCTTGTTTTACTGTCATGAATTCATAATGCTAGCTGGATATCGAACTGGTTTTCAGCGGGATAAACAGGATAATTAGTTTATGTCAGCAATTTTTCGCAATAAAAAGTGCCTCCTTAGTCGAAAAGGATACGCAATCCTACCGACAAGGAGGCTTTTTTATTTAAACATAATTGCTGTTAAACACGCTCACTCGTTAACTTCAAAAGGAAATCGGAGATCTCACTCTTATAAGGATTTAATTTGGCAACACTTGAACATCCTTTAGTACCCATTGCTCTTCTTTATATACCCAGCTTGATCGAACCTCAGCGATTCGGTCAACCACGGATGCGCCGGAAATTTGCTGAATCCCTACCAATTCCTTATGCCAATCCTTATCAATGTCTTTGACCTTTAATGATTTGTATTCACTTACTAATGTTTCAGATGGTTCACTTAATTTCCCTTTTCGATAAACTCCGAGTTTATCGTACTTCTTTTTATGATCCTTTAAATCAATTAAGTAGGATTTATTCATTTCTGGTACCATTACAGTGGCTTGATAATTATTTTTGAATGCTCCGTTGATATTTAATGTTTCGGGGAGCTCAATCTGTTCAATTTTATTATTATAAATGCAAAAGGCATAATAATCATTAACTCCTCCGCTACCCCCTGTTGGAATCTCCATCAGAACTTCCAATGTACTATCGTCATTAAGATCGAGAAACTTAACGGCAGGTTTAAATCCTCCTTGAATCGTTTCCTTTTTAGTTCCCTGTTTTGTTTTTACAACCAACTTGAATTCCTTGTAATATTTTGTCTCCTGATCAAAAGGACTACCATATAAATAAACCTGATCCTTCTTCCCGTCTCCTGTCACATCCACTTTATAAGATTCAAGTTCAACTTCCTGGCTCTTTGCATCTTTTTTGGCAGCATCAACGGCTACTGGCAGAAGCAAACACCCAACTATCGAAAAAATTATAAAATGATTAATCCATTTCATCATATAAACATCAACTCCCAGGTATAGGATTATTCTTTATAGATTGCCTGAAATCAAGCTTGATTATGCACTTAACTGATGAAAATCAAAGAAAAAAAGCTGTAAACAGTTCGCACTGCTTACAGCTTTTTGGTTAGAAATTCATTGAAGCTATCAATTTGAAACTTCAGGAGTCTTAACCCATGTTTCCACGATTGGTCCATTTTCTCCTTCATCCATAAAGAACGAACCATTTGAATAGCGATCACTAGGTCGTAATTGGAAGGATGCAACTTCTTCTAACATGCCTTTTTCCGACAAAATCACAATAGTATCAACATCGTTTACAAATTCTATTCCTGCTACTCGATGTGGATTTTTCTTTAACTCTCTCAGCATGACAACTCCTCGTTTAGCACGGGAAGTCATTTCAAACTCACTTCGTTTCATTTTCTTAATAGCGCCTCTCTGTGTAATCAACGCTATCATAGAAGAATCAGTTTCAGCAAAAACTTTACCTGCAACTATATAATCATCGTCCTTAAGATTTATACCTTTAACACCGGCAGCACGTGCTCCAACAGTTGGAATTTCACTTTCAGGGAACATCAATCCATACCCAATAGAAGTTGCCAGGAAGATGTTTTGATTTCCATCTGTTTGATGGATATCCACAACCTGATCATCTCCCTTAAGATTAATAGCTGTTAAAGGTTTTGAGTATCTCGTTGCCTTATATAGGGCTAGTTCAGACTTCTTAACTAATCCATTTTTCGTAACAAATAATAAAAACGATCCTTTTTCAAAATCAGAAACTGGAATAGCCTTTAATAGATTCTGATTCTTATCAAGCGGTACGATATTACTGATATGCTGACCAGTATCCTTCCATCTGATATCAGGAAGTAAGTGAACCGGACAGTAAATATAACTTCCTTTATCTGTGAATAGCAACAAAGTATCGGTTGTATTCATATCCAGCTTATGAAGGAGCCTATCTCCTTCTTTCATTCCGTAATCCTGGCCGCCTGAAGCACTATAAGAACGTAAGCTTGTCCGTTTTATATACCCTTCTTTTGTGACCGTAACGATAACATCTTCGCTTGGAATCAGAACTTCAAGATTAATCTTAATGTCTTGAATTTCAGCTTCTATTAGAGATCTGCGTGAATCTGAAAAATCCTTTTTAACCTCTTTTAGTTCTTTTTTAATAACTGCCATTAACTTCTTGTCATTGCCAAGGATAGTTGTCAGCTCTTCAATTTTTTTACGGAGTTCTTCAGCTTCGTTTTCCAATGCCGTAATATCCGTATTCGTTAATCGGTAGAGCTGAAGGGAAACAATCGCTTCTGCTTGTGCCTCTGTAAATGCGTATTCCTTTATTAGGTTTTCCTTTGCATCCTTTTTATCGAGAGATGCACGGATCGTTGCGATTACTTTATCAAGAATGGAGATCATTTTGATAAGTCCCTCAACAATATGCTGACGATCACGGGCTTTTGCCAAATCAAATTCAGAGCGCCTTGTTATCACTTCACGGCGATGATCAATATAGGCATCCAGCATTGCTTTTATGCCCATAAGCTGAGGACGTTTCTTATGAATGGCAACCATATTGAAATTATATGTAATTTGCAAATCTGTGTTTTTAAATAAATATTGAAGAATAACATCAGAGTCTACTTCTTTTTTCAGTTCAATGACAATCCGTAAACCTGTACGATCCGTCTCATCTCTTACCTCAGAGATGCCCTCAAGTTTACGATCAAGGCGTAATTCATCAATTTTTTTAACCAGATTAGCTTTGTTTACATCAAAAGGAAGCTCAGTAATCGTGATTTGCTGTCTGCCGCCGCGTAATGTTTCAATCGCAGTTTTACTTCGAATAACAATTTTGCCTTTACCTGTTTCGTACGCCTTTTTAATTCCATCTGCCCCTTGGATGATTCCGCCTGTAGGAAAATCAGGTCCTTTTACAGCAGTCATTAGCTCATCAACTGTACAATCTGGATTATCAATTCTCATGATCGTTGCATCAACAATCTCTCCAAGATTATGCGGCGGAATTTCAGTGGCGTAACCAGCTGAAATTCCAGTGGAACCATTTACGAGCAAATTCGGAAATTTAGCTGGCAGTACAATTGGCTCTTCAGCTGTATCATCAAAGTTTGGTACAAAATCGACTGTTTTCTTCTCAATATCTCGTAATAGCTGGCCTGCAATAGAGGATAAACGTGCCTCCGTATAACGCATGGCCGCAGGCGGATCCCCATCGATACTTCCGTTGTTCCCGTGCATCTGAATTAATTCACGGCGAAGCTTCCAGTCCTGGCTCATTCTGACCATTGCTTCATAAACAGATGAGTCACCGTGAGGATGGAAGTTACCGATGACCAGACCGACTGTCTTAGCTGACTTTCTGTATGGTTTGTCATTGGTATTACCATCCGAATGCATAGCGTAAAGAATTCTTCGCTGAACCGGCTTTAATCCATCTCGTGCGTCCGGTAATGCCCTGTCTTGAATAATATATTTACTGTATCGGCCGAAGCGGTCGCCAATCACATCCTCAAGAGGGAGATCGCGGTATTTCTCTGCTGTCATAATACTTCCTCCTCACCAGCAACCGTTAAGTTCTCATTCTCTAAAATATTTCCATCTTCTTCTAAACCAAAAGCAACATTAGCTTCAATCCACTTACGCCTTGGTTCTACTTTATCACCCATTAATGTCGTGATCCGTCGCTCTGCCCGCGCTGCATCATCAATGCGTACACGGATCAAGGTACGTTGTTCTGGATCCATAGTCGTCTCCCATAGCTGGTCTGCGTTCATCTCTCCAAGACCTTTGTATCGCTGAAGCATGTAACCTTTTCCGACCTTTTTAATGGTACCTTCTAATTCATCATCATCCCAGGCATATTCTATAACTTCTCTTTTACCGCTTCCTTTACTAACTTTATATAAAGGAGGTAAGGCGATGAATATTTTACCATGTTCAATTAATGGCTTCATATAGCGATAAAAGAACGTAAGCAATAATACTTGGATATGGGCGCCATCCGTATCAGCATCGGTCATAATGACGACTTTATCATAATTGATATCCTCGATGGAGAAATCAGATCCTACTCCACCACCGACTGCATGAATAATTGTGTTTATTTCTTCATTTTTAAAGATATCTTCAAGTTTAGCTTTTTCTGTATTAATAACTTTACCGCGTAAAGGCAAAACAGCCTGGAATCTTCGATCACGGCCTTGTTTGGCAGACCCTCCGGCAGAATCTCCTTCGACGAGGTATAGTTCATTCTTCAATGGATTACGGGACTGCGCCGGAGTTAGTTTTCCTGAAAGCAATGCTTCAGACTTCTTGCGTTTTTTACCGCTTCGTGCATCTTCCCTTGCTTTTCGGGCTGCTTCTCTGGCCTGAGCCGCTTTAATCGACTTACGGACCAAGGATGTCGCGATATCGGCATTTTCCATTAAATAATAAGATAATTTTTCAGATATAACCGAATCTACCGCAGAGCGGGCATCACTGGTACCAAGTTTACTTTTTGTCTGTCCTTCAAATTGTAATAATTCTTCTGGAATTCTTACAGAAATGATAGCAGCCAATCCTTCCCGAATATCTGAACCATCCAGATTTTTATCCTTCTCTTTCAGCAAACCGGATTTACGTGCATACTCATTAAAAGCACGTGTAACAGCAGTTTTCATTCCTACTTCATGAGTTCCGCCATCTTTTGTTCTGACATTATTGACGAATGATAAAATATTCTCCGAATACCCATCGTTAAATTGAAAAGCAAAATCAACCTCAATATTAGAATGAGTGCCTTCAAAGCTTACAACAGGATGCAATGTATCTTTTTCTTCATTTAGGTAAGAAACAAATGCCTCAATCCCATTTTCATAATAATAAACATCTTTATCATCCGTACGTAAATCGTGTAATTCTATTTTTAACCCTTTTAGTAAAAAGGCTGATTCGCGTAAGCGTTCACTTAAGGTTTCACGATTGTAAACAATGGTAGAGAAAATACTCTCATCCGGTTTAAAATGAATGGTTGTCCCGGTTTGGTTGGTTTTACCGATTTTCTCTAAAGTCGTTACAGGTTTTCCACCATTTTCAAAACGCTGTTCATAAATAAAACCATCACGCTTAATGGTTACAACAAGCCATTCTGATAAAGCATTTACGACCGATGCACCAACACCATGTAAACCACCGCTCGTCTTATAGCCACCCTGACCAAATTTTCCTCCTGCATGGAGGATGGTTAGAATAACCTCCGGCGTCGGTTTACCCATTTTATGCATTCCGGTAGGCATTCCTCTGCCTTTATCCATTACACTGATGCTATTATCTTTATGAATTTTTACAATAATTTCGTCCCCATGTCCGGCCAATACTTCGTCCACGGAGTTATCAACGATTTCATAAACGAGATGATGCAGGCCTCGTGTGTCTGTGCTTCCGATATACATTCCCGGTCGTTTTCGGACAGCTTCTAATCCTTCAAGTACCTGGATGGCATCTTCGTTATAGTCAATAGGTTTTAGATTTTTTGCCACTTATGTACCCCTCTCTTTACGTTACAACTTCTATTATATACATATTATCAAACAAGAACAAATGTTCTTGATAGTATAAACAGCACACTTAAGCTCTATTGCTCTATTTTTACAGATTATTTTTCGTTTCGCAAATAAAGTTTAGATAAAGGTTATGTATACGAGACTTTCTAGCTTCCAGTCCCGGTAAATAATAAATAAAATAAGTCCCTGTATCTTAATTATGGTATCATCTTCAGTGTTTTTACAACTATTAGTTTTTATTACCTACAACATTATAAAACCACCAATGAGCTATTTGCGAGCAATTGGTGGCCATTTTTTATTATTTAGTTAATGCGTGCTCCACTTTTATGCAACGGTCCATAATGACAGTGTAATCTTTGTCCTTTAGCATTTGGAAGGCTTCTTCATCGATAACTCCCAGCTGTGTCCAAAATATATCAGCGTCAATTTCCAAAAATTCCTTAGCCAGGTCCATTACATATTCAGATCGGCGAAAAACATTGACGATATCCACATGTCCCTCAATATCCTTCAATGTCGCAACCGCCTTTACACCCAAAACACTATCCACTGAAGGATTGACCGGGATGATTTCATATCCATTATCCTGCATGGCCTTAGATACCATGTAAGATGTCCGTTCCGGATTATCAGAAAGGCCAACGACAGCTATTCGTTTCGCTTTTTTTAAGAGGAGACCAATTTCATCTCTGCTTGGATTTTCTATCATGAATATAACCCCTTTCAATAATAAAATTTATCCTTATGTATACCCATAGGCTATTATAGAATAAACGGTCAGCTCAGAATAGGGAAGTTAATAAAAATAATTTTTTTATTTTCTTTTTGCAGGTACATGTTAAAATATATTAACTAGTAGTGTAAGAAAGGAACTGTTTATATGTTATATTTTTTGTTTTTATTGGCCTATCTGCTAGGTTCAATACCTTCAGGCTTAATTATAGGAAAAGTTTTTTATAATACTGATATACGTGAGCATGGCAGCGGTAACTTAGGAGGAACCAATACATTTCGGACACTTGGAAAAAAAGCTGGAATTATTGTTACAACGATAGATATCTTAAAAGGGACATTGGCCACCTTATTGCCATACATATTCAATATACAGGCTGATCAATGGCCAAGCTGGATTGCTGTTCCGTTGATATGCGGCTTATTGGCGGTTATCGGTCATATGTACCCTATATTCGCCGGATTCAGAGGCGGTAAAGCTGTAGCTACATCCGGAGGTATTTTGCTCGGATACGATCCACTTTTATTTGTGATTCTAGTTGCATGCTTTTTTGCATTCTTATATCTGACTAAAATCGTGTCACTATCTTCTATGCTAATTGCTGTTGTGGCACTTATCTATTCCATGTTTAGCGGAGATCCTTCCCTGTTAATTCTAATTATTTTCCTGGCAGGATTTATCTTCTATCGCCATCGCGCTAATATCAAACGTATTATTAATAAAACAGAACCTAAGGTTAATTTGTTTAAACGATGATATAAGACTGTTTTTGCAACCACGATTAGTGGTCCAAAAACAGTCTTTTTTATTTTTGTTAAACAGAATACAAAAGCTTTAGGTTTTAATAATTTCCCAAAGCTCGACCTCTATCGACTTATTACCTATTGGGCTTAAATGATCCTTAATTTAGTATAAAATTATCAGTCATATGAAACCATAAAAATACCTTATTTTGCATTTTACTCTAAAAAGTGTCAATATACATGTAGGAATATCTTTTAATATGCACTCATAATTAAAAACTTTAAGCAGGTGAATACTGATGAAAAAATCAGCTCTTCTATCATTTATAATCATAACCGCAGCTATAGGTATAATTATATATCTAAACATTCAGGGGATTTTCAATAAATATGAAGAAAAAAACGTAGCTTTAGCCCATAATAGAGAAGTTATATTATCTGAACGTAACTACCATTCTACTGCTGAAATCGGAGCCATCGGAGATATACTTTTGCATGATAAGGTATATGAAGATGCCAATACTGGTTCTGGTTATGATTTTTCAGATATGTTCGCACCCGTAAAAGACATGTTAAGTAACCCGGATTTTACGATCGCCAATCAGGAATCTATTGCTGCAGGTAGTGACTTGGGTTTATCAGGGTATCCGACATTTAATTCACCTTATGAAATATCGGACACATTAAAAGACGTTGGAATAGACCTCGTAACCTTAGCAAATAACCATTCCCTTGATAAAGGTGAAAAAGGTATTCTGCGTGCAATCGAGTACTATAATAAAATTGATATGCCCTACGTAGGAATTCATAAGAATGAAGAAGATGCCAAACAAGACCGCATCATATACATAAATGGTATTAACATCGGCTTTCTCTCTTACACCTATGGAACAAATGGGATTCCGATTCCGGATGGAAAAGATTATTTAGTCAATTACTTAGATGGTAAAAAAGTCTCGCAAGATATCAAGGATTTGCGTGATAAAGTGGATCTCATACTCATTAATGCTCATTGGGGACTGGAATATCAAAGAAACCCTTCTGATGAACAAAGAAAAATGGCACAGTTAATGTCTGATGCGGGAGCGGATATCATTATTGGCCATCATCCACATGTCCTCCAACCCATTGAATGGATAGAATCCAATCAGAAGAAAACATTAGTTGTCTATTCATTAGGAAACTTCATTTCCGCACAAAAAAATAACTATAAAGACATTGGTGGTATGGTTACCATTAGCGTTCGTAAAGAATGGTCAGCTCAGGGAACTGAGACCGAAGTAACTGACGTAAGCTTCTCTCCAACCTATGTAACCAATCAAAACAACCGTGATTACAGAATAAATACATTTGGAAGTGAAGATGTATTTGGACAGGAAAAGGTCGATAAAGAAAAATTGACTGATTTTATGCTTGGCCTTCCATCAAAAAAATAAGAATTTAAGCTAAATTGCTGTTCCAAATGTGCATAAATTGCATTGGAACAGTTTTTCTTTTTGAGGTTTAGCAGAGAAAAAGATTAAAAGAGATAGATAAGGGCTATAGAGTATTATATTGATAATCTTACAGCTACAGGGTCTTTACCAGAGATGCATTTTTCGCCAAATAAAAAGTTGTGAATTTAAACAGTTTAAACCATTCTACTGATACACCTTTTGTTTACTGAGTGTTACCAATCGTTATCTTACTGAAACTATGTCATAATGGTAATTATTCAGTAGTCAGATAGCTCACCATTATCTACTAATAAACATATCAGGAGGATTCAACTATGGAAATTACAATAGATGAGCAATCAGCTGCATGGTATAAAGCAGAATTGGAACTTGAAAAAGGCGACTGCCTTCGGTTCTTTCCCCGTTATGGAGGCTATAGCCCTATACAATCAGGTTTTTCTTTGGGGATTAGTAAAGAGGAAGGAAAACAAGCCACTGTTACCCTATTAAAGGATGGTATTACTTATTTCGTTAATGAGGATGATGTATGGTATTTTGACGGGAATAATCTCAATATAACCTTTGATGAACAGAAGGCTGAGCCCACGTTCTCCTATAGCAAATAAAAATAGTAATCCCCTGTGTATCACTGACACAGGGGATTCTCTTTATCTATTTTCGTTTGATTTCTTCGTATTTTGCATTCCATTCCGGAAATGCTTTTTTAAACTGGATTGGTCTGAAATTATCTTTTTTTACTACGATGTGCGTAGTTGTTCCAGTTGCGCATATTTGATCATGCTGATTCCGGATCTCATAGCCATACAGTGTTTTTATTCCATTGTTTTCTTCTACCCAAGTATGTACATAGGCTTGATCTCCATATCGCAATGGTGTTTTATAGGTTACATGAATATCGTAAACAGGTGCATAGTAGCCTGCTTCCTCCATATCCGTATATTTATAGCCCAACTCCTCAATAAGGGCTGATCTGCCCAGTTCAAACCATTTAAGATAGTTTGCATGATACATAACACCCATCATGTCAGTATCTGCGTAAAATAATTGGATTTCTTTTTTTGAAACAAACATTCCATCTACACTCCAATTCTACAATAATAGTCCTTTTTCTATTCTAACACATTTTGAAAATCAGCCTTTGTCAGAGTAGAGTAATCAACCGCAGCCATATCCTGGCCAGTCTGCTCGATTAATCGAACCGCCTGTACCTGTATCGCATTGTCAACCAAATTAATAGCAAATCGTCCATTCCCATCAATCTCTATTAGATTCAACTTTTCCACTAAGTAATCCTTAGCTCCCTGGTCCAATATATATTGATATTTACGAGCATAATTTACAATAATTTGCATCAATTCCTCTGTGCTATAATCCGGAAAATGCATGAACTTTTTAAACCTGGATGAAAATCCTGGATTACTGGACAGCAACGCCTTCATTTCATCAGGATATCCTGCCAAGATGATGACAAGGTTTTCATTATGTTTGGTCATCTCATCCACTAAAGTATTCACAACTTCTTTTCCGTAATCTGAATTGGAGGAACTTAATAATGAGTATGCCTCATCAATGAACAACACACCGCCCAAAGCATCCTGAACCTTCTTTTTCGTTTTAATGGCTGTCTGCCCGACATAACCAGCTACAAAATCAGCACGGCTAGCTACAACAAGATGACCTCTCTTCAGCAGTCCACAATCTCGCAGAATTTCCGAGTAAAGCTTTGCGACCGTTGTTTTACCAGTTCCGGGGTTCCCTGTAAAAACTGCATGAAGCTGGACAGGTACCGTTTTTACTCCAGCCTGTCTCCTTGATTGCTGTATCTTTACAAATGCTGAAAGTTTATGAATTTCCTCTTTAATCATATCCAAACCAACGAGATTCTTTAGTTCTGCCTGGGGATTTCCAGTGGATACAGGAAACTGAGAAGAAAAGTCGTCCTCTTGCAGAAGAAGATAATTTAAAAAGCTCTCATTGGCATGCCTTTCACCTGTAGAACCTTTATGGAAGATTGCATCCATAACAATGGATTTAACTGTTCGGGCATTACCGAAAGTTTGATCAACCATCTCATATTCAATTCGTTTTTTTAAGGATGGAATCGCATCAGGAGCGATAAAATAGTGATTTTTTTCTGCCGTTTGAATCGCAATTTCAATCATTTCATCCAATGAATAGTCGGGCAACTCCATATAATTAAAATTCGGGAAACGACTGCGTAAACCAGGATTGCTATCCAGAAACTGTCTCATTTCATCAGGATATCCTGCTAGTATAACAGCGAATCTCCCAGAATACTCTGCACTATCCATGAGAGATATAAGTGTATCTATCACTGTCTGCCCGTAATCTGTTCCTTGTTGGCCTTCTCTTTTTAAGCTATATGCCTCGTCAATGAAAAGAACGCCTCCAACTGCCTCTTCCACAGCTTTCCGAACATTTTCTTCTGTTTGTCCAACATAAGCCCCAACCAATTTAGAACGATCAACCTCTACAATTTTTTCCTTTGGTAGTATGCCTAATTCATAATAGATTTTCCCTAATAATCTGGCCAAGGTAGTCTTACCAGTTCCAGGATTACCCGTTAAAATCATGTTTAGGCTAATATCACCTGTATTACTGAATCCCATTTTTTCACGGTGTTTTTGATACTTCAAAAATTGATAAAGCTGGTTAACCCGTTTTTTTATTTCGTTCAGCCCAATCATTTCGCTCAACTCTGCTAAGGCGCTGGCATGATCCTTTGTATCAACAACTTCATGCTGTGATATAAACTCGTTAAATTGATGAATATGGCTATTCAGAAGATTTAATGAGGATTTTAACTCCTGATAAACAATAGCTGTATGGAAATTTCCGCTTAATGTTTCTTCATACTCTTTTGCCGTAGAGAGTACCTTTTGCATACCATCAAATATATCATTTAAGGATTTTTTGGCAGTATGGATTAAATCGGTTTCTGCCAATTGATTGATTTGTTTTAATGCTTCAGTTGTACGGTTCATGTAATTACTTGTTTCATTTATAATCTGCCCGACCGTGTTACGTTTTGCCGTTCTATTATCCGTTTCTCGTAATGTAGGAGTAGAAAAGCCAGTATATAAGTCATTAAAACGATTGAGCTGCTTGGTTTCCAGCAATCGTTGTATTTCAGAGCGATTATTTAATAATCGGTTTGCTTCATCTAATAAAAGATAATATAAATCATCTTGTTCTTGCTTACTTCTTTCCAGGGCTAATAAATATAACAGCTTTCCTTCTAAGTCTGCTGATATTTCCCACTCCCCTTGGTTTTTACATATAAATTGGAGTGCACCAAGTAGTTCTGCTTTCTTTGGCAGCGAACCTTCTTTAGTCAGCGTTCTCTCCCACTCGTCAATCATATTTTTATAATTGGTTATTGATAATTCCATTTACTGCTTCATCCTTTTTTAAGTCGATGTCTCCATCCTATCATACAACACGTTTCAGATTAATCATTTTAGCTTAATGTAGGATTTGCCAGTTAACTAGTGGAATTTAACATCTTCACCTTCAGAAGTTCTGTCTTATAGTCGTGTAGGCTGTTTCATTTCTAAGTATTTTCACGGTTTATTTTTCTTGGTTACTGGGGTTTTGTTTTAAAAAAACACCATGAAGATTTGGAACATAGTTTTTTAAATTCATAATTGAACGCGGAATGAACCTTTCTGTGCTAAAACCAATATAAAAATCTGCCTGTCTCCATTAGGATTCAAGCAGATTTGAGATTAAATTATTCGGTTATTCACCTTTTGTTTGAATCACGTCTGGATGCTTTCCGGATGTATCTTGCATCTGTTTGCCTTTATTTCCTCCGGCAGCTCTAGGTTGAGTTCCAATATGATTTGGTACAAATGACTTAGAATTTTTCTTCGGATTACCCATTTATCTTCACCCCTTCTATCTTATCATGCTTACTTACGCACGACTTATAAGGTGCAGATATTGGATACTACTCCGCTCGTTCCATCATTCTTTTGTCGATTCGATCTTCCAGTACTTCCATTGCATGTTTATCCATTATAATTTGTTTTTTATTTTCCAGAATTAAATCGGCTAAAGACATCCGTTTACGCTTCTTCATCGTCAATCACCATCCATACATTATTTTCTATTATCATTGCCTACTTTTTCTGTATTTATAACATTTTTAGAAAATAACGATAACTAATAAGACTTTAAAATAAAAAAACAGCCTCAAGGGCTGCTTACATGTTTTCGATATGCTCTTCCATTTGTTTATATTCCATTAACCCTACTACCTTTTTATCAATAACTCCCTCTTCGTTAATGAAGAATGAAGTTGGAATGGACACAACCTTATATTTTTTATTCACTTCACCATCTACATCCAGTACGGTCCGAAACGTAAGTTTTAAATTACTCATAAATCCTTTTATATCTTGATCAGAATCTATATTTACGGCTAAAACAACTACATCAGGATGAGATTGTTTAATTTTTTCCATATCAGGCATCTCTTTTTTACATGGATTGCACCAGGTTGCCCAAAAGTTTAACAACACCTTTTTCCCCTTATAATCAGATAGTGTAATTTCCTTTCCATCTGGATCTTTTAATGTAAAATCGACTGCTTCTTTGCCCTCATCAGCCTTGACAGGTGTATCAGGCTGATTCAACACTTGATAAAATGCTACTCCAATCAGTGTCAGCAATAAAAGTGACCCGATGATTTTTTTCACGCTAAACTCCCCCCAGCCACAAATAGTATACTCCCCACCTGAAATTGTATCAGTATTTCCAATTTTACGAAAGCCAGCAAATCCCAACCAGATAAGATTTGCACTTTCATTTTAAGCAAAAATAAAAAAACTGACCGAAGTCAGTTTTTTTATCGTTACTTAGTAGATGATGCTTCTTGTAATTTGCCTCGTAGGACCATTGGTAAGATACCGCCATGACGATAATAATCGATTTCCACATCAGAATCAAAACGAACTAAAACATCAAATTTCTTCTCTGTTCCGTCCTCTCCGACTGCAGTTACCTCGATGATGTCACGTGGTTTAACATTTTCATTAACAGGAACAAAAATTCTCTCTTTTCCAGTTAAACCAAGAGTTTTAGCGCTTTCGCCTTCTTTGAATTGAAGCGGAAGCACACCCATTAATACAAGGTTGGAACGGTGAATTCTTTCAAAACTTTCCGCAATGACTGTTTTAATTCCAAGTAAGTTAGTTCCTTTGGCAGCCCAGTCACGGGAGCTTCCCATTCCATAATCTTTCCCAGCCAATACAATTAAGCCGGTATCATCTTTTTTGTATTCCATACATGCATCATAAATCGACATCACTTCACCTGTTGGCCAATATGTTGTATATCCACCTTCAGTGCCTGGAGCAATCTGATTGCGAATTCGGATATTAGCAAAAGTACCGCGCATCATAACTTCATGGTTTCCACGACGAGAACCGTATGAGTTAAAGTCACGGATAGCAACTCCTTTTTCACGCAAGTATTTACCTGCTGGTGTATCTTTGCCGATAGATCCAGCCGGAGATATATGGTCTGTTGTAACTGAGTCTCCAAATAATCCTACAACACGCAGTCCATCAAGCGGTTTTACTTCCGAAGGATTAGGATCCATATTTACAAAATAAGGTGGGTTTTGAATATAAGTTGAATCAAAATCCCAATTATATAAAGGTTCGTTGCTGGTTTGGATTTCATTCCATCTTGCATTGTCATCGAATACATGCTCATACTCTTTAAGGAAGAGATTAGATGTTACGGTATCCTGTACAAGTTTATTAACCTCTTCACTGGATGGCCAGATATCTTTGAAATAAATATCTTTTCCATCTTTACCTTTTCCAATTGGATCATTCTCAAGATCGATATCCACTGTACCTGCTAAGGCATATGCGACAACCAATGGCGGTGATGCCAAATAGTTTGCTTTTACTAACGGATGAATACGTCCTTCAAAGTTACGGTTACCGGATAAGACAGAAGTAACAAGTAAATCTGATTCAGCAACAGCTGCTTCAATCTCTTCCATTAATGGACCGGAGTTCCCGATACATGTAGCACAGCCATACCCAACAACATTGAAACCAAGTTTATCAAGGTATGTTCCCAGACCAGAATCACGCAAATAGCCTGTAACGACTTTTGATCCCGGAGCTAATGATGTTTTTACGTGATGTGGAACCTGTAATCCTAATTCCACAGCCTTCTTAGCAACTAGTCCAGCACCCAGCATAACATATGGGTTAGAGGTATTCGTACAGCTTGTAATGGCAGCAATGGCAATATCACCTGTTTTCATCGGCGCCTGACGGCCATCATTCAGCTGAACAGTGATTTCTTTATTAATTTCGTCTTGACTAAGACCGAATCCTGCATTTCCAACCGGAGCTGTTAAAGCTTGATTGAAGGCAGATTTCATATTAGATAAAGGAATCAAATCCTGCGGACGTTTTGGACCGGATAGATTAGCCTCAATTTCTGAAAGGTCAATCTCAATAATTTTTGTATATCTTGGTTCGTCACTGTTTTTATAGTAGAACAAACCGTTTTCTTTACAATATTTCTCAACAATTGCGATATGCTCTTCTGTACGTCCAGTCAAACGCATATAAGTGAGAGATTCCTCGTCAATTGGGAAGAAACCGCAAGTTGCGCCGTATTCCGGTGCCATATTTGCAATGGTAGCACGATCTGAAAGTGAAAGAGCGCTCATACCAGGGCCGAAAAACTCTACGAATTTATTAACTACGCCACTTTTACGCAGAATTTCAGTAACTTTCAACGCTAAATCTGTAGCCATTGCCCCGTTCGGCAAGGAGTTAATAAACCGTACACCGATTACTTCAGGTACTGGGAAATAAGAAGGTTGACCGAGCATTCCTGCTTCCGCTTCTATTCCACCTACACCCCAACCTAATACCCCCAGACCATTGATCATGGTTGTATGAGAATCAGTTCCCACTAATGAATCTGGGAAAGTCATATAATCGCCATCCGGCATTTCTACTGAATGTACAACATTCGCCAAATACTCAAGGTTCACTTGATGAACAATTCCTGTATCTGGTGGAACCGCACGGTAGTTATCAAATGCTTTTTGTGCCCAGCTTAGAAACTGATAACGTTCCGCATTTCGTTCGAACTCAAGGTCCATATTTATCTGCAAGGCATCAGCAGTACCATATTTATCAACCTGAACAGAGTGGTCGATAACAAGATCAACCGGAATTTCAGGGTTTATTTTACCCGGATCTCCTCCGATATCAGCCATAGCTTTACGTAATGAAGCCAAATCGACTACGGTCGGTACACCTGTGAAATCCTGCAAGATAACACGGGAAGGTTTAAAAGGTACATCAATATCGATTGACATATCTTCTGTTCCCCATTTAGCAAGGTTTTCCACATGTTCCTGTTTAATGGCTCTCCCATCCTGTTGACGCAAAACGCTCTCCAGTAAAACTTTAATGGAATAAGGCAATTTGGAAACTTCTCCAACCCCTGCTTCTTCCAATACATTCAAATTGTAGTAATGATAGCGTTTACCGTCGATTTCAAAAAATCTCCGTGAATCGAACACATCATTTTTCCCCAATCAAATTACCCCCTCTAGGTAAAAGATATTACAGAATATAGTAATAAATTGTAGAAAAGTAAAACACTTTTCATTCAATCCTAATATTCTCACAATTTAATATTAATATAACCTTTCCATAAAGTAAAATATAAGTAATTTATTACCTGTCATAAGTTCTGCTTATTGGTAATTATTTTCCTGGTAAAATAAAAGCCGGCCAGCAAAGTAATATTAGCTGGCCGGTACCTTATCGATATTTTTCATATTTGTCTAAATCTGTAACCATTTTGTCTAATGTATTTCTGTAATCGTCCAGTTGGTCCTTTTGATGTTCACTGGCCACTTCATAAGCATTTTCAACCTGCTGATACGCCTCATTAATTTCTTCCCACAAATGCCCCACTTCATGGCCAAATTGAGGATCATGCTGCATCAATTCCAGATTTTCACGGACTTCAATCGCTTTCCTGACACCATTTTGAGCGGATTGAAAGGCTTGAACTTTATTTTTGTGATAAGGCACGTACACCCCTCCTTAACAATATATCTTTTATGATGTACGGAAGTTTATCGCCTTATTCATGATGTGAATCAGCTTCTAAATACCCGTTATAATATACCTGTATAATCATTTAATTGCCTCTCATACTATTCTTAGGAGGGATGTAATATGTCAAATAAAAACGCTAACCATCAAAAAGGTCCTAAAGATAAAAACCACTCTGGCCAACCTGCACCCTTAAGCGGTTCTCATAAAGTGAAAAACAGGCAGCATACACGTCAAAAAAAACATTCTCATCACGATATGTAACAACATTATCTTTTCTTAAAAGACTGCGGGAGGAATTATTTTTCTCTCGCTCTTTAATTCCGTTTAGCTTTAGATAGTATGTAGGAAAGGTCTTCAGCAATATAAATATCATTAACCAAAGATACCTCTTACAATAACCAGAACGGCATTCAGTATAAGAACGGGAATTTTACAATCTTATTTTATTTTTAAGAATGTGATGTTAAGGGAAAGAGAAATGGGTTTAATTCTTCTTTAAATAATGGATGGACAAATAATGTATCATTGCTCTTTGTTAAGAATTTATTGTAGATTTTGTTGTCGTTTGGTGTGAAATAGTGATTACATCATATAGGTGAAGTTGGGCATCTACTTTTTCAAAGATCACAATTACGTCTTCCTCTTTGATATAGAAAATCGCGTCATTAAATACCAGGAGAAAATAAAACATTAATAGGTGCTCGTTATTTTTGACACCCAATTTTGAAGAAATGGGTATTCGTCCCTTAGCGAATTCTTTCATCATTTTTAAATCACTCGTATTTTCTGTATCTAATTGACGTAAAGTATTCGTTTGTACTTGTTGTTTTTTATATCTGCAACGTTTAAAGAAAAGCTGCTTTCCTGTACTTTTTCAAATCCAAACTTTGGATAAAAATCCAAAACGGTTTCATTGGCAAATGGTAGATAAAGTCCGTTTCATTTTCATATTTTTCAATGATATGGTCCATCAATTTCTTAGATAATCCTTGATTTCGATAATCAGGATGTGTCATAACGGTACCAACTTGAATAGCTTTATAATCTTTACCATTACATACAACTGTCATTTTGCTGATAGAGGCATTAGCAATTACTTGCTCTCCATAAACGTATGAATAACAAATATAATTATCATTCCAGCAACCTTTTTCATACCATTTTTTAAAATCTATACCGAATACCTTTTTAGCCAAATCATTGAAGCTTTCTCTATATGCTTCAATACATTTGTAGTCACTAATTAATTGATATTTCGTCATCTTATACCTCCCTCTCTATCTACTCTTTTGTATCTTTTTTACTCAGCCAAAAAGTTATATGACATCTCATCCGCAAACTGCTTCATAAGACCGTATAATAAAGTTACCCAGTAAAATAGTCTTAGCCTTTGATTTATTTAATTTAAATTACAAAAGCTGTAAGAAAAACCTTATACTTTATTCATAAATAAAAATAAGCCAATGCGATAACGAAAACGCATTGGCTTACTTTTATCTATTATTCTTTTTTTCATTTAACACTACTCTTTGAATACTCTTTACAGATAAATAATAGTTAGAACTTAATATATTCATATCAACACCAGCTAGATAATCGCTATATATTTTTTAATCCTTAAATCCAATTCTGTTCTTGTACCTGTGTTAGTTCCCCAGATTTTTTATTACTTTCTTCCCTTGGGATATAGATGTATTCACCATCGACATATTCCTTCAATAGTTCAGATGGTAAAAGATCAATAGCATTTGAATAGCTCATTTTCGCACTCCTAATAATTTATTTAGTTTTATTAGAAAGAGCAAAAGCTATATTATTCATTATCACATAGCCTTTGCTATGCAGCAAAAATATACTTTCTCATACTATATCCTCCCCTTTGGTAAATATATCCTAATCAATCTTTAATAAATCATAACATAAAATAACAGCTATAAATATTAGTAAAACTATAAATCTCGGTATACTTTTGAACTTACCATCACCATTTTTTCAGAAGTTAACTACACATCAATGTACAGGCAAATGGATAAGCAATCCTATGTTATATAAAAGCCATAAACTATACATAAACAGCCTATTAATGACTTGCCCTATTCTCTCCCTGATTGGTTAAAATGGATGGTTACTCAGTTTTCCGCCTAGTTAACCTACCCTAGGTTCATGTGTAATTATCCCCTTTTGTGGTACGTATATCTATATAGATTATTAATTAGGAGGAATTATACAACAATGGATTATGTTTGGTACGCAAGTTACGGATCCAATTTACTAGAGAGCCGCTTTCATTGTTATTTAAGCGGAGGGACACCTGAGGGTTCTACAAAAAATGAACGTGGGTGTACGAATCCTGCCTATCCAGCAAAAGTAGCCCCAATTTCACTTCCCTATGAGATGTACTTTGCAGAATATTCAGGTCGCTGGGATGGCGGTGTCGCTTTTATCAATACTGATAAAGATACGAATACGCGAACATACGGCAAGAAATACCTAATTACAAGTGAACAGTTCAAACAAATTGTACAGCAGGAGAATAACAATTATAAGATGGAGATAAATCTTGAATTGGCCAAAAGTGTTCATACCTATTCCTTTAACGATTCTTGGTATGGTAATATTCTCTACTTGGGCGAGGCTGAAGGTTATCCGATTTTCACCTTTACCGATAGTCGAAATATCTCTGAAAAGGTTATAACCTCTCCATCCCTTCCCTATTTAAAAAATATTTATTATGGACTGGCTGATTTGTACAAGGATGATAAAAATTTAATTCATTATTTATATTCCAGAAAAGGTGTATCAGATGCCTATTCTATAGCTGACTTAGAAAACTATTTTAACTAGACCTAAAAAAGCACTCCAATTGTCAATTAAGTGTATAACAATTGGAGTGCAGCATTTAAAATGGTGACTTTTATTATTTTATATCAGTTCATCAGCTTTTAATAAAAATTCCAGATCTCTTTGTTGAATAAATTGTCCTGCATAATTAGAGGGTATGTCTTGCTTCAATATTTCAATCGCTATTTTGATTGGTACCCACCTTAATACAAATCCGTCGTTAATCTCTTCATCTGTATACATTGGGTCTTTAAGTTCACCTGTAGTTTTTGCAATATATCCATAAGATATTTGAAGAAGTTCTTCATTATTACGGTATTCAATAGTAAGTCCCAGTTCCTTAATATCTTCTATTAAGGTTCCTACTTCCTCTTCTACCTCTCTTTTTAATGCATCATAAATAGTTTCACTGCTTTTAATGCCTCCACCAGGCAATTTATGATAGTTTCCATTTGTAACGAACAAGAGAGCAATCTCATCACGGTCGTTAATGACTACAGCTCTGGATGCCTTTCTAATACGGTATGCTTGATCCGTATACTGTTCTGACGCATCATCATAAATTTCCTTGATAAGTTCCATGGTTTATGACCCCTTTTAAATCTTTCTAATAATCCACAGTATGATTATATATAATTTTAGCTTTCTGTGTAATATATATTATACATATTTATAAATAAAACGCATAAGACCTGCCTCAAAGCTAAATATGATATAATACCCATAATTATATGTATATTTTATATATTCTTGATGCACAGAATTATTTATTTATAATAAGATAGTAAAATTTTAGTAAATATAGATAAGGTGGCTAAAATGAATGACATTAAAGGAAAAAGCAGTACAATTTGCAACACATGCACATTCCGGACAAGTACGTAAGCTGTCAAATGAACCTTATATTATACATCCTTTGCAGGTGGCTAAAACTCTTGAAGAGGCTGGTTTTTGTGAAGAATTGGTGATTGCGGCATTATTGCACGATACTGTGGAGGACACAGATACAACGATTGAACAGATTGAAAAGGAGTTTGGATCTAAAGTCGCACATTATGTTTCTGCTCATACAGAGGACAAAACAAAAACATGGGAAGAACGTAAGCAACATACTCTTGAGCTTGTTAAAGAAGCGCCTCTTGAAGTAAAGGCTCTTATTGTTGCTGATAAATGGGATAATTTAAAATCCATGACTGCCGGACATGAATTATTGGGAAATCAAATTTGGAACTGCTTTAAAAGAGGACTAGATTCTCAGGAATGGTATATCAGAGGGGTTGCAATGAATAGCTTTTATGGTTTAGACGATAAAGAGATCCCAGAGTTTTTCCATCAATACGTAAAAGACGTAAATAGCTTTTTTGATTCTATAAAAGATAACAACAATTAATTTGTCAAACAAGGACCTATCTTAAGGTCCTATTTTCAATCAAACGCTCTCCCATAAAAAAAACCTCTTCATAAAAAGAAGAGGTCAAACAGAGAAATATTTTTCATACGGACTGACATCTATTTTTTCGATTTCTAATTTTTTTCGAAGAAATTTGTGATCGCGTTTTGGTGTTGCCAGAATATACCCTTTAATAATGAGATCAATCGTTATCTTATTAGCCTTTTCTTTAAGAGCAAGTTCACCGATTCTCCCGGCAATTTTATGCCTCGCTACATCTCGAAATAATTCAGGAACCGGGCTTACTAGTTCTTCTAAAAAATCTTTTTCTTCTTGATTCCATAGATGCCTTGTCTGATTAACAAATTCCACTTCCCAGTCCATATCTGATTTTCCATCTTCTTTCGGCAGTTTTTTTAAGAACTTCCGAAACATAAAAAATCCACCGATAGCCATAAAACCAATCATAAAGACAACCCAAAATAGGATGAACCATAAAAACCATCCTTCTAACATAGTTTATTCACCCCAGTTAAGTAATACACAATTTCCTAATCTAACAATCATTTTCCATATATTATTATAACAAACAGATGGAAACCTTCAACTAAATTGACTGATAATTACTAATCGAAGGATACAAATTTAGTATGAGTGATGCATTATTTCCAACCATGATTTTGAAGAAAAATGAAGAGATTTGCAGTAAAAAGGGGGTATTGCGTAAATATATTAAAGATTTTGGCGTTTTCTCTACTGTTTTCCCTTATTAATCAAAATTATTTTGAATTGTCAGAATTATTAATTTCTGATATAACTAAAGATAACAATCTGACTGTATTAAAGAAGTAATGAATATATTGTATAGTTTCCTCATATCATTCAATCTAGATATTTCTTTAATCTAATCAGGGTTTGTGGTTCAACTGCCTATTTTTGTTAAGGGTCAGATTGGTTTGTTGCATTTCCACTACTTTAAGGAGGTCTTTACTTAATGGGAAAAAAAGTACACAGACGCAGGGAAGTCAGACGATTACTTCGAGAAGAATTAAAGAAGATGGAATCAATAACCAAGCAACAGCCTAATGAACAATTAACGCCAATCGGAAAATGAGAAAATTAATTTAGCGCTATCGCCTATCGAACAAAGGCACCCAAAATACATGTATTCTGGGTGCTTTTCTTATTATGACATTTTTTATGTATAGACCATAAATTTTCGACAACCAAGAAAAAAACATGTAAAAATACACTTGAAAATAAAATTTATTTCTTACTTTCTAAGTCAATATTCCCATAGCATTTCACACCTCTATTACCTAATTTTATATAATTTCTATGTTTCTTCCTAAAAACGCTGGGTATGTAATAGATTGTACGAGCAATCGCTCAAAAAATACTATTATATACGGAGGTATGAATATGTTTTTCCATAAAAAAGAACTTCAATTTGAAGCTAAACCAACTAGACCAGATCCATTGATGGCAAAGAAAATTCAAGAACTGATTGGTGGACAATATGGTGAAATGTCCGTTATGATGCAATATTTGTTCCAAGGCTGGAGCGTACGCGGCAACGAAAAATATAAAGACCTTTTACTTGATATCGGTACTGAAGAAATTGGTCACGTTGAAATGTTAGCAACTATGGTCGCACGTCTTCTTGATGACGCACCACTTAAAGATCAGGAAAAAGCAATGGCTGACCCAGCAATCGCTGCTGTACTAAGCGGTATGAATCCACAACATGCTATTGTTTCCGGATTAGGTCCTCGTCCACAGGACAGTGTTGGTAACCCTTGGATGGGAAGCTATGTAACAGCAAGCGGCAACTTATTGGCTGACTTCCGCTCTAACCTGAACGCTGAATCACAAGGTCGATTAGCAGCAGTACGTATTTATGAAATGACAGATGACCCAGGAATTAAAGATATGCTTGCCGTTCTTATTGCACGTGATTCTTATCACCAAAATCTTTGGGCGAAAGCAATCGCTGAATTAGAAGAACAAGAAGGATTACTTGTTCCAAGCACATTCCCACGTGAAAAAGAACGCTTAGATATCGCTTACTCTTTATATAATTTCTCTGAAGGCGAAGAAAGCAGCATGGGAAGCTGGGCAAGCGGTGAAGCTCCGGATGGACAAGGTGAATTCCGTTATGAGGCTGTGGTTCCACCTGCAGAAGGCGCAAAACCAATGTTAAAACCAGCTCCACTTGAAACACATAACACATTGCCAATGGACACAGATAAATCAATCTTATAAACTTAAATATATTAGATTGGCGTATAAAGGATTTCAGAATAGCAATTATTCTGAAATCCTTTTTTATTCTTTGAATCCCCTGCTCTTCTTATCCTTATTTTCCTACTGCATCCCCTATTATTTATAATCCTACAAATCCTTCGTTGCTCTGTATTAGTTAAAAGTATTTCAAATATTGAAATGTCCATAATTCCGGTGGACAATAGGCGCTCATTCAACTGCCTATCCCCTTCTCCCCATTAAACGCTACTATTTTCTCATCGTATTTATGGAATAAAACAATACTTGTTCAATTGACATCTCAATTCTATCTGCAAATTCTTTGATTGAATAGTCCGATATCAGAAGGAGATTTTGAGAATGGCTGCCCTTCTTTATTAATTTATTATCTAAAGAATCCTTCGCTCTCTTTTGGTTATGCTAAAGGCATATTTAGTGAAAGAATGGAGGTTTCTTCATGAATAATCCACATGTGAAAAAACTTGATGATATCGAAAAGGAATTCAGGACAAATAGTAACCTTGGCTTAAGCGATGCACAAGTCGCGGAACATCAAGCGAAATACGGACTTAATCAATTGAAAGGTAAAAAACAGAAGTCGCTCGTCCAACGTTTCTTTGAACAATTTAAGGATATCATGGTCTTGATTCTAATCATCGCAGCTGCGGTTTCCTTTTTCGTCGCCCTTAAAGGCCATGATACAAAGGAATATATAGAACCAGTTGTTATCCTAAGTATTGTTATCCTGAATGCGATACTTGGAGTTGTACAGGAGAATAAGGCAGAAAAATCACTAGAGGCACTACAGAACCTTTCCTCTCCACGGGCAAAAGTCATCCGTAATGGAAAATTAACCGAAATTGAAGCAAGCCAGATTGTGCCTGGTGATCTAATCGAATTTGAAGCTGGTGATTTTATACCGGCAGATGGAAGATTAGTTGATGCAGCTTCCTTAAAAATTGAGGAATCAGCTTTAACTGGAGAGTCCGTTCCAGTTGAAAAGGATCAGGATGCTACGGTTAATGAGGATGCACCTCTTGGAGATCGGGTGAATATGGTTTTCTCAGGGAGCAGTGTTTCCTATGGTCGGGGAAAAGCAATTATAACTGGAACCGGAATGGATACACAAATGGGCAAGATTGCCGAATTACTTGAATCTGCAGACCAAGGTCAGACACCGCTGCAGCAAAAACTAGGAAAACTAGGAAAGTACCTCGGCTTACTGGCACTTGCCATCAGTATTGTAATCTTTGCTATCGGATTCTTCTCAGGAATGCCGATACTCGAAATTTTCATGACTGCAGTATCCTTAGCCGTCGCTGCTATTCCAGAAGGTTTGCCAGCAATTGTCACAGTTGTTTTAGCACTCGGCGTCCAGCGCATGGTCAAACGAAATGCTATCATCCGCAGGCTTCCAGCAGTTGAAACCCTAGGAAGTGCCTCTGTTATTTGTTCTGATAAAACAGGTACACTTACACAGAATAAAATGACAGTCATCAAAGCCTGGGTTAAGGATGAACCAGAAGATATAACTGACCATGTTTCCGGTCCAATCAAATCCTTGCTTCGTCTTGGTTCACTTGCATCAAATGGGACCGTTGAAATCGTAGACGGAGAAGAAAAGCACATCGGCGATCCAACAGAGACTGCTATTCTTTCAGCAGCACTTAAAAATCAGATGACAAAGGAAAGCCTTCATGAAGCAGCACCCCGTGTTGGTGAGATTCCTTTTGATTCCGACAGAAAGCTAATGACAACCATCCATGTAATTGAAGGAAAACCTTATGCTCTTACAAAAGGTGCTTTTGATGTATTGATGAACCGCTGTAAGACTGGGGATTTTGAAGCGGCCAAGAGAATAAACAATCAAATGACGGACGAGGCTATGCGTGTTATTGCTGTTGCTTACAAGGAACTTGACAGTGTTCCTCATCACCCAAATAGTGATGAGATTGAGTATGATTTGCACTTTGTCGGCTTGCTTGGAATGATTGATCCTCCACGTGCAGAAGCTAAGGATGCCGTACAGGTTTGTAAAAGAGCTGGTATCCGCCCGGTTATGATTACAGGTGACCATATTGGGACGGCAAATGCTATTGCCAGAGAACTCGGTATCTTAAATGCTGGACAAAAATCTCTTAGTGGAGCAGAACTTGAAAAAATGAGCGATCAAGCATTAAATGACTCAATCGATGAATACTCTGTATATGCACGTGTGTCACCGGAAGATAAAATAAGGATTGTCCGCGCCTGGCAGCAAAAAGGTGCAATCGTTTCAATGACAGGTGACGGAGTTAATGATGCTCCTGCCTTGAAGGCAGCTGATATCGGCTGCGCAATGGGCATAACTGGCACGGATGTCGCAAAAGGAGCATCTGATATGATTTTGACGGATGATAATTTCGCGACAATTGTCGATGCAGTAAAAGAAGGTCGCGGTACCTATGATAATATTCGCAAAGCCATTCAATTCCTGCTTGGCACCAATATGGGTGAGATATTTATTGTTTTCATTGCCATGATTATTTGGCAACAAACACCGCTCCTTGCCATCCATCTTTTGTGGCTGAACTTGGTGACAGACGGACTTCCTGCACTCGCTCTTGGAATGGAACCTGTTGAAGAAGATATTATGAAGAGGAGACCAAAGCCGAAAGCTGAAGGAATTTTTGCAGGCGGACTCCTTTACCGGATCGTCCTTCAGGGGTTGATGTTTGCTGTCCTATCCTTAATAGGTTTCTATCTGGCAGGAGTCAATCTAAACTCGTTAGGCGCGGCCCAAACAATGGCTTTTCTTGTTTTATCACTTTCGCAGCTCTTTCATGTACTAAATGTGAGAACAACTAAATCTATTTTCCAATCCGACATTCGTGAAAATAAATATATGATTCTTGCCCTGCTTGCTTCACTTTTACTTATAGTTGCGATTGTATTTATACCACCGCTTGCTTATATTTTCGAGGTTACTCCTCTTCCTTCTGAATACTATCTGATTGCGCTTGGACTTGGATTTGTACCGATCATTGTAATTGAGATTGAAAAACTCATCAGAAGAACTAAGACAGCATAATTACAGCAGTTAAAAAGCACCCAACTCAACTGGGTGCTTTTTTCAGTCCTTTTCCCCCTTGGTGTTATTAAAACAGCCTCTAGTCTATTTTTATTTTTATGATCTTCCTCAAAAATATCCTCAATTTCAAATACAGTTGTATTTTTTGAAACAAATTCAACACGATTAACATGCTTCGGGTTATATAAGTCCTTGATTTTAACCTGATCTAAGTTTATTTTGGGATTATCGAATTGACTTGCAAGCCATATGATTATTTCTTTGGTGGTTAGCAGCCATCTGAATTCTTCTTTATCACTATATATGGGGAATCTTATATGAGATTTTTTCTTAATACAGGCCAATATATCCTTCAATTTGTCTTCTTCGTAAAAATAAAAGACCTCTTTTGATGATATGGATAAGCCTGTTTTTGGTTGTTCAAATTCATCAGCTATCCTCTCAATATCTTCAACAATGTCCTTATGAGGCTCAGCAATATAAAAATCACTGTCTATCTTTTCATGCACCAATGCATTTCTCAGTTTTGCATATTGGCACAAGTCTTTTTCATAATAACGAAGCAGAATGTGGCTTCCCCTTACTCACCAGTTCTGAAAATTTATCTGTATTTGCTTGTTTGACAATATCTTTTAACACTTTATGAATACGGTTAAATGCAGTTTCATAGCGTTCAGCTAATGTTAATTCTGTCTTTGTAACCATGTACTAATTCTCCTCATCATTTTTATATTATGTATTTACCCATTTTTCTTAGTTATGTGCATTTTAACCCTAAAATTCCACAAATTATTCGTTTTTTACAGTGTTCTTAGATTCATCGAAGAACTCAATACTTTATTGTGTAATAAGAATTTAAAGTTGCTCTATGTCTCTACATTTTATTTTGTTTCGTAACTCTTTAATTTACGTTCTCCTGCTATAAGGTTATTTTTCATAAATAAACTGCAATTTCTTAATAAAACAGACAAAAAAAACCGACCATTCAGTCGATTTTTAATCATTTATACAGAACTAACCGTATTATTACCTGCCTGTGTATCATTTAGTATGTTTTCAAACTTTTTATATTGGAAGTACATCGCTATTCTCCATGGCACAATCATTGAAAAAGCCAACAGCCAGAACATTCCTCCTGTTTCACCCAAATCAATCGATGAACTTAAGAATACCTTCAGAATGGTTCTGATTAAAATAAGTCCTATAAGAACAATTCCAAATGCTTTAGACCGTTTCATATATATTTGATTATCTTTAATTTCAAATTTGGATGTCTTTATTAAAAATATGGAAAAAAACATGCCCAGTATAATTGCCTCGAGTATTTCCATTCCTGTTAACCGAAAATACGGGAAAATATACATAAGTGCACCAGTACTCATAAAAAACGGTGGCAATATAATCTTTTTGATTGAGGCCGGTTTTTGGGATGCCTTCATCCTAACTGCAAAAACTAAAAGTCCCATTATAACTGCAAGTATAGTAGATACTGCAAACATCATATATCATCATTCCTTTTAGCATACATAAATTTCAACTGTTTATTACGATTTATGTTAATCCAAGACACGATTGATCGCATCTATTACCCTTATCTCTTCAAAGGGTTTTATGATAAAGTCTTTTGCACCCGCTTCTATAGATTCTCTGACAATCTTTTGCTGGCCCATTGCCGAACACATAATGATTTTGGCATCCGGATATTTACTCTTAATTACTTTGGTTGCCTCTAATCCACTCATTAATGGCATCGTTACATCCATAGTAACCAAATCAGGCTTATGCTTTTCATATAGATCAATTGCCTCTATACCTGATTCTGCTTCTCCAACAATGTGATGATTTCCTTTTTTAAGGATAGCTGCCAACGTCAACCGCATAAACTTTGCATCATCCACTATTAGAATATTAGCCATCTTTAGTTCCCCCTGTTACAATATAAAAGTATAAATTCTGTGTTGAATATGATTAAAACTATTTAAAAACCACTCCACCCTCCGAATAAAGCAATAAAATAGGAGCTTATTTTGGTCATCCAATCAAAAAACAAGACGATTCCCATTAGAATCATTAACATTCCGCCTGCCTTCATAACTTTATCCGAGTTACGCTTGATCCAGTTTAATTTTCCAATAAAAAACGACATAATAAAAAACGGAATAGCAAATCCTAAAATATATGCTAACATGTAGAACATACCAGATTCCGGGTTGGTCCCGGTCATCCCTATGACAACCATTAAAATAGGTCCAGTACATGGAGTCCAGCCTGCTGCAAAAGCAATACCAATTAAAATTGATCCTATATAACCACCCGGACGATTTTTAAATTCAAAACGGTGTTCTTTCATAAGAAACTTGGGTTGAAAGAACCCAATTATAATTAATCCAAAAAAGACTATAAGAATAGCGCCTAATTGCCGGATAATGTCTCCATAGTTTTCAAAAAAGGTTCCAATATAAGATGCACTGAATCCAAGAGCTATAAAAATAATGGAAAACCCAATTAAGAAAAAGAAAGTATGTAATAGGCTCCTTTTATGCATCATCGCGTTATCATTTTTTAATTCTCCAACCGACATTCCTGTTATATAAGAAAGAAAGGCCGGATAAAGCGGAAGACAGCATGGAGAAATAAAGCTGAGGAAACCTGCTCCAAATGCCAAAAAAATATTTATATCACCCAAATGAAATTACCCCCATTGTTTCTAATTCATTCCATCTTACATTGTACCAAATTACTCCATATAAAGTAACTGTCTGAGCAGATGATAAAGAGTATAGTTTTTATTTTTAAATATATTTTACATTTTTAGTAAAATTTATGTATAATAGTTTTATTCTAATTCTTTTATGTAAAAATATTGTAAAATTAAACATTATCAATAAACGAGGAAGGATCTGCAACCATGGATAATCAAGAGTTGTTAGATAAAATAGAAATCAAGCGTGCAGAACTAGTTGCTGTCGTCTCTCAGAACGGATTATCATCTCAAACAACCATTCAATATAGCCAGGAACTCGATAATCTGTTAAACAACTATCAACCTGAAAAAACATATAATAGATCAAAAATATCGTGTTAAGCGAAAAGATAAGGTAAACCCAAACAGTTAAGGGTAGAGCCATGAAACCACTCTTTATACACTAACACACTTTTAAAACAGGTTCAGGGATCGACTAAAAGTATATATCGGTAAATTCAATAAATCGCACCCGATGAATCGGATGCGATTTATTTAGTTAGAATATCCTTATTTTAGCTTACATCTTTGTTGAAACTTGAACGGATACCATTTTGAAGCAAATACATTTTATAATAAAGCCCTTGCTTAGCCAGCAGTTCCTGATGTGTTCCTTGTTCAACAATTTGGCCTTGATGTAACACAAGTATAAGGTTAGCATCCTGGATCGTGGAAAGACGGTGGGCAATTGCAATTGTCGTTCTGCCCTCTCTCATTTTTGCCAGGCTTTTTTGAATAGCCTCTTCTGTTTCTGAGTCAATGTTGGCTGTCGCTTCATCAAGAATAAGAATTTTAGGATCCCTAACGATTGTTCGTGCGAAGCCAATCAACTGCCTTTGACCGCTCGAAAATGTTGCTCCCCGTTCCACTACTAAATGATTGTATTGATCCGGTAACTTTTCAATGAAGGATTCCGCCTGAACAAATTTTGCTGCTTCTTCTATTTTGTTGTCCGTTATTGTTTGATCATGCAAACTAATATTATCTTTAACAGACCCATAGAATAAGAAAGCATCCTGTAATACAAGTCCCATCTTCACCCGCAGTTCTTCATTTGAATAACCTTTTATGGATTTCCCATCAATTAAAATATCTCCTCTATTAAATTCATAGAAACGCATAATCAAATTTATAATGGAACTTTTTCCGCTACCCGTATGTCCTACAAGCGCAACTGTTTCACCCTCATTGACTTTAAAGGAGATGTTTTTTAGAACATCCCTCTTTCCATCATAAGAAAAACTAACATTTTTAAATTCAACGATACCCTGCTCGATTTTATACGGTTGTATGTTATCTGCACCGGGAGCTAACTCTTCTTCATCCAAAACAGCAAATACCCTTGATCCAGCCACAATTGCCTGCTGATATAAGGATAATCTTTGCATCACTTGGTTAACTGGTTCAAAAAAACGATCAATATAGTTTACAAACGCATACAGAACACCTATTTCAACTACTGAATTCATCGAATTGATTCCAAAGTAACTGAGCACTAGAACGATTGCAAATATATAAACTAGATCTATGGCTGGCCTTAGCAACAGCCCATCTATCTTAATATTCCTCATTCCTGCTTCATAATGTTTTTGATTAATCTCCTCAAACTCATCCTTTAACCGTTTCTGCTGTCGAAACACCTGAATAATAGACATCCCCTGGAGAGATTCATTTAAATTGGCATTCAACTGGCTTAGCCTTTCCCTGAGTTCTTGATAGAAAACACTGCTGAATTTACGATAAGATCTCATAAGCAAATATAAAATAGGCAGGATGAATAAACAAAACACAGCAAGCCTAACGTTTAATATAAACATCGCAATGATTGTCCCTATCACGAAAAAACCACTGGATATAAAAGCTGCAATTACGGTCACAAACATATCCTTAATTGCTTCTGTATCATTAGTAACCCTGGATACAATCGCTCCTGCAGGTGTTTTATCAAAATATCTCAATCCAAGGCTCTGTACTTTACTAAATACATCAACCCTAAGCTGCTGAATGATTTTTAAGGCGACAAGCTGGAATGAGAACTCTTGAAAATAAGTAATAAACATTTTGGCAAATAGGAGTATCAAGTACCCGATTGCCAATAGAGCTATTGGCTTATACTCCATATTCATAGGTGTTAAATAATCGTCAATGAATATCTTTACTAAAATAGGACCTGTGATGTCAGCCGCTGTCGCAAGAAATAATAAGAAAAATGCTCCTATTAATCTCTTTTTATAGGGTTTGGCATAGGATAAGAGTCGGAAGAGAATGACTCGCTGTTCTTTTCCTGTTATTGATTTAAGTTCATCCATCTCTTATCCCCCCTGTTCTACTAATTCTTCTAATCGTTGCTGTTGGTACATCTCTTTATACCAGCCATCCAAGTCCATTAACTCCCTATGCGTACCTCTTTCAACAATTTTACCATCCTTGAGAACAATGATTAGATTGGCATGCTGGATAGCACTTAACCGATGGGATGTGATAATCGTTGTTTTGTTTACTCTGTTTTCCTTTAAATTCCGAAGGATCGTTGCCTCTGTTTTGGCATCGACTGCTGATAGTGAGTCATCTAGAATTAAGATTTCAGGTTCCAGCATCAACGCCCTTGCTATACTGATTCTTTGCTTTTGACCGCCAGAAAGTGAGACTCCACGTTCACCTACAACCGTATGATATCCTTCCGTAAAGCCTTCAATATCAGAATGAATATATGAAAGATTTGCTGCCACTTTAATTTCTTCTTGGGAAGCATTCGGTCTAGCAAAAGCGATATTCTCCCCAACCGTTGCTGAAAATAAAAAAGGATCCTGCGGTACATACCCAATTGCTTCTCGTAAGGAACTCAACGTATAATTTTGGATTTCGTGTCCTCCAATCCTTATACACCCTTCTGTTGTCTCAAACTCCCTAATCAGCAATTTTAATAAGGTCGTTTTACCTGCACCCGTTTTCCCGACTATACCGAGCGTTTCACCTCTTTTTATCTTAAAAGAGATATCCTCTAGTACAGGATTCTTTTCATCGGGATAAGTAAAGGATGAAATCTCAAATTCTATATCACCACTGGCTTGTTCGTTAAGAGCACCAACTTTATCTAAAACATCAGTTTTCTCAGCTAGGAGTTCAGCAATCCTATCATAAGAGGCGTTCCCACGTTGCACGATATTAAATAAGAACCCAAAAGCAAGCATCGGCCAAATCAATAATCCCAGATAGGTTGAAAAGGAGACAAGTTCACCAATCGTCAAATTGCCCTCCATCACATATTTTGCGCCAACAGCGATTGAAATAAAATAAGAAAGCCCCGCCATTACACTGATAGTTGGATCAAACAAGGCATCTATACGGGCTACAGATATGTTTTTATCCACTACATCATTAGAGGAAGAACGGAAGGATTCAATATCCTCTCTTTCCTGCCCAAAGGTCTTAATCACTTTAATCCCATTTATGCTTTCCTGGGTCTTATCATTCAATTCAGAAAAGGCAGCTTGAGCAGACCTAAATCTTTTATGTAATAGCTTCCCATAATAGCTTGTTGAGATGGCAATAACGGGCATAGGAAGCAATGCAAACAAGGTTAAACGCCAATCAATAAAGGCCATAGCCAGGACAACAAACCCACCGGTCGTTAGCGAATCAACCAAGGATAGGACACCGCTGCCTGCGGTTTGCTGTATTGCATTTAAGTCATTGGTCGCATGTGCCATCAAATCTCCGGTGCGCTTACGTTGGTAAAAGGATGCCGGCATATTCGTAAAATGATCAAATAATCGATAACGAAGTTCTCTTGCTAACTTCACGGCTGAACCAAAGATTTGGATTCGCCAAAAATATCTTAATATGTACATTCCTACTCCCGAAACAATTAAAATTGCAGTCAATTTCGAAAGACCTGTACCTGTCAGAGAATCATTGTTAATTTGATCAACTACAATCCCTATAATTCTAGGTGGAATCAGCTGCAAAATAGCGACGAATAATAACATAATGATGCCAATTATATATGCTTTTTTTTCTTTCTTAAAAAACCATTTAAGCTTTACAAAGATCTTCACAAACGCCCTCCTTTTCTCTTTTATAAGGCCTCCTTATTTTAGCAAATCAAATAAACCAAAGAAAGATTATTTCAAACTTTCTAAATAATTATATAGGTGTGCTTTATCAGTTGCTCTACACAGTTAAATAGAATGTTTTGTATATTTTTTACAAAAATGCTAACTGTCTAACTAAATAAGTGATATAATTGTGATATCACTTTGATATATAGGAGGCGTTAAGATGGGTGAAAAAAATGCAGTTAAAATGAATGGTTATTTAGGTGTCCTTGCAGGGTTGGTCATTATCGGCATTAGTGCTTATCTATTGGTAAATGGATCAACTGTACTTCCAATCGTATTATTAATAGCTGTTGCCGTATTATTATCTGGCATCACCATTGTCCAACCAAACGAAGCAAAAGTATTAACATTTTTCGGAACATATGTAGGAGTTATACGGGATCAAGGTCTATGGTTGGCAATACCTTTTACTATCAAATCCAGCGTTTCACTGCGTGTCATAAACTTCAATAGCGATACTCTAAAGGTAAATGATTTAGAAGGTAATCCGATTGAAATTGCTGCCGTGGTGGTATACCGCGTCAATGATAGTGCGAAGGCAACTTTTGATGTGAAGGATTATAAAGAATTTGTCCAAATTCAAAGTGAAACGGGAATTCGTCATATCGCAAGCCAATACGCCTATGACCACTTTGACAAAGAAACCGATCTATCATTAAGGAGAAATAGTGATGAAATTGCTGTTTTTTTAGCAGAGGATTTACAAAAACGTTTAGAAGTAGCTGGTGTGGATGTGCTTGAAGCACGAATTATGCATCTAGCCTATTCTTCTGAGATTGCTTCCGCTATGTTACAAAGACAACAGGCCCAGGCTGTGCTGGCTGCCCGCAAGGTAATTGTTGATGGTGCCATAGGAATGGTAAAAAGTGCGATTGACCAATTGGCGGATGAAGATATTGTTGAACTTAATGAAGACAAGAAAGCACAAATGGTCAATAACTTAATGGTTGCAATTGTTTCAGAAAAGGGTTCGCAGCCAATTATTAATACAGGAAGCATTCACTAGGTTTTTAAGATGGCCAAAAGAAAAGCATATCCGCTAAGAATAGATCCTAAACTTTATGACGCAATTGAAAAATGGGCAGATGATGAACTTCGCAGCGTAAATGCTCAAATAGAAATCCTCTTAAAAGAAGCCGTAAAAAAAGCAGGCCGATTGAAGGATGATCAAGATCGAAAAAATTAATCTCTTTAGATTTTTAAATATCTTATTAATCTCTATCTATGTTTGAGGATGGGACATAACTTATAAACGTTCCTGAAGAGACAAACGATATCTATTTTCGACTTTGTTACTTATTAAAGAGTTAAAAAAGTTCGTTCCATTGCGCGCTTACTCCACTCGCTTTCCGCGGGGAGGAAGGCTTTAGCCTCCTCGGCTGTGCCTTGCTCAGGTCTCAGCCTTTCCTCTATTTCCCGCAGGAGTCGGTGGCTTCCGCTCCATTCCACTAAGTTTAATAATGGTATATAGAAGTAACTAATCTATTGAAAACAAATAAAAATCCGAACTATTAGGCGAAATATAAATATCACCTAGTAGTTCGGATTTATCATTGACTGAAATACGTATGTCCCAGCCTCTCTTTATTAGTTGTAATTGTACTCTTATCCAATTTGACTTTTTTCACCTCAATAATGTCTTGAACTTATTACAAAAAAACGGTATTAAACTGGCTTAATATAGGGTGAATAGTATAATAAAATAAAACTATACCTTATATTTAAAGGTTTTGAGTTTGATTATATATAATCAAACTTTTTATTTGTATAGGGGTACAACCCACATTTCGGAAATGTTGTACGTTAAGGAACTTTAAAAATATGCAAAATTTTATTCAACATCATGATGAACACAGCCAGCATCAAAACACGCTGAACCTGTTGCTGGTACTAGCTTTGTGGAAACGTGCATAAAACACCGTATAAATAATGTGACATAGGAAAAGCGCTAAACGTTGAAATAACAATACTTAGTGCTTTTTCTTATACCCCCAAACTTTGATTTGGGAACATTATTTTGAATGAAATTGTATAAGTAAGTTAGACTGCTAAGCTCCAAATTAACTGAACTGCTGTTGATTTAAAATAATGTTTAATCAAATGTATGCTGCTAACCTTAATTTTATAATATAGAAAAAGATTGATTAAACTAATTTAACGCCGTTGTTAATTCAATATTTTCCTAGAGATTAACTCAATGTTTCGTCTTTTACAGCTTGCAATATTTCTTTTGACCAAGCTAATAATAGTTCTGTATCCTTGTCCAAATCGACTTGTGCATTATTTTTTAATGAAATGAGACGAGTTATAACATCAGTGTCGTAACCCTTTGTAACTGTTGATAATTCATTTAGTTGGGAGATGAATTCAGTTTGTTGTAAAAAAACATTTCCTTGAATCGCAAAGCGAGCGTTTTTAAATAAACCATGAATCATTTCAGTAGACTTTCCATGTAAATAATTGTGTAGGGTCATGTGATAAATGTTTCCAGCTGTTGAACGGACAAACTTTTTCACATGAGCTGTTGTAATGGCTGTTTTCGAAATAGCTAGCTGCCCATAGATGGTTTTTGTATCATAGATAAACGTAAATAAATCTGCTTTATCCCAAATATTGAGGTCATCCATCCCCCCTACAAAGCCACAAAGTAAATGACGGTCAGGCATCGTTTGAACGACTATTTCGTATCTTTTTAATTTATCAATAGTTAGTGTATCGAAAATAACAACTACATCAATATCGCTGTTTTCAGTTGCTTCATTTCGAGCGCGACTGCCTTGTAAGCCAATGAATTGGATACTCTCTCCGAATTCATTGAGTAATGTTTCTTTAAATTGTTGTAACCATTTGTTCATTTTGCATCAACCTTTCTTTATTCGCCGCGGTAAATGCAGTAGGTTTTGTTATTCTAGCATAAGATAACGGTTACTGGAAGTAATCTAAAAGGGGGTATCGCAACCTTTTTATAAATACGTAATATCGTTCCCAAAGCGACGTTTGGTAACTTTAATTATAGTGCATTACAGTCCCCAAAATCGTATTTGGTAACTTTTTTATCTCTTAACGTTGTAGATCAATGCCCTGTTAGCTTAGTACGTGAGATTAAAATATTTTGGACATAAAATACTCGTTATAAAATTCATCATCGATTAGCAATGATTTTCTTTTTATACCTTCTATCACAAATCCACTTTTCTTGTATAAAGAAATACCTGCTTCATTTTGAGTAACAACTGTTAATTCTAATCTTGATATATTAGAGTTTCTTGCCCACTCTTCTAATCTTTGAAATAAACTTGTTCCTATACCGTGAGCTCTGTATTTTTCTAAAATACCAACCACTAGATATGCAGAGTGCTTTGTTCTCTTTACGCTACCGCCAATGGCTATCAAATAGCCAACAAGTTCTCCATCTTCTTTTTCTGCAACAAATATTGTTGAATTACTTTGCTTCTTAATACTTTCTAATTGTTTACGTTGCTGTTCAGGAGTGGTTTTTCTTTCTCCTGCTTCCATAAGCATAAACTTAGCTTCTGATTCAACTTGCTTAATTAAACATATAAATTTTTCGGCATCCAAGGGTTGTATCTCTCTAATTAACATTATTAAATCCCCCCACTAAACAATATCCAAAAACCTAATAGGCCAAGACCTTCACTGAAGATAACCTGCATACTAATCACTCTTATTTGTCCTCAATGGTTAATTTCGCCTTCAAATACGTGAAACCAGATGAAATAGTTATTAGATGGGTGGTTATCCCATAGTCGATCTTCATATAACCAATCATCGTTTAGTCCAGCCCCTAAAGAACACGTCATTTAAACAACACCATTGATTATTATTCTATAAAAGATTTTATAATCCTTCTTCCGCTATACTTATATGCCGTCTTTAACAACATAAAAAGACCATCTCCTTCTGAACATTTTTCAGAAAAAGACGGTCTAATTGAAGATTAACCAATTTGACTTATGTATCTAAAAAAAGATAAACCAAATTACAAAAATTAATCTATACAGTATGGTGACGACACCTTAGAATCCAGATGTAACAAGGCTTATTTCCCTTGTTGTTTGTTCATCGCATTCATCATTTGATTTACTTTCTTTTGGGATGGCTTCATACCCATTTGTGTCATCATCATTTTAATCATTTGTTCATTGATTGGTGGGTTTTTCTTTAAATAGTCCATCATGTATTTACGGGCGATAAAGAATCCTAAAGCCACACCAGCAAGCAAAGCAATCACTGCCGTAAGAATATAATATAGCATACCTAAACTACCTCCTCCGTGCTGTCACAAAGACATTGTACTAAACCAAAGTAATAATACCATAACTATTGTGATATTTCTATCAGATTTTGATACAAACAGACATAATAGAATAAATTCCACGGCATTTATAACGATTTTATAGTGGAATCTGTTTTATTCTGCTTCACACATATAATCTCTGTTTAATAGGCCTGAGCCAAGCGCAACGATCTTTGGTTGTATCCAAGGCTAAAAAATATGGATTCCACTGCCTGAGCCACTCAAAAAATATGGTCTCACATTCATATGTTCCAGTAGCATGCAGAATCAATGAATGATTGCGATATCCTAAGCTTGCTTCGCTTTGGCCGACATTTCGCTTTCTGATATAATATACCCCATTTTCCATATAACAATCTTTATTTTCCAATAATTGATTTTCCATAAAAGAGGTAAAAAGCTGTGCATGAATCTTTTTAGTAACAAAGTTAATTTGCCTGCGAAGTATTTTTTTCTTATCTCCTTCAGATTGTTCGTAATCCTGGAATAAATTAAAAAACATATATTCTCGTCCATAGTAATGACGTGCAAATTCATTCTCTATTAAATAAATAATATAAGTGCGCATACTCTTACCTCCAATTCTCTTTACATATAGTATAAAAAACTATTGTTGCATATTATGTAAAATGAACGTGCAGAGTTGTTCTAATTTTGTCGAGCGGATTAATTTTTTGACTTTTCAAATTAATCTCTTATACCCATTATACATATGATTTACTCTTTTCACTATCAATCATATGTATAATTCTGTAATTTGACTGACTACATATTCAGAACAAAGAAAGACAACACTGGGAAGGATTCCAGGCGTTGTCTTTCTTATTTATCCAATTAGATTGAATTCTGAACACTTCTACTTAAATACTTCGTTGATTACACATTTATTTTTTGGCGAATTTTTCGTTAGGATTATTAAACCAAATACTCCTAACTCCCTTGTTCATGTTCCGTGAGGTTAAGATTATCTAACCTTTCATATACTTCAACTCTGGAAATATTATAGGACTGCCAAGTATAGTCAGTTTCCTTCATTTGCTCATATTGGACTGATAAAAGTTGTTTCAATTCACCTGAATCAGGGTCTGATTCATATAAGTCAATCAAGCCAGATAGTCCTGTATAGGATAATTCATTTAAATAATAAAGATCAATTTTGCCCGTTTCTTTGTATCTACTTATATTTTTATCAACAATTAGTTGATCCAGTTGAACGATGTGCAATCCCGTATAAAACAATATTCCGGTTAAAAAATAAAAATGTCTTAATGCAATTCGTTCAATCCAAATTTTCACTAATGTATAGGTGAAAATGACAACCAGATAAAGCATAATCGTGTGTGCTAGTATTCTGAGAATCGTATATCCATAGGCCTCTTCATACATATAGAGGCGCATAAAAGCCGAGGTTAGCATAACTCCGCTAAATACGATTAAAAGATTGAGAAGGACCTGTATAAGCCTTTTAGCAGCGTTCATTTGAACAGATACATACTTTAAGGTTCCAAGTAGTATGGACCAATTTATGAGGGTAACCAACATTAACTGGGCAAATCCTGTTCTCGCGCTTGAAGCATAGGTCATATCATTGAGAAGCGGACTGCTAAAGAAATATTTAAACTGGACAACTGTAAATAATAAATAGACTCCATTGATTAGGACCAGAATCGTTGTAACAATGGTTGAATCGAACTGGAGATTTCCAGCCTCTTTCATGCTTGAGGACAGTGTTTGCGGTTGTTTTAAATGTAATACATTTAAAAAACCAAAAAACAATAGAGAGAATAGGATAATAATTATCAATCTACCAAAGAATTCACCTATGTGTACAGAAAATAACCAGTCAGGGATGTGCATAAATATCGCTTGAAAATGACTGTCTGCCGATACGAGCAATAGAATGATAATGACGAGCACCGGACAGGCAATTACAATTCCCAAAGCGATACTTTTAGCCATGCCCCCCGTTTCTTCTGCTCCCTCTTTTCGAATTTTTTTTAGGATGTAGGAGATGAATTGCTCATTGTATTTAATACTGTTTACCAGCTTCGTTTTCAATTGTTTAATAAAATTGACTCTGCTCCAATCAATTTTTTGTTGATTTGTCATAAGTGTTAGCTGAGCTGCTACAAGGATAGGTATAACCAACCCATTCGTTAGATAAAAAAGGACGTTAGATTGATAGAAATAAGATAAACCAAGAATCCAAATACAAACCATCAAAAGGCTTCCAATTCGCATATGAGTAAATTTCGTTTTCCGAAATCTCCAAAAAAACAGACCATAAAAAGCAAATAAGAACAACGGATAGGAAATCCCTACTTCTCCATGTAAAAAAGATAACTCAGCCAAAAAGCCTAGGACTATACATAACAATAAAAATACTTTATCTTCTTTTTTAAACTGAATATCCATATTAAGAATCCCCCCTCTACCTAGTTTTTCTAGGTATATAGTGATAAATATACATAGTTATTCTATGTATATAGGCAAATAGTCAAAGCGAGGCTTTCTTCCCCCATAGATACCCAGCAATACTGACTGGATATAAGATAAACGTACAAAATACACAGGCAATAATAAATGGCTTATCCAGTAAGGGGTCAAACCATTGATCTGGTACGAGGTTAAAGATAACCAAATACATTAAGGTAATGTTAGGTATCACCGTAATCAAAAACGTTTTCTTAATAAGCTTTCTGCCCTGATGTCCAAATTCCTTGCCAATTTCATAACCAAGCAAGATCCAAAAACCAATATAGATGGCCATTAAAAGTACAGGAATCGATGTTAGCAACGACCATATTTCCTTGGCCCAATTCCAATCATATGTATGGTTGATAAATGTTAACAAGATTCCGCTTATAAATAAGGACAAGTTAATTCCTGCAAAGATCCACCTTGTTTTTCTTGGTGTAAGGGTTAGTTCCTGTTTCCAGGATAAAGCAACTTCTTCTGGTGTACCTAGCCGCATTGATAGTTCTTTATAGATTAAATCGGGTGACTCATCCTCATAAATGATGTCGCAGGCCATTTCAGAAATATGCAACTTATATTCTTCCATAATAGCCGTTTTATCAGGATGGGCACCCAGTAATCGATCAAGCTGACTTAAATAATCTTCTTCAGCCCGTCTCATGTTTCTGTTCTCCCCATTACCTTGTTCATGACCTGGACATATCGATTCCATTCGTTTGTTTTAATCTCTAGCATCTCTTTGCCAGCCAAGGTAATACAGTAATACTTACGAGCGGGTCCCTTCTCTTGTTCAACCCAGTAGCACTCTATATATTCCTGTTTTTCAAGCTTATGCAAAGCAGGATACAGCGTACCTTCCTTCATCTGAAATCCATGGTCACTGCGGTGATCCATTTCTTTCACTAATTCATACCCATACATATCTCTTTCTTGCAAAAGCTGCAGAACAAGAAGTGATGTACTTCCTTTTACAAGTTCACGATTAAACATTTCTTCACCTACCTAGAAATATTAGGTACATATCAAACATACATCATTTGGAATTGTTTGTAAATATATTCATAAAAAAAATCACCAGAGAAAAACCCCCTGGTGATTTTTAATAAATATATTTTATTTTTGTAGCATTTCTTTTACTAAAGAAACCACATTAGATGGAGTGAATCCGAATTTTTCCATTAACAATTCACCAGGGCCGGAAGCTCCAAAGCGATCCATTGCTAATATTTGTCCTTCATCACCTGTATAACGGTCCCATCCAAAAGATGTACCTAATTCAATTGCTAAGCGTTTCTTAACAGTTGAAGGGATAACAGATTCTTTATATTCAGCAGATTGAGCTTCAAAGCGATCAAACGATGGCATGCTTACAACCGATACATCAATGCCGTCATTCGCTAAAATAGCCTGTGCTTGAACAGCCAATCCTACTTCAGATCCAGATGCTAACAATATAGCATCGGCAGTATCCTTATTGGAAGGTGAAACCACATATCCACCTTTAGCAACGCCTTCTTCAGCTAATTCAGCTGATAGCGGCAACGTAGTTAAGTTTTGGCGGGATAATACTAATGCAGTTGGTGCAGACTTGCTTGTTAATGCCGCTTTCCATGCAGCTGCCACTTCATTGCTGTCAGCCGGACGGATAAGTGAAACATTAGGCATAGCACGCAATGCAGCCAAGTGCTCAATTGGTTCATGAGTTGGACCGTCTTCTCCAACAGCAATACTGTCATGCGTAAATACATATGTGACAGGAAGATTCATTAACGCTGCTAAACGAATAGCTGGACGCAGGTAATCAGAGAATACAAAGAATGTTCCTCCATACACATGCACACCACCGTGAAGTGCCATACCGTTTAATGCAGCACCCATACCAAATTCACGTACTCCAAACCAAATGTTACGGCCATCATAGGAGCCTGGCAAGAAATCTTTTTCGCCCTTCAGCATCGTTTTGTTTGATCCAGCTAAGTCAGCGGATCCACCAAATAAAGATGGAAGATTTTTTGCGATTGCATTTAATACTTCCCCACCTGAATTACGTGTAGCAACGGCTTTTCCTGCTTCATAAACAGGAATATCCTTATCCCAGCCTTCAGGTAATTCGCCTTTGATTGCTGTTTCTAGTTGAGCAGCAAGTTCAGGGTATTCGTTTTTATAGCTTTCAAATAATTGGTTCCATTCTTCTTCTTTTTTAGCACCAGCTTTTACAACAGTTTCTTCGAATGTGTCATAAACTTCCTGTGGTACATAAAAATCTTCTTCGAATGTCCATTTGTAATATTCTTTAGTCAATTTCATTTCGTCTTCGCCAAGCGGAGCACCATGTACAGCTGATTTACCGGATTTATTTGGAGCACCGTATCCGATAACTGTTTTTACTTCAATCATAGTTGGACGGTCAAGATCTGTTTTAGCCTCTTCAAGCGCTTTAGCAATTTCATTCAAATCATTACCGTCTTCTACGCGAATGTATTGCCATCCGTAAGCTTTAAAACGCTCAGCAACACTTTCAGAGAAGCTCATGTTTAATTCGCCGTCAAGAGAGATATCATTGGAATCATATAGGACTACTAAACGTCCCAATTTTAAATGGGCAGCAAGAGAAGCAGCTTCAGCTGATACCCCTTCCATTAAATCTCCATCTCCGCAAATGCTGTATGTAAAATGATCTACAACATCAAAGTTGTCTTTATTGTAAACTGCCGCCAAATGACGTTCCGCCATTGCCATACCTACTGCCATCGCAATACCTTGGCCAAGTGGTCCGGTTGTAGCTTCTACGCCTTTTGTATGACCATATTCAGGATGTCCAGGTGTTTTACTGCCCCATTGTCTGAAGTTCTTAATCTCTTCCATCTCAAGGCCATAACCTGATAAGTGCAACAAGCTGTATAAAAGCATGGAACCATGTCCTGCTGATAATACAAAACGATCACGGTTAAACCAATCCGGATTTTTTGGATTATGGTTCATAAATTTGGTCCAAAGTGTATATGCCATAGGAGCTGCTCCCATAGGCATACCAGGATGACCTGAGTTAGCTTTTTCAATTGCATCGATTGAAAGTGTACGAATAGCTGTGATAGATAAATTATCTTTTTCTGTGAACATTGCCTACATCCTTTCAGATTAACCTTCTAATTTATATTAATGAAGTATAAACAGGTTGACAAGACTTTGTTGGTAAATGCTACAAAATCGTCACTCCTTAAGATATTTTTTGGAGTCTAACCTATTATGCTATACCCTTAATGTAATTTTTTATTACGTAGTTTTTTTATTTTTTCAGGTGTAACATCCTTACCTTCGGGATCGATGATTGTCAGACCTTCAACCGTATTTCGCATTGAGGTACGGAAGGTTTCCAAATACTCTTTCCTTAGGAGAGATTGTTCAGTGGCTTCTTCTTTTGTAAGGCCTACTGTTTTTGATTTCTTAGATAATTCATTAATTCTTTTAATTTTATGCATTGGCAGCATAGTATTGCTCCTTCTATTTAAAATATAAGTAGATATTGTCATCGTATAGAAAAATTGCGTAATTTTCAAGAATGAACTATTAATTAGGATTCTTTTTCATATATTCTGAATATCTCCGGTGAATGGTAGCCTTTGAGAGATCATAGCCTTTTCTGTTTAAATTCTCCGTAATTTCAGCAAATGTTAATCCTTTAATACGCAGCTCAATGACCTCCTGTAATGGTACCTCTGACCTTTCTCTTCCGCCTCCAAGATGTTGATTTGCCAAATTTCTTTGTGGTTTATATCCATTTTCAATTGCTCGTTTCATCCCTCTTCTAATTTTACTGTTTTGTAATTTCCGCTGATATTCCTCTACTATACTGATGATTTGCAAAAGCATGGCATCTGTTTCAGAAACCTCAAGCTCACCATTATGAGTAACCGTATATAATTTTACCCCTTCTTTATAGATGCAATGTAATAGAGCAATCTTGGCATTTCCTCTGCCAAGTCTTGTTTCATCCTGAATCAAGAGCCCCTCGATTTCTCTATTTTTCATTTTTTCCAGCAAGATTAGAATGCCTTCTCGTTCTAAGTCATATCCACTGGCTTGTTCTTTTTCGATTATGACAACCTCGAACCCCTTTATGGCAGCCAGTCTTGTTAACTCCTGCTCCTGCCTTTCCAGTGATGTTTCCTGAGAACTTTTATCTGTGCTGACTCTGCAATAAATTCCAACCTTCATTTTCTCTCACCATTCTTCTTTACATATAGATAAGGCCGGGAAAAATTCCCGACCTTACTGATTATATAGTTATTTATCAGAATCTGCTAAGTGTAGCATTTCTGTATTTTCATTCATTTTCTTTACAGGAATCACAATCGTTTGCCCTTCCTTTAAATGATTAATGTGCAAGTCATTATGTTCCTGAACCCAAGAGACAAATTCAGTCTGTGTCATTTCGCTGCCATCAAAACGTTCAGCCATATCCCAAACTGTATCTCCTTTTTTAATCGTGATTTGTTGATAATCATCTTTCGGTGCTTCAATATTTGTTACTATCATTGTAGTTATTAATAAGAAAAGACCTATAAAAAACAAGATGGAATAATTATAAGAAGTCCATAATTTTTTCATTAATAAAACCCCCATCGAATGTATGTTCGTTTAATATAAACTAAGTATAAACCGAACAAACGTTTTGTGTCAACACAAAAAACGAACTTATGTTTGTACTGTTAAACAGGAAATGATATACTAAAAACAAGAAAAGCTAAAAGAGGTGCGGGAGATGACTACTAAATTATCCAAACGGCAACAGGATATTTTGCTATATATTAAAGAAGAAGTTAAAACGAAGGGCTATCCACCTTCCGTTCGAGAAATCGGAGAAGCAGTCGGACTGGCTTCAAGTTCCACGGTTCATGGTCACTTAGCGCGATTGGAAAGCAAAGGGCTTATTAGACGAGATCCTACTAAACCACGTGCTATTGAAATCCTGGATATGGATCCACATGACCATATTCCAAAAACAAATTCAGTTAATGTACCATTAATCGGGAAAGTAACTGCTGGGCAGCCTATTACAGCTATCGAAAATATAGAAGAATACTTCCCTCTACCTGAGCATATGGCTCCTGCCGATGAAAATGTGTTTATGCTTGAAATTATGGGTGACAGTATGATTGAAGCTGGAATACTTAACGGTGACTATGTAATTGTTCGCCAGCAGCATACAGCAAACAATGGCGAAATTGTCGTAGCCATGACTGAAGATGATGAAGCTACCGTAAAACGTTTCTTTAAAGAAGATACTCATTTCCGTCTGCAGCCGGAAAATTCTATGCTCGAGCCTATCATTCTACAAAATGTCAGTATCTTGGGCAAAGTGATCGGGTTATACAGAAACATTCAATAAGAACGTTGGGACCGGCTTTCAGCCGGTTCTACTTATGTGTTTAAAATCTATTATCTCTATTTTCTCTATTAAACTTATGCATTTAAGGATTGGCATATTCCACTTTATAAATAGATTAATGCTTTTATTTATCTCGTAGTTTACATAATATAATTATGTAATACAAAAAGCTTGCAACCATTATGATAGCAAGCTTAAATGTCCTATATATCCCATCCTTTGTAATAGTATCTTGATCGTTTACTCTCTTCATAACACGATTGGCAAATAGCAAATGGATAATTCCAGCTTAACGGCTTATTGCATGATCGACACTTTGTTTGATATTTTTTAACCCCTTTTCTTAACTGATTATGTGCGTCTGAACTGATTTCTTCTCTTACTCGCTCCCAATAGACCGTTTCACTTCTTCGATCTAATTTATACAAAAACAATAAATGCAATCCTACTGATTTATAAGATAATTCAAGTTCATCCAAGGAATCTTTCTTTATTAAAGGCTCTCTCAATTCTCTTCTATCCACAATGGCTTTCATATTATAGAGCCATTGATTAACGAGGCTCTCCTCATTCGCTGAAAAAGGTAAATGCAGAAAACCGTATAAATCAGTTATCGACATTCGTCCTTCTATTTGTTCATGGCGAATTAAATGATATAAAGCTTTTTCCTGAGTAAGCGGCGCTTTTGTTGTCCCGGCAGGATTTTTAAATTCATCCCATAATTCAAAGAATTGATCAAAGCTGGAATGATAACGTTTAAAGCGTTCAAATACACCCTGTGTAGGAGCTATTGTAAATGTACTGATTGGTCGGTCTTCACCATTCAACAATCGTTTCATTAAACCAATTTGATCAGTAAATGCCACTCTTCCTTCATTATATATACCTTTACGGCCGGCACGTCCTGCTAACTGCTTTACTTCCTGAGAGGTCAATAAACGCCTTCTCGTGCCATCAAATTTATCATTTTCGAGAAAAACGACCCGCCTAATCGGTAGATTGAGCCCCATCCCGATAGCATCTGTAGATACAATCACTCGCGTCTCCCTGTTAATGAACCTCTGAATTTGTTTAGCTCTTGTCTCAGGAGGCATACTTCCATAGATTACACTTACTTTATGGCCGTTTCTCTCCAGCTTTGAAGCGGTTTGAAGCACTTTATTTCGAGAAAATACAATCAAAGCATCCCCTGCCTTGGCATGTTCAATCTTAAAAGGTTTTTTCTCTACAATAAGCGGTATATCCCGTTTGTATTCATGAATTTCAATATCATTTCCCTGAAGCAGATTTAAAATCATCCTTTTCGAGTTGTGACTGCCTATGATGTGAACCTCGCGAGCTCGTGCTTTATTAATAGCTCTAAACCAGGAAAATCCTCGATCTTTATCTGCTATCATTTGCGCTTCGTCTATAACCATGACATCGAATTCATCTTTCTCAGTAAACATTTCAATTGTGCAGGAATAATGCGTGGCATTTGCAATATCCTTTTCTTCTTCACCTGTCTTTAACGCACAGGCAATTCCGTTGTTTCTAAGCGTTTCATATACTTCAAGTGCCAATAACCTTAGAGGTGCCAGATATATACCCGACGCAGCTTGCCTTAATCTATTTAGTGCCTGATAAGTTTTACCGGTATTTGTTTCTCCAATATGCAGAATATATTTAGTGTTGCTATAAACGGTCGTCTTGTATTCCACACCAAAGATGTCATCCAGTTTCTTTTGTTTTATTTCTTCCTGTTTTCTCATCTCTTCTAATTTCTGTTCTCTTTTTTCAATTCTCTCTTTGTGCTGAGTATGATATAAGGGCATTTGTATATCAAAATCATCCGGGTGGGTTCGAACATCTATAAGGTCCTCAATCAATTCCTGCTCTATTTCACTTTCATATTCCCATTGAAATTCACTAATATTTCCGCCGATCAATTGCCTGATCAGCTTATGATTAATCGACCCTTTAAACAAATTCTCATATTGGTTTATGATCTGATTCGGCAATTCTGATACTATAAATGGGTATATGGTTTCGTATACAAAGGTATCGATCAGATTTTGATAAATATATTCGTCAAAAGCAGAATCATCCTGGTATACATCATATCCCCAATATAAGAGGTCGTTGAGCGTTTCAAATTGGGCTTGATTGAAACCCTTCACATTTGCTATATCCTTTTGTAATTGATTTGCCACTTTATATCTGAGCTTTAAATAAAAATAAAGCTTGTTACTGCTCAAAATACTTAAGGCCTCATCTTTGATAACGGTATTCTCATAATTCCCTTTCAATTTTTTTAGCTTTACTGTTTCAAATAATTCATTCCATCGTTCTTCTGTTTCTCCAAAGTAATCTTGGATCCAACTTTTCATATCAAAGGATTTTAGTCCACTAAGTTCTTGTTCAACCATTTTATTAATTGCTTTCTTGGAGGCTCCTTCTGTTTCTATACCACGCAGCCCCAAAAATTTAATTTTTTCAGTTCTATTCATCCGCTGAAGCGTTCGACTCTTCCATGCTAAATTCCAAATCTGATTCAAATAACGTTCTCTGCTTTCCAAATAATCATGTATAGCAGGCTTTGCTTCGCTTTCTTCCATATATAATGATATATCATTCAGAATATCATTTTTTGCTTTTTCAACTGCTTCTTTATACCCTTTATTCAATATGTCCATTATTCCGTTCTCCTTCAACTGCCATAAAAATTCTCTTATAAGCCTAATATATACGATTACCCGCATATCTATAAATTTTATACGGTTGTTTACATAATATTATTATGTGATACCTCTTATTTATTCTTAATTTTTGTATTAAATCCACTTGGTTCATTACTTTATACAAATCATACATATAATATCACCGGATCAATCATAGTTGTTCCATTTTGTTTGGCTTGATGGCTCATTTTTTGTTTATCCAGAAAAAGTTAATTAAACAAAATAAACTCCCCATTCATTGAGGAGTTTTGATTTATTCTTTCATATTAAGGTTCTTGTACTTGAATTAAAACAGTTTATGTAGAATTATCAGCTTCCTTACTTTAATTTCCACATAAACAATCTCAGCTAAATTTGATATTGAATGAGTGATTGTTAAGGATTTTTCTTAATTAGTCTATATTTATAGCTGTTTTCATAAGGATTGTTACTATTGTTTAATATTAATTTGAGGTGTACAGCCATCTTCAGATAGGAATTTGCTCTACTTGCTATTCAACGAATGCCCCGTTAATTATTTTGTAACTCCATTACAATTCTGTATATACTCGTTTCCCCATTCCGTCAGCATACTAAGCGTAGGATTGAGCTTTATTCCTAGGTCAGTTAAAGAATATTCCACTTTTGGCGGAACTTGATTATAAACCTCACGGTGAATAAGTTGAAAGTTTTCCAGCTGCCTTAATTGTTTAGTCAATGATGAGTGCGTTAAGCCATCAAATCTCCGTAACAGTTCATTGAATCGTACTGGTCCGTCATTTAGATGAAAAATAATCATCAGAGACCATTTACCCGACAATACTTTCTGAGCAGTAGTGAACGGGCAAGTTAAATCGGCACTATTTAATTCAATCATGAAATCCACCTCTTCCTTTACTCTAAGTTCATATAACCCCTATCAATTAATGCAAAAATAAACCTGTGTCTGAATTGTTGTACTCCCTTATTAGTACACCATTTAATCGTAACGACACAAAAATATCGTACTATTCAGAATAATCATAATCCAATACTATTAATTATGCATTAAAATTATTATAAAAGGGGTAGATGATATGCCGACGAATAAAGGGAAATTCAACGGGAAAGTTGCCTTGGTTACAGGAGCAAGTCGCGGAATAGGGGCTGAAATAGCCAGAAAATTAGCTGCTGGCGGAGCGGAATTTATAGGCGTTCATTACGCCAGCAATAAAGACGCTGCTTCAAAAGTTGTTGATGATATTAAGCAGATTTAACCACCGGCATTTCCGGTGTAAATAAGCTTTGGACTGCATTTGAAAAGACTGTTCGCTCGGAAATCGGAACTATACGGCTGGACATCTTAATCAATAACGTAGGGATTGGACCTCCAGTTTCTTTTGAAGAAACATCCATCGAAATGTATGAGGATGTCATGAACGTTAACCTTAAAGCTCCTTTCTTCCTTTCTCAAGCTGCCAGCCCGTATATACCGAACGGCGGACGGATCATTAACACTTCTACTGGCTTTACTCGTGTTGCCGCTCCAATGCAAGCCATTTATGCGGCTTCCAAGGGCGCCCTTGAGACACTGACTTTGGCCTTAGCCCCACATTTTGCATCAAAAGGCGTTACAATTAATGCAGTAAGGCCTGGAATTACGGCTACTGATATGAACAAGGAAATGCGATCTACCCCAGAAGGCCTTGCACAAGCAGCTGCATTATCTGCGTTCAATAGAGTGGGTACAACTGAAGATGTTGCTGATGTAGTTATGTTTTTAGCATCCGAGGAAGCACGATGGATCACAGGGCACTTTATTGATGCCACCGGAGGAAGCAGGCTTTAAAACAAGAAGTTAGAAATTCTAAGCGATTTAATAATAAAGCAGAGACAAACGGAAATATAGAACTAATCGCTATTGATTAATTTAATTGAGATGAAGAGAAACATTCATCGTATGGGGTTTCTCTTTACTCTTCATTTAAAGTTGATACAAAAATGGACACCTATCCCTTTTATCCAAGAGCAAGAATTTATGTGAAAACAGCCATATTTATTGTAGGAAATCTATTAATAGATCTTTATGCTGAGCAGATAGTTTTAACAAATCCAATTCTCCACAGCTTATTAAACGTTTAAGGGTCTTTGCTTCATTCCAAGCTAAATCATAAAGTTGTTTATCAATGATTCCCTTGAATAAAGCATCCTCCAATTCATCAGTGTCTTTCTCAAGCATCTCACCAGAGGGTAAAAGAATGATATCCAGAAATAAATCATCCATCCATGGTCTACCATTATTTATTCCATTACAAAGACATATATCTATATACCATTGGACGATATCTCCTCTTTGATTAAACATTGTAGTTACTGAATGGTTCTTATCTGAAGGAAACTGCTGAAGCCACATATATCCATTATCTATGATGCAAAGATTTTTCTCACCATTTTTATATTTAAAGGCTTAACTACCTGTACTGCATGCAGCAACGTTATATATCCTTTGAACTCTCTTGTTTCAAGATATGTTTGGGAATATTCTCTTTTTAAAATGCGGTTCCAGTCAAAACGACCACCATATTTTCTTTTTAGCATACACGTATCTCCAATACTATGGACTTTCTTAGACTATTAAAATTCTCAGCATACTCCTATATTTCAACCAATTAATTCGCATAAAACTCAATTGCTATACTTAACTTTTAATATTCTTATCTTCTGCTACCTCAATAAAATTTTAATAATAGCTCTGTTAAATATTAAAAACCAAAGCCCTTTTACACGTGTTTACTTATGTTACTGGGGGAAGTCCGTTTGTGGAAACTCCTAAATGTAGAGAGTTATCAATATTTTACAATTGTGGTTACACCACGTTCAGTTAATAATGTTCGATGGCTAAGCTCTTCTACCCATTTTTTAGGGTTAAGCTGAAATAATCCATATTGATTTTGGTAGGTGTAACTACCAACGTTGATCATAATTGGCTCTGGAACTTCAAGGACACGCTGTATATATTCTTCATACCACTGTTGAACAGGTATTTCATAAAGCTCGATAACATCGCCTATATCCATATATTTCTCCAAATAAACGAAAAAATGATTACCAAGCGCTCCGACTTCATATATATATGGCATTGATAATATTGGTTTAACAATATCACACCACCATTTCTCTGCTTCATACACTGAGAAACACATATCTAATTCATCTATGCCATTAATAGGGTAATCCTCTATTTCTTCAGGCATTATAAATGGCTTAGATGATGCCAAAAATTGAATACGCGACATATACAAGCCCTCCGTTCACTACCATAAACTAGTTTCTATTCAATAAATTTATTTTGAAATCATTACAATTCCACTCTATAACTTTTTCTACTAAACTGCGAATCATTTCAAAATCTCATATATTATTTTTTTGAAATCTACTCTTCCATAAATAATTATATAAATTCTAATCAGCTTTATTAACATACATGATAAAATAACAAATAGAACAGAGAAAAGATGGGAGAGGAAGAAAAAAATGACAACTACCATTCATCCACAAAAAGAAACGCCTATTTTCCCCCACTCAGGCCATTTCATTGAAACAGAGAACAGACGAATTCCTATCTTAGCTCGTCACGGTGAACCACTTGTTGTGGTATTGGGAAACGTGTTAAGCAACGAGGAATGCGATACATTGATAGAGTTAGCGAAGCAAGATATGAAACGCTCAACCATTGGAGCAACCCGTGAAGTAAACGGCATGCGTACGAGTACAGGTGCTTTCATTGAAGATGCCCAAAATGAAACCGTTTTACACATTGAAAAACGACTAGCTGAAATCACTGACATTCCGTCTGAACATAGTGAAAATCTCCATATCCTTCGCTATACTCCTGGTCAGGAATACAAAGCACATTTTGATTATTTTGCTTCAACAAGTCAAGCAGCTCAAAACAATCGAATCAGTACAATTGTCTTATACCTAAACAATGTGGAAGAAGGCGGAGAAACGTATTTCCCTCATCTAGACTTATCAGTCGCTCCACAAAAAGGAATGGCGGTTTACTTTGAATATTTCTACCAAGACGAATCTCTGAACGAAAAGACCTTACATGGCGGTGCCCCTGTCACGAAAGGTGAAAAATGGATTGCAACTCAATGGATTCGGAAACAGCGTATTCGTTAACAGGACAGTAAAGCGAGGCAATGATGTATGCCTTGCTTTTTCTTTTGTTCCAATACATTCTATTAAATTATTTTAATCAAGTTAAATTTTCAAGAATACAGCAATCAAATTATATTAACTATAAAACTAATTAAAAAAGCATGGAGATTATCCATGCCAACGCTCAACTATTAGATGCTGTTTACCAACAAGTGATTCGCACACTTGCTTCCACCTAACAGGTTATCATTTTATTTTTATCTGATTGATTTCATGTACGATCTCCGGATTGACTAGGGAGGATAAATCACCTGCATCTTGATTAAGGAAGGTAGATTTGATGACTCGGCGCATAATTTTCTGGTTTCTCGTTTTTGGCAGGTCGCTAACAAAGTAAATAGCTGAAGGCTTGAGTGCTTTTCCAAGCTGATTGCCCAAAAGTTTCATGAGCTCCCCTTCGAGCTCTGTACTCCCCTTTACATTCGTTTGTAAAACGGCAAAGCATACACAGGATTCTCCTTTAAGCTCATCCGGAATACCGATAGCAGCCGCTTCAATCACATCTTCATGCTTAATAAGAATGGATTCATATTCAGTCGGGCCTACTCTTTTTCCCGCTATATTCAATGTATCATCGGACCGTCCTTTAATCTCCCAAAAAACACCGTCTGTACTCACCCAGTCCCCATGAACCCAGGTATTCTTATAGGTGCTCCAGTATGTATCCAAGTATCTTTCCTTCTCATTCCAGAAACCTTTAGTCATGCCAACCCATGGAGCGCGAATACATAGCTCACCCACTTCGTTCTTAACAGATTCTCCGGATGCATTCAAAACCGTAATATCCATGCCTGGCATCGGTGAGTTAAATGTAACAGGAGCAATAGGCTTCAATAAAACATTTCCTAAAATGCCACCGGATATTTCGGTGCCTCCTGAATAATTGATAATCGGGATATTCTTTTTCCCAACCCTTTCAAACAGCCAATTCCACGGATCCGGATTCCAAGGCTCACCCGTTGATCCAAACACTTTAAGAGATGAAAGATCATGAGAACCAATCGAGTCATCAGCCCTTGCCATTAAAGAACGAATTAATGTAGGTGAAATTCCTAATTGCGTAACTTTCCACTTTTCAACTAACTTCCATATCTGATTAGCCGTTGGGTAGTCAGGCACCCCATCGTAAAGCATGATCGTAGCTCCGTTCATTAAACTGGCAAACAACTGAAATGGTCCCATCATCCAGCCCATATCGGTTATCCAGAGAAGCTTATCACCTTTGACCATGTCCATTGAGATTCTTGCATCAATTGCTGATTTTATCGGGAAACCGGTATGAGTATGGACTGTTCCTTTTGGTTTGCCTGTTGTCCCTGAGGTGTAAATGAGCATGAATGGGTCATCACTCTTCATTTCAGCAGAGACGTTCACTGGTTCTGTTGCTTCAATATGACTCCAGGATACAAATGAAGCATGTGTCACACTCTCTCCAACTACAACTACCTTCTCCAAAGTATCCGTTTCATCTAAAACATTTGTAACTGTCTTTAACATATCGACCTTTTTACCACGTCGAGTATAGGACTCTGCCGTTATAATCATTTTGGAACCTGCTGCGTTTACGCGTGTTTTTAGGGCATCCTCTGCAAAACCAGAGAATACAGGCGAGACAACCGCACCAATTTTTGCGGCAGCCAGAATGGCAACAATTGTCTCCGGGATCATAGGCATATAGATGGTTATTCTATCTCCACGTACAATCCCCTGTTCCAATAACCCTCCTGCCACTCGGCTCACCCACTCATATAATTGCGGAAAGGAGATTTTCTTTGTTTGTCCTAATTCATTTTCATATTCGATTGCATGATGATCAGAATATATCCATTTCTCTATACAGGAATCCACAATATTACACGTTCCACCGACATACCAATCCGGGAATTCAATCCCATTTGATAAATCCATTACTTTTTTATATGGTGTTTTCCAGCTGAACCCCAATTCTTTTTCGACCTCGCCCCAATACCATTCGGGATCTTCAATCGATTTAGTATAAAATTGGTCATAATCTTTAAGGCTCAGTTCTTGTATCCATTTATGAAGACGCAGGTTAGAAATTATACTCTGATCGGGTATCCAGGCTACTTGGCTCATGAAAGAACCCTCCGTTTCCTCAAACCGGGTAAACCGGATGTTTTCGGCATGAAAAGACCTGATATTTACTTTCATATAAGCTAAATCTAGTGATTAATTGACTCCTTAAATCATTAGGTTCAACAATATCATCAATGATCATTTCAGAGGCGAGGCGATATATATTAATATCTTCCTTGTACTCTTCTCTTTTTTCCATAATGAAGCCTTGGCGTTCTTCTTCCGGCAACGCGGCAATTTTATTGGCATACACAGCATTCACTGCCGCTTCAGGACCCATCACTGCAATCGAGGCTGTTGGCAAGGCAAGACAGCAATCTGGTTCAAAGGCTGGACCGGCCATCGCATAAAGGCCAGCTCCATACGCTTTTCGAACAATTACAGAGATTTTTGGAACGGTTGCTTCACTCATGGCAGCAATCATTTTTGCACCATGCCTGATAATTCCTGCCTGCTCAACTTTAGTGCCAATCATAAAGCCTGGGATATCGGCCAAAAAGAGCAAGGGAATATTGAAGGCATCACATAGATTAATGAATTTGGCTGCTTTATCAGCAGAATCATGAAAAAGGACTCCACCCTTTACACGCGGCTGATTGGCAATAATTCCAACCGGTTTTCCACCCATTCGGGCAAGGCCAGTAATTAATTCAGGTGCAAACATTTTCTTGATTTCACAAAAGGAATCCTCGTCTATTAATTGATTAATGAGATCATACATATTAAAAGGTGCATTTTGATTCTGAGGGATAAGATCTGCGATTGTTTTGTCTGATACTTGAGGTAGTTTTTCTTCGGTGCTTTTTGTTTTTTCGGCAAAATTGGCCGGGAAGTAGGATAGATATTTCCGGGCATATTCGATTGCCTCTTGTTCACTGCTTACTAGGACATCTCCGCATCCTGAAACGGAACAATGCATTTTCGCTCCGCCCATTTGCTCCAATGTGACCTTCTCACCAATCACCATCTCTGCCATCCTAGGAGATCCAAGATACATGGAAGCATTCCCTTCCACCATTACAACGATATCGCAAAATGCTGGAATATAGGCACCGCCAGCTGCAGATGGGCCAAATAATAAACAGATTTGCGGGATTTTCCCAGATAGTTTTACCTGATTATAAAAAATTCTGCCAGCCCCTCGGCGTCCAGGGAACATCTCTACCTGATCCGTTATTCTCGCGCCGGCTGAGTCCACTAAATACAGCATAGGAATTTGAAGCTTATCAGCAGTTTCCTGAATACGAATGATTTTCTCAACCGTCCGTGCTCCCCAGGATCCTGCTTTAATGGTTGAATCATTGGCCATAACAGCAACCGTTTGACCATTTATTTTCCCTAATCCAGTTACCACCCCATCAGCCGGTAAACCTTCCGCAGAATGATTCGCAAACAATCCATCCTCCGCTAAAACGCCTTCATCAAACAATAGCTCCAAACGCTCACGGACGAACAATTTGCCTGCTTCTTTATTTTTTTGATGATACTTTTCTTCTCCGCCTCCTTTTATTTTTTCTATTCGTTCTATAAGGTCATTTTGAATTGTGTTCATCGTCATCTACCTTTCTAATGAGAGTTTATTCACCGGTATATACAGGCTTACGTTTTTCCTTGAATGCCATGAGTCCCTCCATACGATCCTTCGTTGGAATCGTAACCTGATAGCTCATTTCTTCAATTTGCAAACCATGTACTAAATCTGTTTCCATACCTCTTTCTATCGCTTTTTTAGCTTCCTTAACTGCGATAGGTGCATTGGCTGCAATTTTCCTTGCGATTAATAGGCTCATCGTCTCCAGTTCATCCCGTTTGGCGATTTGATTAACCAGGCCAATTTGCAGTGCCTCAATGGCATCTATCCTGCGAGCGGTGAAAATAAGCTCCTTTGCTTTGCTGATTCCAATTAATCTCGGCAGTCTCTGTGTTCCGCCTGCGCCTGGAATGATTCCCAGAGAGGTTTCTGTGAGCCCCATCTTGGCATGATGGCTGGCCACTCTGATATCACATGCCAATGCAAGCTCGAGCCCTCCGCCAAATGCTGCCCCATTAATGGATGCAATCGTCGGCTGCGGCATTTGGTCAATCATGAAAATGGTTTCCTTGATTAATCTGACCGCTTCTCCTACCTGTGTTGGAGTCATATTCAACCGTTCTTTTAGATCAGCACCAGCACAAAAGGCTTTGTCACCGCTGCCAGTAATGATGATGCAATGAATAGATGAATTTTCTTTATATAGACGCAGCGTATGTTGCAATTCTTTTAACATCTCAATAGATAAAGCGTTGGATTTTTGAGGCTGATCTAATACAATCATCGCTATCCCGTCTTCTCGTATGGATTGATTGATCATCAGTTGACCCTTCTCCCTTCCTTTTTCTCCTGGATAGCCATTTGTTTGCTCGACAAAGGGATACCCATTTGTTTTTGAATATAATCTGCAGCTTCAGTTAACAATCTCCCATCAATACCCGTACGAATCCCCATCCTCTCAAGCATATAAACTAAGTCATCAGTGGCTACATTTCCTGAGGCTCCAGGTGCATATGGACAGCCGCCCAAACCACCAAGCGAGGAATCAAAGATCGTATATCCTTTCTTTAAAGCTACTAATATATTAGCCAGCGCCATGCCGCGTGTGTCGTGAAAGTGTAGCGCAATACGATCCTTATTAAACCGTTTTGTTACTTCATCCAGAACGAAATCAACCTGTTTTGGATGGGCAATACCGATTGTATCGCCAAGAGAGATTTCATCTACCCCCATCGCGAACAGCTTATCGCATATATGTAAGACAGAGTCAATCTGAACCTCGCCCTCGTACGGACAGCCAAACACTGTCGATACATAAGCTCTTGTTGTTTTTCCTTCCTTTGATGCATCCTCTGCAACCTCCTGAAGAATTGGAAAGGTTTCTGCAATGGATTTATTTATATTTTTTTGATTATGTGCTTCACTCGCTGACATGAAAATAGAGACTTCATCGATATCTGCTAACAGCGCATTTTCCAATCCCTTTCGATTTGGCACTAGAGCCGCATAAGTGACCGTATCCTTGCGCTTGATTTTCCTTGATACCTCCAGCGCATCAGCTAGCTGCGGAATCCATTTAGGAGCAACAAAAGAAGTGATTTCAATATAAGAAAGACCCGTTTCGCTCAACAGGTCAATCCATTCTATTTTTTGTTCAGTCGGAGCTATATTCATCTCGTTCTGCAAACCGTCGCGGGGGCCAACTTCTTTTATTTGTACAAATTCAGGTATCTCCAAAAAAGTTCTCTCCCTTCTAGTCAATACGGATTAAAACATCGCCCTCATTTACAAAATCCCCTTCGTTTACGACAACCTCTGTGACGAGTCCGTCTCCTTCAGCGGCTATAGGAATTTCCATTTTCATAGATTCCAAAATGACCATGTCCTGACCGTTTTCAACGGTATCTCCCTCTTTAACTTGTATTTTCCATACATTTCCTGCCATACTTGCTTTGATTTCTTCAGCCATTATTACCTCTCCTATCTGTTTTTCATTTTTTTTAGATTTGCTTCAATAAATCCAGTTGTTGTGTCTCCCGCCTTAAATGCTTCATGCTCGATGACCGTCAAAAGCATGGGTAGATTTGTTTTAATCCCCTGAATTTCATAGTTTTGAAGTGCCTTTGTCATATTGCTTATAGCCGCTTCCCTGCTTGGGGCCGACACAATTAGTTTTGCAATCATCGGATCATAAAATGGTGTTACCTTTGAGTTACCACTGATTGCAACCTCATTTCGTACACCGGGACCATCCGGTAATTTCAGATGGGTTATTTGCCCGGGTGATGGCAAGAACGTAACGGGATCCTCCGCATAGACTCTCACTTCAATTGCATGACCCTCTAACCGAATATCATCTTGGGTAAAACGTAAAGTTTCCCCATAGGCAATCCTAATTTGTTCCTCAACCATATCAATTCCCGTAATCTCCTCTGTTACCGGATGTTCAACCTGCAGGCGCGTGTTCATTTCAAGGAAATAGAAATTCTTTTGTTCATCCATTAAAAACTCAAAGGTACCGGCATTATAGTAGCCTAAATCGCGTACGGCCTTTAATGCTGTTTCACCCATTCTTTTCCGTAAACTCTCATCAACAAATGAAGATGGTGCTTCTTCTACCACTTTTTGATTACGGCGCTGAATGGAACATTCCCGTTCCCAAAGGTATACAGCGTTACCTTGCTTGTCAGCCAACACTTGAATTTCAATATGTCTCGGGTTCACAATGACTTTCTCAAGGAACATATCCCCATTTCCAAAAAAACTTTGGGCTCGGTTTTGATTGCCTTCATAGGCTTTTGTGAGCTCGATTTCATTTGAAACAGACTGCATGCCAATCCCGCCACCGCCAGCAGAGGCTTTCAGCATGACAGGATACCCGATTTTCTCAGCTACCCCAACTGCCTCCTCCGCATCAGCAAGCGGGTATGATATTCCAGGCACAACCGGGACACCTGACTTCTCCATGGCCTCCCTTGCCTTTGTCTTTTGACCCATTAGTTCAATGACATCCGGAGAGGGACCAATGAAAACAATATTTTCTCTTATGCATTCCCTCGCAAACTCACTGTTTTCACTTAAAAATCCGTAGCCCGGATGGATAGCCTCCACATCATGCTCTTTTGCAATCTCTAATATTTTTGCGGTATTAACATAGCTTTCATTTACTCTTGGACCACCCAAAAGAAAAGCAAAATCCGCTTCCTTAACAAATGGTGCCTCTTGATCTGCCTCCGAATAGACCGCAACCGTTTCAATATTAAGGCTTTTACAGGTACGGATTATTCTTGAAGCGATTTCCCCTCGATTGGCAATTAATATTTTCTTAAACAATGCTGCTCCTCCTCACGTTCCCAAAATCTGCATGGATTGTTCACGAAGCTTATATTTTTGGATTTTTCCAGAAGCTGTCATCGGATATTCGTCGATAAATTCGATATAGCGCGGAATTTTGTGCCTTGAAATTTTCCCCTGGCAATAAGTTCGGATATCCTCGGCTGTTATGGATGTGCTGTCTTTTGGAATAACCCATGCCATTACTTCTTCACCATATTTGGCATCCGGTACACCAATGACCTGGACATCAAGCACGGCAGGATGCTGGTACAAAAACTCTTCTATTTCTCTCGGATATATATTTTCGCCGCCGCGAATAATCATGTCCTTGAGCCTGCCAGTAATGGCACAATACCCATTTTCATCCATGACAGCCAAATCACCTGTATGAAGCCAGCCATCCTCGGAAATCGCAGCTGCAGTCGCTTCCGGATTTTTGTAATACCCCTTCATGACATGGTAACCGCGTGTGATTAACTCACCATGCTGCCCCCGAGGCACTTCATTCTCAGTGCCAGGTTCGACGATTTTCACCTCAATATTAGGCATCGATCTGCCAATGGAGCTGACTCGTAATTCCAGCGGATCGTCCGTCCTCGTTTGAGTGATGCCCGGAGAGGATTCGGTCTGTCCAAATACAATCGTTATTTCATTGGCCCCCATCTTTTCCACCACACCCTTCATGACTTCAATAGGACAAGTGGAACCAGCCATTATCCCTGTACGCAGAGTGGATAAATCGTATTCTTCAAAGTCCTCCAGATTCATTTCAGCAATGAACATCGTTGGAACACCGTGGATGGCGGTACATTTTTCTTCTTCAACAACCTGTAAAACACTGCGCGGATTAAACTCCTGCAATGGAATCATGGCTGCACCAACAGTAACGGCTGTTAATGTTCCTAATACACACCCAAAACAATGAAAAAAAGGAACTGGAATACACATTCGATCTTCATTTGTCAGCTTCATTCCTTCAGCAATATTGATCGCATTATTGACGATATTGCGGTGAGTCAGCATGACTCCCTTTGGAAATCCAGTTGTTCCAGACGTATACTGCATATTGATGACATCGCCGTCGTGTAAGGAATCCAGCCTTTCAGTCAATTCCTGCTCTGATGTGTGGGAAGCCATTTTCATCACATCATCCCAGCTGTACGTACCAGGATATCGATTCTCACCAAGCACGATAACATTTTTTAAATAAGGCAGTTTCTCTGAGACCAGCTCTCCAGGAGGTGCATCTCTTAGTTCCGGTATGACTTCATAGAGTGTTTCAATATAGGAATGATCCTTCACATTTTCCATTAAAATCAGTGTTTTTGAATCAGACTGCTGCAGAAGGTATTCTAGCTCTTTGGCTCTGTAACTCGTATTTACCGTAACGAGCACCGCTCCCATTTTCCCTGTCGCATATTGGGTAATCAGCCATTCAGGAGTATTAGTCGCCCATATGGCAAGATGATCTCCCTTTTCCATTCCAAGCGACATAAACGCTCGGGCTGCCTCCTTGCAAACATCATTAAACTGTTTATACGTATACCGAAGACCCCGATCTGCATAAACAACTGCTTCTCGCTCCGCATTCTCTTGAGCTATTTCATCCAAAAGAGCACCCACTGTTTTCTGAACCAAATCCGCCATCTCGTTCCTCCTTATCACTTATAAAAATATAAGGCTAGCAACCTAGTTGGCGGGATATAACAAGTCGCTGAATTTCTGAGGTACCCTCGCCAATCTCCAATAATTTCATATCACGCAAGTAACGTTCCACTTCGTATTCACGCATATATCCATATCCACCATGAATTTGAATCGCCTGATTGCATGTACGGAATCCCATTTCAGAAGCAAATAGCTTGGCATAGGCAGATTCCTTTGTGAAATTCTTTTTTTGATCTTTAAGCCAGGCAGCCTTTAATACCATATTTCTCGCCAGCTCAATTTCCATTGCCATGTCAGCCAGCTTAAATTGTATAGCCTGAAACTTAGAGATGGACTGTCCAAACTGGATTCGTTCCTTACTGTAAGCAAGAGCTTTTTCAAAAGCCGCCTGTGCAATCCCAACAGCCAAAGCTGCGATTGAAATTCTTCCGCCGTCCAGTGTATATAAGAATTGTTTAAATCCTCCCTCAGGATCTCCAAGGAGGTTTTCCTTTGGAACTCGTACTTGATCGAGGATAATTTCTGATGTATTCGAAGCTCGAACACCCATTTTGTCGTAATTGCTAGTAATTTTTAGCCCTGGCGTATTGGTTGGTACAAGAAAGGCGGAAATAATATTTTTTCCGGCATTGGTCTTACCAGATACCGCAGTGACCGTAAGCGTTTCTGCAAATCCTGCATTTGTAATCCAGCACTTTTCTCCTGTAATTACGTACTCATCACCTTCTAGCACGGCCTTTGTTCTCGTCCCTCCGGCATCTGATCCGGCATTAGGCTCCGTTAATCCAAATGATGCTAAGGCCTTACCACTTGCCAATGGAGTTAAGTACTGTTGCTTTTGCTCCTCGGTTCCAAAATAATAAATCGGACTCGATCCAAGTGATACAGCAGCTGCATAGCTCAAGCCGGTACCTCCACATGCTTTTCCAATTTCCTCTACAGCAAGCGCATAAGAGATCGTATCTCCACCGGAGCCTCCGTATTCTTCTGGAAAAGGAATTCCGAGCAGACCCAATTCACCCATTTTCTTAAATACTTCTTCAGGGAATCTTGATTCCCGGTCTAATTCAATCGCAATTGGCTTAATTTCCTTTTCCGCAAATTCTCTTGCCATATTGCGGACCATCTTTTGCTCCGTGCTCAATTCAAAATTCATTTTCATCCTCCTACTCTTTTGTGAAAGACCGACTGGTTGGTCTGTTATAGATATGTAAGCGCTTTAATTATGTGGTAAAAAAATGTGCGTATTTCCTTTTTGCCTCTTCAGTTAATAGAGCATGCATAATAAAGTCAGTAAAATACACAGAAATCTGATCCATCGGCATCGGCCCGTTTCGTTGGTACCATTTTGAGGTCCAGTTCACAATTCCCAATATGGCAAGACCACTGATTTCAAAAGGAATCTCTTTTCGAAAATCTCCGGAATCCTGACCTTCTTTAATGACTTCGTATATTAATAGCCTGAACTCATCCCGCTTCAGTTTAATAGTTGAATCCAGTTCCGGTTTTAAATATTTACTTTCCTGATAAAAGACTGATATGTGAGATTGGTAGAGATCAAATACTTTCGTAAACGAGTAAATAATCTGCTGAAGTTTCTCTGGTGGAGTTTGATAATGGTGGATAGCCTCTTTGGCTTTACGTAAGACATAGGAGATAAATGTGTCGTGTATAGAGAAAAGCAATTCATCCTTTGATTGAAAATGGTGATAAAAACCACCCTTTGAAGTATCACTGGCCTGAACAATATCATTTACTGAAACACCATGAAAGCCATGCTTTTCAAATAGCTTAACAGATGTATCCAGAATGCGATCCTTTAATTCCGTTTTCTTCACCCCTCTCTATGTTCATTTATTATGATTTTGATTCTAACTTAAACTTCGCAAAATTGTCAAATTATTTTATTTATTCAAATATTTAGGTTTAAATTGGCTGGTTAAAATGAATGCGAAAACTATATGGAGTGTAGTTCTTAAATTAATTAAATCGAAATATGTTGCACCCTTAAATAGATTCTAAGAAAGAGCAAACTCATTTCTAAAATATTTAAAGACTCGCTAGTCAGATTGCGAGTCTTTAATATATTGATTATATTTTTTTGCTATTCTAACCTACTACATATCCTACCAAAATAATCTTCAGTTGATATTTTATTAATTGACGAATTTCCCGCCTTTTCCGGCTTCCTCCCAGTAATCATTACGAAGGACTACCTTTTGTATTTTCCCAGAAGCTGTCTTTGGCAGTTCGCTTACAAAGGTTGCTCCTGTTATCGCTTTAAAATGAGCTAACCTCTCTCTTGTAAATGCAATTAATTCCTCTTCAGAAACGTTTCTTCCCTCTCTTTGAACAATAAAGGCATGCGGAGTTTCTCCCCACTTTTCATGAGGAACAGCGATTACCGCTGCTTCTAATACATCGGGGTGGTCATATAACACGCCCTCAACCTCGATGGAAGAGATATTTTCTCCTCCGCTTATAATAACATCTTTCTTCCTATCGACAATATCAATATGTCCATATTCATCTACAGTAGCCATATCTCCCGTATGAAGCCATCCGTTTTTAATCGCCTCCATCGTTGCCTCTTCATTCTTCCAGTATCCTAACATGACTCCATTACTTCTTGTAATGACTTCCCCAATCTCTTTACCGTTATGCTCGACTTCTTCGCCATGTTCAGTCACAACTTTAACATCACAGCCAACCATCGATATCCCAGCCTTCGATTTAATACGGTATTGTTCCTCAGTAGATAACTCCTTTAATTCTGAGCGAACAACTGAAATCAAGCTTAAAGGAGAAGATTCAGTCATTCCATATACTTGTATGAAATCCCAGCCTAGCTCTTTTTCCACTCGTCTAACAAAGGCTGGCGGTGGTGCCGAACCGGCAATGACAACTCGAACTGTTTGTTCAATATTAGAACTATTCTGGTCATAATATTGCAGGAGTGCATTTAACACGGTTGGTGCCATATGCATAATGTTTACTTTATGTTTTTCCAGGGCAGAAAAAATCATCTCAGGTGTCGTTTTTCGAGAGCAGACCTGAGTAGCACCGTTAGCCGTATAATAAAACGGAGAACCCCAACCATTTACATGGAACATCGGTAAGACATGAAGTAACACATCTTCATCCGTTATGCGAAGATGATGCATAGTACTTAAAGCATGAATATAGTTATTTCGATGAGTCAGCATGACTCCCTTTGGATTTCCGGTTGTTCCACTTGTATAAAGAAGGCTGGATACATCATCTTCTTCTAACGGAAATCTCTCAAATGCCTCGTTACTTTGCTCTTCCAACCAAACATCATATCCTAACTCTTCTGTCTCTGAATCTTTATAATGAACTATAATTTTTTCAATCGTTTTTAGCTTATCTTTAATTGGCAAAATCAAATGGTAAAGGTCTTGATCAACGAATAAAATTTTCGATTCACTGTGGTTTAAAATAAATTGATAATCATCTGGCTTTAATCGACTATTTAGTGGTACCATCACACCGCCCAATTGGAAAATCCCATAAAAGCCCTCCAGCATTTCAACGGAGTTTGGCGCTAAATAGGCAATACGATCCCCTTTTTGAACCCCTAATTTTTTTAACCCATGGGATAATCGATTAACTCTTTCATTTAGTTCATGATATGTAAATACCCTGTCTTCACATATGATGGCCTGCTTGTCCCCATACAAGCTTACGGCCCTATCTAAAAATTGCGTAAGTATTAATGGTACGTTCATTACTGTATCCCCCTTTACTAAAAAAATCAAAATATTCCGAATTAATTAGGCGAAACATATTCACTGGCTTGCAGCAGTACATTTTTATCAAATGTTAGGAGGAATCAATTTAACTTATATCACTTCACGCGGAATATCAATTTCTTAAAATCTCTTCGCGCTAAAATATTCAACTCTCTCCCAAATAATTAATTCGACAAGCAAGAACTATATTTCCTGCAATAATAAAGAAAAAGTAATATAAAAAAGCATTCCGAAGAATGCTTGAATGAATAATCCCTTATTGTTTGCGGTCTAAATGAAAAATAGAAATGAGCTTACTTTGATGAAATTAAGAATTCAGACTAGTACATTGACAGGGTGGGGAACCTTACTTTTTTAGAAAGCTTAATCCCAAGTGTATCAAAGGGTTGAGCCTTTTTTCTATTTTTCAGTAAAAATCCAATTACGCCTGTATTTTAATACATTGGACAAATACTGCACAGAAGCTGTACACGACACTGCACAACTCCACTATTTCCAATGGTTTCAGCTGTCTCCATCATTTCCGTTAAATCCAAAATGTTCACCGAACCGATTCGCTGTCCACTTCTACATTTCCTCGTTTGTATGAGAATAGATATCGAGTGTTATGCCGACTCTGGCAAGTCCAAGCCGCTCACTAACCACTTTCGGATTTCTCTCCCATCCTCATAAGAATCGTTGCATGAGTATGCCTGAGATTATGGAATGCCATATAAGGAACCCTCGCTTGCTTGATTAACCACCGATATTTTCGCAAAAGGTTTCGCGGCTCCATATACGTTCCGACAGAAGAAGCAATGACAATTCCCATTTTATTCGGCACTTGAACCTTTTTAAATTCTACTAATGCATCTCACACATCAGGAGAAAGAAAAACCTCTCGTACAGATTTGAGCCGATTTCATTGTCTTCACATATAAGCCCTTCTCTTTCGTCCTAACCAACGATTCGATTACGTGAATCACACCTTTATCCAAATCGATGTTATTCCAGCGAAGCGCTAATAACTCTCCGCGTCTCATTCCTGTGAAGATGGCCAACAAGAAGGGAATGAATTCACCTTCCCGCTCACAAATTTCAAGAAATATTTTAGCTTCCTCAACCGTCCAAGTTTGCTTACCCTGTTTATGAACTGTCGGGGGCGTTGCATCACGAGCATGATGCTCTTAATCAATCCCCATTTTACCCCTTTCTGCAAAGCCTTGGAGAGAAGATTATGCATCTTCCTTACGGTTGCGTTCGCTAATCCTTCCTGAAGCTTGGCAGCATAGAACTGATCAATATCATAGGGTGTTATCTTGGATAACGGCGTTGATTTAAAATGTGGAACTAAATGATACTGGACGATTTGTTCAGCTTTCTCATAGGTTAGCAACTGGACTTCATGCTTGTACGTCTTATGCAGCCAGGATTCGATATATTCATTAAAAAGAGTCTTCTCCGGTTCCGTATATTCTCCTGTACTAATCTGCAACTGAAGCTTCGCCATCTCTTCCAACGCTTCACGTTTGGTTTTAAAACCACTGCGATAAATCTGTTTCCTCTTGCCGGTACGTGAATCCACACCAGCATCAATCATAAACGACCATATCTTACCTACTTTTTTAACTGACAATAAAAAGACCTCCATTTTTGTGGATGGAGGTAGGGATGGTAATAGTATGTACAAACACTTAAAAATATAACGGTTTGATTAACTCGATATTCCGATTTCTAATAATATACACTTTTCTATCTAACATCTCGGAGATTCTCCTTTACCAAATAATTTTAAAAATAAACATCATTACACATTAAAGGTAATTAGGAATAATCTGCTTTAAAGATTACTATACCATCAATTCCGATTGACATTTTATCACTTTCAATATTATTTCTCAGATTTAAGTTATCTAGTTCTTTATTAATTTTATAATTTAATCCCTCAAGTGATTTACTTGTTACTTCCTTATCTTTATATGAATCATAAATATCAAAAACATTTTCACTTATTCCTACAAAAAAACCAAGGCTATTAAGTTTCACACCTTTAAACTTAATACCTGATATAACAGAAGTCTCAATTTTTTCATTTGCAATTAGATTCATTATTCCAAGGTAATGTTTATATACAGTTTCATCTCCGTTAACTTCCACTACTTTGTCTTGACCATTAGTTGGATCCACAATATGTTGAGTAATTTCCCCATTATCATTTGGGTGAGTGGCAACAACTAGTTTTTCTAAATTTGACAATGAACTATTAAATATTTGCGGGGTAGCACCTACAGAACTTTTATAGTCAATTTGAGTTACTACCTTAAGTTGTTTTATAGCTTTTTCAACATTTTTATCATTAAAATAAATACTCCTTGTAGTTGAACCTTTAGCCTCCACTAAAAAACTTTTTGGTGTGGGTGTTTTTTTGCTTGTAGTTATGTTTGTACTAATTCCCCATAAATCAGGATTCATTTTTGTTTCCATACTTTTAGAAACTGTTATTCCTGGATTTTTTAGATGTTCTAAATGCCTGACTCCATAGTGAGATTGCATATATATTTGGGAAAATACCATTCCTAGGAAATATGCAATATTAACTTTTTCACTAGTTTCCAGATGATTAATATTTTTTATAGTTAGTGGAGAAGTAGAAAAATCGATGAATGCATTAACAGTAGCTATTTTCCATTCAGCGACTTCTTTAGGAACACTTAAAAATCCTTTAGGAGCCAAGCCAACAGTTAAAGCACCTCGCAAAACTGTATATTTACTACAAAAGTAAGTTCCACTTGAAGCTACTACTCTATTCTGATAACCTTTTAAACTTTTATAATAATTAGAATTTATACTCATAATTAGTCCAAGATACTCCATTCAATTGAAATCTTTAAATAAGTTTAGTTGACTAAAATTTATTTTTCATTCCCAATCCTTTTATTTTTTCATTATTTAAATAATATCCACATTTTAAGGGAATATAGTGAAAGATAATTTTTTTCACAACAACCTGACCTTTACTTAATGTGGAGAGTAGTTATAATAAAATAATTAATTTAACATAATATATGAAAATTAATAGCTAAAAGCTATTTCTCATCAACCTTACATAAGCTCCAAAGTTATCAATTTCTTTAACTTTTATATCTTTATCTATAATATCAGTAACTAATGGTAAAAATTTTTCATTTAATTGTTTCATTGCTACAGATTTCCTTTGACTTTTAGTACTGAGATTTTTAGCTTCAATTACCTCTAAATAACTCTTTTTATTATTTGGAGTTAAAATTAACCCATCTAATTCACAGACAGATTTCTTATTACTATCTATAAATCTTAATGATCCTGCATAAACTATTGTTAATCCTCTATATTTAATATTATTTATTCTATACCTTAGAGCACATAATTCGTGTAATCCATCTTTATCCTCAGGAAAGATTTTTTTAAACTCTTCTATATATAAATTTAATTTATTTAACGCCTTTTTGCTTCCTATTTCCAAGATAAATGGACATAATTTATTTGAATAATTATACTCACAGAAATAATCATCCTTTAATATGTTCCTAAATAAATATGTAATTATTTTTTTAATAACTACATCTATTAAGGGTCCATTATTAACCTCTTTTAAAGATAAGTGTTGATACTTTATATAATCATCTACCCCTTGAGAAATTATACTAAGGCATTTATTTAGTAATTTTTTACCACTCAATCTTTTACCTATTGAATAAACCGTCCTGTATTTTTCAAAACTTGGTGAATAACTAAAACCTACATAGCAATCTGGACCTAACTTTTTTAGTACTTCCATTTCCCTTTTAAAAACATCTGCCGGGAAACCTTTTCTCTCTTTTATTCTAAATGTTAAGCTTAAATTTTTTTCTTTATTCCAAGGTATATCATTCTCAATAATATTTGTTTCTTCATATAATGGTGACTCTTCCATATCTAATATTAATTTGTTTATTTTAGCTACATCTTTTAAATCCTTATTATTATTTAGAAAATCATTTAACTTTTTATAAATATCCAAACTTCTATATGTTCCTACCAACAACGCATTATTCTCTAGATATAAAGTATCTTCAAGTAATTCGTTAATACGCTCTAGAGTGCCAAATAAATTTGAATTATTTTTTAATATTTCATCTATAAACAAACTATGATTAAATAAAACATTTTGTAAACTAATCTCAATTGGAATATATGAAAAATGACTGTCAAGAACTATATATGAAACTTTCCTTATTTTATTGTAAAGATCTAACCATTTATCATTTTCATTGCACAAAATTTTTTTTACAATCTTTTCACTTATAACTCTATAATCTTGTAACTCACTCGTTCTACTTAACATATATAATGCATTTAACCATTGTATTTTTTGGTAATCCAAATTATCTATTAGTTTATCTAATAACTTTTTCCCTTCACTACTTAACCCCTTTTTTAATGCTTTCCTTACTTCGTAATGATCTTCTAAAAGGTAATGGAACCATACTTTGTTGCTCGAAAATGTGTCTTTAAAATGCCCCATATTAGCATATAAAACAATAAGTTCTAAAACTTCTGCACCTGATATTTTCTCTGTATATTTAAATTCTTTATCAATACCCCAAGATTTAAAATTAAATCTTGACCCTAAACCTATCTCACTGTTTTTCTGAACAAAATTAATTAGCATATATTGTAATAAAACATATTCATATCTTGTATAATGTGCTCCATTATGAATATATCTTATTGCACCTAATTGGTTTGTATCTCTTAATTTTCTATCAAGATTAAGACTTTTATTTTGGTATAGAGCTTTGGGAAACTTATATATAACAGGAGTAATTTTACCTATCCCATTGATATTATATTCCAATTTCATCGAACTACTTTCCATTAAAACCACCTCCACCTAAATATAACTACTATCCTATAAAGAAAATTTAATGTATAGAATAGACGTTATGTAACCTTGTACGATATTAAAAATGAGAGATCCTTTCTATCAATTAATATAGAGAATTCCAGAGATTAATGAGATTTTCTAATATTATAATATGGTATAATTTGCAATATACCATTATCTACATAGTATAATATTACCATATTTTAGAGTGGTGGTTTGATTTACACTAACACAGAAATCCAGTATTCTTGACTTCAATATTAGATACTTTCTGTAATAGAGAGCTCTCACACTCCATAGCCAGAAAACATATGTCATTTTTTAGGAAAACTAAAATCTAATTTAATTTCAATTATAGTATTTTATAAAAGGGAGTAACAATTATATTATGCGTATTTCGAAATCTATGCTACGTGGATATTTATTAGAAGAAGCTTTAGCAAAATTAGTTGAAAACAGTGGGTATAATTTGATTACTAATAATGTCTTAAACAAACCACATTTGAATCCCGAATTTATTTTACGTGGAAACGGTCTAAATATTAAAGGTCGAGGGGGAATACACCAAGCAGATGTTTTGGGACAATTTCCATTTTCTTTACCATTTACATATCCAGTCCGTTTATTTTTAGAAGCAAAATTTAAGAATACTACAACAGGAATTGATATTATTCGATCTGGTATTGGAATTCTTCAAGACCTAAATTCTAATTATCAAACTATAGACTTAAATGGACAGGACTTATTAACACAACGTTATAACTATCAATATGCTATCTTTTCTACAAGTGGGTTTTCAAAAAACGCTATTAAATTAGCTATCGCACACAAAATTCATTTAATAGACTTAAGCGGTGATGAATACGAAGGTTTACGAAATGTCATTAGTGAAACTTCACAAATCATTTATAAAGAATTTCAAGATTATTCATTAAATGATATAAGGCAAATTATACGTAACGAATTCTTTGGATTAAATACCGATAGAAGGAATGAACAAAATCAAGAATTACGAAGAGCGCTCCAAAATTATTTTGAATATATACGATATTTTGGCGATTTATATTTAGCTTCTACAAATTCACCTTTTACCATTCTACTAAAGCCATGTACTAGTGAAAATCTTAAAACTTTATTACATAGAACGAAAAAAACAACATTCGATGTATATATAACTTGGAATTATGATGAAAGTAAACATTACTGGACTATTTCTATTGATGAATATACTTTACAGCATGTTACCTTTTCATTTGCCCTACCAACTCTATTAGCCGAATATATATTTAATCAACAAACTAAAGACCATCAAATCTCATCAGCTTTATATGCCAAAAGAAGATATTTTAATAATATAATTTTTTATTTAAAGGATTTGGAGAAATTTATTACTTTAAAGTATATAATGCCTAATTTGAGGTAGATGTGTTCTTAGGGTATTTTCTTTGATAAACAACTTAACAATCTTTAAAAGATTAGCAGACACTAGAAAACTCGTCTAAATAAGGAGAGTTTTCTAGTTAACTAACTATTTTCAAATGGTTTTCTTGATAGATTTTCTATTTTACTTTTCTCGAACCACCTAGATATTTCTTTAGTAATTCTAATGTAGACTAACGCGATATACACAATTATATGTGTCCTAATTTTTTCTGCTAGTCTTGAACTCTCTAGTGAATAAAGTTACCTGTAGCATTGATAGCAATCTTCGGATTCATTACATTTCAAAGAACAAGAATAGGCAACAATATCAAAAGATAGTTGCCTTCTTTTAAAATGTGTTGCGAGATAAACTCTACGGGTGTTACCACATACACTCAACACCGTGGAGTTTAAGAGCATCAATTACTTTTCACGACACTTGTTGCGATTACATTATTTATAGTATTGGATTTATTACCTTTGTATTACTCAACGTATTACTAGAGGAATATCTAATGTATTCCTAGCTGGGATATTTCTAATATTGAAATCAGAAATATTTTCATCTTTCCATCAGCTTTTAGCTTAGTAATCTAATTGGCCCAATTTGCTTTTCAAACATCATATCCCTAATGTCAAGACATTCTTCCGCAATATCTCTTATTTCAGAAATTGGTGAACCAGAAGTTTCGTCATTAATCCAATTATTAACTTAGAAATTTCATCTTCTATTCCCCAAACTCCTTCCACTTTACCGCTCCTTTTTTTAATAAATAATGACTCATTGAAAGTATAATATCTTTGTAATCTACTACTGATTTAGATTCTTACTCAAGCTAATGAACGAAAGCATGTACTGTTCTGATACTTAAGTTAGAATTCATTATATCAATTAAAAAATCCCTGTCTCTCTTTAAATCAATATGATTATACTTTTTTGATCGGTAAATCGAACTAGTATACCATAGATAAAGCATTATTTGCATAATAACTTTTCTATTAAAGTGTATTAAAATATTACACTTGAAAATATAAGAAATACTCTTTGCTATAGAGAGTCATATTTAGTACATTATCGAACTGGAAAGTATCATTGTATTCAATAATTACATGAAATTTTTTCTTGTTTGACTTTAATAACGGTTATCCTTATTTAATAAAAGATGTTTAGAGCAAAAACATTATTACGAAGTTTTTTACTATCTAGTAAATAGCCAAAAATTAATCATCATTTTCACCTTGCTCCTCTATAAACCATATATCGCCTTTTATTCCTGTATCAGTAAGAGTATAAATAGCACTATACACAAGCCTACCAAAAAATTTGCTAGCCATACTTGTAAAAAGTTGTTTTTCGCCCCCAACTAGCCATATCAATTGAAGGTTTTTTGCATCTAACCAATCTTTCAATAATTCAGATTTTATTAGTGCGTAAGAAGGTCCTATTTCCTTAGTACTCGGATCTAAAAAAGCTATATTTTCTTTTGTATCAAACCATTCTCCATACTCATTTTGATTTAAACTAAGACTCAATTCGCTTATTAGATGTTTATTTGGTAAATATATTGATATTGATTTATTTAATGATTTATCAATGCTGACAGACTCCCATTCATACGAAATAGTAGGGACAAGATATTTTACATTTATTAATCCATACCCATTAGAATCAGATTTTGGGTCAATCCAATCATTCATATCTTTATAACATGGATGCCATGGGTATTCCCTTAAGTACCCCTGATGTCCTGTTGAACTTGGACTTAAAATATTTGGGTCACATAAATCTTTTCCTTTTAGCTCCTCTTTAAGAGTATCTACGTCATTTTTGTGCACAATACAAGCATTAATCCTATACCAACCATCCTGACTAGGTATTATATTTTCGTTTTTTTCAGGTTTCTTACTCCATTTAGAAAAACCTCTTAAAACCATCCATTTTTCCTTATCAAATGGATTTGTCACCTCTAATAAATCCTTAATCGGAGGAATAATTGTCTTATCCCACAGCCAAGATTTCTGATGTTCTAAATTTTCATCAACAAATGGAAACGCAAAAGGTTGCCACCAATTATCCCCAAATTCATTCCATCCTGAATCTCCTGTTTCACGTAGCCAAAGAGTTGGATCCAAATCTCGTAAATGAATTTGCCAAGGTCCCCAAAACATAGAATCATCAACATCACTATAGCCACGGTTAATCCAGTACAAATTATCTGACATCAATGATAAAAGTTCATGAAAAGCAATCCATTGATACTTCTTTCCTATTCTTTCAATCCCCGCAGGCGATCTATCATGGTATCTGGCATACATTCTTTCAAAATCTGAGAATAAAGATGGATCCCATCCTAATTCATATGCTCTTTTGCATACCCATCTCTGAGCCCATTTTCGACTAAACTTTGCTAATCTATCATTGATACCTAGACCACTAACCCATCTAAAATATTCTTTTTGGTCATCGTCTAAATTAGTGTTTATATCTTCTACCAGAGTATCCCATTCATCTACTTTTTCTACTTGACTTTCATCTTCCTTTAAATCTTCCCAAGGATTCATAGATTTTAATAATTCATCAAAATTAAAATATTCATTTCTAGTTTCACTTATTTTTCTATTAACGAATGTGATGTACCTACTTTTCAGTTCATTAGGTAATATTTCGGCAAATTTCAGATGTATATCGTATGAACTTTCAGGTTTTGCTCCAATTAATGGCGTAGGAGACCAATTATGAACACAACTCATTGTATACTTTCCAAAATCACCCATAAAACCATTAACTGAATTTTTTATTGCTGATGAAAATTTATCTCCAATTAATTTATTTATATCCTCTTTCGATGGATTACTTATTGGCCATACACTTTTATAAGGAGGTCTAAATACTTCTGGATTTATCGTGCTTGGAAGAATCCCTTTATTACACGCAAGTTCCAATACCCCCCTTGCATAATCTCGCATTAATATATGTGGATATGGTTCTCCATTTTCAAATACATTTTCGAATACAACCCGTGCAAGTTCTTTTATTATCTCTTCACTATTAATATTACAAACTGCACCATAAACAGCAGCGTATAGCCTCTCCACCATATAGGGATCATTAATATTGTGATACTTTTTTATAAGGTTTGGTATTAATTCTGGTGAAAATGATAGTATCCTTGCTAATGATTTTGTAGATTGATCACGAACTTTTCGATTTGATGTAGTTGTCATCCATAATAATGTTATTGCCGTTAGTCTTAATCTTTCAGTCTCTACCTCATGTAGATTTGCCAAAAGAGACCAGTCTATTATTGTTCTTACTATTGACTCAGCTTGATCCTCATCCTCTTCCTGATCATTAATAGCAATATGGGTTGACCAAAAATTATCCCGCTCAGCTAAAGTCATACGTGTAAGGTTTCCATCCAAAAAATCTGCATTCCATGGGTGTTCTGGTTCTGTAGATAAAAATAATACTTTATCGATTGCTACAGAATGATATACATAACCGTGAATCATGTTTAGAAGTTCAATAGACCTTTCTGTAAAAGATTCTTTTGCTCTCCATTGTATAACATCTATAAATGAGCTGGAAAATAACCAATCATAATTTATTGAATCCTCTGGCACAAAATCAATAAATTCTCTATTAAGTTTCTCGGGGAAGCCAATTCCGAGTGCTTCGATTATACCTGACTTGCCACGACCATTTTTTATCAACTTTCCAATTAATCCATCTTCCATAAAATGAATTATGATATCTTCTTTGTCTATTTGGTTAATGATATATTGTGCAATAAAATGATCACTAAATCTTTCATAAGTAAATCGCACCACTTCTATTCCACGTTTGTTATTTTGTTCCGGAATAATATCTAATGATAATATTCCTTCATCAATTAACAGTGTTATTAAATTATCTCCGAGGTGGGGATTGGTATCATATTCATTTATTTTCTTAAATACTTCTGAAATATTAATACCAAACAAGTTATCAGGATAAAGTAATTGAACGAATTCGCTCAAGGCATTTTGTACTACTCTTTGACCAGGAATATATTTCTTTTTCCTATTTATAATTTTTTCAACACTCTCTATATAAAAATTAAACAGATTACTTTGTCCATATAATCCTTTTGGAAAAGATGTATATCCATTTAATTTTAGTGCTTTACAACATGTTTTTAAAAATAACGGATTACTAAATTCTGGTGAAATAATTGGAACACTTGGCTTTGAGATACCTTGATTAGCTAAATATTTCATAGCTGCCCTATGTTCAAAGCCCCTAAATCCAGTATGATATACACGGGTAAGCTTTTCTTCTGGTAATTCAGGGAGAATGTAATCTACATATGTACTACGACAACTCAATATTATGGATAGGTGAGGATAATTAGAAATTTCCATAAGGAACGAAGAAATATGATCTATCCATTCATCCTTGTAATGCCCTTCATTAATTGCATCTATAATAATTAGTGTTCTAGTTTTCTTTGCCTCACCAGCTGCATCTAGCGCTCCTAGAACCTGGGTATAAGATCCTCCTCGAATATCTAATTGTTCTAGTATAAAATTGAGTGGATTGCCTCCAGAATATCTTTGACCAAGTAAAAAGAGTGTTGGCAAGGAAGAATCTAATCGTTTAAGTGCGATATCACACAGCAAATGCGATTTTCCAATACCAGCTTCCCCTAAAAGCAACGCAGCTTTACTCATCGTAGCTTGTACAGCTTTTCCAAATAAGAATGATTTCAATTCAGATAATTCCCCCTCTATCCGATGGAATTTATTCTCAAATCCCCTCCATTTCTTTATTATTTCCTCATCTGTTTCTTTATCCAACATATCAAAGATAGTAGAACGACATGTTTCTATTAATATTTCTATGGTGCAATATATATCTTGAAGTCTTTTAAAGTGAGTAATAGAAGTCTGGTGGTCTATTAACACATTGAACGCATTATTTAAATTTTTAAGTTCCTTATATAAATCTGCCCAACAATTCTTATCTTTTTGAAGATTAATCTTTGTAAAAAACTCTGTATCAAGTTTTTTTATTTGATTCATAATTAAGGTTCTTTTATCCCTTTGACGCTTTTTCCACTCTGGACTTAGGCTCAAACCATCAAACTGATCAGCTATAGGTAAATCTAAATGATTCTCTGGTGTAAATCTCTCCCCTAAAGCTTCTCTCGACCTTAAAGCTATATTTTTAAGTATCTGTGGATGAACAATAGGTTCATTAAACCAATATAAAGCTCTGCCCGCGAAGTGAGAATCATCGGTTTGAAGCATGAGACTAATATCATGCTTGCACCAGTATATAAAATCAACTTTCATCCCTTTTGAACCAGCCAACAATTCCCATTTCTTTACGTGTTCTTCCCATTTCACCCAGGCTGAACGGACAGGTTTCCCAGAGGAAGTCACCTTTCTACTGTCTGTCCAATCTCTAGGCAGACAAACATAATATTTTGTTAATTGTGGATGCTTGTCTATAGCTGTAGCAACAGACTTAGAAATCTGATTCCATTGTTCATCTTCCATCCTATCTGTAAAATATTTCGCTTGCCATACATGTTCTGTACCGTCGTGGAGCTTCCAATAACATTCAACACCAGCATCCCCTCCAGCCCCCTCTTTTCTCACAAAATAATTAGCGTTTTCAGGCTTTTTTAAATGTGCAAGTTGACAGATAAGTTCTTCAAATCCATTGTCTTGGCTTCCATCAAAACTTCTTATTTTAGAAAAATCTAAATCTAACAAGATAAAGTCCCCCTCTGAAAATTTTATTTGTAGTTCATAAAATTTATAATCATTTGAATTAAATCCCATAATATAACATAATATTAACAAATTTTTACTACAGCAGGGAAAGGAATTAAAGGGAATTTTGGATTGTTATAACATGATTTGGATTTTTTTGAACTAAATATCGCGAGTGAGGTTCAGATAAATTCATTGAGGAAACAGTAAAGTACATTTACGATTATTTAACTTTGGGGAAAGATATTTGCTACATAAAGAACGAAAGAAATAGAGGGGGAAAGAGGTTCATATTACTACATTACTTTAGTATAACGTGATCTTAGTGAGGGAATGCATTAACCCATCTAATAGGTTAGATTTATTGGCTAAAACATCGTCATTCTATTTAATCACTTATTTTTTAATTGTAAAAATCAGCTTTAATTTTGAATACTCAAAGCTGGTTTTTACGATTTTTTCGAATTTCCCAGTACTTTAACATATCCATTTAATAAAGCAAGATGACTATCTACCAGTCCTTAGGCTTACTTTATTTACATAACCAATTATTCACTGGCATTCCATTAGGAGAGTAGTCAACGCTAATCTATAATCAATCGCTATAGAGAAGTTATATTTATTAATTGCATTAACCATAAGAATTGTACCCTACCTTTCACCCACCATAGTCATTCTTATACAGAATGCACAAAAATTGCACAGAACTTCTAGAAACAATGGAATTAATCGATTCAGCTTGTATAAATTGTCGTTGCCACCCTGTATTAATGGACTGTTCGGACTATATTTATGCATATATTGTGTATAAGATTAGGAATAGTAAATTGACAGGGTGGGGGTCCATACTTTTTAAGAAGGCTTAACCACAAGTGTCTCAAGGGGTTGATCCTTCTCTCTTTTTTTCAGAAAAAAATCATTATACCTGAATTTTTATACATCCGATAAATACTGTACAAGCCAGTGTTTCCAACGGATTTAGTTGCCTCCGTTAATTCAGTGAAGTCCAAAATGTTCACCGGATTGATTTGAGTCCTTATCGAATCTGACTTTTACGTGTGAATCTCCTTCTATAATTACCTTTATCAGGGATTGGTAGAAGAATGTTTCTCGTTATCATAAGAGTAGGTAATCCAATCCCTATGTATTCATCGGAACCGAGAGGTGTACTATCAGCATCGCCTACGGTTTTTTCTGTGCATTTCAGAATAGCATCCTCCTCTTCTACCTTATTACCTTTACTCAAAAGTAATCCCTAAACTTACATTAGAATCAGAGAAGCATCCATAGGTCCCACTAAAGATAAAAATTGAGGGTCAACAGCTATAAGAAGATTGTCGCAAATAGAAAAAAACCATGTACCTATTGTACATGGTTTTATGACCCCTACGGGATTCGAACCCGTGTTACCGCCGTGAAAGGGCGGTGTCTTAACCGCTTGACCAAGGGGCCAAATGGCTCCGCAGGTAGGATTCGAACCTACGACCGCTCGGTTAACAGCCGAGTGCTCTACCACTGAGCTACTGCGGAATAATAATGTGGGCGACTCTAACTATACTGAAACTTATGAGGCGTGTGCTCTAACCAGCTAAGCTAAAGGCCAATATGATTTTTTGGAGCGGGTGAAGGGAATCGAACCCTCATCATCAGCTTGGAAGGCTGAGGTTTTACCACTAAACTACACCCGCATCTATGGGACGGTTGATGAAATTCGAACCCACGAATGTCGGAACCACAATCCGATCCGTTAACCACTTCGTAACAATCGCCATAACTATTGGCAGGGGCAGTAGGAATTGAACCCACACTGGAGGTTTTGGAGACCTCTGTTCTACCTTTAAACTATGCCCCTATAATGAATGGTGGAGGGGGGCAGATTCGAACTGCCGAACCCGAAGGAGCGGATTTACAGTCCGCCGCGTTTAGCCACTTCGCTACCCCTCCGATTATTTTGAGTGCCGGCAAGAGGACTTGAACCCCCAACCTACTGATTACAAGTCAGTTGCTCTACCAATTGAGCTACACCGGCATAATATTTAGGAAATAATTACTTATTAAATATTAATTTATAATGGTGGCTCAGGACGGAATCGAACCGCCGACACAAGGATTTTCAGTCCTTTGCTCTACCGACTGAGCTACTGAGCCGACTTCATTATGTAAATGGCGGTCCGGACGGGACTCGAACCCGCGACCTCCTGCGTGACAGGCAGGCATTCTAACCAACTGAACTACCGGACCATTTATTGCGGGGACAGGATTTGAACCTGCGACCTTCGGGTTATGAGCCCGACGAGCTACCAGACTGCTCCACCCCGCGACAATAATAATTTGTTTCCATATACTACAAGGTATTTAAGGTATATATGGCGGAGGAAGAGGGATTCGAACCCCCGCGCGGTTTAACCCGCCTCCCGGTTTTCAAGACCGGTCCCTTCAGCCAGACTTGGGTATTCCTCCATATAGGTTGTGGACCTTGTAAGACTCGAACTTGCGGCCGGAAAGTCACGAGCCGTCTGCTCTAACCACCTGTGCTACATCGTCAAAATCAAAATCCTATTGGGTTTAAGTTAAGTAATGGTGGAGCCTAGCGGGATCGAACCGCTGACCTCCTGCGTGCAAAGCAGGCGCTCTCCCAGCTGAGCTAAGGCCCCATATTTTTTAGGATTCGAACCTGGCTCCTTGGTCCCAAACCAAGTAGTCTACCAAGCTCAGCTACTTCCCTGAAAGGAATGGCGCGCCCGAGAGGAGTCGAACCCCTAACCTTTTGATCCGTAGTCAAACGCTCTATCCAATTGAGCTACGGGCGCATTCTTGCAAAAAACTAGTGCCGAGGGCCGGTCTCGAACCGGCACGGTAGTCACCTACCGCAGGATTTTAAGTCCTGTGCGTCTGCCAATTCCGCCACCCCGGCATATAACTTGGCATTGGAGCGGAAGACGGGATTCGAACCCGCGACCCCCACCTTGGCAAGGTGGTGTTCTACCACTGAACTACTTCCGCATATAAGTGCGGGTGAAGGGAGTCGAACCCCCACGCCGTAAGGCGCCAGATCCTAAGTCTGGTGCGTCTGCCAATTCCGCCACACCCGCATGTTTATAGATGGTGAGCCATGAAGGACTCGTACCTGTGATCCTCGAGCTTTTAATTAATTTCAAACTATCTCGTTAACTGCTTTTTTATTCTAATCTGTATTTATCTATATTTCAACAAGTAATATATGGTAATATTAATTTATTTTTCTTCCTATATCCAAAAGATTAAACTTCCATGAATACACTATCATACACAGGAGTACAGGTTCCTCATATGGTGTTAGAGCCCTTGCTTATACGCTATATAAAGCTTTATAATTCTATTCCTGATTTCCAATTGGTAATGAAGAAGTAACTCTCATTCTTCGCTGAGTCTGTACCAATCAAGCTAAAGAAACAGTTCTTTCATCCGACTCCCTTTATTTTCTTTAAAATATATTGGTATATTTAATTCATATGGTCATAGATAATTGCTTTGAATATCTGTTTGAGCTCTTTTGATGTTTTTCCGCGAAGCCATTCGACCTGGTCAATTGGCAGCGTGAGCTTAAGGGTGATCTTTTCATCAGGCATCTCGACTTTCCTTATGTCGGCAAGGGAAATACCCTTCTCAATATTAGGAAAATTGGTCTCGTTCTCATTGATAGAGTAAAGACCCTGGTACTCATTGGGACCATCAATCGAGCAATTCAAGTTCAACTGTGGGAGACGACCAGGAATGGATTTTATATACATGAATGAGCTGATTACTCTGCTATCGCTCAGCTCAATTTCAGCGATAATGCTCTCGCGACTGCTATATTTCTTTAGAGCTACCTCGCTCACGATGATGTCGAGCTCTAATGAAAATCCGGATGAAGTTTCCAATATATAAATCGCACTATTGAAAATATGGACTTTCTCACCGTCAAGATTTACCGTTTTTACTCCAACCATGTCATTCCCCTCCAAAAGAGACGTTGGGAGAGCGTCCTCGCCCGGCTTATTTTCTTTTATTCTACTAAATCAGGGTTAAATCCTCCAAGTGCGTCTTCATCGGCGATGACAATGACATTCGGATGCTCCTTTAAAACCGAAGCGGGGAAGTTCTCAGATATTTTGCCTTCAAACAGCCGTTTTACTGCGGGATCCTTCTCTTTCCCCGAAACGAGCAGAAGGATCATTCTGCTTTCCATTATGGTGCTGATTCCCATAGTGATTGCTTGCTTTGGCACATCTTCAAAACTGGTGAAAAACCTGGCGTTTGCCTTGCGCGTAGATAGAGCGAGGTCTACGATATGCGTCCGGCTCAAAAATGAGGTGCCAGGTTCATTGAAACCAATATGGCCATTCTGTCCAAGCCCAAGCACCTGGAGATCAATGCCTCCCGCTTCCTTAATCCTCTTTTCATAGGCGAAGCATTCTTCCTCCAGGATGGCGGCAATCCCATTCGGAACATTCGTCCGGTCTCGCATGATGTCAACATGGCGGAACAGCTTCTCCTCCATATAGTAACGGTAGCTGTTCGGATCATCTGAGCCGATGCCCACATACTCATCCAGATTGAAGCTTGTCGCCTTTCTTAGGCTAAGATTCCCATTTTTGAATTCCCCGGCCATGCAGCGATACAGACCTTCAGGCGTTGAGCCTGTTGCAAGCCCAAGCACTGGTGCTTCTAGCCTGTCAATCTCTTCAGCCAGCATGTCACAGGCACGCTGGCTCATCTCGCCGGTATCTTTTACACAGATCAATTTCATTCCTATCACCCTCCGCATCATCACTATTTATACGATTCTTTTTACCCTCTTAAAATCTATCTATCCATAAAAAAGGAGAAAAATCCGGATGACTTTTCTCCTTCCTCTTTTAAAACCGGAATTCAAGTAGTTCTTTCCGCTTTTGCTCAAGCTCCTCCACAATAGCGAGATACTCCTTGTCCTGTGTGGCCAATGTCTTTTCCCGTTCGGCAATCATCCGCGCGACTTCCTTCGGGCTTGGCCCACCCTGGATGCTCCGGATTTCAACAAAATACTCTGGAGAAATGATTTTCTGCCATTCCTCCTTGGTCAAGTTAACATCTACTGTTTCAGCAATCATGCTGTTGATTTCGGCAATATCCCAGTCATATAGCTCTTTCCTGAGACTTGCGGTTTCCTTTGAAATTCTGCTCGAGATTGAGTGAGCTTTCCTGAACGAGATCCCGTAGTCACGCGCGAGCGTATCCGCCAGCTCCGTAATTGTGATGCTTGATTTATTCGCCATCTTCCGGGCGTGCTCCTTATCGACCTCAAGCGTGGCAATGACTGCGTACATCAGCCGCATCACACGGCTGGCATTGTTGAAAGACCGGTATAGATGGGGTTGAAGATCATCCTCGGTATCAACGATGTCGCCAAACGGTGTATTATGCACCATCCCGACAGCCGCAAGCGCATCGCCATACGCACTGCTTGCAATAGAGCGCGAATGTTCAATCGAAACCGGATTTCGTTTTTGCGGCATAATGCTGCTACACTGGACATATGGATCCGCCACACGGAAGGTGCCGAATTCCCGCGTCACATGCTGAAGGAAGTCCTGGATCCAACGTCCGGTGTTTACCATGCATGTCATCAAGGCCGTTCCTGTCTCAAGTAAGTAATCTGCACCGCCAATCGAATCATAGGAGTTTTCAATAATCCCGTCAAAGCCAAGCAGATTACGCATCCGCTCCCGGTTGACAGGAAATCCCGTAGTTGTCAGGGCGGCGGCCCCAAGCGCAGATTGGTTCACTGTCCGGTAAGCTGCCTGCATCCGCTTGATGTCACGCTGAAGGACATCATAGATTGCAAGCAGATAATGACCGAGCGTCGTCGGCTGTGCCGGCTGTGTATGCGTATAGCCTGTCATATACGTCTCCTTGTTATCAGCTGCCTGTTCAAGCAGCGCTTCTGACAGGCGATTCATATTGCCAATCAGTCTAAGCAAATGACGGCGCAGAACAAGGCGATACATCGCGATCCCCATATCATTTCGGCTCCGGCCGATATGAATCTTTCCAGCAAGCTCGCTGCCGATTTCCTCGCCGATCTTTGCTTCCATCATGAAGAACAAATCCTCAAATTCAGGAAGGTATGAAAGCTGAGTCCAATCTGTCTCTCCAACCTTGTTGATGCCCTCAAGCATCGTCTTCGCTTCTGACTCCTCAATGATTTTCTGCTCGGCCAGCATGATGACATGAGCGCGGTGGATATCAAACATCACCTCAAACAGATAATCACGCTGGTCGTTAAACACAGGCATCAAAAGCTCTTCTGCATATGTTTTTCCCGGAAAGTAAATCCCTTCACTCTGAATGAATTCTTCTCGCTTTTTCATCATTTCATCTCCGATTTTACGCCTCATTCTAAAAGGCGGTAGCTTGATTGAGCATGGAATAGATTCCATGGTGTCAAAGGGACAGCCCCAAAAGAATCTTGGGGCTGGGTCATGTTTTGAAGATAATATACTATAAAACTTTGAAGCTAGAACCTTCCAGTTCGACTTCCTAGCCCAGCCAGGCCAATAAAAGTTAGAGGGCAGCTTTTATGCTTTCTTGTCCTATGTTTGTCGGGGTTGTACAAGGCGTTTCCGCTTTTCTTACGACAAGGAATTTTCGGCTTTGACGCCAAAGAACTTGTTCGAGATGAACAGGACGACGGCGATCAAGGTGATCTGAATCATCCCATAGGCTGCGGCCTGCCCCATATTGAACATGCGAAGCTGATTCATGATTTCAATGGATATCGGGCGGTTCGACAGCGTGTAAAGAAGGACGGATGTCGGGAATTCCCCAACCGATTCTACAAAGGCAAGAAGTGTACCCGCAAGCACTCCCGGCATGATAATCGGGAGGATGACCTTCCTAAAGGTGTAGAACCATTTCGCCCCGAGGCTCCGCGCAGCTTCCTCAATCGAGTCGTCAAGCTGCTCGAGTACTGCGTTCGTTGAACGAACAACGAGCGGGATATGCCGAACAAAGTAGGCCAGCGGCAGAATCCAGAACGTCCCGACCAAAATCTGCCCGAAGGAAAACGGTGTCGGCTCGTTGAAAGCAAAGATCAGGTTCATCCCGATGACGGTTGCCGGTAAAGCCCACGGTATCATCACGAGGATGTCGACGAAGCTCTTGCCCACGAACTTCCTTTTCACAAGGAGGTACGAAGCGAATATACCGAACACGAAATTCCCGACCGTTGCAATCACCGACAGCAGCAAGCTGTTTTGGAGCGGTTTGAAAATATTTGGGTCCTGGAAAAGCATCCGGTAGTTTTCAAAGTTGAACACACTCGGATACGTCTGCCATGTCCACGTCCCGTCAGGCACAAGTGACAGGAGCAGGATCGTAAAATGCGGCAGCAGCAGGATAATAACACCGATGATGCCGGCTGTCACCATGAAGGCCTTCATTACTGGGCTCTTCACTTCGCTCCTGTGGGCGCCAATCCCCTTTGTGGCCATCCGGTAATCTTTACGGTTCTGGTACCAGCGCATAAACAATAGGAACGAAATCGACACGACCGAGAGAATGACAGATTGTGTCGCCGCAATCTCCATATCCCCATTGATTTTAGAGAAATAGATTTGCAAACTCAAAACCCGGTAGCCGCCGGCAAGCAGGAACGGCGCGCTGAAAGAGGCCATCGAAATCATGAACACGAGCAGCGATGCGGCAACAATCGCCGGCGTCAGGAGCGGAAAGGTGACCTTCCAGAACACCTTGAATCGGCTTGCCCCCAGATTGGAGGCGGCCTCCTCTAGTGACGGGTCGATTTTATTGATTGCCGACGACACTGTCATATAAAAATACACATACATCGTATAGGCGTGGACGATCAGGATGCCTGAGACGCCGCCAATGCTGAACGGCACATCGTCAAGGCCAAACAAGTCCTTGATCGCGTTCGGGATCAGGCCCGATTCTCCGTATAAAAACATGAACGCCATGACGCCGACCAAAGACGGCAGCACGATTGGCATGATTGCCGCCGAAGCAAAGAATCCCCTGCCCGGAAATTCATACCGATTAAAAATGAACGCGAGGGGAATCCCGATCAGCGCACTGAAAATGACGCTCAGCACTGATATGTACACGGAATTCCAAAGTGCTTCAAGGTTCGTCCTCGATTCTTGGACAAAGAAATCCTGATAATTGGCCATCGAAAACATGCCGTCACGCTGCATACTTTCAATCATCGTTTTCAGCGATGGATAGAGCACGTATGCAATGAGGACGAGCAAGACGGGGATCAGAATCCACAGCGTCAGTCGGTTATCGCGATTTTTTATCATGGCGTATCACCACTTATTGCCACAATGAGCCGAATCTGATCCTCAGGAAGTTCCACCCATACCTCATCCCCCACCTTCAGGTTGGAATAGACGTTATTTAAAAGGCTTGCCTGCAGCTGATGGCCTTGAACCTCGATGACCGTTTGAACGAGCGAACCGAGAAATTCGACCTTGGAGACCTTTCCAGGGAAAACATTCGCACGCTCCTCCTTGCCAGCGAGGATCCTGATCGATTCAGGACGAATCGACAGGGCCAAGCTACCTTTGTTCTTAGTTTTATAATGGAACGGAGTATTGCGGACCTGGAGTTTGAGCGGGGCGCCCGCCGTTTTGGCTGAAACCGTCAGCCTATCCTCCCCCACATTCTCGACCTCCGCTGGAAGAAGATTGATTTCACCTATGAAATCGGCGACAAAATCATTCGCTGGTTCATTATAAATTTCCGATGGCGTGCCAACCTGATGGCAGACCCCAAAATTGAATACGGCAATTCGGTCGCTCATCGAAAGCGCCTCTGCCTGATCATGCGTAACATAAATCGTTGTTATCTTGTATTCCTTCTGAAGCCGCAGAATCTCGCTTCTCATTTCGTCGCGCAGCTTTGCGTCCAGGTTACTTAAGGGTTCATCAAGGAGAAGGATCTCCGGTTCGATTACCAACGCTCTTGCAAGGGCGACCCGCTGCTGCTGGCCTCCGCTTAGCTGACTGACCTGACGCTCTGCGTATTGCTCCAGCCTGACTTTGCGGAGCACATCCGCTACCCGGGCCTTGACGGAACTTGACGTTACCTTCCTGACCCTCAAACCGAACGCGACATTTTCAAACACCGTCATATGAGGGAAAAGGGCATAATTCTGGAACACCATGCCCGTATTGCGTTTTTCAGGAGGTACGCGCGTCATATCCTTGTCGCCAAAGCGTACAATACCCTTAGTCGGATAATAGAAGCCCGCGATTATCCGGAGCGTTGTCGTCTTGCCGCAGCCACTCGGCCCAAGAAAGGTGAAGAACTCACCATCCTTGATGTCGAGATTGAGCTGATCAACGGCCACTACTTTACCAAAGGCTTTCTGGACATTATCTATTGTTATTGACGCCATACCGGGTACACTTCCTATTCTTTAATTTCTTTCTCTCCACTCTTGATGTTCTCATCCCAATACTTCATCCAGCCGTCACTTTGCTCCTGGAAAACCTTCCAGTCGATGTCCATCGGCTTGATTTCTGTTTCGGTGATCCACGCAGGGAGGTCCTTTACATCTGTCCTTGTCGGGATCCGGTAAAATTCCTCAGCGAGGATTTTCGCCGCTTCTTCTGTGTTAACGAACTCATAGAAAGCCTCTGCGGCCTTCGAATGTTTTGCGCCCTTCACAACAGCGATTCCTTCCGTAAGGACCGGCGTTCCGCTTTCTGGAACGATAAATTCAAACGGATAGTTCTTGTTTTCCTTCAGCATGACGACATCCGGCATCGCCCATACGGATAGGAGGCCTTCTCCCTTGGCAATCTTGTTGTACATCATCTCAGGGTTTGCCGCGTATTCCTTCGTGTTCGCATCTAGCTTTTCGAGCCATTCGTAACCAGCCTTTGGATCATTCGAATCCTTGAAATCGCGGTAAATCATCGCGGAGAAGATTGTCCTCATCGTGCCGGAAGCCAGTGGATAGCGGATGATGATTTCATCCTGCCATTTCGGGTCAAGCAGTTCATCCCAATCCTTCGGCGCTTCTTCCTTTTTCAGCTCCTTGCTGTTGTACATAATGACCTCAGGCGTCTGGCTTGTTCCAGACCAGTGCCAATCCGGATCATAAAATCCTTCTTCCAGGCTGGCAGCATAGGATGGCTCATAAGGCTCAAGAAGCCCTTCATCTTTAGCCTGATCAAAGTTGGTTGATGGAGCTCCCCACCATACATCCGCCTGTGGATTGTTCTTTTCAGAACGGACTCGGTCAAGGATTTCCTGCGAGCCCATATCGAGCCACTCCACGTCAATCCCGTATTTTTCTTCAAACTGCTGTTCGAATTTGGATAGAATGTCCTTGCCGTGCGGAGAGTAGACAACAACCTTGTCTTCTAACTCTTCTTTTTTACCGCCACCTTTACCTTCAGAACCCCCACCAGTTGATTCAGAGCCACCGCAGGCAGACAAAAGGAGTACCGCGGACATCGATACCGCCGTGAATATGGACCATTTTTTCTTTTTCATCTTAATTCCCCCTTACATAGTTTGAATGATGCTTTCATGCTCACGCAAAAACATCGAGACGGATCCAAGGACGCCTGCATTGTCTCCAAGTCCGGAAATATTCAGTTCAACGGAGCTGGGCAAATACTGGCTCACCGTTTCTTTCAGTCTCGGCAAGATAAAGTCAGCGGATTTCATAACACCTCCTCCAAAGATGATGACTTCCGGATTTAACAGGCTGGCCGCGTTAATCACCCCGTACGCCAAATGCTCGATCGATTCCTCCACCACTTCTAGTGCAAGCCTGTCGCCAGCCCTGGCAAACTTGAACGCCATTTCGCTAGGAAGCTCTCCGGCAGCCACCTCCTTATAGAGAGGATGCTCCGGATACTGCCGAATCTTACTGGTCAGCCTCTCGCCAATCGCCTTGCCTCCGGCTACGCTTTCAAGGTAGCCGTATCGATGGAAAACAGGTTGGAAATCACTTTTTATATGTTCCTTGTCCGTGACCATATAGCCAATCTCACCCGCAGCAGAGGACGATCCTCGATACAGCCGGTTATTAATGATGATACCGCTGCCGATGCCTGTGCCGACGGCGATAAACAGGATGTTTCCCTTGTTTTTGGCATTACCAAGCCATTGCTCCCCGAGCGCAGCGACATTCACATCATTGTCCACATAGACAGGGTAGGGAAAATATTTCCTCGCTTCGGCAAGGAATGGATAGCGAACCCAGTCAAGGCTTGGCGCCTCGATGACGACCCCGTTCTCCGTATCAGTGATACCAGGCACGCCGGCGCCCATCCCCCAAATCTGCGAGGGATTGATGCCGCTTTCTTCAATCATCTCCTCGACTTCCTTTGAAATCTGCCTCAATACGCCCGTCTTCAAGTACTGTGATGTCCTGAAATTTGAAGAAGCGACTATATTTCCTCCAAGATCGGCCAAAACTGTCTTGACCTTTGTTCCACCTATGTCCGTGCCGACGACATAGCCAGCTTTTTCATTAAATTGCAGCTTGATCGGCCTCCTTCCCCCCTGAGCGGTAGATTTGCCACTCCCTAGTTCACGAACCCAGCTTTCCTGGATTAGTTCATCAACAAGTGCAGAAACAGTCGGCTTGCTGAGGTGAATCCTTGCGGCGATTTCCGACCTAGAAATCGAAGAGTTGTTCTTAATGCACTGCAATACCCTTTTCTTCTTATTGTCTCGCACATGGTTCGAAGTTTCCCTCATAACATCACGGCCTTAATCAGTTAGTAAGTTTTCAGAATCAACTAAAATATACTAAAAAATACAAATGTTTACAATACATAATATTAAAAATATTCAAAATTATAATGCGGCTAGTTCAAAATAATTATTTTTAATATTCAGAATAGATTTTATTTACTTCAACTTCCTTTATATGGTAAATATAGAGAAGGAATACCTTTTAGTTGGTTAATTTCTGTAACTAACTTCAGTACCTAAAGAGTAAAGGAGGGTGTAGCGTTTCTGGTCAGCCACCAAATATTGAAAGGGGTAAAAAGATGAAGAAGTTCCTTAGTGGATTCCTGTCTGTCCTACTCGTCATGTCGATATTCCCATTCTTCCAACCTGCTGCCAGCGCAAAGGAGCCTGATGCTGAACTCTGGAGTGCAGTCAAGCCGCTCGGCACCACCGTCACCTTCCTTAATACCGGCGCACACCCTGACGATGAACGGAGCGACCTGCTCGCCTATCTGTCTCGTGGGCTGGGAGTGAAAACAGCCAGCCTGATTGCCAACCGCGGTGAAGGCGGCCAGAATGAAATTGGGTCAGAGCTCGACAATGGCCTTGGCATCATTCGCTCCCGAGAAATGATTGAAGCAGCGAAGATCACCGGTGTCAAAGCCTATCACCTGAGTGAAACAACATCTGATGCCATTTACGATTTCGGCTTTTCAAAAGGCACAGAAGAAACACTCGAAAAATGGGGTGAGGAATTGACGTATGAGCGCCTCATTCGTTTTATCCGTACTTATCAGCCAGATATTCTCATGCCATCATTCCGTAATGACGCAAGCCAGCACGGCCATCACCGCACGATTTCGATCCTGAGTGAAAAGGCGTTTGAGGATGCAGCCGATTCGTCTGTATTCCCTGAACATCTGAGGGAAGGTCTCAGCGTCTGGCAGGTGAAGAAATTTTATCTTCCTGCTACTTCACAGGCCACAGCCACTACGTCGATTGAAATCGGCGATTACGACCCGATTTACCAAATGTCTTATCCGCAGCTTGGCGAACAGTCCCGATTCATGCATAAAAGCCAAGGCATGGGCAACGACATCCCTGTTGCCCCCCGGCAGAGCCATCTTGAACTGATCAAGTCTGCTGTTGTTGCAGATGGAGACAACGACCTGTTCGCCGGAATTCCGTATGACTTTTCCGAATGGGCCGATGAGCTGCCAAGGAAGGAAAGAAGCCTAAAGCAGCAGTTCTCGAAACTCCAAGACAGGCTTAACGGCATCATCGACAGCTACCCTGACAATGAGGAGATATTTGAAGAAAGCCAAAAAGCGCTCAAGGAAGTCCGGGAGCTAACTAAGAAAACAAAGCGGGTACGGTTAGATGCACAGCTGAAAAACGACCTGCTCCACAAGCTCTCCCTCAAGGAGGAACAGCTGCAGGAAGCAAGCTTTGAAGCTTCCGGCCTTGAGACTTCCATCGACTCAGGCGTGGATATCCTAACAAGAGGCGCCAAAACCTCAATCAAGGTAACTCTAAAAAACAAAGGAAGCGAGACATTGAAAGGCATCTCTGCCTCCCTGACTGCACAAAAAGATTGGAAGGTTCAGGAATCAGATGAAGGGAAAGGCAAGGAGAAAGGAAAGCATCGGGGACATGACAGAGGGAAAGACAAAGGAAAAGATCGCGGCAAGCACAACAAGGGGCTGACCTTGAGGCCGGGCCAGACTGAGACGGTAACCTTCACAGTCCAGGTGCCAAAGGATGCGAGCTACTACCATGCATATGAGGAGCCAGCGATCCAGGCGGCTGTCAGCTATGAAGCAAACGGAGCAAAAACAGCCCATCCAGTTGAATTCGGCGAAACCATCGCCGTTTTGCCTGACTTAAGCCTGACGCTTTCACCTGAGGATATCGTTGTAAATACAGCAAACGTCCAGGATGAAATCCCTGTGACCGTTAAGGTGAAGAACAATCGCAACGGTAAAACCAGCGGACAAGTATCCTTGACATTGCCTGATGGCTGGACCGCAGCACCTGCTAAAACGGCGATCAACCTCAGCAAGCAAGGGGAGGAAAAAGAAGTACAATTCAAGCTCAAGCCGCCTGCAAAGGTAGAGGCTGGAAGCTTTGAGGTCGAAGCGGTCGCCACAGCTGACGGAAAGAAGTTTACCGACACCATCCAGGAAATCAGCTATGACCATATCGGCACCTTCTATTACTTATATCCGGCTGTTGTCAACGGAGCGGCGTTTGAACTTGCCACTGATGAATTACTGAACATTGGCTATATCGACAGTGGCTTTGACCAGGTGGCCGATTATCTCACCAATGCAGGAGTTGAAATGACCAAGCTGACAGAAGCTGATCTCGAGAGCGGTGACCTGAGCCAATACGACACAATCGTGACCGGAATCCGTGCCTACTTGTCCCGGAGCGACCTGGCGGCAAATAATGAGCGGCTCAAGGAATACGTCGCTAGTGGCGGCCATCTTGTCGTTCAGTACCATAAACCGAATGACGGCTGGAACGCCGAAACTACAGCACCGTATCCATTGACAATCGGAAATCCGTCCATCAGCTGGCGTGTCACCGACGAGACGGCCGATGTAGAAGTACTGAAGCCAGAATCGGCGCTGTTCAACTATCCAAATAAAATCGGCACAGAAGATTGGGACAATTGGGTTCAGGAGCGAGGACTCTACTTCCCAATGGCCTGGGGACCGGAATATGAAACATTCGTGAAGATGGCCGACCCTGGCGAGGACCCGTTCGAAGGCGGCATCCTCATGGCTGAATACGGCGAAGGAACCTATCTTTATACGAATCTCGTCTTCTATCGGCAAATCCAGGACCAAGTACCCGGAGCCTACCGGATTTTCACCAACTTGATCAGCTATAGCGGTAGCGGGGAATAAAAAGAAGAATAGGGGCAGCTACGGCGGCCCCTATTTTGTATCTGTATCTATCAGTGAATGTTAAATGGCATATTTATATAATACTTTTCATGATTAATCTCAAATACCATATAGGCCGATGTCCAAACTGATTGAGCACATCTTTATTAGCTGGAAGATTCAGATTCGAATCATCATGTAATTTCTATCATGAACTTCCTTTCCCGGCTTTAATTGAACAGGTTCAATTAGTTCATCCTACATTTACCTATTAAGATAAAACCGCGAGAGTCCTTTTGAAAATAACCAAAATACTGTATTGTAATATGACCGTCAGTCATGTTAGTAACTGTAAAATCATAATTCCAATCTCCACTCAAAATCATTGCCTTCTTCGTACATTTCTAATGTGTTTAATCGCCAATTTTATCGAATAAGGGATGTTTTTATCATCAAAAGCAACCATATTGGCTGTTATTTCTTTATATGGTGTTTTAGGCAAACCCTCAACATAATCACTCGAACAGGCTGATAAAAAAATGAATATTAGTGTGATGGAGCAAATCTTTGCTGATATATGACACCATCCGTCCTTTCAGTGGGTATTCGAACGTATCTTATATGTAATGTAACTCAATTTCTCTTATAATAGGTACTTCAGCTCCTGATACAACACCTAGTAGACTACAAGATCCATCCGACTTTAGGTCAATACCAAAGACAAAGATAGTATCCTACCCCCACCACAAAAATTGTACAGAATTACTAGAAAAAATGGAAGTAAGCGCTTCAGCTTGTATAAATAATCAATGGAAACCTGAATTAAAGATGTTTGGACTCTATTTATGGTTTTGTTTTGCATTATCAGAATAGTAAATCGAGGGTTGGGTCGCCCCTGTCGGAATCTAAACCATGCATATTGTGCTATCTTATTAAACCTCTTCTTTGAATTTCTGTAGATGCTTTCAGAGCTCTAGGTAAAAAGCCACTCTATTGTCAATAATAGAGCGGCATTTAAACAGAACTTTCAGGAGGTTTTCTTGCCGAATTGTATCATTTAAGGCAGTCTTTTTATATACGGTCCATTTAAAGAAAGTTCGATAAGAGTCTTAGCCATATCGATTGCCGAGGTCTCATAATTGGTTTTAATCCACCATCTCACACTTTCCAAATAGGCTCCTGCAACATAAGCAATGATAAGCTGCTCATCTACATGAATTAAATAGGGACGAGTTTGCGAAAAATAAATCCCATCTTTTACATATTCCTTTATAATGTCTTGAATACCATTTATAAATAATGCATCAGGTTGATAAATTAGCAACGTCTCATATGCGATGTTGTTTTTTTGAATATGCTGAAAAAGCAAAATTAAGTTTTCTGGCATTTCATCTTTAGATATGACATTAAGTGGCTTAGGATTTTGGATTGTTAAAGCTTCTTTTAATTCCATTAGTAACATGTCTATTAAATCCCGACGCAACTCATTTATATCCTTATACAGTTTGTAAAATGTCGGTCTAGTCACTTCTGCTTTTTGGCATACTAGTTGAATGGATAATTTGTCATGTCCCTCAATTAACAAGGATAAGTATGCTTCATGTAATTTTTCTTTTGATTTCAATTGCCGTGGATCTATTTTCATTATTATCACCTACTTCTCTATAGTAGCATGAAAAGAGTAGGCGATTAAATAATATTATAATGCAGTCCATCCACCATCAATGACTAATTCAGCACCAGTCATGAAGCGAGATTCATCTGATGCTAAGAAAAGCACACCGTTTGCTACGTCTTCTGGTTCACCCATATAAGGTAACTGTGTATGTAGTGAATAGTATGGCATGCTTGCCTCCATAGTATGAGCAGTCATTGGAGTTACGATAATCCCAGGGTGTACAGAATTTACACGAATTTTATCTTTTCCGTATTCGACAGCTGCTGATTTTGATAATGCTCGCAAAGCACCTTTAGCTGCTGTATATGGGCTTGAACCAGCCATTCCTACAATACCACCGATTGATGAGATATTAATCACAGAACCACCGCCTGCTTTTTTCATCTCAGGAATCGCATACTTCATACCAAGAACACACCCGTTTAAGTTGATATCCATTACCCAATTCCATTCAGACATTTCCATGGTTGAGAAATTCTTGTTAATGGCTACACCTGCATTGTTTACTAGTACGTCCACTTTACCGAATGTTTCAACGGCTTTCGCAACAACAGCCTTCCATTCTTCTTCAGAAGCCACATTATGCTTCATCGCTAACACGTTTCCGCCTGCAGCTTTAATCTCTTCAGCAAGCTCCATTAACTTTTCTTCATTCACATCAGTCGCTACAACCTTTGCCCCTTCTTTTGCGAACATTCTCGCTTCAGCAGCGCCCATTCCGTTTGCTGCACCTGTAATAATTGCTACCTTCCCTTGTAATCTCATGTTTCTCTCTCCCTTTATTAACTATAGTAATAATGCTCCACCATCAACAATTAATTCAATTCCAGTCACAAATTGCGATTCATCTGAAGCTAAAAATAATACAGCATAAGCAATATCAGATGGTTTACCGAGCTTATTCATTGGAATTGAAGCTAAAGTATAATCACGGCTCTTTGGATCATTTGTAAACTCCGCAATCATAGGCGTGTCAATGACACCCGGATGAACCGAGTTGACACGTATATTATATTTACCATAGTCCAATGCTACATTTTTGGTTAAAGTACGCAAACCACCTTTTGAACTATTGTAAGCTGGATTACCTATACCATATATTCCTGATAATGAGGAAATATTGACGATACTCCCTCCCCCATTTTTCTTCATTTCAGGTATTACAGCTTTCATGCCCAAAAATGGACCACGTGTATTGATATCTAATATAAAATTCCAAGTTTTCTCGTCAATCTCTTCAATGGTTTGACCAATCTGTCCAGTTACTCCTGCATTGTTAATTAAAATGTCCACTTTACCGAATGTTTCAATAGCTGTACTCACTACTGTTTGCCAATCTGCAGTGGACGTTACATCATGTAATACGGCAATCGCATCACCACCTGCATCTTGAATTTCAGTTACAACTTTCTGTAAAAGAGCATTTTGAATATCTGTAGCAACTACTTTAGCACCCTCTTTGGCAAATAATCGTGCCTCTTCTGCCCCTTGTCCACTTGCTGCGCCTGTAATTATCACAACTTTATCTATCAACCTCATATTCCTAACCTCCCCAATTCAATCATTTTGTTTTACAAAGTGTAAATTAGTTCATATAATCAAGTTAGCAAAACGTATATAAAAACACAATTAATAGATACGTTTTTTTCCAAAATTATAATAGGGGGATTTCACAATGAATCGTTTAAAAGACAAAGTGGCCATCGTAACCGGTGCTGCATCTGGTATGGGAGAAGCTACTGTAAAACTATTTGCAGCCGAGGGAGCAAAGGTTGTAGCAGCAGATATAAATGTTGCTGGATTGGAAAGAGTAGTTGGTGAAGTTAAAGCTGCAGGTGGAGAAATTATAGCAAAACAAGTTGATATTGGTGACGAAAAAATGATTAAGGACATGATCCAAACTGCTGTCGATACGTATGGGCGTTTAGATATTTTACACAACAATGCTGCACGCTTAGATTTCCAAAATGATTTGAATGTTCGTGATATGGATGTATTCGAATGGGATGAAACAATGCGCTATAACTTAAAATCAGTCATGCTTGGAACAAAATATGCAATTCCTTTCATGCTCGAAAATGGCAGCGGTTCCATCATCAATACAACCTCTATGGGTGGTCAAGTTGGTGAGATGACGAAATCTGCTTATGCTGCTGCAAAAGCTGGGGTTATTTCTTTAACTCGTTCAACAGCCGTACAATTTGGGAAACAAGGCATCCGCTGTAACGCCATCGCACCGGGGATGGTTCTGCCAAAAGACCGGATTGAAAATGCACCTGAAGCTTTAAGCGCTCTAATCGACATTTACAAAGACGTTAAGTTATTAGATCGTATCGGTGATCCTATGGATATTGCAAACTTAGCATTATTCTTGGCAAGCGATGAATCATCATTTATTACTGGTCAAGTTATCAACTCTGACGGTGGTATGCTTGCACAAAACCCAACTGTAAATGCTGTGAAAAATGCTAATTTAAGTTGGTAATCCCCCTCTTTACAAACCATAAATAGTATTCTTTAACTTTTATATTAGAAAGCTTACTTAAATTAATTTGAGTAAGCTTTTTTATATTTGAAGTCTATAAAAGACAAGCTGAATTGTAAAAGCGTAGTAAATCCCGTAGTTAGCATTCATAGGATTATTCTCTCATAGATAGAACTTGAATTTAATAGGCTAAGTACTCCATGTATTAGACCAAACCTAATTTACAAAGCTTTACAATTGCTTCAACACGATTTTGTGACTGCATTTTTTTTATCGCTGATTTAATATACTGATTCACAGTTAAATCACTCAATTGAATAAAATCGGCTATTTCTTTTGTACTTTTTCCTAATGCTACATACTGCATTACTTCAAGTTCCCGCTTGCTTAAGGGACAAATTTCTGAATCTTTAGGTTGTAGTACAAAAAGTTCCCCTGTTATACGTCCAAATAATGTAAACGCTTCCAAAAGAGTATTTGAAATTTGGAAATCCTCTTCAAACTCATCCCCACATATATAGCCTATTGATACATTCCCACAAAAGATCGGGACAACGATAAATTGGTCAGATTCTTTGTTTGTAATATATTTGCTCGGCATTAATTTTAAATAATCGACCCCCTTTACATAGAGCGCACGTCGTTCTCTTAAAGCTTGCATAATAATTGGTACGTTACGAAGGTCCTCGGCATATTGCGTTATAAATTTATAATCATCCATTTTAATTGCAATAATCCCTTCCCCTATTTGAAGAATAGGAGAATAACGAAGTAAATATGCACTTTTTACGGGAAAGCTCTGCATGTATGACTCAAGTAGCTTTATGTATAATTCCTCTTGCGTATGATTGCTGCGCAGTGAAAAAATGTTTTTTAAAAAGGTAGTATATGCATGCAAGTTTCTCCCCCCTTATTTAGTATAGATTACCCTAATCTAGAGGAATTTTCAATTTTCTGAATATTAATTAAAATGTAATACAAAGGAGGAATCATTATGCAACCTAATAAACAAGTAGATGCAGTTGTTGTAGGTGCTGGATTTGCTGGAATCTACATGCTTCATAAGCTCCGCGAGTTAAACTTAAATGCTATCGTCTACGAAGCTGGAGCTGAGGTTGGCGGTGTATGGTACTGGAATTTATATCCTGGAGCAAAATGTGATATCGATAGCATTTATTATTGTTACACATTTTCCGAGGACCTGTATAAAAAGTGGAATTGGACATCTAAATACCCTAAGCAACAAGAAATTTTAAACTACTTAAACTTTGTAACAGATGAATTAGATTTAAGAAAAGATATCCAATTTAATACGCAAGTAGTAGGCGCAACATTCGATGAACGACAAAATGTTTGGGAAGTACGGCTAAAAAATGGAGAGGTCGTATCAACGAAATACTTCATTTCCGCAGCCGGGTGTTTGTCGGCAACAAATTTACCTAAAATTGAAGGAATCAATCAGTTCAAAGGAGAAGCGTATCATACTGGAAAATGGCCGAAAGATCCTGTCGACCTTACTAATAAAAGAGTAGGTGTTATCGGAACAGGCTCTAGCGGTGTCCAACTAATTCCTGAGGTTGCAAAAGTTGCGAAACAATTAACTGTGTTTCAACGTACAGCCCAGTACGTCTTACCAGCAAATAATTATGATTATACAGAGAAATTTATTGATCAATCGAAAGAAAACTATGTAGAAACTCGTAACTTATTACACTATTCCTCATCTGGTAGTGCTATATCTATTGGCAATAAATCTGCATTAGAGGATACAGCCGAAGATCGAGAAGCTGTGTTTGAAGAAGCTTGGAATACAGGTGGTTTTAATATGACGTCTACCTATAATGACTTGATGGTCAATGAACAAGCTAATGCATGTGTGTCGGACTTTATACGCAATAAAATTAAAACTATTGTTCAAGACAAGGAAACAGCCGAATCTTTATTACCGAGCTATATGTATGGTGTTAAACGGTTAACCTTAGGGACGAACTATTATGAAACGTATAATCGCTCAAACCTCCGTTTAGTCAACTTACGCAAAACACCAATTGAAAGAATTACCGCTTCCGGTATTCAAACGACTACAGAAGAAATACCATTAGATGTCATTATATACGCAACAGGCTATGACGGCATGACCGGTCCTCTGCTAAGAATGGATATTAAAGGAAGAAACGACATATCATTAAATGATAAATGGCAAGGTGGCGGTAATGTTCGGACATTTCTCGGTATAGCCACAAATGATTTCCCAAATTTCTTTATGATTACAGGTCCAGAAAGCCCATCAGTTATAGTAGTCATGCCTACTGCTATCGAGCAGCATGTAGATTGGATTAGCAATTGTATCAATTATATAGAAAAGCAGGACATTGATGCGATTGAGCCTTCGAAAGCGGCTGAGGAAGCCTGGAGCAAACATAATCGTGAAGTAGCGGAAATGACTCTATATACAAAAGGAGACTCATGGTATACCGGTTCCAACATCGAAGGGAAACCTCGTAGTTTCCTCATTTATTTAGGTGGTTTTGATCATTACCGTGCGAAATGCGATGCAGTAGCTGCTGCAAATTATGCAGAATTTCAATTGTACTCATCGATTTCAGAAAATTAAAGGATGTGAAGAAGTGATACTACATGAGAAAGTAGTGATTATTACAGGTGCAGCACAAGGTATTGGCAAAGCCACCGCACAGCTATTTGTAGAGCATGGCGCAAAAGTAGTTGTAGCGGATATCCAAATGGAAAAGGCAAATGAAACAGTAAATGAAATTATCGCAACCGGTGGAAAAGCAATAGCCGTAAAAGTTGATATTACGTCAGCAAGTGATGTTGAAGATTTATTTCAACAAACATTAGAAGCTTATGGAAAAGTCGATATTGTTGTTAATAATGCAGGCTTCATGGACAATTTCTCTCCGATTGGTGATATCCAAGATGATTACTGGGCTAAAATCATCGATATTAATTTAACAGGTACAATGCGAATGTGTCGTGCTGCGGTTCAAATATTTTTACCCCAAAAGCATGGAGTCATTATTAACTTAGCATCATCGGCTGGAATGAGCGGTGCCCGTGCAGGCGTAGCATACACAGCAGCCAAGCATGGTGTCATTGGTTTAACAAAAAACACAGCATTTATGTATGCTGATCAAGGTCTTCGGTGTAACGTATTAGCACCTGGTGGTGTTAATACAGAAATGGGCACCGTATTTAATAATCCAAATGAATTAGGGCAACAAAGAGTAGGATCAGGTGCTATGAATGCACCAAAGATAGCAGAGCCAATTGATATAGCCAATGTCATTTTACTTGTGGCTAGTGATCAGGCAAGCTTTATTAATGGTGCAGTCATTCCTGTTGATGCTGGTTGGTTAGCTTATTAAACATCGCACTTTTCAATAAATATAATGTAAGCGTTATCAAAGGAGGAGTACTTATGATTAAACGTGTTCACCCGGATTTACGAGAATTGTTAGATGCTTTCCCACCTTTAAATTTCGAATACTTAGACGAGGTGCGTGAAGGAATGGCAAGCTCTCCAAAACCACCGATTTCAGATGATATGGATGTAGTAGATCAAATGATTGATGGTCCAGATGGTGATCCATTACGTGTGCGTATTTATAAATTAAAAAGTGAGACTAATACATTGCCTGTATTGTTGTGGATTCATGGTGGTGGTTATGTAATGGGCGTACCAGAAGGTGATGATGGATTATGTCAGCGTTTCGTAAAAGAAGCAGGCTGTGTTGTAGTGTCTGTTGATTACCGTTTAGCACCAGAGCATACTTATCCAGCGCCTTTGGAAGATTGCTATAGTGCATTGAAATGGATAGCTGATAATAGTGAAACTTTAAATATTGATGTGAATCGTATAGGTATCGCAGGCTCAAGTGCCGGTGGTGGCTTAACTGCAGCATTAGCGTTATTAGCAAAAGATCGTCAAGGCCCGCATTTGATTTTCCAAATGCCTTTATATCCTATGATCAACGATTTAAATGATAGTTTCTCAAACAAAGAAATTAAAGGTAATTACGTATGGAATCATAGCCTAAATGAATATGGATGGTCGATGTATTTAGGCGATTTAAAAGGAAGTGAACATATCCCTTATAGCGCGGCACCTGCTCGAGCAACCGTTGAAGATTTACAAGGCTTACCGTACACATACACTTGCGTAGGTCAACTCGATCCGTTCCGTGACGAGACATTGCAATACGTAACCAAATTAGCACAGGCAGGCGTTGATGTCGACTTTCACTTACATGCTGGTGCATACCATGGCTTCGAGTCATTAAATCCACACGCTGACATAGCAAACAAAACAATTCAAGAATATATTGATGCCTCAAAATATGGATTGCATCGAAAGATAGAAGTAGAAGTAAAATAGTTGTAAAGACTGTGCTCTCACCCAGCACAGTCTTTTTATTGATTTAGTAGTATCGAAAGGATTTCTCTCCCGAAAGCTTTCTTTCATCTAAAATAATCTGAATTTCCCTCTCCCATTCAACTGCATCTGTAATCACAACCGGGTTCATTCTTTACCGCCTTTTATGTATACATCCGTAACCCCCTATTACCTCAGTATTATAGATGTGCTTGCTATAAAAGATTTAGGACTCGACTAGCCTCAAATATATTTCTACTAGTTGCGAAAGCACCAGTTTAGCTGACGGCATCTATGTCCAATGACACATCCCTTCCCTGGCTGCTGATAGCTTAAATTGAGATAAAAAAATTCAACAAAAAGTCCTGGCTGAATTATATAATACGAATGCCCCATCCGTATTAAGGTTAACTGATTTATAGAATAACCCTTCCTCCCACTAATTTCATTTGTTAACTCGGATTGCTTGTTTATCGTAGCTGAAATCAAGTAATTATGAAGATTTTGACCCTTTCACTGTTTTAGGGATTAACCATTAATCTCTGAATATTTTCGAATGTTTAAAGAGTGGGCAAACTGAAAGATATTTGCGGTGTTGACTTACAAATCTTACTTGATTAAGAAACCGAATCACCTGCTTTGTTGGTTTGGAAAGAATTTATACATAGCACGGAAGCTCTTTATGCTAAAATTGAAATTGTATATCATTTATGAAAGAGAAGAAGGCATTTTATGAAGAAAATTATTACAATTAGCTTAAGTATACTATTGATTATTTTAGTGTTGGGTCTTACAGGATTCTATTTTTGGTCCCAACAAACGTACAAAGCATCAGAAGAAGTTACATCATTCGTAAATCTAGATGACAATCAGATGGAAGAAAACTGGCTTGTGTTCGAACCTATTGAAAAACCAAAAAGTGGGATTATTCTTTATCCTGGAGCAAAAGTAGAGCCTGAAGCATATAGCTACTATGCCCAGGGTTTAGCGGATAAAGGTTATTTGGTGATTGTCCCGAAAGTCAACCTGAACTTTGCCCTACTCGATATTAATCAAGCGGATTTAATTATAGATGAGTTCAACGATATATCAAATTGGTATGTAGGCGGGCATTCACTTGGCGGCGTAGCCGCAGCATCTTATGCATACGAACATCTCGAAGATGTAAAGGGTTTAATCTTATTGGGTTCCTATCCAAGTAATTCTAGTGATTTTTCAGAAACTGACCTCCCCACCCTCTCCCTGTATGCCGAGTTTGATGGGTTAACAACAACTGATAAAATAGCTGATACAAAACATTTGCTTTCGTCTGAAGCAACTTTATATGAGGTTAAAGGCGGAAACCATGCCCAATTCGGAATGTATGGAACGCAAGATGGAGACGGAAAATCCACGATTTCAGCAAAAGAACAGCAGGATGAAATAATAGAAGAAACATTAAAATGGCTGAATCAATATCAAAGATAAGGCCGAAGTTACTTTTTACATATCGGATACTGTAATAGCCCACCCGTTATACGGGCGGGCTATTAAACTTTTATCTTTCATTTTAGGTAACCGCGCCTCACAAGCGCTATTATTTCTGACTATTTTAAATAAAACCCATAGTCTCTTCACAGATGTTTTTCAATTATTCAATTACACTACTAATATTCTCGAACCATTATTCCTTTTACTAGTATGATTCCCCATAGATTCAGATATTCGTTCTGAAACAGTAAATTTTGCATTTAAAAACACCTACAAGCCCTAATTTAAACAGTAAAAAAGCTGTGCCAAAACAACTCTTTTTTGACACAGCTTCTCTTTTAATTTTTCACAATGCGCTTGTACCCTGAATATGTTGCTATGAAATAACCGCCATATACAATAACCATAATTAAAGCCGTAAACAAAGCCGGTATGAAAACGGAAGGTTGACCCATCATCAGAAGTTCCTGATTGACCACTTTAATTCCAAAAATCGAATGGATGATTGCTAAAGACAATGGCATCATGAAGTAAATAAATACCTGACCGAATATAGCCTTGTTAATTTCCGTACTTGTTACACCTATTTTTCTTAGCATGCTATAGCGCTCCATATTATCACTCGCTTCAGATAACTGCTGAAGCGCCAGTACAGCTGCACTTGAAATGAGGAACACAATCCCAAGATAAATACCCATAAAGACAATCATTGTAGACGATCCAATACTTTGGTCATACAACATTTGCTTAGTCATTACGTTGACATAAAAACCATATTTAGAATAAACTTCTTCATTTTGAGTTAAATGATAAAGCTCGTCTTCATTCACTTGACTATTACTACTGTAATTAACATTAGACAGTGACATAGTAGGTGTCATACCTTCAATAGCTTGATCTGGAACAATCACGGTAAATGCAACTCTTCCTGGATAATCATTTATATATTGTACATACTCTACTTGACGATTAACAATCGTATAATCCATAGCGTTCAATTGAATGGACTGATTTTCTTTAATATAGGCATTCACTGCATCAAAATAAGTCTCATCATCTGATATGAGGAGTACTTCTCCCTTATTAAACGTTTTCGGTTCAACGTCTTGCATTTGCAAAAGCTTTACATAATCAGATTCTTTCATCAATAAGATTTTTTTACGAGAGATTGCCATATCAAAGTATTGTTCTAACTCTGCATTTGCAAAAGGACGCAATAATTCGTTATACGTAGAATCCGCTTCATATAATTCAAAGGAACTATTTTCACCCATCTCATCCAAGTCCATACCCAATATTTCAATCGCTTGATCTATATTCTTTATTTGCGTATCTTCTTTTCCATACAGGTAGAATGTTGCATCATACGGCACTTGATTTACAAGCTGTTTTTCTCCCGCCGCTTTTATGCTAAATCCTGTTGATAAAACACCAATTGTGAAAAAGAGCATTAAGCAAATGATAGTCATGGATACAAAGGTTGTATTTACCTTGCTGCTTATTTGGCGTAGAACAAACATATTTAAGCCTTTAAAATATAAAGTTTTATTTCTTTGCAGCATATTAAGTACAAATCCAGAAAGAGACATAAAAAACAAAAACGTTCCAAGTGACCCCAGTCCAACGCAGGTCCACGTGACAGTCAAACTTTCTGTTAAACCATATTTTAAAATAACAGTATAAGCGATCCCAAGAGTAATGAAGGATAAAACAAAGAACGCGATTGATGTTGATATTTTTCGGATCTTCAGGCTTTCATTTTTTCTAGCGGCTGTTAGCAAGTCGATGAGCTTATACTTCGAAATCACTAAACTATTAAAGATCATAACGAACAGAAAGATAATCCCAAAATAGCTCATTGTTTTAAACATCGCTTCACCTGAAAAGACAACTTCGAACTTTGTCATATCTGCCTTAAATAACGAAACCACTAGAACGGACAATCCTTGAGATATAAATATTCCCAGTAGTAATCCGGCCATTAACGATAAAACACCTATAAAAAGTGTTTCCATTACAACTATTAACGATATACTATATTTACTCATACCTAGCGTCATATAAATTCCGAGCTCTTTTTTTCGTCGTCTGATTAAGAAATTGTTTGCGAATAAAATCAGAAACCCTAACACAATCGAAACAAAAACAGATACTATTGAAATTAATTGTGTTATTGATTGAATCATTTCCGACTGACTGGCACTTAAACTAGACATAGCAGCCGAAGCTGAAATCGAATTAAAGCTATAAAATATACAGACTGCAAATGTTAATGTTAAGAAATAAATTGCATAATCCTTGAAGCTTCTCTTCACATTGCGAGCAGATAATTTAAATAACATTATTCGTATCACCTCCGAGAAGTGTTACCACCTCAATGATACGGCCGAAAAATTCTTTCCTCGTATCATCACCTCTCACCAGTTCATTAAAAATCGCCCCATCTTTAATAAACAAGATTCGATGTGCATAGCTTGCTGTAAACGCATCATGTGTGACCATTAAAATTGTAGCCTGGAACTCCTTATTTAATTTTTCAAATGAATCTAGCAGTAATCGGGCAGATTTTGAGTCAAGAGCTCCTGTTGGCTCATCAGCGAGAATTAATGACGGGTTGGTTACAATTGCTCGGGCTGAAGCAACACGTTGTTTTTGTCCACCCGACAGTTGATATGGGAACTTATTTAATACCGCTGTAATCTCTAATTTATCGGCAACTTCATTTACTAGCTTTGTAATATCAGCCGGCTTACGACCTTGTATGGTTAAAGCGATTGCGATATTTTCAAACGCTGTTAATGTATCGAGCAAATTAAAATCCTGAAAGATAAATCCTAGCTCATCCCGGCGGAACTTCTCAAGCTTTCCAGCCTTTAATGTCGTAATATCCTGACCATTTATATGAATATGACCCGTTGTTACATGATCAATTGTAGAAATGCAATTCAACAGTGTCGTTTTCCCGCTGCCTGAAGGACCCATAATACCAACAAATTCCCCTTGTTTTACATCAAAACTTATATGATTAATGGCTTTTGACACATTTCCTTTATTACCATAGTATTTTTCTATATCTTTTACTTCCAAAACTGTATTCATAACAACCTTCTCCTCTCTTTTATGCTTTTAGTATATCCCCCCTACAGCAATACAAATATTGAAGTTGGTTGCATAAACCTTACATTTTTGAAAGCTACCAGTTTAGTACCGTGTAGATTTGAATCCTTCGTCTATGGAAAGGAAAACGACGGATGGAGATAATTGATCTTAACTTTTCGGTGAGAGTGGCGAATTACATGTCAACTTGCACTGGAGATTGATGGCTAAAACCACCATACAAATTCATACCACAAATCAGTAATAATCTTATTTTCGTAATAAAAAAGAGCCTTTCTCTCAAGACTCTAATAAAACCAATTTACTTTTCGGGAAAATGATATTTACCTCGGTTCCTACATCCTTCTGTGATTTGATCGTAATCCCTAAATGCAGCTTATCTACCAACATTTTGCAAAGATATAGACCGATGCCTGTTGACTTTCTGTATATGCGTCCATTTTCTCCTGTAAATCCTTTTTCAAATACTCTTCCGACATCCTTTTCATCAATACCAATGCCATTATCAACAATATGAAGTATAAGATTATGCTCATGATTAGTCGTATAAATAGAGATGAAACTATTTTCTTTATAACAATAATTAATACTGTTAATGATTACTTGATTCACTATGAACTCAACCCACTTTTCGTCACTATAGACCACATCATCTATCTCTGATAACTTAAGCTGAATCTTTTTATGAATAAACGCTTTTGCATTTCGCTTAATTACTTTGGAAACACATTCTTTTAAACGAAATTCCTTCACAATATAATCCTTGCTGGCACTGCTGCTTCTCGCATAATACAAGGCCTGTTCAATATAATCCTCAATCTTCGTTAATTCCTCAGTTAAGCCAACAATCGGACCACCTTGATAATTCTCAATTATTAGCTTACTAGATGCAATCGGTGTCTTAATTTCATGGACCCACGCTTCAACATACTCTTGGTATTCCGATTGCATAGTCTTGTAGTGGTTGACATATTCATGCACCTGCTTGTCACTCGTCCGTAAAATGTCATATAAAATCTTTCCTTCTAAAAAATCAGGCTCATCCATAATTTCAGATAGCAAATATTTTTGATCAAGATTTTCAACATTTTCTATTACCACATCATAAAAAGGTTTTTTCTTCATAAATTCAAGAAAATAAGATGTAAGCAGCGGACCAAACCAGCCTAACCCGACTATAGCAATAACACCCTTTTGTATAGAAATAAAAGCTAAAAATAATGCTACCGTCATAAAAAGAAAAACATTAACCGTAATAAAAACGACTCTTTCCTTTAAAAATGCCCACAATGTCATGACATGATATACCCCAATCCTCGTCTCGTTTCAATCGGGTTTTCCATACCGATTGCTTCTATCTTTTTACGAAGTCGAGTAATGTTAACAGATAGCGTATTGTCATCCACAAATAAATCAGATGACCATAGATCCTCCATCAGCTGTTCTCTAGAAACAATAATTCCATTATTTTTCATTAAACAATGTAAGATTTTTAATTCATTTTTTGTTAGTTCCTCTTTCTTGCCTTGATAGGAAATTGTCCCATTAGCCAAATGCAGCTTCAAATCCTTGTAAGTCATTACAGCACTTTCTTGTTTTGCATATGTCCTTCTTAAAATATTTTCAATGCGTGCCAACAAAATTTGCGTGTTATACGGCTTCGTAATGAAATCATCTGCGCCTATATTCATGCTCATCAATTCGTCAACTTCCGTGTCTCTACTTGTCACAATAATAATGGGTACCTGAGAGTATTTACGGATTTCGCGACAAATATAATAACCGTCGTACACAGGCAAATTAATATCCAATAAAATTAAATGAACATCATCCTGACTTGCATAGTTCATGACATTTTGAAAATCATCCGGTGCTTCCACTTCATAACCATAATTTTTTAAAAATGCGGTTAATTCTCTACGAAGCGTCTCTGCATCCTCAATGATTAATATTTTTGCGTTTTGCATAGTGATCACCCCTTAACGAGCTTTTCAATTGTTCATTCTTGAGCAACAAAAATCCTGCACCCTACAATGAAGCTAGGCTGTATTTTATATTTAGTCAATAGCTCATTTTTCATTATATTACTTTGAATATTGGATTATCGTGTAGAAAAACCCAAATAAATGATGTTTATCTTATCACAAATCAGATAAGGTTTGGAATTCTGCAATTCAGGAAATGTCCCTGCTCCTGCTCCGTTACCGTAAAGGAACTAATATTTCACACAAATGATTATCAATCATTTGTGAAGTATATCTTTCTATAATTAGTTGTTCTCTAATGGATAGATTATTTCTTTCTATCTCCGAAAAAATATTGCCCCAAAAATTAACTGACTGCCTCTTTTGTATGATCAAGCGAGAAAACAGCGTATTTCCCACCAGGAAATTTACCAACATGAGCTGGTTTTACCACATTAAAATCTTTATTTTTAACAACGCAAACTTCATAACGATATTCCTCTTTAGGAGTAATCTCTGGGTTATCTTAAGGTATACCTAAAATTGTAGAATTATCAAATACTCCATTCAATTTTGCCGACTTTTTAATAATTAGAGTATGCTTTAATTAATCAGTTTCTTTGTCAACTGCCCGTTGATAAGCCTTTTTAATTCTGCTACATTTTATTTTAAAACTGGATTTCTTGTTGCTCCAAACATTTCCCAACCTATTTGTTCATTTACAAAAATAAAAGGAGAAACAGCATCTTTTGCCATTCTCCTTTTTATCATTTCATTGCTTGCATTTCTACTTCCGAATAAAGAGAAAGAGTGAATTTCCCACAAGTTCTTCGGCTCAGCATCAAATAAGTCGTTTGGTTCATATCATTTTATTAAATTTCTTGCTAATCAAAACATATTCACGGTATACACAAGGCTTTCCACCTGTATCTTGTTTAGTTCCTTTGCAATTGCTAATAATCTTAATCAGAAAAGGACTTTGTATACTTAGGTAGCAAGTACCGGAATATCACCAACGCATGGACAATCCCAATTCCTGCAAAAAGAGCCCTCACAAACCATTCCTGCCAAAACAGTGAGATACCATTCATATCGCCCCCACCAAAAAATCCACAAAGTACGCTCAAATATAGCGGATCAAGCAGTAGCATGACTAGTGAGGTATACCATGCGATGGTCCGGAAAACCTTTGATTTTACTGAACAGATTGGTTTACAAAATATAATAAGAAGCCAACTGAAAACAAGAGTTGCAATCGCACCCGCCAGACAGAAAATTCCCATCTGAATATCTGTCATCAGGGTATGATATACATCCACCTGAACCCCAAGCCCCATGAAATTAATTTGCTTAAAAACCCCGTAATAAAAAGCTACTAGGAGGTGCGCTCCCTCATGGATGATATAGTAAATGATAATAGCCGCAATAATTCCAATATATTGTCTTACACTTCTGCTCATAATAGTCACCTATCTTACTTACCGTTATACTTTTGTGAATGACAAATCTTTAAGCGAAACAATGCCTATTCAACAAACTCTTAACCAATCATCAGCCTGTGATTGGCTAATGATCATGTGCATTGTTTTTTTCATTTGTATGTTAATTCACAAAGGTAGTATATTGCATATAGGCACCTAAAACAATACATTTTTCTATCTACACCTCTTTTTGCAGATTCACTAGAGTACTCTTTAAATATAACCATAATACCGTAACCCCAGTAATAGCTATAGCAATCATTAATCTAATCCAATTAGAAGAGATTGGTGTAATAAAAATTACTGGTAACGAACAAATGTTATTAAAGATAAACCCTCCTAATCCACTTTAAAAGGTGATTTAATAGCATACTAGAGCAGATAAACTGAAAATATTGTTAAAAGTGTCTCTACTAAAAAAGCCGCCCACTAAGGGCAGCTCTTCTACTTCTTTACTTTTAAAAAGAAGAATTTTTATTATCCATATGTAACTTTCGGGTTACAGCTACAATTCTTTCTTTAGGAACATCCGGATGCTTGTCCTTGATTATCTTGACACATTCAACCCAATTGATTTCAGATTTTAACAAAGAAGCGATTTCGTTTTCTATCATTGGATCTATTTGATAAATATCACTATCGGTTTCATCCGTTTCATTCTTTCCATCCACACTTTGGTCAATTTTATCAAACAGCAGCGAAGCAACAAGATGAATAGCTATGATAATTATTTTCACAGTTGTAGAAAGATTGATGACTGTAAAAAAGTAATCAAGTGCGCTAATAACTATATAACTACCAGCGAAAGTTAAGATACTCGCAATCAACTTATTGACAAAGATATCCTTATAAATGTCCGTTACGGCGTGAAGAAAGCTATCAATAATAGTCCCCACTCCCATATCTATAAGACACAACAGAAAAAGAAACAGAATTAAATAGATTAAATTCTCATAATACTGGCCTGTAAAATGAATAATCAAAGCATAAATAACCATGAGAGGTAGAAACAAGACTAAAACTACCGTCATAAGTAAAGAAGTAGATAGAAAAAAATTCTTCACAAGTATAGACTCCAGTCTCCATAGCTTTCTCCGCCTACGGTGGTTTTTTGTTAAATTATAACAATTATTTCACATAAAGTCAGCAACTCCATATGAATATCCTGCCTTTTCCGTTTTAGTTTCTACTTCCAACTTAATCAAAATCTTGCGAGAGCCACCCACAGCCTCTACTAAAATAAGACTTTCACTTTAAGGACGGCGTATCTCTACTTCACTTACGTTTAACACTTCAAAATTAATGCCATTCTTTCAGGCAGATCTGATTTAAGCACTCTCTTCATTTCCTAATAATTTCACGATGATTGTATCCTTTACAATGAAAGCCACTTGTCCCATGCATACGTCCTCGAATGTATCATAGATTCTGCCGGCACTGCGGGTTCCTTTTGCAACTGTCTGATAACTATTAGCCACATAACCAACCTTGCCAATTGTATCGAGCTCGGCTTGAATTGCTTCATCATCATGCTTATTATCAAAGTCTTTTCTTAAGATTATCTTCTGACCAACCTTGAAAATATCCGCTCCAAAATAATGACAAACACCTACAACGGATATATATTTCTCTGCCATTTCTATCCCCTCCATGCGACACTTTTTATTACTTTACTCTCTATATATTTACGAATTTCACAAAAATAAGTTTCGTTGGTTCCTTGTTTTAACCTAGCTGGTCACAAAAAAGAGATAAGATAGCTCACAGATCTTATCGGTTCTTGTATCTTCTTAATAGGACCTATTTTGTAGCTCGTCCACCTTTTAGTCTGTATGAATACCAATATATACAAAATTAAAAAAGCCTTAGAGAATCGACATTAATTCCTAAGACTTTTAACGTTTCTTTACCTTTATTATAATTCTGAATTTAAATCCTTCAATTTATGAGAGTAATGCTTTTTTTGATTAAAGTATACATATTCTAGTCTCTCACAATAGCTTAAATCACCATCCATGATAGTCGTACCATCAAATACAAAGGAATCCAGTTTTTCTAAGTTCTTGATAAAGGATATTGAAGGAACACTACCACAGTCTAGTAAACGTATTTCTCTCCCTTTAAGATTTTTCATTACATTAAATTGAATATTCTTACATTTCATGTACAAAAAGTTTCGACATATAAAAAGAGGCTAGGATATAAGTATTTCAGTCAATGATAAATCCGAAGCATTAGGTGAAATTTTAATAAATATTTCGCCTAATACTTCGGATTTTTATTTGTTTTCAATAGATTGGTTACTTCTGTATACCAGTATTAAACTTAGTGGAATGGAGCGGAAGCCACCGACTCCTGCGGGAAGGCTGAGACCCCGCAGGCGCAGCCGAGGAGGCTTAGCTTCCTCCCCGCGGAAAGCGAGTGGCTGCAGCGCAATGGAACGAACCTTTCTTCCAACTTAACTCTTTAATAAGTAACAAAGTCGATAAATTAGATATCGTTCGTCTTTTCAGGATCGTTTATAAGTTATGTCCCATCCTCTATATTATTTCTTCTATTGAGTCTCTTTCTAGTCTTGTGATTAACACTTTATCTACTCGGGCACGATCCATGTCCACTACTTCAAGTTGTAAGTCATCTACTTGAATGGTGTCTTTAGTTTTTGGTATATATCCAACTTTATTTATAATAAATCCACCTAATGTGTGGAAGTTTTTACTTTGGTTAAGGATCGTAAAGTCTTCCAAATCAAAATACCTAATAAATGTATCAATTGAAACAAGACCATCTGCCAACCATGAGTTTCCTTCTCTTTCTATAATTTGCGGCTCTTCTTCATTATCCTTTTCAGGCATTTCTCCAATAATATTTTCCATAATATCATGAAGAGTGACAAAGCCCTCAATTCCTCCATACTCATCAACTATAACGGCTTCATGCTGGCCAGTTTTTTTCAATGTTTCCAATGCCCGATATACTTTCATTTGTTCTGGCAGAACGAGTGTATCTTTGACAGAATCCGCTAAAGAAAAATTCTCTCCTGCCACAATTCTTGATAAAAGATCTTTTTTATGAATGATTCCTTGAAAATCATCTAAACTTCCATTGCCAACGGGAAATTTGGAGTAATGACTTTCATTAATTTTTTTCATATTTTCTTCAAATGAATCCTCTAGATCAATGTAAACAAGCTGCGTACGAGGTGTTAAAATATCACTCAGACGTTTGTCCCCTAAATAGAAAATTTGTTCTACCATATCCTGCTCTATTTCTTCGACAATCCCACTATGAACACCTTGTTCAATTAATTGAGTTATTTCTTCCTCGGTTACATTCGGTTGGTTTGTGGGTTTTATTCTTAATAATTTTAATGCAAAATCAGTAGACTTACTTAAAAACCAAATAATTGGGCGTCCAACTTTTGAAAAATAATACATTGGTTTCGCTACTGCACATGCTACTTTTTCTGGATTTCCCATACCAATCCGTTTTGGAACTAACTCACCAATAATTAATGATAAGTAAGTAGAAAGTCCTACAACAACGATCAGACTTAGCTCATTACTGAAAGAAGCAAGAACATCAATTTGTTCAATATAAACAGCTAGCTGGCTTGCAATGGTTGCACCGCCAAATGCACCTGTAATGACCCCAATTAATGTGATTCCGATTTGAATAGTCGACAATAATTGATTCGGGTCATCCGCTAATTTCAGAGCATAACTAGCACTGGAATTTCCTTCATCACGCAATTTTTCTAGTCTATTCTTCTTAGATGTAACAATTGAAATTTCGGTCATAGCAAATATACCATTTGCCACGATAAGTATTAACAAAATTACAATTGAGGTCCAAATGCTGTCCAAAAAAATCTTCACCGTTCCTTAATTAAATTTTTCAATTAATATAACGTATACTTTACACCATAGTCTATTTCCCTATTATGCTCAAAACAAGATAATACATTACCATATATATATCATCTAAATGTATCTTTCACAGACTTATTTTATATATTTTTTAAAAATATAGCCTTTTTAGCAGCTTAAAATAAGACTGTCCATATAGCTGGCTATCATCTGAGTATCCATTAATCCTACTGAATCAATTTGATTTCACAGGCTTGGAGGTTAGTTACATTCTGAAATACTCATCCCAACTCACCTATAAAAATCATCATTCTCCGCTTCAAATTCTTTTGTTTCGATTATTTGTTTATACCAGTAAGCGGATTTCTTAAGTGCTCGATTGCGGTTATCGTCTAAATTAATTTCAACTAAACCATAGCGGTTTTTGAATGCGTTCATTGGTGATACATTGTCGGTGAATGCCCATAGCATATAGCCTTTACAGTTGGCTCCTTCTTCGATTGCCTTTAAGAGCCATTTTAAGTGCTCGCTTATAAACTCAATTCGGTAATCATCCTGAATGATTTGTTCTTCATTCTTAAATCTGCCTTCATTTTCTACACCCATTCCATTTTCAGCAATAAACCATTCAATGTTTCCGTACTCTTCTTTTAATCTGACCGCCATATCAAACATAATTTGCGGGTAGATTTCCCAGCCTCGATACGGGTTCATTTTCTTACCTACTAGCTCGTGTTTTTCATAATAGTATTCAGGGTGGAAAGGTGTTTCTTCATTCCATGCAGTTGTGCGTGCTTTGACACGGTGTGGGAAATATAGATTAATGCCTACATAATCAATCGTATTTTCCTTAATGAGCTGCAACTCTTCAGAGGTGTGTTCAAAAGTAATATTATGTTTTTCCATTAACTCAAATAATTCCTGTGGATACTCACCCTTAATGGCTGGATCTAAGAATACACGATTGAAGAACAGGTCATACATTCTAGCTGCTTTTTGGTCGTGTTCAGAGGATGAACGAGCATAGGTAACTTCTGGGTTAAGGATGGTCCCAATTTTGGCTCCTGTTTGATTCTTTAATCCCATTTCCTTAAATAACTTCACTACTTTAGCAGTAGCAAGCCCTTTATTATAGTTCCACTGCATCCATTTTTTTGTGTTCTGTTCATATGGCCACCGAATCGCATCTAAATATATGCGTGTTTGGACTACAACTGGCTCATTAAATACGAACCAGTGTTTCACACGATTCCCATAACGTTCAAATACCTTCTCCGCATACTTTACAAATAATTCAACCACATGCTTTGAACCCCAGCCGCCGTATTTTTCAAATAAATAAGCAGGCAATTCATAGTGCTCCAGACAGATCATTGGCTCTACGCCATTTCTAATTAATTCATCAATAACGTTTCCGACAAAGCTTGCGTATTCTTCATCCACAACAGCATTCTCATAATCCACTAAAAAACGAGACCAATTGATTGATGTTCTAAAATGGGTAAGACCAATTTCCTTCATATAACTGATATCTTCTTTATAGCGATTGTAGAAATCAGTTGCAGAAGCAGGTCCATATCCGTTATGCCAAACATTCTTATTCTTTTTGTACCATAGGTCTAAATATGAATCCTGAGACTCTTTTTTATCGGTCCAGCCTTCAGTTTGCCATGCAGAAGATGATGCTCCTAAAATAAAGCCCTTTGGTAGCTTCAATGTTATTTTTTCCATCTATTATGATCTCTCCCCAGTTTTTCTATCTTGCAGGTTTCTAAATTTCCGATAGTCCGTCGCGGTCATTCCTGTCAGTTTTTTAAACACTCCCACGAAATACTTATATTCATGGAATCCTACTTGTTCGGATATTTCGTTTACCTTAAAAGGAGTCTCCGCAAGTAAGATCTTTGCTTCATCCACTCTTAATTGGTTAACGTATTCATTGAAATTAACGCTTGTTTTCTGCTTGAATAGAGAACTAAAGTAATTTGGGGTTATATTAAGGACCTCCGCTACTTCATGAACTCTAATATTTGTTCTGTAGTATTCATGTATGTATTCCTTCGCGTGATTGATTAACAAATCCTGTTTGTCAAAATTCTTCAGTTCAGATTGATATTTACGAATGGAGGAAAGGTCCAGATAAAAAAGTTCTTTCAATAATTCGTATGAGTTATATTCATGAACATTTATGCTATCGCTGTAATAAAGATCCCATTTCCTTACCTGTTTCCCACTCAGAGACTTATAGTGATCCAAAATTTTATTAATTAGCTCTCTGCAAACCTGAACAGCTTCATCCAGGAAAAATTCATGTGTTGTAAAGTATCCGAATAATTCATTTGTAAAAGTATGTAGGTCCAAATCCTTCATCTGGATAATAGCATCTATTAATTGCTCTTCAAGTTTAGTAGGATACGATTGAACGGTATCCCGTCTCAATTGATCTGAAACCACGAGGCTATTACTCTCTGTGAAAGCCAAATAACTTCCTTTATTCAGTAGTTCTGTTAGTACATCCTTGAAATCTTCAACAGGAATCCACTCATCATTCCAAACAAATTGTAGAGTAAATCCATCAGTTCGAATCAAGCTTTGCCGGATATCCGACGTCACTTTCCGACCATCTTCATTATGAACACAGGTGACTAATATATTTTTTTCCGTAAAGAACGAATAAGAGGTAAGTCCATATTCTCGCAGTTTCCTCTCAATGCTTTTCTCCCATCCACCTAAAAACGCTTCATATTCACCTTCTGAAAAACTATACATTTTTCGCATATAATTTTTATGCATACTAATAAATGGATAAATCATGAAGCTGTTGTAATGGTCTGATTTAGCAGGTGCAGACCTCTGTAAATTTGTTACTTGTTGGAGAATTGCATTTCTCAATCCTATTTTGTCCCGTTCTATTTTTTGCTGCCGCTTTTGATTCATTTCGTTCGTTATCTCTTTAACATTTTCCATGAGCTCATTAATATCAACCGGTTTAAGAAAATAATTATCTACACCCAATTTTATAGCTTGCTGGGCATACTCAAATTCTTCAAATCCACTAAGAATAATCGTCCGAATCTGAGGGTAATTTTCATACAGAAAACGCGCCAGCTGCAAACCATCCATTTTTGGCATCCTTATATCTGTAATAACAATATCAATTTCGCCATATTGTATGACCTTCTCGATGGCATCTTCACCATCATGTGCTGTGTCTACTACTTCGACGTCGATGGTCTCCCAGGGAATCGTTAAACGCAGACCACGGGAAATAATAGGTTCATCATCCACTATTAACATTTTAAAAGTCACGAGTGTTCACCTGATTTCTCCACGTTTATGGGCTGCCAAAGTAGTGGCAGGATTAGCCTTACCAATGCTCCGGATTCAGCTTCTAACACCAGCAAACCATAAGGTTCTCCAAACGCAATCTCTAAACGTTCCTTTAGGTTTTTCATTGCATAACCTGTATCTTGCTTACCTTTTTCGAACCCCCAACCATTATCAATCACATCGATCCATAACTGATTTTCCGCCTGATAATAGCGAATGGTAATGATTCCTTGTCTGGGTAATTCTTTAAAACCGTGCTGGATGCAATTTTCAACTAGTGGCTGCATTAATTGTTTCATTATGTAAGAGCGTTTGATTTGTTCATCAATAAAAATGTAAAAAGACAGACGTTCTCCTAAGCGGCTTTTCTGTAATTCTAAATAGGATTCAATATAGGCTATTTCCTCCTCTATTGTAACCCACATTTTACCATTATTTAAATTCATACGGAACACTTTTGAAAGTTGTTCAATTTGTTGACCTGTTTCCATCGCATTTTCAAGGCGTGCGGTCCATCGAATCATGTCTAATGTATTGTAAAGAAAATGTGGATCAATTTGATTCTGAAGCGCCTTTAATTCAGATTCCTTTTGTTTAATAGTCAGTTTGTATTCTGTATCAATATGTCTTTGGATGGTTTTGACCATTTTATTAAATTGCTTACCCAGTTGACCAATTTCATCATTTGTTGAAACGCCCACATTCGCAGAGAAATCCCCTTTCTCAAGCTGATGTGTTTGGCTAGTTAATTCAATTACTCTTTTTATATTAGAGCGATAGAATCCATAAAAAGCGATGATTCCACATACGAGAAGAAGAAAAATCATATTACGAATCGAATTTCGAACGGTATATAGTTCCTTGACCAAGTGCTCCTCATTTACAATCACGATAGATGTCCAATTTGTCCCACTCAGCTTTTTTTTAACAGCTTTGTAGGTATGATTGTTTTTTGTAAAATCATAAGCTAGGTTTTCACTATGATTGACCCAATCGATAAAGGCAGGATCATTGTATTTTTTTCCTAGTAACTCTTGATTAGAATGAAGAATAACTTCACCTGACTTTGACATGACCAGGTAATTTCCTTGTTTCACTTCTAAATTTTTCTTGATTTTTTCCTGATCCAGACGGATTCTTACGATGCCAATTGGTTGATTAATCTTATTTAAGTCGTTAATGACTCTAGAGAGGCTGATCACATATTTTTTCCCGTCCCATCCACTTGTTACTCCATAGGTATCACTCCAAATGGGAGAACCTTTTCCGTCTATGGCAGCCTGATCTAACTTATCCTCGTTTCCAAAAACAGGTTCACCAAATGCCAGCTCTTCGCCATTTCCTCCTTTTAACAAAATGGAGGATATATACTCATTTGACATCAATTGAAAAGTAAAATAGCCTTTTATCCCGTCCATACTGCTTTGATCCGCAAGAGGAATTTCATCCGTATTTTTAAAAAATGACTGGAAGTCCTCACTGTAGATCATATAGGAAGACATACTTTCAACATCGCGCATAATGGACAAAAGGCTTTGTTCATCTTTTTCCAGCATTTCTATGATATCCTCTTCCAGCTGACCTTTAAGTACTTCCGTTGTTTGGTAGTAAATGAGTATTCCGTAGCATACTGTTGGAAGTGTTATGAAAACAAGGAATATAATCATAAACTTCTTTTTTAGGCCCCAATTTCGAATCATTTTCATCTACCCTTTTACCGCACCAGCTGTCATACCTTTAACAATATTCTTTTCAAAAATCATGTAGAAAATGACAATTGGAATTAAAGACATCGTTAATCCAGCCATTTGGGCACCATAGTCGGTTGTAAATTGACCTGCAAAGTTTGCTAAACCTAGCGGCAATGTTTGAAGCTCTGGGTCATTAATTAAAACTAATGCAAAGGAAAATTCATTCCAGTTGTAGATGAAATTAAGAATGACCGTTGTAGCGATTGCCGGACGTGACATGGGGAGAATGATGGACCAGAAGATTCTAAAAACTCCGCACCCATCCATGATGGCAGATTCTTCGATATCCTTAGGAAATCCCTTCATAAAGCTTGTGAGAATAAAGATCGTAATGGGTAAATGAAAAGCGATATACGGAAAGAGTAAGGTGATGGGTGTATTTAATAATCCTAAATTTTTCATTAGAATAAACATAGGTACTAATGTGGCATGAATCGGAATTAATAATCCAAAGATGAAAAACCCATATAACCACTTGCTTATCTTGAAATCAAATCGAGATAAGAAATAAGATGCTAAAGCCCCGATAAAAACGGTTAATACAGTCGCCGTTACAGTAATAAAAATGCTATTTTTAAACAGGACACCTAAGTTAGCAATATCCCAAGCAGCCGTATAGTTTTCTACTATAAAATTCTTAGGAAACCCAAATTGGTTTGTTGCAAACTCCTTTTCGGATTTAAAGGAGTTGATTGCCATCCAAATAATTGGATACGCATTAATAATTGCAAATATAATTAATGCTATATAGATGCTAACTTTTTTGAAGCTTCTTTTCTTAGGTATTTCATTTGTTTTCGCCATCTATACCCACCTCCTAAATCATTTTCTTTCCTAATACTTTGTTTACAATCGCAATTAAGATCAGACTAAAGAAGAAAATAAATACGGATACTGCACTACCATAACCATACTGTAATTTTGAAAATGTTTCATTAAACATATAGAGCGCCATAACATCCGTTGAATGTGCTGGACCACCATGTGTCATGACATAGATTAAATCAAATGTTTTCAAACTGCCTGCAATACAAAGCGTAATCGCCACTAGAATGGTCTCCCAAATCATTGGAATCGTAATCTTCCAGGTTGTTGCCCATTCCGATGCACCATCCATTTTAGCGGCTTCTAATACTTCAGTAGGTATATTTTGTAATGCGGCCAGAAAAATAATTAAGTATAGACCAACAAACTGCCAAACAACAACTACTAAGACAGATGCCATTGCCCACTTTGTATCTCCCAGCCAATTTTGTGCGAGTGAATCTAACCCAATTGATCGTAAAAATTCATTGATTAATCCATTACGGGAATTGAAAATCAAACTCCAGGTTAAGGAGATTACAACGGTTGATAAAACAACTGGCAGAAACCCAATTGTTCTAAATAATTTTGCACCCTTCAGTTTACGGTTTAATAAAAGGGCAAAAAATAAAGCAAGTGGAACTTGACCCAGCACAGAGACTAAGACTACGTATATATTATTTTTGACAGAGTTCCAAAATAGAGAATCCGCAAATAGCTTTTTAAAATTATCTAACCCTACGAAGGTCATTTCATTGAATCCATTCCAATCCATGAGTGAATAATAGAAGGACTGGAGAATCGGATAAATGGCAAAAACAATATATAGTAAGAAAGCAGGCAGTATACCTAGTATAAACGCTCCCTTAGTCTTATTAGTTAACTTCATTTTCTTCCCCCCTAAACATTCACAGGTTACTTGCATGAAGTAACCTGTGAAAGAACTATAGACGATTATTTACTTTTGTTTCCTTTCTGCATCTCTTCCGCTAATTGTTCAGGTGTTTTGTCACCTAATGTAATAGATTGCAAGCCATTGTTAATAATATCTGTTAGTTCAGGAGTTAAGGTTGCATCATATACAGGCACTAATCCACTTTGAGCAAAGCTATTAGCATCCTGGAATATTTGCGGAATGCTATCATCCATTTCAACAGTAGCTGGAACGATAATATTCGCTTTGATTAATCCTTGGTATAGTTCATCACCATAGTAGTATTTTAAGAATGTGAAAGCAGCCTCTTGCTCTTCTTTACTTAACTTGCTGTTAACGGCAATCCCCCCGCCAGCAGCACCAGCAATCTTGGCAGGATCCCCTTTACCACCTTCAAATGTAGGGAATGGAGCTACACCAATGTTATCAATATTTTCTACACTGTCTAAGATTGGCCCAAGTGCCCATGAACCAGCAAAGTGGAGCGCTGCAGTTCCTTTAATGAATTCATTTCGCGATTGAGCTTCATCAAGAGTATTCATATCCTCATTAAATGCCTTTAATTTTGTTAATTCGTCGATCACAGATAAGGCATTGATAAATTGAGGATCCTCAAAGCTGCCATCTCCGTTTAATGTATTCTCTAAGAAATCACTCCCAGTAAAGCGATCAGCAATTGTAGAGATATAAACAGATTGCAATGGCCAAATTGCTTTGTTACCTAAAGAGATTGGAGTCGTTCCTTTATCATTAAGTGCTTTTACAAGTTTTTTTAAATCCTCGTATGTTTTTGGAAACTCATCAAACCCTGCATCTTGGAGTATGTCTTTATGATAGTAAATTAATCCTGTAATACTTATGTTTGAAGGGATTGCGTAATAATTATCATCTAACGCATAGTCTTGTAGAATGGCATCAGGAATGACTCCATCCCAGTTCTCAATGATTGGGTTTAATGGAAGAATCGCTCCTCCTTCAGCAAGAGGCTCTGTTCTCGCCCCAGGCCATACACGCATCATGTCAGGTAATTGGTTACCAGCAGCTTGTGTTCTTAATTTAGTTTCATATTGGTCATGTGGTATGGCCTCTACCTTAACCTGAATATCATCGTGTTCTTTATTGAATTTAGAAATAATGTCTTTGTAAAGTGTGTTTTCCGGCCGATCCTCGGTCCAGTCAGTCCAAAGTGTCAGCTCAATTGCCCCATCCTTCGTGGATTGACCTGCTTTTTCATCATCATCGCTACACGCAGCTAAAGCTAACACCGTCAGTAACCCCATTAGGACTAAACCTAATTTCTTCATCGTCTTTTCCCCCTTTATCACATAAATTAAAGCGCTTACAAAACTCATTATAACGCTTACCTATTGATTGAAATATCCTACAAACCTATAAAAACATCTAAAATTCTTGGGAAAGGTGTTTAGGATGATGAGGGTCAAGTATTAGGATGGTTTCCTTATTTTTCTGTCTAAAACAGAAAGAGTGCTTGTACATCTTATTCGGCCTATGATCATATACTCATTATAATGCGCCTTTCTAGGTTCTGTATAATCTCTAGTACTAAGCTGCACCTGTATGTTCGCATTTCTTCTATAGGTCATTTTATCCAAAACAGTCGTTTTATTAAAGAAGGGTTTTCTATGGTCTTAACCGAATTTCATTTTATATAAACTAATAGAAGAAACACCTAATACAGAAGTACTTTGAAATAATTATACAATGGAGGTATGTAAATGAAGCGATTATTAGTAGGTTGTACTAAATTCCCTAGTATGGAAGCTGGGCAGATTGGGTTCGCTATCAATAGTAAATCAAATTGTATGGAACCTAATTACCCTTATCAAAATGGTAATGCTAATGGCTTTATCCACATTAGAAACCACGAAGAGTTAGCTGATTTAGCAGAACAAATAGGAGCCATGACCGTAACAGATTTTTTAAGAGAGAATAATCTGCGACCAAATGATTCCTGGAGAAATAAATATATTAGATATTTAGATGAAGAAATTCACCGAGCTTTATTAGACACGGGAATTAAATTAACCATTAATGATGAACTGGTTAATTTTTATACGAAACCAAATTACTATAAGCAAACTACTATATGACATAGTAAGCGTCTCTTTTAATTTTATAAAGGTATTCAACAGGTTCCTGATTGAGGATACTCCTTTTTGATGTTTAAGTAAGTACATCTATATTAAATTCAGCCTTATAGTTTAAAAGATTTACGAAAAGCCTCCGCTCCCTTTACTTTAATGCCTTTATACAAATAAAATACTCCTCCCAAGGTAGGTTGATTTTTTTGATCAATCCCTGCTTGATTCATAGATTATACTTCTCTCCTATTGTACGTATATAATGAATTTATTTAATTGTAATAATGTTTTCACCTTTTAACCTACGATTCACATTGACATGAACGTAAAGGGTTTTTATACTTAAATAAGTAATGTATACGCTTTCAGTGTAATTTCTGAAGGTTATTAAAAAAAAGGGGGTGATTATTAATAACTATTAACCGATTTCTGTATACTTAGTTTGTTCATTAGACGAATAAAGTAAAGGTGGGAAAAGAAATTGAATAAAAAATTATTCTCAATTTTTAGTGCTCTACTATTGTTTTCTGTATTTTTTTTGACAGCATGCAGCGGCGATGACAAAACTGCACCTGCGAATACTGACGATGTAAAAACTGCTGGTGCTGATATCAAAGATGCCACCGAGTTAACTTTTTGGACCTTTGCAGGAACACATGCTACCTTTTATGCCAATGCTGCCGAAAGATGGAATGAACAAAACCCTGATAAAGCTATCAAATTAACTGTTGAAAATTATCCATTTGACCAGATGCATAATAATTTATTGATGGCGTTGCAATCAGGTTCCGGCGCACCAGACATAGCTGATATCGAACTTGCTAAATTCCCTAATTTCCTAAAAGGCGATGTTCAATTAGAGCCTCTTAATGATTTGATTGAACCTGAGTTAGATAGTTTTATGGAAGAAAGGGTTAATATTTATGCGAAAGACGGAAAATTTTATGGAGCTCCAACCCACTTAGGCGCATCAGTCGTTTACTATAATACAGAAATCATGGATAAGGCTGGCGTGGATATTGATTCTATCAAGACTTGGGATGATTATGTAGAAGTTGGGAAAACAGTGGTAGAAAAGACTGGTAAGCCGATGACAACAATCGCAGACAATTGGTACGGAATATGGCCTTTTGTTGCTCAAAAAGGCTCTGACTTTTTTGACGAAAAAGGAAAGTTAACATTAGATAACAAAAAAAATGTGGAAACATTAGAATTTATCAATGACCTCGTTAACAAACATAAAATTGCCGAACTTGCTCCTGGCGGCCAGTACCACACCGAGGAATTCTATGGCTTCATGAATGATGGAGGGCAGGCATCCTTAGTCATTCCAATGTATTATATGAAGGATTTTACAACATACATGCCTGATCTTAAAGGTAAAATTCAAATCCGTCCTATGCCAAAATGGTCTGATTCAGACTATCAATCCGTCACAATGGGAGGAACAGGCACTGCTGTTACCAGTCAATCCAAACATATCGAATTGGCAAAAGAATTTTTATATTTTGCTAAGCTATCCAAAGAAGGAAATATTCAACTTTGGAAAGAATTAGGATTCGACCCTCCTCGTTGGGATGTATGGGAAGATCCTGCAATGAGAGAAGACAATGTTTATTATCAATATTTCCACAAAGATATTTTTGATGTCTTATTAAGTGTCAAAGATAATGTAGCAGGCATTCAGCTTTCTGAGTATACACCCGACGTTTTAACAGAAATCGATTCTAATATTATGCATAAAGTACTAAGGGAAAAATCTCAAACCCCAGAAGAAGCGTTAAAACAGTCAGCTGATACAATCAGGCAGAAAATAGGAAGTAAAGATTAAAATACACGAGATGATGAACGTGGTAAACCAGTCCATCATCTCTTATCTCCATAAGTAGGGAGGGCATAATATGTTTGATATAAATATGAAAAAGAGAGACAATCCTGCTCATTTGATGACTCCAAAAAAAGGAAACGGGCTTTTGAAATTTTTTAATTCAAAAAAAGTCGTACCATATGTTTTTGTCTTTCCATTCATTGTTTCCTTTACAATCCTTACCCTTTACCCAACAATCCAAGCCATTACTATGAGCTTTCAGAGAATATTGCCGGGAAATATTGAATTTATAGGATTGCAAAACTATTCAAGAATCTTTAATGATACATTTTACAAGGCTTTAATTAATTCCACCATTTATATGCTCCTGACAGTGTTAATTTTAATTACGATACCCATTCTTTTGGCGTTATTATTAGATTCTAAGTTAGTTAGATTTAAAACCTTCTTCCGTTCAGCACTCTTTATTCCTGCATTAACCTCCATCATAGTGGCGGGTGTCATTTTCAGGCTAGTTTTTTCAGAATCAGAGCAAGCGATTGCGAACCAAATTATAGGGTTCTTTGGTTTTGAACCTGTTCAATGGCAATTTACTGCCTGGTCAGGAATGTTTTTAATGGTGATGATGGCTTCTTGGCGATGGATGGGAGTCAATGTATTATACTTTTTGGCTGGACTGCAGAATATCCCTAAGGAATTATATGAATCTGCTGAAATAGATGGAGCTAATATGTATCAGAAATTTAGACATGTTACTCTACCATTCCTAAAGCCTATCATTATTTTTGTGACCACCATAAGTATAATCGGAGGTTTCCGAGTGTTTGAAGAAAGTTATGTTATTTGGCAAGGAAATTCACCCGGTAATATTGGGCTGACTCTTGTTGGATTATTGTATCAGCAAGGCATACAACAAAATGACATGGGCTTTGGTGCTGCAATTGGCGTCATACTATTGCTTCTCATCTTTGTTGTAAGTATCTTCTACTTGCTGTTAACAGGTGCATTTAAACGAGGTGATGAGTAGGATGAATAAGAATAGAACCTTAATTAAATTGATTGTAAATTTATTTTTTATCATTGTGGCGTTTATTGCATTGTTCCCTTTATTAAGCCTGATTATCTCATCTTTTCGCCCTTCTTCCGAATTAATGAGAAACGGGATATCATTTTCAATTAACTGGAGCCAGCTCTCTCTAGCAAATTACACACATATTTTCACTGAATCTCCGGCATATTGGAAATGGTATGGAAATAGTTTGGTGATATCTTCCTTGACCATTGTATTCTCTCTTTTCTTTTCATCGATGGTTGGTTACGCACTCGCTGTTTATAACTTTAAAGGAAGAAATGTGCTTTTCCTGTTTGTACTGGTGATCATTATGATTCCGTTTGAAGTTTTAATGCTACCGCTATATCAACTGATGATTGATATAAATTTAATAAATACGTATACAGGAGTCATGCTGCCGCTGATTGTAGCACCGACTGCCGTATTTTTCTTTAGGCAATATGCACTTGGCCTACCTGCCGAATTGATGGACTCTGCTAGAATTGATGGATGTACAGAATATGGGATATTCTTCAAAATCATGGCTCCATTAATGCTGCCCTCCTTCTCTGCTATGGCGATTCTGCAGGGATTAAACAGTTGGAATAATTTCTTGTGGCCATTACTTGTGATCCGTTCTAATGATTTGTTTACATTGCCAATTGGATTAGCCACCTTATTAACTCCTTATGGAAACAACTATGATACATTAATTGCCGGTGCTGTTATGACCATTATCCCAATCATTGTTCTCTTTATCTTCTTCCAACGGTATTTTGTTGCTGGATTAACTTCTGGGAGTGTAAAAGGATGAACGGATGTACTAGTGAACGAGGGGTGTCCTTATCATGAGTGGCCAACGCATTGTAAATTTTCTAGACAAAATCTTTACTTGGATTATGAGGTTAGCAGCCATTAATGCATTATGGTTTTTGTTTACACTGAAGGGCCTAATAATTTGCGGGATTTTTCCAGCTACACTATCGGCTTTAAAGATTTTCAGAAAATGGAGACTGGGCAATACAGATTTTCATATTTGGAATACATTTAAGCACGAATATCGCAAGGAATTTGCAAAATCTAACACAATAGGCTGGATATTGGCTATGGCAGGGATGATTCTATACCTTAATTATCTGGCCATTCAAAGTATGAGCAACGTCAATATTATTTTCCATGCGGCGTTTTATTTGCTAATTTTCTTCTATATCAATCTAGTCATATGGTCTTTCCCACAGTTAGCTCATTATGATGGGAAAATTACACACTTTTTCAGGAATGCTATCATTATTGGATTTGGGCGCATTCACTATACGATTGCTGTCATGGTTTACTTTTTTGCCTTGTTATATATTTCATTAAAATTCCCAGGCTTTCTTCCCTTTTTCACTATAAGTACTGCAGCTTTTGGATGGATATGGATATCTATGGATTTGTTTCAAAAAAATGATGAAAAAATGAATAACCAAATGATTACTGGAGAGGTGAGCTAAATGACTTTAAATATGAAAAAAGCCAAAATGACCCTCGATAAGTCATTTAAAATATCCGAGATTGACCCGAGGATATACGGCTCTTTTATCGAACAATTAGGCCGCGCCGTGTATGGCGGCATTTATGATCCTTCAAATGCCACGGCTGATGAGTATGGGTTTCGTCAGGATGTAATCGAACTGGTGAAAGAATTACAGGTACCTATTATTCGTTATCCTGGCGGCAATATGGTTTCAGCCTATAACTGGGAAGATGGAGTCGGCCCTAAAGATTTAAGACCTAAGCGATTGGAACTGGCTTGGAGATCCCTGGAGACGAATGAGGTTGGCACCAATGAATTTGCCACATGGGCTAAAAAAGTCAATGCCGAAGTTATGATGGCAGTGAATCTTGGAACACGAGGGATTGATGCTGCACGAAATTTAGTCGAGTATTGCAACCATCCGGGTGGAACGTATTGGAGCGACCTAAGAAGAGAGCACGGGTTCCAGGATCCACATCAGATAAAAGTATGGTGTTTAGGAAATGAAATGGATGGTCCTTGGCAAATTGGCATGAAGACCGCCTTTGAATACGGACACCTAGCTGCTGAAACGGCAAAAGCGATGAAACTAGTCGATCCCTCCATTGAATTAGTCAGCTGCGGAAGTTCAGGTTCAGGCATGGCAACATTCCCTGAATGGGAAGCTGAAACGCTTGATCATACATATGAATATGCTGATTATATTTCTCTCCATCAATATTATGGGAATGGAGAGAATGATACGGCAAACTATTTAGCTCGCACATTGGATATGGACAATTTTATTAGAACAGTTATCGCAACGTGTGATTATATAAAAGCTAAGAAACGCTCCAAGAAAAAGATGTATTTAAGTTTTGATGAATGGAATGTATGGTTTCACTCCAATGACCAGGACAAGCAAGTCGAGCCTTGGTCCACGGCTCCTCCACTATTGGAGGATATCTATACGTTTGAAGATGCACTGCTTGTAGGCAGCATGCTCAATACGTTGCTAAAACATTCCGATCGAGTAAAAATAGCTTGCATGGCACAATTAGTGAATGTCATTGCGCCAATCATGACGGAGACAGGAGGCGGCATTTGGAAACAAACGATCTTTTATCCATACTATTATACTTCCGTATATGGACGAGGAATTGCCCTTCATTCGATTGTTGATTCTCCAAAGTATGATAGCAAGGACTTTACAGATGTACCTTATTTGGACCAGTCTGTTGTTTACAACGAAGAAAATGATGAATTGGTTATTTTTGCCGTCAACCGCAATCTGAACCATCCATTATTCGTCGATGTGGATATCCGCTCATTTGAAGGTTATCAACTTATTGAACATGTTGTGCTCCAGAATGAAAACCCTAAAGCAATTAATACAATAAGAAATGAGCAGGTAAAACCTCATACAAGCGATCAATCCTATATTAATGACGGCACTTTAGTAGCTGTACTGCCAAAGATGTCATGGAATATGATTCGTCTTCAGCTACAATATGCAGATTGACCAATAAGACAATAATAAAGGTCCAGATGGCGTAAAGTCCATCTGGACCTTTATTTGGTATGAGGATGTAGCTCACTTTCAATACATGGACAGCAGTTAACAATCTTTCATACTCCCTAAAGAGTTGGTACGACCTGAAATATTTATTATATATATTATCTTTTACATATCGTATCCTCTATCTAACTCATATTGATAATTAATATGGACATAATTTTTAATCTTAATTGGTTCTACTGCTTCATACATTTGCTTTATTGTTATAGGCTGTTTTCGTAAGGATTATTGCTATTGATTAATGCTTGTTTTGATATGAAAATAGCCACCTCCAAAAAGGAAGTGGCTGTACTTGTTATTGGACTAACGCCCCCGTTAGTTTAAGTATATTCATTCACAAACAAAGACAATTACAATAGTAACTTTTCGTAATCACTTTTAAGTATTGCCATAATAATTTCATCTGAATATGCTTTATTGTAATATAAGGACTGACGTAAGACGCCTTCTTTTACAAATCCAACTTTTTCATACGCCCTGATTCCACGTAAATTTTGACTAAATACTTCTAACTGTAAACGATTTAAATTGAGTTGATCAAAAACAAAACTTAGAACTATATTGATTGCTTCAGTTCCAAAACCTTTTCCTGTTAATGAAGTAGAAGCCATTGATATTCTAAATCCTGCCTTTTTATTCTCCTCATCAATATCGTATATTGATAATTCCCCAATCATTTCATCACTACTTTTTAAACAAATAGCGAAATCATAACGACTAGAATCATTATTTATATTATTTATATGTGTCTTAATTTGTTGTAATGAAAAATTAAAAGTAGTCCCAGTCATATAACGTATTTCTTTATCCAGCGTACTTCCTAATATAATAGGGGCATCTGACTCGCAAAGCAGTCTTAAATAAATTCTCTCGCTCTCTAATCTCATTTAATTATTCTCCTTTATTCTCTTGTTTCAAATTGTTTAGAGTATATGTACTTACTTCGATTACATTAATCTATTAGGGCTATGATATAAAAAAGACAAATTATATAAGTTTTATACATAACATAATAAAATGGAGTATCACTAAACTGCCCCTTTTCTACAATAAGAAGTTCAACACAAAAAGGCATTAATCCTTCTTAGATCAATGCCCCTTTTAGCTCAATAAGGAAAACACCTTATTTTTAGACCTGAACGTTAGTTCTTTTAAGAGTTCCAATATCTATCCATCAAAGATATTGACCAATTTGGTTGTTTCACTTCACCTTTTGGCAAAAACTCTTTCATTACTGGTTTGATATCAATTATAGGAGTTCCATCTATTGCATCTAATCCTTTTACAATCAATTTATTATTGTTTCTTTCTAAAAGTTCTACAATAGTAACTCCTAACTTATTAGGTCTATTTTTACCCCTTTGTGCAAAAATACCAACTTTGGGATACTCTTTATTATTTCTTGGATGTCTTGCTTCAAATTGAATATTATCATCTGCAACCTTATCAAAGAAAAAAATGATTTCTAAATGAGAGAATTCATTAATACCTTCTAAAGAAGATTCACTCATATTGTCTGCTAACTCAATAGTTGAAATAACTGAACCCCAATTATCGTCTTCAATAGCTTTACGATTATTATTCACTTTCGCTATTGGAACAATAGAAATTTGCAAAGTTACTCCTCCCTACAACTCCTTTTTAAATCCTTGAAGTAGATATTTCTATATGGTTTCAAAAATATCCTTCTGCCACTAACCTGCCCTTAGCTGTATAACAGTAAACGTGATAACTCAGCTCCTTAATTATATAGTAATGGCAGTTAACGGGCATTTTCAAAGACCAACCATTTAATGCCTCCTATTAAATAACATTCTAAATCCTATACCAATTTTTAGGGTTCCATCAATCAATGCAACTACTAAAAAGGGAATGTTGACTATAAGGATGCCTAACAATCCATTGATAATTGTTAACACACCTAAAACAATCATCAGTTTCCCTTGGGAAAAATAAAAACCAAAAAAATGTATACCAATAACAATTAAAATGGATAACCAAAGTAGTCTTAAATTATCAAAACCAATAAAAAGTCCACAAATGGTACACAAAATAATAGTAACTATTATCGTGATATTATCCATTTTATCTTGAAACTTCGAGTTATTACCGTATGCGAGTTTTCGATTTAAGTACGGCAGTACAAATATTAAAAAATATCCTAGTGAATAACCAACTCCTAAGATAAAAGGTTGTATTAAAAGTTCGCCACCACTAATTGCTGAAACTATTATAATTACACCAATGTAAACTAACCATACTCCGCAAGTTCTTTGTGTGTTATACTCCCTATTCTCCATATTTCTCCTTCCTTTATTTTAGTATCTTATAGTAAATATTCTCTATCTTTATGTAACATTCCTTCTTTCACTAACCTGCCCCGTTTGTTGAACAAGCCATCTTAATTCGACTGTACCACAAATTGGATATTTATATCCTTTTATTCAAGAACAACAATCTATGCGAAAACAGCCTTGTTATATTATTAGCTTCCTCAATGTCTTTTTCTTTAATTAAATCCTTTTTATATAAATGTAAATCAGTAAAATGCCGCTTAAAGTGAAATTTGAACCACTTATTGAAATCAAGAATATTCACTCCCGTACTATTCAATAGATTCCAGTAAAGAAACACAAACTATACAAATAAACACCAGATGTTTATTTTCCATCTGGTGTTGTTTAAAATATATTTTATTTCTCTAATTTGATTTATTTTTTTACTGCAGGTGGTCCAAATAATCCGCGCTGAAAATCTCGGAACGCCTCCCTGATTTCTTCCTGTGTATTCATTACAAATGGTCCACCAAGAGCTATTTCTTCCCGAATAGGAACGCCTGAATAAATCAATACTTTGGAACGAGATAATGCTTTTATTTTTAATTCACTTGAGTTAGAATCTGAGCCTTCCTCATTAAAGGATAGGGTAGCTGTCCCTGTTTTACCTATCTTTGTCTTACTTTCTCCGAACCCCATCTCTCCTGCCAACATATACAAGAATGCATTATGATTCTCAGGCAAAACATGTGTGTATTCAGCCCCTTCACGGAGGCTGATTTCTGTCATCGTAATAGGAACCAGACTATTCATAGGTCCTGTTACCCCTGCAATATCACCTGAGTAAACTCGAATGTATCCCCCTTCAACGTTCACAACAGGAGCATCTTCTACATAGATGTTTTGATAACTTGTTTCTGTATGTTTCAAACTTTTGGGCAGATTCAGCCACAGCTGTAAGGTATGAATAAGATCATCGTCAAAAGCCTCTTCCGCATGCCTGGCTGCCCAACCGGCATTCATGTATTGGGCATCACCAGCATCCAAAATACTATACCCTCCAGCATTATCTATATGTTCAAGCCTTCCATCAATAACATACGTTATAGTTTGAAAGCCTCTGTGGGGATGGTCGGAGAAGGTTCCACGTTTAAACCAGTCTTCAGCCATTAGAATAAACGGGGAAAATTCCTCATTCCTCTCAGGATTTAAAATCATTCCTTGTTGAACATGAGGGTAACCATCTTTATTGTATTTTGGATACCAAAAATCTTTTACTTCTCTCTGAAATGTTGATTCATTAGACATTTCAATACCTCCTCTTGGACTTTTAAACATATGAATAAATTCATTTTCGTGCAGCTTTAACTACTTTACTTAATTTCTACTGAGTTTCTTTTTAGCTCTTATTAGGAACTTTCCAATTAAATGTTCAGGCTGTTCCCCCCATAGCATAAATTGGAATTCCTCAAAGAAGTCATCAACGATCATTTCAATATTCCCTACAGTTTCTTTTGAAAGGCATTTGGTTCTTGATTTAAAACCCTTTGAACGATCCCTTGTATTCTGTGATTGTTTCTTCACCATATACTTTTACTGTAAACTCTTCTTTTATTTCGTAATCCAGTAACTATTTCCCTTGTTGATATCCCACTATCTTACCATTAACACATTACCATAATATTCCGATTCATCATTGGAAAATAACAGATAATCCCTATTTAAATTAGTGAGTACTCAACCACCGTGCCATACTTACCCTACCATTTGAAATTACTAGTTTCATACGTTTGTTACAGAGGCTCTATTGATTTCATGAATAGGGCTTTATTTTTTTCTAATGATGAAATAAAAATAGACCCTACATATGTAGGGTCTATTTATTAGCTGTTATTAAGCTTTTTGAACGTTTGTAGCTTGTGGGCCACGTTGTCCTTGTTCTACTTCAAAAGTAACACTTTGACCTTCGTCTAAAGATTTGAAGCCTTCGCTTTGGATTGCTGAGAAATGTACGAATACGTCTTCTCCGCCTTCACGTTCGATAAATCCAAAACCTTTATCTGCATTAAACCATTTCACTTTACCTTGTTCCATAATTGTTGCCTCCTAGTGTGTTTCCACACAATGTATTACTATCCTTGCTCAAAAACCTTAGACGAAAATCAAAATCGCTTCTCAATCTGAAAACGAACAAAAATAATTCTTCTTTAGAAGAACATACATATCTTATAATAGCAAATTATTAGACTTTTACCCTCCAATAACCCACGTACATTGTCACTTATCTACTTCAAAAGATACTATACTTAATTGAACATATCAAAAAACTGCATTAGTATTCTGAAACATATTCCTTTAATGAAGGTAACATATCACTTTGAATTTTATTTTACAGTCAAAAAACCTTTATAAAAGTAAAACAAGGTAAATCATTAGATTTACCCTGCCCTCTTTATTCTTATACTGGTAAGCTTAAATCATTTTCTTTAATCTTACCTTTTTTCTTTAATAGATAATAAGTGCCATATGCAATACCTGCAGGTAATATTATATAAGTAATCAACATCGCTGGAATGATATATCCCAGATTATTTGTAGTTAATAGTTGAATAGGAGCTACAAATGAACTTAAACCCATACCGGCAATTTCTTTGGGAGCTTCTATACTAAATACTAAAGCTGACACCGGACCTGCAACGGCACTTGCTAATAATGTCGGTAGCAGGATATATGGATTCTTTGTTATATTGGGCAATTGTACTTTTGGCGTACAAATCCCTTGAGCTAGTATACCTCCCAACTGATTTTCTTTTGCTGAGATAACAGAAAATCCAACAAAGTGAGCAGCACAACCTGCTAGGGCGGCTCCACCTGCGATACCTGACAATTCAAGTGCTATAGCTAATGCGACGGAGGATGCTGGAGATACTAGGAATAATCCCCAAACTACTGCCAAAACGATTGAAGCGATCAAAGGACTACCGGCTGTTGATGTTTTAATAAACGCACCAACGGATGTTAAAATAGGTGCTATTACTGTTGAAAGCTGTATTCCAACAAATCCAGAGATTAATATGGTTGCAAATGGAACTAACATCATATCAAGCGGTGTTTTGCCGCTCAATCTTTTTCCAATAAAGGTTGCTAATGTTGCGGTTATTAAAGCACCAATAGGTTCTCCTGATTTAATCAACATACCCGCCTCGGTAATACTAATAGCGCCTGCTCCCAATGCTGCTGCTATAGCTGCAGAGAAAACCACTAACCCATTCGCACCTAACATAATTGCAATACCTACCCCGATTGCTGGTGCCATTAACCCTGTAGCTATTGAGCCAATTTCAATCATCCATGCCAAATCCAAAATGGAACCTATATTTTTTATTAATAGTCCGATACCCAGCGTAACGAAAATACCTTGTGCAATACCAGTTGAAGCATTAAATATTCTAGGCATTATATATTCTTTTTTCATCTGTCATTCCTCCTGTTGTTAAAAGCCAATGCTTCTCATGTATTCACGTAGTATTTCATTCGATTGATCAAATTTTTCTTTTTCTGTGCTAGTTAGGTTTAACTCAACTACTTCTTTAATACCTTCTCTTGTAATGATAGAAGGCACTCCAGTACAGATATCTTTATATCCATATTCGCCATCAAGAATAGTAGAAAGTGCGACAATTTTATGAGAATCATTAAATATTTCTTTAGTGATAGATGCCAGAGCTGATCCGATACCGTAGTAGGTGGTTCCTTTTCTTTCTAGTATCTCAAACCCTACTCTTTTCACTTTTTGCAATAATAAATCTAAATCGATTTCCCCAATTTCTTCTTTTCCTTCTTCTAAAATTTGTAGAAGTGGTTTCCCCCCAACAGTCATGTGGGACCAAGCGGCAAATTGAGAGTCTCCATGTTCACCCATTGTATAACCATTAATACTTCTTGGATCAACATGTAAAATTTCAGATAAATAATTTTTCAATCTTGAAGAGTCTAATGAAGTTCCAGTACCAATTACTCTATTTCTCGGAAGACCAGATAATTTCCATACCATATAGGTCATAATATCAACTGGATTGGATGCTATCAAAAAGATACCGTCAAACCCACTTTCCATTACTTCCGAAACAATAGACTTCATAATCCCTGCACTGATTTCCAATGTATCTAGTCGTGTCTGACCTTTTTTAGGAGGAGGGCCAGCAGTTATGATAACGATATCTGCATCTTCGCAATCAGAGTAGGAACCCGCAGTAATTTTCGTTCGGCTTGGCAAAAAGTCGATGCAGTGTAATAAATCCCAAACTTCGCCCTTTGCTCTTTCATGGTTAATGTCAATCATAATTAATTCATCGCATATTCCTTGATTAATTAAACTATAGGCTGCACTTGAGCCAACCAAACCAGTTCCTACCATTGCTACTTTTTTTAGATTTCTCAAATTACTCACTCCTCTAAGATGTGAACTATGTGAATTATTTCACATAACATATTATCAATATAGCTTCTTATATTTTCATAGTCAAGAAAATTGTGGTATTTTTCACTAAATATACATTTATTACATTTAAAAAGTTAACTTTACTTTTTTTGAATATACTTGAATTGGAAATTAAACTATGGATGGCACTTTTGCTTTTTTTGTATATCCCTTTAATGAGTTTAAGGGATATAAACCGATATTCATTTGCTTCTTCAAAAATTATTCTTGGAAAAAGTGACCCCCAATCAACTTAAAGTAAAGGAGTAAAAAAAAGAACCTCATTACCTTAATGAGGATTCTTCCTGAATGAAATTTCATTTAATTATTTACTTTAGCTATATTACATACCAGTCAATCTTTCTTTTACACCTGTTTCTCCAATGCACTTTTAGCAAGTAAGGTCAACGTTGAATCATCCATAGGAGGATTATGCAGACCAGCTCGAACATCACGATAATATCTTTGCATTGGATTTTTCCGTTGCAGGCTTTGTGCACCGACTATTCGCATGGCCGTATCGACAATCGAGATTGCTTGATTGGTTATTGCTGTTTTAACAGCTGCCAATTCAGGGCCCATTTGTTCACGTTTTTCAGGATATTGCTCCCATCTTTGAGCAACAGAATATAAAAAGCTCCTTGACTGCATCAGTTCAAGCTCCATTTGTCCAATCTTTGCCTGAATATGCGGCAGTTCAGAGATTGTGCCCTTTAGACTGTTTGGAGAATACGTTTTTGCAAACTGAATCGCATAGTTACGTGCTCCCAGTGCAATGCCGATATAACATGCAGGTATATGTAAAAGCCAGCCTGATGCTTTTCTAGCAGATGCTCTTTCCACAAAATCTTCCTCATGAAGCACTACATTTTCCATAAGTAAATCATGGCTGCCAGTCCCCTGCATGGAAATCATATCCCAAGTTTCCTCAATACTTACACCGCTCTGGTTTTTGTATACTTTAAACCAACCAATCGTTTCCTCGTCAGGAATCCAGGCACTGACAAGAAAAATATCCAAAGCCGGAGCCAGTGATGTGTACGTTTTTCTTCCGTTAAGGATCCATTTATCTCCGTCTCTAAGAGCAATTGTCTCTGGCCTGCCTCCCCTTGTTGGGCTCCCTGTCGCCGGTTCGGAAGCGGCACGGTTAACCAAAGCTCCATCAGCGATTTCTTTAAATAGTTTCTTTTTATTTTCTTCTGTCCATGTTTGATTTTCTAAGAGCTCTAGGATCACCATATTATGCCACCCAATTGCAAGTGATGTTGAACCGCAATGCTGGGCGATGATCTCCTGGCCAAGCAAAAAAGTCGTTAACCCTTCCCCTGCTCCTCCAAATTCCTGTGGCAAGGTTAAGGTTGTATACTTTATTTTTTTCAAATCGGCAATATTCTCAGCTGGGAATGTGCGTTCCTCGTCATATTTTTGTGCTCTTACAGAAAACTCTTTTGCTACGTCTTTTAATTGCTGCAAAATAGTTTCTTGTTGCTTTGTTAAATATTCCTCCATGTTGCCAGCTCCCTTATCAAAAAAACTATTCTGGGTTGAATAGTATGGTTTATATGTTTATCATATCACTTTGCAACTTCTATACCCATTGCCAAACTATAATTATTCCCTTTTCCCTGAGCAAAACGTCTACACAAAAAATCTTAACGTGCATTAACTAATTATAAAGAGAGGGGAGACTACAATTGAGTAAAGAAAGTGATAAAGATTTTTTTGATTATGCTTCTGATCTGATTGGTGAACAAGTCCAGGTTATTACAGTTGAAGGTTCATTTTACGGGGAGCTAAAGGCATTAAAGAGCGACTTTTTGCTGCTGCTGACTACTAATAGAGGTCAAACCAGTATTATAGCCATTCGTTTCAAGAAAATAATTGGCATTTCAAGAAACCTATACACGGAAAGAAGATGGCCACTATTTTTCGGTCAACAATGGAACCAAGAGCATGATCATCAAAACAACCAGCATGATGATCATGAAGAACTTCATCATGAACATACGGCAGACAATGATCATGATGAGCATAATTTTCATGATGAAAAGTAATTTAGAAGAAATAAGGACTCTGCTTTTACCTCAGAGAGTCCTTCCTTTGTTTTACTAATTGCTTTAGAGCAGATTTTAAATCCGGATAGATAAATGAGTATCCTGCTTCGGTTAATTTTTTGGGTAACACCTTTTGCCCTTGCAGTATTAGCATACTCATTTCTCCAAGAGCTGTCTTCATGAAAATAGATGGAATGGTCGTCCAATGCGGTTTATTAAGTACCTCACCCAAGGTTTTACCGAAATCCTTCATTCTCATTGGATTCGGAGCAGTAAAATTAACCGGGCCATTTATTTGGTTGTTTCGGATACAGAATAAAATTGCATTTGCTACGTCCTCAACATGAATCCACGAATACCATTGTCGGCCTGAACCTAAATTACCTCCGACAAATAGCTTATAGGGCAAATTCAACTTTGGAAAAGCCCCTTCTTTGGCACCAAGAATGAGGCCAAAACGGGCAAATACGACTCGTATCCCAAAATCCGCCAACTTTTGTGCACCCTGTTCCCACTGAACAACGGTTTCCGCTAAAAAATTGTCACCTGCTTGCTCCCAGTCCTCATGATAGGTTTGTTCTAGAGATGGCTCATAATAACCAATAGCACTTGCATTGATTAAAATGCGAGGTTTATGGTCAAGTTTTTCTATTATCCTATAGATCTCATTTGTTGCATTTATACGGCTATTTAAAATTTGCTTTTTTCTTTTCTCCGTCCAACGACCAGAATTCAGGGATGTGCCAGCTAGATTAACAATAGCTTCAACCCCGTCCAATTCCTCTTCTGGTTTACTAGATTCATTAAGCCATTTAACTGGTTTAACAGTTGACTTTGTCAGCTTATTTTTATTACGGGTCAAAATAAAAACCTCGTGACCTTCCCTGACTAATAATGCAGCAAGTTCCTTCCCAACAAAACCGCTACCTCCAGCAATCGCTATCTTCATCCTCCGCACCCCATTCATTTGCCACTATCAAAAAGACTTTTAATCTAAATTTGCTTACTTTTCTACTTCCCTCAATTGAAAAACATGTAAACATCATAATAATCACAACGCAGTATTCTTTCTATAAGTCTTCCTTTCCTAAATAATAAGGTTCCAGTATTTTTTCCTCAATGCCATTATCTGAAATTTCAACTCTATAGGCTGCGGCGTTCGGTCTGGAGCTCACTGCTTTAATCAGTTCTCCATTTACATAATGAAGCCCTACCCCATCATCAGCAGCAGTACCTGGATTTAGTAATTCATTTTTAACCATTTGTAGATATGTCGGTCTTCTATTCATTTCACCGTCATAGTGAGGGGAATGACTCCCCTTTAATATCCCCAATGCCTTTATTGGTTCAAGAGTATCTCCAAATGAATCGGTCAATCCTTCCTCATACCAGCAAATCGCACCTGCGCTTATACCGCACAATAGGATTCCTTGGTCATAAGCAGTTTTAAGTATTCGATCCAATCCCCACTCTTTCCAGAGAATTAATAAGTTCTTCGTATTACCTCCACCTACATAGATAATATCCTGTTCGAGTATGTAATCCTGCAAATTTTTGGTAGGTGGCTTAAATAATGATAAGTGAGTTGGTTCACACTCCTGCTCATTAAAAAAGGTATAAAACCTTTGTATATACCCGTCCGCATCCCCGCTGGCAGTTGGAACAAAGCATATTTTCGGCCTACTTACAGCAGCCTGTTTTAAAATATATCGATCCAATAACGGATTATCCGGTTCCATTGAGAAACCTCCGCCTCCTAAGGCAATAATCTGTCGCATAGCTCAATTCTCCCTTATTTTTGACGAGAAAAAACTTAATTTCAAAGAAACGTTTTATTTGATGTTAGTTAACAGTGTTTATAATGAACAAATGCAAAAAAAAGCCATACTCAAGGCTTCTTTAAAACTTCAGTACTATTGATTTACCATCATCCTTAGAAAGAATCGTTACTTGTTTTTGTACAGAGCGATTTTTTTCTAAATAGACATCATATGTACCAGGTTCTATTGTCAACTCATATTCACCTTTACTATTAGTTTGGACCTTTAAGGGCTTCTTCTCATGACTCTTAGTGTTTTTCTTAATCAAAATATCAGTCTCTCCAAGTGCATGACCGGATGGATTCAAAAGTATAAATTTTATTTGAACATTTCTACTGATACCTTCATCCGAGGAATCAGCGGCTTGTTTAGTATACGTCTGATTTAAATCGACATCATGATCACTAAAAGAATAGAAAATGGCATACAGATAAATCGAAAATACGATTACTGCATAAAATATGAGTTTAACTTTCGCCATCATATTCACATCTGATCGCCCCTTCATTCCCTTTAAAAAGTAATCACGAGCCTGTCTACTACATTATATTTCCATCTTCAAGGTATCATTCCCTTCCCGTAATTTAAATTTCTTACGAAAACACTAATAAGTGGCTCTTTCCTTATTAACCATTGCTCCCGTTTGTTTAAGAAATATATGATTATCAATTCTTACTACCCATCATCAGGAGGGTAATTATCGTTCAAATGGCAAAGGTTGAGTTCCGTCGACATCGGTAAAGTCATATTTTCTCGCTAGTTCAGCCACCATTACTGTGTCTCCAGAAAACTTAGATACCGTGGTGTCTGATGCCAATGCCACAACTGCACGACCTACATACGCCATCGGTGTCGATCGTTTCATGTCTGAAGCACGTGCAATTACGAACCTAATTGGCAACGGCGTGGCAACTGTTGTAGTTTCCAAGTCAGAAAAAGAATTCAATGCTGATTTTGTGCCTGATGAACAAGCAAAGAGGTATGATGCCAATTCTCCTGCAGATAATCTATAAAACAAAGAGAAAGACAAGCCGTGCCTCCATCTGACGGCTTGTCTTTCTTTTTAAATCCTTTTTCTAATTTTCCATTCATATACGGATGGTCAACCTGTGATACTTATTATTTTCCATTTTCAATTGATCTTCATCCAAACCTGATGAGAAGATAGCTGTATAAAGAAAAGACTGCCAGTCTGGCAATAACGGGTTCTAAGTTGGAGGAGGAAACGTATAGTAACAGAGCTTTTGTCATATCAATTAGCACCCTTATTAGAAATACAATTGACACAAAAACCGCCAGAGAAACTTTGACGGTTTTTCTTTTCTTATTAAACTAAAGCCCCCATTAGTTTAAGTACGTTTCTTCACAAACTAGAACTACACTTCCATTTAGTAAAGGAATGCTACCCCTATACTTCCATAAGAAACTTTCTTTATTCCGCTAAACTGCTCCGTTTGTCAGCTGGTAGTTAGCTGAAATGTTCGGAATTAACCGTATGTAAAAAGGGAGATTCTCCTTTTTACATTTTCAATGTTCTGTGCCATTTTCAGTATAAGATTCTAAAATAATTTCCCCATCAGTTTTGTAGTAAAAGTAAGTTTTATTATCATCTTTTATTTTTATACTAACCATAAAATTTTTGTCCCCACTAAGATTGGAAATAAATGATTCTCTATAAATAATATCATCTTTACTAAGGTTCTTTTCTTCTATTAAATATTCTATTACATCATTTTCTAAACTATTTTTTTTAAAACTAATATAAAGAAATATACTACCAATTAAACTAACCAGAATTAATAAAGTAATCCCTAAATTCTTTAACCTCTTTAACTTCTTCATACAAAGCTCCCTTTCACAATAATAAATATCGTTTTTAACATCATCTATTTTCCTCTATTTTCTTGAATTCTTTCCTCTGATAGACCTTTTTCTCCATTTAGTCGGTACTTTTTCTATTGTTAATAAATGTCCTTCTTCCAATAAGAGTTGATTAACATCAACAATTTCGTGCAATAGTATTTTTGATTTCTTCTCTACTTTTAGCTCCACTCTATTTGAATTTATTAAATTTGCTACTTGCACTACACAAACCTTATAAGGGGCGGTGTGATTATGGATATATTGTAGTAGCTCTCGCAATTCCCACTCTTCTCTAATACCATTATAAATTTCTAACTGAATTGGATAATCGAAACCTGGAATTATTTGAAATGCCGACTTTGTAAAATCAATAGAAGCATTGCCAAATTCCATTTCCTTGTCTGATGCTAAATAGTAGTAATACGTCATCTCGTATCCCTTCTTTTTATCTACTTTCATATCTCCCACTAATCTTCTTAATTGCAACTTTTATGGAAATTTCATTATTCTTACTAAGCTAACCTGCCCCGTTTCTACAATAAGGAATTTAACATAATCCCTCTAGAATCAGAGCCCCAAGAATAAATAGAACAGAATAAGTAACGCTAATCCAAGACAAATTATCGCTGCGGTTTTTGACTGTTTTGTAATACGTTTATCATCCATATGAAGGTTTTCAATAAATGAAAGAGTGAAGTAAAAACATAAAATAATGAATACAATTGAAACAATACCTAACCAACTATATATATCCATTTCCTAAATACCCCCTTGGAATCTTGCTCAACTAACCTGCCCCGTTTGTTTAAGTATACTTATTCACAATAATAGCAACTACCTTTAGAAATGTTATTTGTATTTATATTTCACTGATTATATGTCCGTCATTATCTAAGAAGTCTATGTTTATGTTAGAAAAGTTTTTTGGTTTATTGTTCATCAAAATCCAAACTCTCGTTTTATCATTGAGCCTAACAATATCTGCCTCTATTCCATTCACTTTTATGATCTTCGTTTCAGCCACTATATCTTTTGGTATGACCCCGTGCAAAAGGATATCTCCATCAGCAAAACTTGTATAGGAAGAACCTCTATCCTCATCGTGAGAATAATAGGTTGGTTTCCAACCGAATATCCCTTTTTCAAACTGGACTAATGAAACAGTATTTCCAACTTCAAATGGCACAAATGTAGAATTCCCAATTCGGTAAAATTCTTTATCACCGATTTCAGTTTCAACAAATTCATTCTTAAACTTTTCAAATGCTTCATCGACAGTTTTAGAACTTAGTTTTGCACTCTCTATACTTGCAAATATCGCATATGTAACAATCATTGATATAACATAAAATGCGATTGTTTTTGTCCGTTTCCCCAACTCATCTCTTCCCCCCGTCTTATATTGTAACTCTTAAATACTTGAATTAACTTTATGTTATTTTCTCAGTTGCTCCTGTTAAGCTAAACTGCCCCTTTTCTACAATAAGAAATTCAACTCAAAAAGGCATTAATCCTCCTTGGATCAATGCCCATAGGTAAAGTAGAAAAGTTCACAATTCATTCCCCCATATGGAAGTGAATATCAATAGCAACCACTATTCCAATAAGTTCAAATACTACATCCTCTTTATAATCACTATTTTCTATATGATAACCATCATTGTTGAATAAATTTTCTTTTATCGTTTCATAAAATAAGGAGCGTTTCTTAATTGTAGTTAAAAGTTTATTTGTACTGTTGTCCCTAACTGTGAAATCTATTGCATCATATCTACCTATTGCTGTTAATAATTCATTGCCATTTGCATCAATAACTTTTATTGATGGTGACTTACCTTTTGAAGTTGATTTCACAGTGGCAATATGTTCTCCATTTTTCGTGTATAAAATTAAATCTTTATGAAATCCAATCTCTTTTTTTATATAACCTACACTTTTTCCTTCTTCATTTAATAAATCTATTTCTAAATTTTCTAAGATTATTCTCTTAGGTATAGCTAGGAGAATCAGGCTGGCCAGCTTTATCAATTGATTGCCTGACTTTTTCGAGGAATTTTTGGATTCTTGTAATTTCCCTATGGTTTTACCACCTGTATTTATTGAGTAAACTAACCCTTGTTTATTTAAACTTTCAACCTTTTGTAAGTAAATTTTTGAATATCCTTTAATCAAAATTATCCCTCATACCCTCTTTTATATTTGTTACTGTAAGTTCAAATTAATGGGCCTTTTAAACTAAACTGCCACTTTAGTAAGCTTCAATCAATTTAAACTTTGTTAAATATTCGATTAAGGTTCCTTTTATTCCTTTTTACTAAATCACCTATGATTATCTTAAGCAAATTAACAAGCCCAATCGCAAATTGACAATAGCTATTGTAACGATGTTAAAAAGCAAGCTAAATACTAGACGAATTAAGTAACCAAAAGAGGTATTGTTTTATTTAAATCCTTTTATATCAAAAAAAATCGCAACGAAATATTGTTGCGTTTTACATTATTAATTGTTGTGTTATACGTCTTGTTATTTCTATTTTTCTCCCTCAAAAGAGAACCCGTTAGTTTGGCAGCCTGGTCTTTTTAAAACAGAAAAAAACGCCGATTCATTCGGCGTTTCAGTAGTATATGCGATTTCCTTTATCCTTCTGCTTTTTATAATACTTGTCGTACGCAACCAATGTTAAGACTGCTAGGATGGGATAACACAGTACCATGGAGTTGTATGAAGTATATCCTGCAAAATTAAAATGGAAAAGCAGGAAGCCAATCGTATTAATAACAAGCAACTTCATTTTCAATGAATGGTTTTCTTTCATCTTCATAAAGAATAAGCCAAATAAAAGAATTGTAATCCCGATGGACATGGAAATATAGGAACCCAGGAACATTCCAAATGAATCAAAGAATACCACTGGTATAAATCCACTGAACATCACGGTCAAATAACAGGTTAGTAGCAAGAGAGAATATCTAACATATTGCATGGTTTCTTCCCCCTTATTGATTTAATAGCTTCGTTTTCATTTCTCTGTTCATATCATCCAGCTTCGTTACAAACTCTTTACTGCTGGCGATAATCCTTCTGCTGGATGCTTCCTGGGTCTCAATAGCAGAATAAATATCCTGGTAAGCCTTTTGGAGCTTTTCAATCGAGATAGATGGATTCTCCAAGAGCTTCGTTGTTTTTTCTGTGTTTTCTTTTAGCATTTGCGCGTTTGCCAAAATCATGTTTTCTGTAGCTTCATTCACATCATTGATTGCTGTAATGATTCTTTCCTGATTTTGCAAGGCCAAATGAATTGCAGATGTAACGGGAGCTAAGTTCTTAGTCGTGTCAATTGCATTCCGAATGGCTTCTTTTAATTTATCATTATTTTTCTTGATAATATCAACGGAAGCAAGGGACTGCTGCAGCACATTTACCATAGAGCTCATATTCTTTGTTCGTACAATGATTTTCTCCTGTGCTTCCATGACAAGCTGCTGCTTATTCTGCCACTCCGGATCGTTCTTTTTATCCTCAATCATTTGGAAAAGATGCTGACCCATATAGATTTGTTTATCTAAGAGGTAAATTTTTTCATGGACATCTTTTTTGATGACATCAAGCTCAGCATTATCCTCCTGAAGCATATCTCTTCCTCTAAGTAAGGACTGAACGATTTCATCAATATTCTTTTCCACCGTTTGATACTTAGCAATAAACTTTTCATTTGAACTCTTGCGCAAAAACTTCGGAACAATCTTTGCTATTCCTTTTGTCTGATAGGCATTTGGATTTAGGTCAGATACCGCCTCGCGAAGCTTCAGCAGATTAGTTGGTATATCGTGATTGTCCTTATTGTCCATCATATCTTTAACCGGTCTGCGCAGACTGTTTAATGATTCCCCAGCCATACGTTGCTCATTGCCGCCGAAATTGCTTAAATGCTCTAGGACGGAGTCAATATTATGTGCATCTGTGTCAGATATTTTTTTGACGACCTGAGTTGCTTCATCATTTAATTTTTTCATATCTTCGGGATTTATGAATGATTGAATCGCTGTTTCATCAAATTCCCTATTTTGTTCACTCATCGGTTTTCCACCTCTTGTCTGACATTATTTTTCGTATCTTTGATCGATTGTAGTCAGTGTTTTCTTTAAATCAAATTCCCTTGTATTGTCTATATGCCTGCGAATTTGTGTAATTCGCTCCTGTATGATAATCAGTCGATTTAATGTATCATGTTCATACTTTTCTTGTTGTTTGGATTCCAATTGACTAAAGTCAGCAATCAGCTTACGTAAATCTTTGATTATTGTCTCCTTAACCTGATGCTCATAATCAACATCAGAGATGAGATCCACATGCTCCAGTAAATAACCCAGGCTTGGGATAATTTGAGTAAAGGCATGGTCAATCGGTGAAGATAGATAGTTTCTATTTCTCGCATCTTCCAGCTCATTTATAAGAGCAGTGAAGTTATTGTTATTTTGATATATCGTTTTCATTTTATCTGGCTGGAAACTCATAATGGCCCATCTTAAAAAGAGATCAATCTTTTCTAGATCGCTTTCTTTCTTTAATAGTTGTTCGGAGATTTTCTTTTCTGTATAAACTCTCGACCTGGTATCGTATCGAACATCCAGTAAAGGCTGTTTTGTTTTAGCTTTTTGCGCATTAATCGTAATGTAATCCGGACCAGCCAAGATGGAAAGTATATTTGAATCCAATTCATATACATAATGGGCATAACGATCATCCAATTGCGTGCATACAAACTGGTCTTTTTGATTTTTACCGGCTATTCGCTTCATCACATTTGCCAAACGTTCCTGTTTTGGTCCTGCTGGTTTTGCGTCCTGCAGAAAAACTACAGCTGTAGCTCCTACCAATCCAAGAAGGATCATATAGAACATAAACAGTCACCCCTTTCTAAGGCAATTTTATCATACTATACATACGAACAAACAGAGAGATAGTTTCAAAAAACATTGGTAATTTTCATTTCTTCTAATGGTTTTGTCGAAAATAATGGATAGCTCAAGAAAAACTATATTTATATACTATCTTTTTTTGAAGCGAATATCTTAATATAAAATTTCAGAATAGCAACTTATATTTTTAACTAGAATATGGATAGTTTTGGTAAAATAGAATTAAAAGGTAACCCAAATCGTAAAACGGCCCATCGATGGGTAGTTTTCATTAAAATTCACCCTTTAATTTGAAGGCTATATATGATCTAAAAACGTTCCAACAAGAATGTATAGATACAAATAAACGGAGGATGGTTGCATGTATTTTCCATCAAAAAGAGACATATGGATGACCGCTATTATTTGGTTATTCGCATTTCTTTTTATTCTTTCACCTATTTCATTTCCAAACATTAGTGTTTGGATGACCCCTGATTTCTTAGACAAGCAATGGGTTAAAATTGTTCTGTTAGTACCAGTTGGTTTTTGTTTATTGTGGATATGGTTTAAAACAGGATATACAATATCGGAAAACCTCCTCACCATACGCTACGGTCCATTTAAGAAGAAAATTATGATTGATACAATTATCAGTATAAGAAAAACCAGAAATCCTTTTACAGCTCCTGCCCTATCTATGGATAAAATAGAAATTAATTTTACAGGATATAATACGATTGCCATTTCACCAAAAAACCAAACTCAGTTTGTTCGTCAATTATTAAAGCAAAATCCACACATAAAAGCGGATAACCCATTTGAAGATCGTACGGAGAGTTAGGATAAAATTAATAGATTACTCCTTATTTTAACGTGCAATCTCCCCGTAGCGTCGGTCTCATACCATGAGCACATAAAAAACACCGGAAAACACCGGTGTTTAAATTCATTATCTATTTGTTGCCGATTAGCTTAAAAGGAAAATGCAGTTCAAAATTGGCTTTTCTTTTTTCAGGCTCTTTCTTAATCACTTCTCCTGTATTCAGCCAAGATGCTACATCAAAGTATTTTTTATAATCCACTAGCTCATTTTCTAATTTGGTTTCTATGTGTTGATTTGAAAAACAAATCACATTGTCTAAATGTCCCATTGGCCTAGCCGTAAAACAGACTTTGTTTTTTAAAGGCAACTGATTGAACGTTTCAATACATTCTTTTCTGCACTGATACTGATCGCTGAATTTAAAAAACAGCTGATCCCAATTTATACGTTTAACTCTTTCATTCCAGTCATTTAATGCTGTTTGTTTATACTTATAGGAATAGAAATGGATCTCTACTTTCTGGCCCAACAGCCCAATGGGATAGACACCCGATACACCATCGTATTTTGAATGGAGTGTAAATTTAAGGGGAGATTTCATATAGTGCTCAAAGTTAGATAACAGTTCAATATAATCCGGTGCAAATATGAACATTCCTACAAATGGAGTTTGATATTCCATACCTAATTCATCATAAACTATCTTGCCCCAATCATTATCTGAGACAATCGTGAAATGTCGGTTTTTCACTTTCGTTTTCATATCCAGATGAAAACAGTAACTAGATATCTTTTTTGTTATATTTTGTAGATAACCTTCCATTTTATCTCCCCCTTTCTACATTATTATTACCTTTATTCCTTTTTTTAATAAAAAAATAACATCTAATTTATGGAATCTTACATTTCTCGCTAAACTTTTCCCAAATTATGCCGATATGTGCTATAGCACCCTCTATGACATTTTATGCTGGAGACATTTTTTAGTTACTCATTTTACCCTTATTTTTTTAGGGGTTGATTTAACTGATCTCTGCTGTTGTCTGACAAAAACATATGCCATACAGCTTTGTAAAACTGAGGGAGAATAAAGGAGGATGTACATTTGCAAAATCAAAAGGCAAGCCATAAGCCATTGGTCTATAAGGGTACAACACTTTTATTATCTGCAGGATTTATCCTATATAGCGGGGATACATCATTAAAATTATTGGACACCAAAAAGGCTGAATCATCTAGTGTTACGTATTACGAAACCACTTCTAATTTAAATTTACGAGTCAGTAATTCTACTAAAAGCTCTGTACTATTAACCATTCCTAAAGGGGAAAAAATTAGCTACCTTTCAAAAAGTGGTTCTTGGTTCAAAGTGAAATTCAACAATCGCACAGGTTGGGTTAATAATAAGTATGTGAAGAAAGCTGAAAATATTACTTCTGATAAAGCCATTATCTCTGGCTATCAAACTACAGCTAATCTTAACTTACGATCCAAAGCGTCTACCAACGGGAAAATCCTGAAAACCATTCCGAAAGGGAAAACCCTAACCTATATTTCCACTAGTGGTTCTTGGATTAAAGTAAAATATCAAACTACTACAGGCTGGGTTAGTTCAGATTATGTAAAAAAAATAAATGAGAAAGCTAAGGTTGAACCTGCTGCTGTGGTTAAATCTGCTGTTGTTACCAGCAGTTCATCTTCATACACAACGAAAGCTAACCTTAATTTACGATCATCCGCTTCAACGAAAGGATCTATTTTAACGACGATTCCAAAAGGGAAATCCGTTACTTATGTTTCCAAAAGCGGTTCTTGGTTCAAGGTGAAATATAGCGGTAAAACCGGTTGGGTCAGCTCCAGTTATTTAAAAGCTAACTCAGCTGCTGCTAAACCAACGAGCAGCACCCCTTCCACTGTGGCAAAACCTACACAGGAAGTGAAGTACCAAACTAATGCTAATCTTAATTTACGATCTTCCGCTTCAACAAAAGGATCCATTTTAACGACGATTCCTAAAGGTAAGTCTGTTACTTATGTTTCCAAAAGCGGTTCTTGGTTCAAGGTAAAATATAGCGGTAAAACCGGTTGGGTCAGCTCCAGTTATTTAAAAGCTAGCTCAGCTGCTGCCAAACCAACGAGCAGCACCCCTTCCGTTGTGGCAAAACCTACACAGGAAGTGAAGTACCAAACTAATGCTAATCTTAATTTACGATCATCCGCTTCGACGAAAGGATCTATTTTAACAACGATTCCTAAAGGCAAATCTGTTACTTATGTTTCCAAGAGCGGTTCATGGTTTAAGGTAAAATATAGCGGTAAAACTGGTTGGGTCAGTTCCAGCTATTTAAAAGGTGTTACACCGGTTAAAAATGAGAGTCCCTCCCCTTCTGTTGAAAAACCAAATGAGAATTTGACTTATCAAACAACGGCCAGACTGAATCTAAGAACTGAGGCTTCTACCCAGGGGTCTGTATTAACGCTTATCCCAAAAGGAGAGAAAGTTACCTATCTATCAAAAAGCAGTTTTTGGTATAAGGTGAAGTACGGAAACAAAACAGGTTGGGTTAGCTCTGAATTCCTAAAGGAAACAACTGAAGATAAAAAAGAGGAAGTAAAGAATAATGAGATTTATACGACAACTGCTAATTTGAAGTTCCGGAATTCAGCCTCTACCAGTGGAGCTGTCCTTACTACTATACCTAAAGGAAAACAGGTTACGTATTTATCCAAAAACGGATCATGGTATAAGGTTTCCTATAACTCACTTACAGGCTGGGTCAGCTCATCCTATCTGGTAAAAGGAGCATCTACCTCCGACTCCACTAATCCAATCAGTTCAGATTCCTATGTAACGATTGATTTAAGGACAAAATCATCCGTAACAGCTGCACAAATTAATACGTATATTGCGAATAATGCAACCTCCTCCAACAGTGTTCTATTTAACAGGGGAAGCATATTTATTGATGCAGCAAACAAATATGGCGTGAATGCTTTGTATCTTGCAGCACATGCCATTCACGAGAGCAATTTCGGTAAATCAACTATATCACTAGCCAAAAACAATCTGTTTGGTTACGGAGCCTATGATGCAGCTCCATTTGTGGGTGCTGTCAAATTTAATACAATCAAATCAAATATTGAATTTATTGCTCAAATGATGAAAGCTACGTATTTAAATGAAGGTTACTGGTCCTATAAAGGCGCGTATCTTGGTTCTACCGTTAAAGATAGTAATGGGAATAGAATCGACAGTCTAAGCAGCGGGATGAATTTTTATTATGCGACCGATTCAAATTGGGGAAAAGCGATTGCCAAACATATGTCGGCAATGCTTGATTACAATAACGAGGGTGCCAAAAATGCCCCCCCGAATAAAACGGTGCCAAGCAGACCCTCTTATCCTGATGCAAAAGATGTCTTTCCTACTGGTACTATTGCGGTAGCACATACAACCATTAATCTGGCATCAGCAGATAATACAGGTTCAACCGTTTATAAGACAACTTCTAATCTAAATTTGCGTTCTAGTGCTTCAACAAATGGTTCTATTTTGCTCACCATACCTAATGGGGCAACAATAACCTTTCTTAGTGCAAGCGGTAGCTGGTATAAAGTTCAATATAACGGAAAAACCGGCTGGGTCAGTTCTGAATATGTAACAAAAACAAACTCAGGATCCTCTGCCAGCATTAAAGCTGGAGAAACCTTTAATTTGCTAGAAAAACATAATAATGAGACTTTAAAAATAAAATATAAAGGCAACATGTATTACACCTCCAGTTTTGGGTTAAGCAGTTACTATAAATACATGTCCGTTAAAAATCTGGCGCGTGTGGATGCTACATCCTTAAATGTCCGTTCTGCTGCAAATACAGGCAGCAGTGTGGTCGGCACCCTATCTAATTATCAATATATTGAGCTATCGGTTGATTCAAAAAACAATCCGATAACCAGCAATGGATGGTATAAAGTGAACCTTTCAAATGATACACAAGGATGGGTTTCCGGAATGCATATTATCCGTGAGTTGAATAAATAATAGATTGCGAGATTATCATTTCTTAGTCGTAGCCCAGAGATTAACACTCTGGGCTTTTTTCTATAAGAATATATTTGTTTTGTCACAGCAACCTAATTAAAATCCAAGTAAACATTAGCCATTTATCTGCCCTTACGTTTTGTCCAACTCCTCATATATTAATTATAAAGATTTATATGGAGGTGGAAGTATGCAAAGAAGAAGACGAAGACGTCCTGGCAAAGGATTATGTTATCCAGGATATAATTGGTGCGGTCCAGGCTGTTCCGGTCCATGGGGACCTACTAATCAAGTAGACTCATGCTGCAAGAAACATGATGACTGTTATGAGCGGTTTGGACCCACTAAACAGTGTGACGAAATGCTGTTAAATTGCCTTCAATCCCAAATAAACCCTCGAACAAAAATGGGACGAGATGCTCGATTGTTTTACAATGTTATGCGCCTTAGGTATGATCTCCGATATTAAAACCAGGAACTATAAAAAGCCTCTCAAATCTTTCTGGTTGGAGAGGTCTTTACTTTTAACTTATATATTACTTCAGCATTATTAGATGTCGAAATTTTATATTTAGTTTCATATTTCCCCTCTGCTATATTCACTTTTATATATTATATGTAAATTTCTTTCCTTCTTGTTCTAGTCCTTCTTATTAATCCGTATTGCTTTATCGGAATGTTTAATATCAATATATATGGGCAAAACATTTAATATACTTAAAGAAATGAGGGGGATTTATGTATTTTGAGTTTAATGAAACGAAACATCGTCCTTTTCCTCTACCAAAGTCACCATGGATACTGACCCAGGTATGGAATGATATGCTATTTTTACATTATCAATTAGACTCCACCCTTCTCCGTCCATATGTGCCGGAGGAATTGGAAATTGATTTATATGAAGGAAAAGCATGGATTTCAATTATTCCCTTTAAAATAACTAAAATGAGAGCAAGAGGGCTTCCGCATTTTCCATATCTTCATACGTATTTAGAGCTGAATGTACGTACATATGTTAAATACAAGGGTGTACCAGGTATTTATTTTTTTAGTTTAGATGCGGACAAACTATTAGCCGTCTTGGGAGCACAATTAGGATTAGGCCTACCATATAAAAAAGCACATATGTACTTTCAACAAGCAAAGGATCAATTTTATTTTCAAAGTGTACGAGAAAGCAGTAAACAAACCTATCAACTCAATGTTCATTATGAACGTCAGCAGATTTTATATGAGCCCCTGCCGGAATCTTTGGATTTTTGGTTATTAGAACGGTACAGTATGTATAGCATTTTAGGGAATTTAATCATACGAGGGGATATTCATCACGATCAATGGAAAGTTAGTATGGTTCATGCGTATATATCAACTAATACGATGCTCGATTTTTTACAAGATGAAACGCTCGATCCTACACCACAGCATATGCATTACTCAAGAAGAAAGCGATTTTTATTTTTCCCTCCAAAAATTGTGGGTAGAATTCAACGCTCCACCGACAAATAATCTATATACTGGGTTTACTATCGATTAAATTATGCTATATGAAAATATACAATCTGTAGACTATATAAGATAAAAGGATTGGGTAATTTTTGCCGAACCCTTCTTAATTCATTCTCCTTTTTATCATTCCCTTCTGTTGGGCGCATGATTTCTAGCGGATCTTAATCCCCATCTCGGTATTATTGGTATTCTTTTTGACTTCTTAATAATATTTAAATGTAAACTCCTATTAATCTGTTCGTAATATTGTAACTATATAATGGTACTATAATAGTTTTTCAGAAGGATAGATGAGAAAATGGACATAAAAGAGCCAACGAAAAAAATCGATTCAATAACCATACCTCCGGTTATTAAAGACTATATCGGAAATAAAACTACATTAGAAGATTTAGAACAACTAAAGTATTTAGTTGCAAAAAGATATGCCGAACTAAAAGTCCCCCGTTTCGATTGAGCGGGGTTTTTATTTGCTTAAATTCAACCTCTATTCATACTTTTCTTACTTAGTGTATTCTCAATATTTTTTTATAAATCTTAACCTCTATTTTTCTAACCTAGTTCATCAAACCTGCACCTTAACTTCAACAAATGTTACCCTTTTAAAAAAGATGCCAAGAACACAAATAACTCTCTCCTCAACTCTCCCTGCTATAGCATCCTCTCAACCCTATACTTAATAGAAGAAAAACGATATATTTTACAAAAAGAAATTTCTACCTTCACAAAATGAGGATTCGGATTCTTTACTTCCTAAAAAATGATAGAATCATGACTATTTACTTATACCATTCCTAACTTTCAACAGAAAGATGAATCTAACCACCCTGTACTGATTGCCCTCTTTTTTGTAGTATATGGGAGAAATGATAGAAATTTAAAGGAGAGTGTCGAATGTCAAAATCCAATATTAATCGTTTCTTCGTCCCAGCCTTTCTCGTGTTCCTGCTCCTCTTATCGTTCATTCCTGCGGTAACACCCAAGGCAGATGGACCCATTACTGTTACAGAGGCAATAGCAAACAATACAGGCAATGCTACTGTTGAAGGCTATATCGTTGCCCATACGACAGGAAATAATAGCTACGATTTTGAAGCACCATTCAGCAGTGATTTTAATATTGCGCTCGCTGATTCACCTAATGAAACGGATAAAGAAAAACTGCTTCCTATCCAGCTCCCAGCTAAATTCCGAGCAGAATTTGGTCTGCAGTCCAATCCTTCCATCATCGGTAGTAAAATTCAAGTTACCGGAAATCTTGAGGCTTACTATACAGTGCCTGGATTAAAATCACCTACCTCCATTGTTTTTGCAGAAGAACATGATCCAACTCCGAAAGCTGCCGTTGCTGCGAGCTCAGTCTCTCCCGGACCAGTATCAGCTGGAACAGCTATTTCCTTAACAACAGAGACAGAAAACGCAACCATCTACTATACAACAAATGGGATGGACCCTACCATAGACAGCCAAGTGTACACGACCCCCATCCTCATCACAGAGAACACAACAATTAAAGCAATCGTCATAGCAGACGGCTATAAAAACAGTGATATTGTATCACTAACCTATTACATTGCCACTAGTGGTTTACAGATACATGACATTCAAGGTGCTGAGCACTACTCTCCTTTTCAGGATCAATATGTGGCAGATGTTGAAGGCATCGTAACTTATATTGCAGATGCTAACAACTTCTATATGCAATCTCTAACGGCTGATAAAAACCCTTCCACCTCAGAAGGTATACTTGTCTATAAAAGAAACCATGGTGCACAAGTTGGTAATACCATTAAAGCAAGCGGTCAGGTCAAAGAATGGGTACTAGAAGGTTATGCAGAAAAATTAACAACGGATTTACCGGTTACGGAAATCAATGCTACTAACATTACGATTGTAAAAGACTCACAACCGCTCCCTAAGCCGATTGAGATTAGCCCGCTTAAAGGACAGCCAACGCGAGTCATCGATAACGACCAGTTCGGCAAGTTTGATCCGTATCAGGACGGCATAGATTATTACGAGAGCCTAGAGGGAATGCTCGTAAACATTAAACAGCCAAAGGTCATTGCACCGCAGGATTATGGCGAACTATATGTAGTGTCAAAATATACGTTACTCAACACCTTGGCAGGTGGCTTAAGGATTTCAGAAAAGGATTATAATCCAGAGCGACTCATCGTTGATACTGGAGATTCAAGCTTTGTTACCAAGACAGGCGATTCATTTACGGGAGATATTCATGGAATTGTAAGCTATGGTTTCAGCAATTACCGGATTCTTTCTGATAAAGATCAATTACCGCAACTTAAAAACGGCTCCCTGAAACAAGAGGTAACGAAATTTAAGCAACATGCCAAAAAACTGACAGTCGCTTCCTATAACGTAGAAAATTTCTCCCCTAAGGAGAGCGATGAAAAAACTACAAAACTTGCAAAAGCTATTACAGACAACCTAAACCAACCTGATATCATTGGACTGACTGAAATTCAGGACAATGATGGTGCCACAAATAGCGGTAATACGGATGCAAGTGCTAGCTATCAAACATTAATTGATAAAATTAAAGAGCTGGGCGGTCCCACTTATTCATTCACTGATATCGCCCCGGTAAATAATCAAGATGGAGGCGCTCCTGGAGCCAATATCCGTGTCGGATTTTTATATAACCCGGAGCGAGTGTCACTCACTTCTGCTCCAAAGGGCAGTGCGAATGAAGCAGTCCGCTATGAAAATGGCAAACTGACAGCAAATCCAGGACGAATTGATCCTGAAAATCCTGCATTTGATAGTAGCCGTAAGCCTTTAGCTGCCCAATTTACCTTTAATGGCAAGGATGTTATTGTCATCGCTAACCATTTCAATTCAAAAGGCGGGGACCAGCCGCTCTTTGGAAAAAACCAGCCGGCTATATTGTCTAGTGAAGAGCAACGCATTAGCATAGCAAATGTGGTGAATCAATTTGTAAAAGAAATTCAGTCCAAGGACAAGTATGCAAATATTATTGCTCTCGGAGACTTAAATGATTTTGAATTTACAGATACACTCAAAACACTGAAGGGCAGGGAATTGACGAATATGATTGATTTGATTCCCTCAATTGACCGCTATACGTATGCCTATCAAGGAAATTTACAAGTGCTAGACCATATCCTTGTTTCGAAACCACTAACATTGCGTACAGCTGTTGATATCGTTCACATCAACGCTGCCTTCATGGAAGAACATGGGCGGGCAAGTGATCATGACCCTGTATTAATTCAAACCATGCTAAAATAATGTTCATTAAAGTCTAGAGAAGGTGGTCTTAAAGGATCGCCTTCTCTTCTTTTATGCATGACAGATTTTTGATAGGATACGTCATAGGTAGCGCATCTTAAGCATAAGAGCTCCTGTGGACTTTATACAACATTGGTTTTGTCATCTCTAGGAACTTCATAACTCAAGGCTTGTTGACTGTCTCCTATTCCTTTAGTTGTCGGATCCTGAACAATACCAATCCCAGCTAATATATCCACAAAAAGCAAAACCAATGTGTAACATCATCTTCTGCGACAGACGGCATGACTCCTATTAAACCGAGCAATTTATATATAAAGCTAGTGACTAAAGTAGTAAATGCAATAATAAGATTGGGTTTTTAAACGTACTTTCCACTTCATATCTATCACTCTATTAACTTAGTATGCTTAACTTCAAATATATTTAAAAGGCTGAATGCAGACAGCAAAAAGAAAATCCCCGTACCCCAGTTTAAAGGCATGTCACTCGCGGCATAAGAAACGGCAATGATTAAATAAATTAAGGCGGATAACCCTAACCCAAACTTTCTCATTACATGACTATTAATAACCATGCCAATAACCTTTATAGTAGCTGCAGAAAAGAAAATGAGAGCAAACAATGTCTCGCTTCCCAACTGACTTAAAGTTCCATATAACTCTGGCAATTGCTGAAACATATCATTGTTGAACATACATACCGAAGCAAGGTAATAGCTCAATATACTGACTAGTGCTTCAAAATATGGTATAGACCTTTTCATCATCCACCCTCCTTAGTTCAGTTTTTGTATAGCAAACACAATAAAACCGATAACCGCTGGAATAGTTCCACCTATAACGGAAGCGGTCACAGTTCTTCTTAACCATACAGTATCTCCTTTAATGTCTTTGAGGGTTTCTAAAATACCAGCAATCTGCTGATCGTGTACAATTTGTGTACTGCGCATTTGGTCCAACCGATCTTCCTGCTTGTCCATCCGGAATTCATGTTTTTCAAAACGCACGTCCTGTTTATCAAATTGCCCTTCCGTCTGACGCTTGTACTCTTTGAATTCTTCTGACATATTCATCACCAACTGTTTTAACATCTGTAACCTTCACCCTCATCATATGCGAAGAATCTTTCTTTTGTTCCATAATTAGACTATATAACTATCATTTAATGTCTAAATAGTTGGCCAAGAGAATGGCTCACTTTACACGAGCATCACTTTAGGCAAAAAAAAGAGGACTCCGGCTTGAAGTCCCCTCATACTATGTGATTTGCTCATTATTACCCGTGAAAAAAATCAGTGGTTTATTACTTATAATAGCATTTAAATCTAAATTACCAGCATATCCATCTACTCTTCCTTTGTCTGTAAACTGCCATAAGTCGCAGGCATAGTCTGGTTTTCGGCTACTTGCTCGCTTGCCGTCGTTATGTCCATAAGAAGGTATCCAAACAGCATCAAAGTCTCTTATATCGATATTAAGGGATTTATAAAGATGATTGGCAATATATATTCCTACTTTCTTTGCCCCAAGAGCTCTCAATTTCTTTACATAGGCCTTAACCCCTGCTCTCATATCTTTCATTCTCTTTTCCTCAACATCAAGCCAGTAAACAGGTGGCCTAAATTCTTTAGTCCGGTTATAAAAATCAGTAGCCTCTTTCTCCATATCAGAGATCGAAATCCCCCTTACCCACGCATAAGCATTAGTTGGTACACCACGCTTATTTAATTCCCTGTGATGAGTTTTATAATGTCTGTCGATTGTAGAAGATCCATACTGAGTACGAACAATAACTAAATCCACTTCCTTGGCTAGTTTGTCATAGTTTATAGAAGATGGCGGCTGGTGATGCGAAATATCAATAATTTTACCCATAATAATCACCCCCCCTTTTATTAGAATATATAAAAGAGCCTCGAGGGACTCTTAAAATAAACGTTGTCTACAGTTTTTGATAGAGGAAAGGCGATTTTGCGGAGCATAAAAACTGCCTCTCTTTTTTTATATCAAATCCTTAAATGGCAAGACTTCCCTCCTTCCCTTAAGGGGTGGTGTGCACTATATAGACCGAGCATACACCTGGTTTTATCAGATTTAAAAAGATAAACATTAGAACGAAAAAAGTCTAAGTATTAAATACTCAGACTTCTTTCTGTAAGGTTATTAAACAAATATAAAAAGTGGCTTCAATGAGAAAGCACAACCAAAGTATATCGTCAAAATACAGAATTGTAAATATTGTAATTTTTCCGAACTCAGGCTATCGCACAGTACATACTATTAGTTTTTGAAAAATAATTGTATCGTAATATATTTTCAATGCTAACGATTAGTGCCAATACGCCACTCCCTTCAGAGGCGATTTATTAAATAAGAGGGGAAAAGTTTTTATAAAAAAGAGGACTCCCACAGTGGAAAGTCCCATTAATTTTAATTTTTTAGCTTTTCTAATTCGTTTAATTTTAAATGCAAAAGAAGAATTTTTTGATTCACTTCCTTAGATGATTCCACATGTTGAAGCAAATAGCGTAACCGCATGGTGTGGAAAATACACAAAAGTTTCTTCATATATATTCATCCTTTATCCGACTTACGTTAATAATAGCGTTGGTATATAACTTCAACAAGAGGCTCAAGATGTGGTTCATTTGCCATATACAAATAAGAGGACTCCCACTTTGGAACCCTCTTATTTATTCTTCACATATTACCGCATAGCGTTCCAATTATACTTTAACAAAATTTTCGCACAGGATAATCAATTCCTGTAACTTTTTAATGCTATGGAACGAATCCATAAAAGAGCCAGATTGCCAAAGATACCAATTCACGCTTTAAGGCATACTCATGTTGTTCTACTCCCATAATCAGGAACTTCGAAATACATTCAAAAACGTTTGAGTCATGGATCCATGCAGATCACCGCTGATGTCTACTAAGAAAATCGAAAAAGATACTATGGAGATATTCGAAGATTTCACAAAAGGTATGATGAGATAAAAATATTTAGAGGCGGAGCAAAAGCGGAGTGAAAATTTGGACAATCTAAATACATATGATTGCCCCACCAAATAAAAAACCCTCAACACTGGTAGTGTCAAGGGTTTCGGCTATTAATACATTTGAAGATATTGTTCTCTCTCCCATGGATGAACTTGGGTGCGGAACATATCCCATTCAATCTCTTTTGCTTCTACAAAGTGTTCCAGGATATGATCACCTAGACCGTTCATGATGACAGGATTTTTTTGTAATTCTACTAATGCTTGATATAACGTAGAAGGAAGATCTTTAATACCTTCTTCAGCACGTTCTTGTGCAGACATTACATAGATATTACGGTCAATTGGTGCTGGAGCTTTTTTCTGATTTCTAATGCCATCAAGACCAGCGCTAAGTAATACTGCCATTGCTAGGTATGGATTTGCAGTTGGGTCAACAGAACGAACCTCAACACGTGTGCTCAATCCACGGGAAGCCGGAATACGGATCAACGGGCTACGGTTACGAGCAGACCATGCAACATAACAAGGTGCTTCGTATCCAGGAACTAGACGTTTGTATGAGTTAACTGTTGGATTTGTTACTGCTGTGAATGCAGGCGCATGCTCAATGATACCAGCAATGAATTGATGAGCTGTCTCGCTCAATTCGATATTTCCTTTTGTATCGTAGAAAACATTCTTCCCTTCAGAGAATAAAGACAAGTTCATGTGCATACCGGAACCATTCACACCGAACAATGGTTTAGCCATGAACGTTGCGTGCAAGCCATGTTTACGAGCGATTGTTTTTACTACTAATTTGAATGTTTGGATTTGGTCACAAGCTGTAATCGCATCAGCATATTTAAAATCAATCTCATGTTGCCCTGGAGCTACCTCATGGTGGGATGCTTCAATTTCAAATCCCATCTCTTCTAACTCAAGTACGATATCGCGACGGCAGTTTTCACCTAAATCTGTAGGAGCAAGGTCAAAGTATCCGCCTTTATCATTTAACTCCAAAGTTGGTTCCCCTGCTTGATCTAATTTGAATAAGAAGAATTCTGGTTCAGGCCCAAGATTGAAATCTGTGAAACCTAACTCTTTCATTTCCTCTAACACACGTTTTAAATTAGCACGTGGGTCACCTGAGAATGGTGTTCCATCCGGATTGTAAATATCACAAATTAAACGAGCCACTTTTCCTTTTTCAGCAGTCCAAGGAAAAATTACCCATGTATCAAGATCTGGATATAAAAGCATATCAGATTCTTCAATACGAACGAACCCTTCAATGGATGAACCATCAAACATCATTTTATTTTCTAATGCTTTATCAAGCTGACTTACTGGAATTTCTACGTTTTTAATTGTTCCCAGAATGTCGGTAAATTGTAATCGAATAAATTTTACATTTTCTTCTTTAGCTAATTTCCTAATATCATCCGCAGTGTATTTCCCCATCTTCCTTTTTCCTCCCTTAAATAATAAAGCTTTTTTATATTTTAATTTTAATTAAAAAACCTATGCATATCACCAGATTGGTTGCTGCCTCTCGTTGTAAAGCGGCCAGCCTTTAAAATTTCATCGCGCAGTAATTTTCTTAATTGCGCATTGGTCAATTCTGGCTTTTGTTCTTCTTTGGAATGTTCATCCTTAGCAATTATTTCAGTTTCATTATAAGCAGAAGGTTCAAGAATTTTTTTAATCCCGGCCATATTTATACCTTGATCAAGCAATTCTTTAATTTCCAAAAGACGATCGATATCGTTTAAGGAAAACATCCTTCGATTCCCCTCTGTCCTGGCTGGATAAACCAATTTATGTTCTTCATAATAACGAATTTGCCGTGCAGTTAAATCGGTCAGCTGCATGACAATACTCATTGGAAAAAGTGGCATGGTTCTTCTGATGTTACCGCTCACCACTACATCCTCCTTCAAAACTCTTCTTGATATTGTTAGTTTATGCCATGTGAACTTCTTTGTCAATCGTATGTAAGGTTTTCTAACATGGAATTTCAGGAGTAATGTATCTTTTTAACTACTTTACTTCTTTTACCCTATTTGTCAGTAATTAATCTAGTAATTTATCAATAAGATTTTAAAAAAAAGAACTTCCAATTTCTTGGATATTCTTAAGCTATATTCAATCCCTGCTTCCTACGGCGCAAAAGGGAACACAAATTCCATCAAAAGTAACAAGGACCAGATTAACAATAAAATTGTAATACTCAACCCAAGAATTTTAGTGATCCTTTTATCATTTAAGTTTTGCAGCGAGTAACTGAGAAAATACAATACTATGACTGCATATGGAAGATTATTGCTGCCAGATACAAGTGTGACTATCATTGCAGTTAAAATGATTATCCCTGCAATTATATTCAAGATATGCAACTTTTTACTCATACTCTCACCCTCAATATCTGAAATTTATACTTTAAAATAGAAATACTAAGAGTATCACTAATTTCCATATTTTGTATATAAGCATGACCCCTTCAATATTTTCACGAACAAAAAAACTCCCCTATTCTAAAAATAAGGGAGTTATCATTTATTACTTTATTAATCCTTTTTCAATCATCTGATCGATTGCTTTGCAAATAGCTATTTTAACATGGGAGTACGTTAGTCCGCCCTGTACAAAAGCGGTATATGGCGGTCTTAACGGACCGTCAGCCGTTAATTCGATACTCGCTCCCTGGATAAACGTTCCGGCAGCCATGATGACATCATCCTCATATCCAGGCATATAGGCCGGATATGGTGTCACGTGAGAGTTAATTGGTGAAGCAAACTGAATCTGCTGACAGAACAGCACCATCTTATCTCTGTCATGGAATTGAACTGATTGGATGAGATCTGTTCTAGGTTCGTTCCAAGTAGGTGAAGGGCTAAATCCCCATTTTTCTAGCATGGCTGCTGTAAAGATTGCTCCTTTTAAGGATTGTCCAACAACATGCGGAGCCAAGAAGAATCCTTGGTACATTTCTAATAAACTGTACAAGGAAGCACCCGCTTCAGCACCAATACCCGGTGTTGTTAAACGATAGGCGCATCGTTCTACTAAATCAGCTCTACCGGCAATATAACCACCTGTTTTTGCTAAACCACCGCCAGGATTTTTAATTAAGGAACCTGCCATTAGGTCCGCTCCAACCTCAGTAGGCTCCATTTTCTCAGCAAACTCTCCATAACAGTTATCAACAAAGACAACGACATCCTGTTTGATTGCTTTTACAAACTGAATCATTTCCTTTATTTCAGCAATTTTAAATGATGGGCGGTTATCATAGCCTTTTGAGCGTTGAATGCCAATTACTTTCGTATTTGGTTTAATAGCTTTTGCTACTGCATCAAAGTCAACATACCCATCTTCCTTTAAAGCAACAGATTGATAGGATATTTGATATTCCTTCAATGAACCTATACCACTTCCGCGTATGCCAACAATCTCTTCAAGCGTGTCATATGGCTTTCCTGTAATGTATAAAAGCTCATCACCAGGGCGTAACACACCAAATAAAGAAGTTGAAATAGCATGTGTTCCAGATATGATTTGCGGGCGGACAAGTGCCGCTTCGGCTCCAAATACATGAGCAAACACCTTTTCCAATGTATCTCGGCCCATATCATCATACCCATAACCTGTTGAAGGATTAAAGTGGGCATCACTAACCTGGTTTTCCTGGAAGGCTTTTAATACCTTTGCTGTATTAAAGTCTACATTTTCATCGATTTCTAAAAATCTTTCAGCAACCATTTTTTCAGTTTCTTGAACAGTTTCTTTGATTCTCTCACCGTTCTTTAATTGTTCAAACATGTTGTATTCCTACTCCTACTCGTAATTTTTAATAATTCCCATGATTGCATGGTCCGCTAAAGCAAGTCCCTTTAGATGATAGGTCTCATTGCTTTCATGAAACTCGGTTGATTTAACGATTGTCTCATCCTTTAATCGCGCTATAATCTTCCCTTCATTAGCTGGGATCATAACGGAGTATGGTTCCATAAAGCTTTCAACCAATTTTTCCATTTCTAAAAGAAGTTGTTGAATCCCTTCATCCTGACGAGCAGATATATGAATGGATTTTTCCTTGGATGTCGGCACAAATTCAGAATGGGCCATATCTTTTTTGTTATAGACAATCAATTGGGGAATATCCTCAGCACCCAAGTCCTCGATAATTTTACGAACAGTCTTCTCATGGTTATAAGCATCAGGATGTGAAGAATCCACTACATGTAAAATTGCATCGGATTCCGTCACTTCTTCAAGTGTGGATCTGAATGCCGCAACAAGAGATGTAGGCAAGTCCTGAATAAATCCAACAGTATCACTGATAAGGACCTTGTATCCTGATGGAAGAAGACATTCTCTGGTCATCGGATCAAGGGTAGCGAACAATTGATTTTCCTCATAAGAATCCGCTTCAGCCAGACGGTTAAACAAGGTTGATTTACCAGCATTCGTATAGCCGGCCAATGCAATTTGGAAACGATTATTTCGTTTTCTACGCGCTCTGTAACGTTCTCTGTGCTTAACAACTGAATCCAATTGCCTTTTGATTTCATCCAAGCGACGTCGGATGTGGCGTCTGTCAGATTCCAGTTTTGTTTCCCCTGGTCCCCTCGTTCCTATTCCACCGCCGAGTCTTGATAATTCAGTACCTTGCCCTGCCAATCTTGGCAGCATATATTGCAATTGCGCTAACTCAACTTGCATTTGACCTTCACGAGAACGAGCACGCTGAGCAAAAATATCTAAAATCAACTGGGTACGGTCAACAATCCTAGTTCCCAGCTCTTTACCAAGATTTCGTATTTGACTGGGAGACAATTCATCGTTAAAGATTACAACATCCGGTTCGAGCTCTTCAACTAATGCAATAAGCTCCTCGACTTTCCCTTTTCCGATATATGTAGCAGGATGAGGCTTAACTCTCTTTTGAGACACTAATACAAGAGCCTGCCCTCCGGCAGTTTCCGTTAATGATTCAAGTTCCTCCATAGAGGATTCAAATCGACTGTCATCAATATCTTCACGCTGACAACCAACTAGTATAGCTTTTTCATATGTTTCTTCCATTATGTCACTTCCCTCAATAGTTCACTATTCTTCTTATCATACCAAAAAAATCACCCGTTCCAAACCTTGTATTCAAATGATATGATAAATTAGCCAGATTTTAAATGATTATTTGAATTTTATTTAAGGAGAAAAAGAAAAAAGTATGACATGGGATGTATTGAGTATTATCGGAACAATCGCTTTTGCAATCAGCGGAGCATTAGTGGCAATGGAAGAGGAATATGACTTATTTGGCCTTTATTTACTCGGATTTGTAACAGCCTTTGGAGGAGGAGCCATCCGCAATTTGCTGCTCGGAATCCCAATTATACATATTTGGGAGCAACATGGATTATTTTTTATCGCATTCATTTCTATAACTATTGTTTGTTTATTTCAGCATTCGCTTTTAAAGCATTGGAACAGGTGGGGGAATTTTTTTGACGCCATCGGTCTAAGCGCATTCGCTGTGCAGGGCGCCTTATTAGCAACGGAAATGACCTTACCGCTTATTGCTGTTATATTTGCTGCTATCCTGACAGGAAGTGGCGGCGGTATCGTACGAGATGTCCTGGCAGGCAGGAAGCCAATCCTGTTAAGATCTGAAATTTACGCCATATGGGCCGGTATTGCAGGTCTCTTAATCGGCCTCGGAGCGATGACATCCAACCTTGAATTATACCTTTTATTTATCATTATTACCTTTTTAAGAATGCTTTCTTATCTATATGAATGGCATCTGCCTGTTGTTAAAAGAAGTTACTGATTGAAAGTACTGACATGGATAGACTACCAGTTCATTTCATAGATTCGTATTTATATAGGATAAATGACAAGAGCCTTGTTGCATTTCATACTTAGCAAGGCTCTTAATCCCTCCTCTGTTGGACTTTCTTTCCAAAAAGACGAATAGCTCAATATCAGAATAGCTGTCATTCCAGTTACGTGAAACAGATCCTCCCAACAATACCGCTTCAACCTTCGGATTTTGGCGATAAACATTAGAAATAGTAGATGCTATAAACGTTAAATCCACAAAAAAACCTCTCCCATATATCTTGTATAGTTTACGTTCGATATTAAGCTTGGTATCTATTAGCTTAAGTGCCATACTCCACAACTGGCATGAATCCTTTTATTTCATAATCAGAAATCTCTATCAATAAAAAATCATGACGATGAAAAATGGCTCTGGTTTTAGAAGAGAACTCCCTCTTATACTCAACAATGCGTTTTGCTGTTTCCAATTCCCATGCACATAGCTTATTTTCTTCTATAAATAAGCCGTATTTGTAGGTAAGTGCAAAGGTAATTAAATTTCCTGTATCAAAAGGAATTTTCATTGTTCTTTCTTCTTCAAGTTGCTCGTTGAGTAATACCAACTCATTTCTCTCTGGATCGATACAAGTATAGGGCTTATATCGAGCAAATAGAGGATTATAGTCAAGATTATAGCGAATAGCCTTATCATAAAAAGACTCCAAACCACTGAATGGAGATACATAGTTTAATAGATCTTTTCCGGCACCCTCTCCATATACACCTTCATCTCCATATGTACAAAGAACGCCATCTTTATAGGGAAATAACTCATGGATATGTGAACCAACCCCAAATTCAGATACAAATTTACCCGTTAATGTATAAAAAGATAGAGTCGTATTGTATAAAAGACAAAAATGTTCTTTTGTGAATCGAATCATATGGTGGCCCTTGGGAAGAGTTAAAATAAGTTCTCCATTTAATTGAATCGTATATTCACCGGTGTTTTTTAACAAAACAATCAAATCTTCTTTTTTACAATCTGCATCAATGATTACCTGTTTGCTTGTAAATATAGTTTCTTCTATCAAATTCATATCGTTTACCCTCTACTCTCATTCCACTTTCTCTAACACAATGGCAAGAGACTTTCTAAACACAAACTCTACCATTAAACCCTATGAAACTAACTAAAATTTACCATATCAACAGAATAATTAATAGATTAGTTACACTTGGCAGTTAATAACCTGCAGTCCGAGGTAGTTTGATTTCTTGTATTCTAACCTCCTAATCAAATCAGCATCTTAGAATTCAATTCAGTCTATTCCGCAATGACTGTTCTATCAAAAAAAATGCCCCATAAGCTTTATAACAGCTTACAGGGCATTCATCTTTTTTCGTATCTCTTACTCAAACGTATCGAACACTAGGTCATCACTTCGGATCGTCATTAATTCCCGACGTTCATATTGATCCGACAGCAAAAGACGCATTGCCTGAGTTCTGATTGATTTTTCTATTACATTCCTTACATATCTACCATTGGAAAAGGATTTTAGATGTAGAACATTTGTTAAATAATATAGATGATCGCGCAGTTTTCTTTCCGCGTCCGGACTATAAACGTATTGCCTGGCACTTAACATTCGGTTCCCAATATCCATTAATTGATCAACCGAGTAATCCGGAAAATCAATGACAATCGGAAACCGGGATTGCAGGCCTGGATTCAAGGTTAAAAAATACTCCATTTCCCGTGAATATCCGGCAAGGATAAGAATAAATTCATGCTGCCGATCCTCCATATGCTTTACCAATGTATCAATCGCTTCCTTACCAAAATCCTTTTCTCCACCTCTTCCCAAAGAATAGGCTTCATCAATGAAAAGAATACCCCCAATTGCCTTTTTGATTAAATCTCTCGTCTTCTGAGCTGTGTGCCCAATATATTCTCCTACAAGATCTGCCCGTTCTGCCTCAATTAAGTGACCTTTGCTCAGGACATTCATCTTTACAAACAAATCTCCAATAAGCCGTGCAACCGTTGTTTTTCCAGTACCGGGATTCCCTTTAAACATCATATGAAGCGCCTGTTTTTCCGCCTTAAGGCCAGCTACTTCCCGTTGCTTATTCACATAAATCCATGCGTAAATTTCCTTTATAACTTTTTTCATTTCTTCCATGCCTACGAGACTATTCAATTCAGCTTCAATTTCTTTTAGGGCTATATGATGAGAAGGTATATCCTTTGGTAATGGAGGAACATTTAAAATCGGCTTAACCTGAGCCTTTGTTTGACCATTTTTCAGTACAACATTAATCTGCCCATTATTTCTCACTCGCATTGGCTGTTGCTCCATTTGATCACCTCTTTAATGAAGCCGTGTCCCCCCTTTTTTACCTAACACATTCGACAAAGTGAAGGCAAAATAGACAAGGGCACCCCTGAAACTACAATATAAATTTATTTTTTACCAATAAAGGTGTGCCTGATTGTCACATACTGCGATTGCCCGGAAAATAATTATATTTCCTCTCCTTATTTATATTCCTAACATCCTCTATACAGAATGAAAAAATCAGTAAAATAAAAAACAGACTCACCTTAGAGGGAGTCTGCCGTACTTATCCTTAACCTTCAAGGTCAACTTGTACATTTTTTTGAGGAGCAAATGTTGAAATCGCATGTTTGTAGACCAATTGATGTTTACCCTCTGTTTCAATTAAGACTGTAAAATTATCAAACCCTTTTATCAGTCCGCGTAACTGAAATCCATTAAGTAAAAAGATTGTTACATATACATTTTCCTTACGCAATTGATTTAAAATTTGATCTTGAATATTGATTCCTTGTTTCATTTTTTTGCCTCCTCTTTTCTCTCTATAGTTTATCTATTCGCCTTTAAAGCGAGCATTCCTGCCACTTCAAGCGATATTTCTTCAGAAATTTTTTCGAAATCAGCCAAATTGGTCATATCAAACCAGTGAACATCCATCTTATTTCGGAACCAAGTAAATTGTCTTTTTGCAAACCGACGGGAATTCCGCTGTATTTCCGCTATGACATTTTCTCGTGTTTCAGTTCCTTCAATTAGTCCCTCAAATTCCTTATATCCAATTGCTTGCATGGATTGTGCATCTTTTAATCCTTTTGCATATAGGTTTCTGACTTCCTCTTCAAGACCCTGCTGCATCATTGTTTCGACTCGTTCATTGATCCTTTTATATAAAAGATCACGGTCCATCGTTAACCCAATCAGAGCCACATCATATAATAATGTTCTCTCTGTGGATTGTTCCTGTTCACTGAAACGCTTTCCTGAATCGTAAAATACCTCTAAAGCACGGATAACTCTTTTTGTGTTATTAGGATGTATTTTTTCAGCAGCAACTGGATCAATCTCAACAAGTGTTTGATAAACAGCATCAGGCCCTTCTTGTTCAATTCGTTCTTCCAGCTCTTTTCGAATAGTGGGATTTGCCGTGGTTTCAGGGAACTGATAATCGTATAGGACGGATTGAATATACAACCCGGTACCACCCACTAAAATCGGAAGCTTTCCCCTATTCGTTATATCATTGATTTTCTGCTGGACTTCTTGCTTAAAATCATAAACATTATAGGATTCAGATGGTTCCCTGCAATCAATTAAATAATGAGGGATCCCTTCCATTTCGTCCTTTGTAACCTTAGCAGTTCCTATATCCATACCCTTAAAAATCTGTGCTGAATCACCACTTATAATTTCACCATTGAACTTTTTGGCCAAATTGATTGATAGTTTGGTTTTTCCCACTGCTGTTGGTCCAATAATCACGACCAATTTCTGTTTTTCCATTTATGCTTCACACTGCCCTATTCATTTTTTTCTTATCTTAACATAAATCATTATAATCTGAACATGAGCGAGTAACATCTAACCAGTATAGTCAGTTTAAATAGTCTTTATTCAAATCTTTTTTCATCCTTTTGTTATTTTGAAATAATTTATACATGAACTTTAACCTTAAGATAAGTTCTATTTTTACTAACACTATAATTAAGGTTCTTCAGTAATCAATCATATAACAATTACCTGATCAATATTTATTATAGAGGTTTCACACAATTGAATGTGTAATGTTAGTACGTGCAGCAAGTGGTTAATGGTATAACAAAAGCATCTTACCTATATAGAAATGAGGAAATTGTTTTCATGATCCGGTTCATACAGGTCTTAATTGGTATACTTACGCTTCTCTTACTGGGATATATTTTTTCATATAGAGTCTTCTCCTTAGTACAATTGCTTTTTGTTTATTTATTCTTCTTATTTTTGCTAACAGGTATTAGAGAACTTTATAACTATAAGGCTTTTATTGGTACTGTGTATGTTCTTGTCTCGCTTCTTCTTTACTTATTTTCCATCCAATGATGAGCGGAATATTGCTCCGTTTATTTCAATTTGACCACTGGCATCTAAGCTGTCATTAATTTAATTTCCCATATAAAACTTACAAATCCATCTAATTCTTCACGTTGGAAAGTTCTTTCTACAGGGATTACCTTTATCTGCAAGAAACTTCTTCATCAATGATTACCTTAGAATAGATTAATAACATAAAAACATTTCAATTTAAAGGTATAATAGGTATTAATTGGGTTATTTTTCTCCGTGTACAATTGCAAAATTAATGTTGATTTTCATGAGGATTTTTACTTTGGATGCAGTTTTACTTACCTTCAGTAAAGTGGTGACGGTATTTCAGAAGGATTTAAATCCAAAAATTGCGCTATAAAAAATTGTGAAGGAAGTGATGGCTTTGGAAGAACAGCTAAAATTCAATAAAGCCCAATGGGATGACAGCCATCGTCCATGGGATCTTCCGAATTTGCCTTGGACAATGAAGCAGACATGGAGCGATCTCTTATTTGCCCATTATCCAATTAAATTTGAGGTGTTACGAAAGTTAGTACCTGAAGTGCTCCCTTTGGATTCATATAATGGGATGTGCTGGATTGGGGTTGTACCATTTCGTATGTCGGGTGTCAGGCTTCGGGGATTACCCCCTGTACCAGGAACAGATCAATTTCCCGAGCTAAATGTTCGGACATATGTCATTCTAGACGGAAAGCCAGGTGTTTACTTTTTTAGTTTAGATGCTGCTAATTGGCTTGCTGTAAAAGGGGCAAGAACATTATACCACTTACCGTATTGGTATACTGAAATGGAAATGCAGACTAATAAAACAAACATTGAATTTAAAAGCAAGAGACTACTTGACCCTGAAATCGAGTTAGCCTGTAGCTATAGACCAATTTCCGAACCATTTCAGGCAGCTAAGGGGTCCTTCGAGGAATGGATGGCCGAGCGTTACTGCTTTTATACTTTAAATTTATCAGGAGTCCCGCTTCGCTGTGATATTTTACATGACCCTTGGATCATACAAGAGGCAGAAGCAGAATTCAGCAAGAATTCAGTACTATCTAAGCAAGGTATTGAAATTAATGATGAATTGCCTATCTTTCATTTTGCAAAAAAGATTGAGGTACGCGCTTGGCCCTTGGTTCACCATTCCACTAATCGTTTTAGTACATAGAACAGTATAAGGCCTCAATACTAGGGGACTGAATATACTGTCTCCTTAATACACTTCTCTATAGAACCAAATAAAAAGAGATTCCCTCATCCTTTGTTAGATGCTGAAATCTCTTTTTATGTTTAAATTGCTCCATTTTATCCTTCTTTGTTTTCGTCATTCTTGTACTCAAATCAATTGTATATAGACCGCCCCGTAGAGTTTCAGGATTGCGCTTGCCTTCCCTCTCCAATTTCAACCTATATTTTTTAGCCCGACTTTTACTCATAACTCTATACACCTCAATTTTTCACAGAATAGGATTAGTATACACAAATTTAGGGAAAAAGACATTAAGCAATGGATTTAATTTATTTTCTGGCCAATCACTGAAATGTTGTTAGTTAGTGAAATATACCTTAAAATGTAAACAAGTTGTCGTTTAGGAGGAATGCGTAATGGAAGAACAAAACAAAGGAATACATAAATATAAAAAATACATCGATTCAGCCAAAACCTATTTAAATAATACAAAGAAATCAAATGAGCTCTTAGATGAAGCAACTACGAAATCAAATACAAACAGAAATGCACTGGAAGAGGTTTGGGACAATCTGCAATTACTCATCACCATGTTTCGTTCTTGGGTAAAGGGTGATTACAAAGAGATTCCTAAAAAATCGATTATTTCTATAATCGCAGCCATTATCTATTTTGTATCACCTATTGATTTTATCCCAGATTTTATTGTAGGTCTTGGATTTGCGGATGATGCAGCCATTATCGGATTTACCATTAAGCAAATAACTGAAGACCTCGAGAAATTCAAATTATGGCAAGCGAAGCAAGAGCAAACTATTGATATTGAATAATTAAAAAGGTGTCTGATCAGCTTGATAGGCTGATTTGACACCTTTTTTTGCTTTTCTGGGTGAGTTCTGTGTCCCCGCATAGCTCGGTCATAGGTGCCTCATAACCGGGGGATAGCTGCTTTTTCCTCCTTACTTCCACCACCTTTCACCCACCTTTACCCCGGTATAGTCCGGTCATAGGTGCCTCATAGGTGGGGCATAGCTGCTTTCCCCCATACTTCACCTACCTTTCAACCACCTTTACCCCGGTATAGTCCGGGCATAGGTGGTTGAAAGGTGGGGGATAGGCCCAAAAAAGCGCAGCTTAGGAGCTTTTTTGTATCCAAACTTATATTACAGACACAAAAAGGTGGAGGAAATCGACTCGTTTCCTCCACCTTACTTAAAATTTCATACTTATTTACTTACATAACCCGCTTAAACATTTTCTCTAGCTCATAAATCGAATAATGGACGATAATTGGGCGGCCATGTGGGCATGTGAATGGATCGTTTGTATGACGCAATTCATCCAGTAATGCACTGATTTCATCATTACGCAAATGTCGGTTTGCTTTAATCGAGCCCTTACAGCTCATCATGATTGCCGCTTCTTCACGTAATTTCTTGATATCCACCTTTTTCATCGTTAATACTTGGTGGACCATTTCATCGATGATCGTTTCTTCCATGCCAGCCGGGAACCAGGTTGGGTGGGCACGGACAATGTAACTGTTTAATCCAAATGGTTCCAAGAATACTCCGACCGCTTCCAGCTCTTCTTTATGTTCTTCCAGCTTCACAAACTCATCTGTTGAATACTCCAGTGTCATCGGGACCAACATTTCTTGCAGTTCTTTGTTGACCTCTCCCACCTTATGCTTGAAAAACTCGTACTTAATTCGCTCTTGGGCAGCATGCTGGTCAATCATATAGAGCCCTTGCTCATTTCGGGCCAAAATATACGTTCCATGTAGCTGTCCAATCGGATATAAGGGTGGAATTCGACTTTCTTGAATGTCCTGATTTTCTTGAACAGACTCTATTTTCTCTTCTTTTTGCTCCACGATCGTTCCGATCCGTTCGGAACCGGGTTCTGAACTGATTGCCGGGGCAGTTTCTACCTCTTCTTCTACTGACACCCTTTCAATCTCATCCCGCTCAATAGAAATAAGAGCCTCGAATTCCCGCTTCGGCTGTTCAATCTCCGGCGGATCATAAATCACAGAAAATCCTTCAGTTGCCTTCACCATTGGAGGAGTTTGCTTTGGCGGCTCAGGCCGCTTTTCTCTTTCCTCCGTAAATGTAAATTGAGCTTGTTCCGTTTTTGCTTTTTCCTCACGTTTAACAGGAGCGCCTGTCGGAATTAACGTCTCTTTTTTAAAGGTATTCCGGATGGCCTCGCTAATTATCGCCATCAGCTCTTGCTCTTTACTGAAACGAACTTCCATTTTCGACGGATGCACATTCACGTCAACCAACAAAGGATCCATTTCGATATTGAGCATCGCAATTGGATAACGTCCAATAGGCAATAAAGTATGGTACCCTTCCATGACAGCTTTGGCGATTAAATAATTCTTGATAAATCGTCCATTGACCAAAATAGTCATATAGTTACGCGAAGCCCTCGTCATTTCCGGATGTCCAGCATAGCCTTTTATTGAAAAATCAAGCGTTGATGCTTCAAATGGCAGCATTTTTTGAGCAGTTTGTATCCCATATATCCCGGCAAGCACCTGAAGAGGATTGCCATTGCCTGATGTTTGTAATAAAGTACGGTCATTGTGCACCAGCTTAAACGATACATCCGGATGAGACAGCGCCAGCCTATTCACGACATCGGTTATATTCCCAAGCTCTGTATGAACACTTTTAACATATTTCAAACGGGCCGGTGTATTAAAGAACAGTTCACTCACCGTAATATCGGTTCCTTTACGGCTTGAATAGGACTCATGGGTAAGGACCTTGCCGCCCTCTAGTAAAAGACGGGTTCCAGGTCCATCACCTGTTGAGGTCTTTAATTCGAATTTGGAGACAGAGGCGATCGAAGGCAATGCCTCACCCCGGAAACCTAGCGTACGAATTCTGAATAAATCGTTTTCGTCTTTTATTTTACTGGTAGCATGCCTGTGAAAAGCATTTAGGGCATCATCCTCTTCCATCCCTTCCCCATTATCAATGATGCGGATGGACTCGAGGCCGGCTTCCGTAGCATAAATCTCAATTACCGTACTGTTAGCATCTATTGAGTTTTCCACTAACTCTTTTACAACAGATGCAGGTCTCTCTACTACTTCTCCGGCAGCGATTTTATTGGATAATAGATCATCTAACAGTACAATTTTCCCCATATTCGTTCTCTCCTCCCTACTTTAATTTTTTCTGTAATGCATATAAGGCGTTTAATGCTTCCAATGGATTCATCTCTAATATCGATAAGGATCTGAGCTCTTCCGCTACCTTCCATTCTTTCGATTGCCGGTTCACTGTGGATCCTTTTTCCTTTTTCTCTTCTGTAAAGAATGATAATTGCGCTTGTTCATTGACCATTTCTGCCTCAGTATCTGTTTTGACTGGCGGCGTAGGTTTTGGTTGCTTGTCCCCTTGCTCAAGGACGTTTAATATCTCTTGCGCTCGCTTAATCACCGTCTCCGGCATTTCTGCAAGCTTGGCAACATGAATACCATAACTGCGATCAGCTGGTCCATCGACTACTTTATGAAGGAAAATGACTGTGCCATTTTGCTCAATTGCACGAACATGTACGTTACTCAGCTTGCTGAGTTGATCAGATAGAGCTGTCAATTCATGATAATGCGTGGAGAAGAGAGTAGCTGCACCAATATGATGATGAATATATTCAATGATTGATTGGGCTAATGCCATTCCATCATAGGTTGACGTTCCTCTTCCGATTTCATCAAACAGAAGCAAACTGTTTTCTGTTGCATTCGTAATCGCATGATTTGCTTCAAGCATTTCAACCATAAATGTACTTTGTCCTGATATCAAATCATCTGCTGCACCGATTCGAGTAAATACTTGATCAAATATTGGAAGGATTGCTTCGTCTGCAGGTACAAAGCACCCGATTTGGGCCATAATCGCTGTCAAAGCAACCTGGCGCATATACGTACTCTTACCGGACATATTTGGTCCAGTAATTAATAAGATTTCCTTCTTTTTATCCAAGAAGCAATCATTCGGTACATATTCCTGCGCTTTTAAAACCTTTTCTACGACTGGATGTCGGCCATTTTTTATACTCATTTGGCGTGTATGAGAGAATTGTGGTTTTACATAGTGGTAACGTTCACTAATAGTAGAGAAGCATTGTAAAACATCCAATTCACTGATTTCCATCGCTAGTTTTTGCAGGCGAGGAATATAATCTTTAATTTGATCACGCAATTCACAGAACAAATCGTATTCAAGACCTGTACTTTTTTCCTCTGCTTCAAGGATGATTGTTTCTTTTTCCTTTAATTCTGGAGTGATATAACGTTCTGCATTTGCTAGAGTTTGTTTTCTGTCATATCGATCATCATTTAAGAGATGAAGATTAGCCTTAGTTATTTCCAAGTAATATCCAAATACGCGATTATAACCGATTTTCAGCGAACGGATACCCGTTCTTTCTCTTTCCTTTTGTTCCAACTGAGCGATCCAGGTTTTCCCGTTCTTGGAAGCATCGCGATAACGATCTAAATCTTCGTTATACCCTTCGCGAATAATACCTCCCTCTTTAATAGAAATCGGCGGGTTCTCATGCAATGCCTGCTCAAGTAAATCAGTCACTTCTTCACACGGATCCATCCGGGATGCGATTTGTTTAGCCGTATCAATAGGCAGTCTTCCAATTACATCAATAATAGCCGGTACTTGCTGCAGGGAACGCTTCAGCTGCAATAAATCTCGTGCATTAACATTACCGTAGGAAACGCGGCCTGTTAAACGTTCCAAGTCGTAAACTTCGTGCAATAGCTCACGTAGCTCTTCCCGTTCAAAAAATTGATTCATAAATGTTTCGACCATCGATAACCGAGCTTCTATTCCAGATTCACTGACTAATGGGCGTTCAATCCATTGCTTTAATCTTCTGCCGCCCATGGCCGTCTTCGTTTCATCAAGGAGCCATAAAAGAGAGCCCTTTTTGCCTTTTGAACGAATAGTCTCCGTTAGCTCTAAATTTCTTTTGGAATAGTAATCAATTTTTAAATACTGCTCTGTTTCATATAATTCAACTGGTTGAATATGTTCAATCGTTCTCTTTTGAGTTCGCTGTATATAATTGAGCAAACGGGCTACCGTGTGCTTCAAGTCTTTTTTAGGAAGCTCGTTAACCAGGTGGTTAAACTCTTCCTTCGGCTCCGAGTCGGCTTCATAAGAGATTGTGACAATCCCTCTGTCTTTTAATAACAATTCTTTTTCTTCGCCGATATCTGGCTGAACCACAACTTCTTTAGATCCTATAACGGAAACCTCATTTAAAACATCTTTAAAATTGGAAAAATGGGTTACTCGATTTTCGCCAGTCGTTAAATCAATATGAGCCACTCCAAATCCCAGGCCATCTATGGATGAAATAGTTGCAAGATAGTTATTCTCCTTTTCGGCGAGACTCTTTCCTTCCATCACCGTACCTGGAGTAATTAATTGGACAACTTCACGTTTAACGACCCCTTTTGCTGCTTTCGGGTCCTCTGTTTGTTCGCAGATGGCCACTTTAAAGCCACGATCTACCAGCGTTTCAATATAAGATTGCGCTGAATGATAAGGAACCCCGCACATGGGAATTTTTTGTTCTCCTCCACCATTCTTTGCTGTTAAGGTTATCTCTAATTCTTTTGATGCCTTAATGGCATCCTCAAAGAACATTTCATAAAAATCACCTAGGCGGAAAAACAAGAATGCATCTTGATAATCTGCCTTTATACTCAAGTATTGTTGAATCATAGGAGTATAGGTTGCTACTGCCATTTTCCCAAAACCTTTCTTTCAATCAAATATATAATAGAAGTATTATATCATAGGAGCCAAGCTCATCTAACAACAAAAAAACTAGAGAGTTTTTCTCTCTAGTTACTTAATCCCGCTTGCTTTTGCTTTTTTTCCTGCCTGATTCATAGGAGCTGGACTCTTCACTGGATGACTCACTATGATCAAGGAAATCAGGATTAATTTCCTCCAGTTCGTCATCATCTACCTCAAGCTCCCAGCTTTCCTCATCGGTGTCTGCATTTTCCCTGATTGAAACAGTTACTTTTGTTTCACCAATAATCTCCACTAAAAATTCACGTTCAACATGAACAGAAATTTTTTCACCATCTGGAGTTATTAGACATTCAATACAATTCGGTTGTTGAACCACTTTGGCTATGACTTCATTATCATCATAGACCGTTTGATCCCGATACTTTAATTTGATGGTATCTTTATACGGAACCTTTTCTGTTCTAACTTCTGTCTTCGTATTATTACTGTATGAATACCAAACATTGATATCATAATACCCTGCAATTTCTACCTTCTTACCTTGTTTCCTGGCTTCATACGTATGATTAATAATCCAGCAGCCCAGTATACTGGTAGGATCGTTATCCGGACAAACTGTATGATTTGCCTTGGTAAACTTACGACCCTTTGCCACTACTGCCTTCGTGATGATTTCTCTATATTGTGACATACAAGGTTACCTCCTCAACCATTTTCATTTCATCCTATGCATGATAAATGTCTAGCGTGCAAGTTAATTATCAGTTCAACAAGGATTGCATGCTACAGTTTATGCCCATGCTGAAGAAAGGTGACCTTGATTTAGAAATAGGAGCAAGTTATGCGGAATTTAAATAAGAAAGCTAGGAATGATAAAGTGTTACTACTCATTTCCCTTTACTATTAAAAATAGAGGATAGACTTTAAAGCTCTCAACAGATAAACAAGCATTATTACTGAACATATAATTAACAGAAAAAATGAGGCATTTATCTACGGAGATCATGCCTTTTTGAGTTTTAGTTTTATCTGGAATTAAAGGACAGATAGAATTATGACAGTTTTTTACTTAAATAGTACAATAAGGAGTATAAATAACACATATTTATAATAATACAAAAGTTCTGTACTCAAACATTAGTACTTAATTATGTAAAGAGGAGGAAATTATTATCATGAAAAAACAGGAGGATGTAATCTTTCGAGAAGTTCAATACCCTCGCCAACCCTTGCTATGGATTTTAATTATTGCTCTCGCTGCTTTATTTTGGTATGCATTTATTCAACAGGTCATTTTTGGAATTCCATTCGGTGATAAACCTGCATCTAATCCGTTTTTAACAATTCTTTGGCTTGTTTTTGGAATAGCAATCCCATTAGGACTATTACTGGGATTCTGTAAGCTAGAAACTGAGGTGCGTAAGGATGGATTGTATGTGCGTTACATGCCGTTTCATCTCCATTATAAATCATTTTTATTTAAAGATATGGTTCAATATTCTAGTATTACCTACAATTCGTTACTACGATTCGGAGGCTGGGGCATACGATTTAATTTAAATGGGGATTCTGCATATAATATAGGCGGCAACAAGGGAATAGAATTGCAATTAAGAGGAAATAGAACAGTAGTTTTGGGTTCACAAAATCCGGATGAATTAATAAAAGCATTAAATTCAAAGTGAATATTTTCCACCTTACTCGATATTATGTATGTTTCTTGAGTTTGATGGTGTATTTTTTTGCTTTTTCACAGAGATATTCGGAAATTATCTTTACTATATGTAGAGAAGTCAGCCAAAAAACTGTTTCTTTTGGATGTACCTCTTCACAATAAATTTTTAGACTATTGATTATATTCAGATATTAATATATATTTTCCCATATTAAACAAATTTATCCCTGAGGTGATATATGAAAGCTTTAGAACGTTTCAGTCAATTTGTAAGTAACACCTTTGCAGTATGGGTACTCATTTTTGCAGCACTTGCCTTCTTTATTCCAGATGGTTTTTCTTGGATTGCAGCCTATATTACCGTTTTATTAGGGATTGTCATGTTTGGGATGGGATTAACAATTTCACCTGCTGATTTTAAAGAAGTATTAACAAGACCGAAGGATGTTCTCATCGGTGTAGTCGGTCAATTCTTGATTATGCCCACATTGGCATTTTTATTGGTCAAGCTATTCGATCTTCCACCAGAAATTGCAGTCGGCGTTATTTTAGTAGGCTGCTGCCCAGGAGGAACGGCTTCTAATGTCATGACCTTTCTTTCAAAAGGAGATGTTGCATTATCCGTAACCATTACTTCCATCACAACATTGCTGGCTCCAGTTGTCACACCTGCACTCATTTTCTTATTCGCAAGCGAATACATCGATGTTGCACCTGCTAGCTTATTTATCTCGATTGTGCAAGTAATTGTTATACCAATCGCACTTGGCTTTATTGTTCAAAAATTGTTTAATAAGCAGGCGAAAGCAAGTGTTAAAGTAATGCCTCTTGTTTCTGTTATTGCCATAGTTGCTATTGTTGCAGCTGTAGTTGCGGCAAATCAGCAAAAAATTGCTGAAACAGGATTGCTTATTTTCGCTATAGTTATTTTACATAATGGCTTAGGCTATTTAATCGGATACTTATTCGGTAAATTATTAGGCATGAATCTGGCGAAAAGGAAAGCAGTCGCGATTGAAGTCGGTATGCAAAATTCTGGATTGGGCGCTTCATTAGCGGTAGCACATTTCTCACCTTTGGCAGCTGTTCCAAGTGCCATCTTTAGTGTATGGCACAATATATCAGGACCGATTTTAGCAACGATCTTCAGTAGAATGAAGGATAAAAATGAACCTGTTGTTCTGGATGAATCGCAATCTATTTAAGTTGGAGCCTCTGCAAAGCGATAGCCTTGCGGAGGTTTTTAATTAAGCCGTTAGCAACAATTCTACGATTCTGCCCAGAAAAAAGGATCCTGCGATAGCATGCAAGATCCTTTTCCTTCTTTTAAACTGTTTTATTTACTGATTTCTTATACCTATATTGCTGCCATTGAAAACGAATAAAGCAGCCAATACAAAAACCCAGAATAGCTACAAACGATGCAATTGCAACCATAGCTGTAAATACATATCCAGCAATCACCCAATCAAGCATAAAACTGATCAGTCCACCCGCAAGACAAATTACAGCGATTACTTGATTAAATTGTTGCTGAGCCCACTCTTCCGGAATATAATCAGAAGGTTTTTTTCTTAAAAATAATTTACCTGCTTGCATGATTGGATTGAATCCAAATAATAAACCCATAATTCCTGCAAGTAAGGGCAGTGCTAATATCCATTCAACACCTGTTACCCAAGTAGCTACTACACTAAGAAATATCACCCACTGATTTAAACGTACCAATGGTCTTGGAACCGTTCGCACAGTTTCCCCCATAATTTCACACCTCTCCAATAAGTATTATATGTTATTTCTCATCTTACTCTGTTTAACCATAATTGGGAAAGTAAAAGAATTTAATTAAATTATATTTATCATCAAATACTTTTAGTAATTAATTGTATGTATAGGAAGATTGATGAATCGTTCTAATTGACAGTTAGGAAGTTGATAAAGGATAATAATCTTCCCAATCATTTTGTGAAACAAATGTTCGACAAAATTTCCCTTACCACGTCATTTTATAAACTTGATATTTTCGTATTCTAATCAAAAAGACATAATTAAGAATACCTATTTCTTAATTGAGAATCTGCTCGCTAACTCTCCTGCTTGCTTTATTTTTAAAGGTAAGATCCCTTCCAATAAGAAGCCTTTCATAATAGTTCACATTAGCATTCTTTCATTAAACCTCCTTTTATTTATAATTATTTTAAATAAATAGTAGTTTTTAATTGATAATATTATAAAAAATAAATATAATAGGTTTATCTTACGAAAAAGGGTGGTATAACTAATGTCCAAAAAATTAACTACAAGTTGGGGAGCTCCTGTTGGAGATAACCAAAATTCCATCACAGCTGGAAGACGCGGACCAACTTTAATCCAAGACGTACATTTATTAGAAAAACTAGCTCACTTTAACAGAGAACGTGTACCTGAGCGTGTAGTTCATGCAAAAGGCGGCGGAGCACATGGTTATTTCGAGGTTACAAAGGATCTAACTGAATATACAAAAGCTGCTTTCCTATCTGAAGTTGGCAAAAAAACTCCTTTGTTCATTCGTTTCTCTACAGTTGCAGGTGAACTTGGTTCTGCTGATACATTACGTGATCCTCGTGGATTTGCAGTAAAACTTTATACTGAAGAAGGTAACTACGATATCGTTGGTAACAATACGCCTGTCTTCTTTATCCGTGATGCAATCAAATTCCCTGATTTCATACATACACAAAAAAGAGATCCAAAAACACATTTGAAAAACCCTAATGCTGTTTGGGATTTCTGGTCACTTTCACCAGAATCATTACATCAAATAACGATTCTTATGTCTGACCGTGGTATTCCTGCTACTTGGCGTCATATGCACGGATTCGGTAGCCACACATTCAAATGGACAAATGCTGAAGGTAAATCCGTATGGGTTAAATACCACTGGAAAACAGAACAAGGGGTAAAAAATCTATCTACTGATTTAGCTGCTGAGCTTGCAGGTACTAATCCAGACTACCATATCGAAGATTTACACAATGCAATTGAAGCTGGCGATTACCCTGCATGGAAATTATGCGTACAGATTATGCCGCTTGAAGATGCCAACACATATCGTTTCGATCCATTCGATGTAACAAAAGTTTGGTCTCAAAAAGACTATCCATTAATCGAAGTTGGCCGCATGGTATTAGATAGAAATCCAGAAAACTATTTTGCAGAAGTAGAACAAGCTACATTCTCTCCTGGTAATTTCGTTCCTGGTATTGATGTATCACCGGATAAATTATTGCAAGGTCGTTTATTCGCTTATGCAGATGCTCACCGTTACCGTGTCGGAGCAAACCATAATCACTTACCAGTTAACCGTCCTAAAGTTGAAGTTAATAACTATCAACGTGACGGCCAAATGAACCCAAGTATAAATGGCGGTTCTTCTGTCTACTACGAGCCAAACAGCTTTGGAGGTCCACAAGAATCTCCTGAAGATCAACAAGCAACATTTGAAGTAGAAGGTTATGCTGCAAGCACTTCTTATGATAATGATGACTTCTACACTCAAGCTGGAGATCTATACAGATTGTTAAGCAGTGAAGAACGCGCTAACCTAGTTAACAACATCGTTGGATCTATGCAAGGTGTAACTGTACCTGAAATTATCGAACGTCAAATCCAGCATTTCTACAAAGCTGATCCTGAATACGGAACACTTGTAGCTGCAGGACTTGGTTTAACAGTAACTGAAGAAGTTTAATAGAATAATTTAATCCTATTTAACATTCTCAATTAAATTCTCGTATTCTCAATTAAAAGAGGTACTGCTACTTGCAGTACCTTTTTTATAAGGTTGAAAGAAAACAGCCACATCCAGAAAAGTGGTGACTTTACTTATTATTCGATGAGCATAACCATTGCATGTTAACTTAGCCCTGTTATATATGGTAAGTTATCTAACCCCCTTCACCATCTGCCTGATTGCTCCCAAATGATAAGCTGCATGCGCCAATGTCCCTAGAAGAATAGTAGTTGAAGGAGAATCAATGTTTTGCATGCTATTAATACGGTCAATCATCTTCATGTATTCTCTATGAAGTTCATTCTTCATTTGCTCCCATTCATCTTTTGTTACCAATCCAATTTTCCAACTCTCATCCCAATTGAAATCCTGTCTATTCCCTTCTAATAATTGATTGTATGCCCATAAGTGGTAACGTGTATGATCTGTATGGGCAGCAATTGTCACACCTTCGACTAGTACAGAGGCTTCCACAGCGCTTAATGAATCAATAGTACCGAACAATCCACTCCCAGGCTTTGATTCAGTGAACCAACTCTCATTCCCTTTAGGTCCTTCAAACGTTTCACTTAATAAGGTTAAAATTCCTTCATTCTTCATTAATCAACCTCCTTTTATAAATGATTCTTCACTTAGAAAATAATAATTAATTTTACATTTGTCCTGTAAATTTTCACTTGTTAACCCTACACATATAAAGTTCTACCTTTTATATGAGTGCTAAGATACTAAGATAGCTAGTCAAAAAAAATGCACTGCAAGAGAAATATGCGGCGCCCCCTTCCAACTTCTAAGCCGTATTTTTCAACCAAGTAAGGACTCGAATAAAATGAAACGGCTCAAACCAGCTAATCAAAAAGAACACAATAAAAAAAGAACTGAGTGAAATGAATTTTAACCACCCTTCTTCCTGTTTTGCTATCGCCACAAAACTGAAAACGATTCCAACCGCAAAAGATATACTTCCTAAAAGAAATAAAAGCTCCACATGTTGATCTATACCTCTGGTTAAACCAAATAATATCAGCCCTGCAATCATCATTCCTATTGACCATAAACTAAATTTTCTCACTAATACACCTCCACTCATAAGAGTACCATCATTTGGAATAATATTACAAAACATTTTCTAATTAGATTTCATTCATATTTAATAACTTGGCAATGAAGGTCCATACCATTGTGAGAAAAGGATCTAATAACCTTTCTCCTTCATCCTTAATACATACGTTATGTGATATAAGTTTTTCCGGATGTCTATGGCATAATGATTAAGCAAACCTATACAGAAAACTAAGTAAATGCCTCTTGAAAAGAATTAATTACGTTATTATAAAAATTTGTTCATTAAAATATAGTTCGAATTTACCATTTATTTGAAAATTATGTCGATTGCCTCGAAAACTAATTATAATCAGATATGAGGCCTATATCTTGGCCATATCAAACAAAAGGGGAGCGATATATGAAGTATCGAGTGAAGTTTTATCGTATGTTGGCCATTATGACAATGGTTGTTGCGCTTGCTGGAACATTGGTTGCGCCGGCTGTGGATGCAAAGACAGCTGATCGCCAGAATGAAACACGTTTTATTCAGGAACTGGGCGTTTCGTCCCAAAGTATGAAGAAACAGAAATCCATATCTCGAATTGATGCAGCTGCTTTGATGGCACGCGCATTAAAACTCGATAACCAGAAAGCTCCAAAGACAAACTTTACGGATGTGCCAAAATCGTCCCAAAAAGCAGTAAACTCATTAGTCTATGCGGGTATTCTTGATGGAAAAAGCAAGAATAAATTTGGCAGCTTTGAGCCTTTAACTCGTGGAGAGCTTGCTGTTTGGATTGCGAAGGCTTTCGATTTGAAAGGAAGCACAGTAACAGACTTCTCTGATGTACCTGCTAAACAAGCGGAAAGAATCGGTTCTATCCTTCTATACGGTATCGCTGAAGCTATTTCCGATACTGAATTTGGATATAACCAAAAGGTTAGCTTATCTGAGCTCATTTCCATGCTGCAACTAGCCCTAAAAGCCCCAGATTATCAATTGCGCGTTCTTCATGTGAATGATACACACGCTAACATTGAAAATACACCACGACAAATTACCGCGATTGATGAACATCGCAATGGAAATACGAATAATCTTCTTCTCCATGCTGGTGATGTATTCTCTGGCACCCTTTATTTTAACGAATTTAAGGGACTAGCCGATCTTGAATTGATGAATCTAGCCGGATTCGATGCATTTACTTTCGGTAACCACGAGTTTGACCTTGGTACTGAGACTTTGCTGCCATTTGTTCAAAGCGCTGAGTTTCCAATTGTGAGTGCAAATGTAGATTTCAGCGATGATACCCTCATGAAAAGACTTCAGAATAACACATATACTGCTAAACCACATGATGGAAAAATATACGACGGTATCATTAAAAATGTAAACGGTGAGAAAGTTGGTATTTTTGGCTTAACGACAGCTGAGACTGCTAGTATTTCTAGTCCTGGGGATGTCAGATTCGAGGAATATATCAATTCAGCTAAGGCCTCCGTTAAAGCATTCAAGAAACAAGGTGTCGATAAAATTATCGCCCTTACCCATATTGGCTACAATGATGGCGGCGGTGACAATGACCTCGAGCTTGCTAATCAAGTCGAAGGCATTGACATTATTGTTGGCGGCCACTCTCATTCACAGCTGAATGAACCAGTCGTTGTAGATAAATACAAAGAACCGACTGTTATTGTCCAAGCAAACGAGTATTCCAAATATCTTGGTGAGCTTGATGTGAGCTTTGATAAAAAAGGAAAAGTTATCGCCTATGATGGCGAACTGATTAGCATTGACGCCAAGAATGCGGAAGGCTCTTATATCTTTGCCGAAGACCCGGCAGCAGGTCAAATCCTAGCGAAGTATAAGCCTGTTGTTGACGCAAAGAAAAAGCAAGTTGTCGGAACAACAGCTGTCGATCTGATTGGTGGCAATCCTGCTGCAAGGACAGGCGAAACTAATCTTGGCAACTTGATTGCTGATGGAATGCTCGATAAGGCAAAAGCCATCAATCCAAATACTGTCATCGCCCTACAAAATGGAGGCGGTGTCCGGACAACCTTAAAGGCAGGACCAATCACATTAGCTGACGTTATGACAGTCCTCCCCTTCAGCAATGCACTCGCAATCATGGAAATTAGCGGAGCGGAATTGAAAACAGCTCTAGAACATAGCGTTAGTGCTGCCCCAAGCGCTAGCGGTGGATACCTGCAGGTCGCAGGCATGCGCTTTACCTATGATAGCTCTAAACCAGTAGGCACACGCGTGCAATCAGTCGAAATAAACCAGAATGGTGAATATACTTCACTCGTGGATACACAGACCTACTTCGCTGCTACAAACATCTTCACTGCCAAAGGCGGCGATGGCTATTCTGTCTTTGCTGATATTTATGCAGATGGCCGCGTAAGCGAACCCGGCTTCGTTGATTGGGAGATTTTCTCCGATTACATCCAATCCTTCCCTGAACAAACTGTTTCACCTAATGTTGAAGGCAGGATTATGGATGTAGCTAATTAAAAAAACTTTTCGAGATAAGCAAATTAAAGGCATCAGTTTGAAACTGATGCCTTTTTTCAATGAATTTTACATTAATTTTGTTAACCTGAAATAAGTTTGCTGATGGGACATGCCTTTTTACTTATTCCATAAATACCCATTTTAACTTTATAATGAGATAGGATGTTCAATATATTAAATTTATTAGATAGGATGCGGTGATTATGGATTATATTAATTATACTGAGATTATCTTGAGGTACGCTCTCCTGGCAGTTTCCTTTTTTTGCATTTATGCAGTAACCAGGCAAGGAAGTAAAGGCGAACGCTATACAGCATTAGTAATCTACCTAGCTACCTTTGGCTTGTATACGTTCTTAATTATTGCTGAAGTGATTACCCCCTCTGAAGATGCGAATATCGGATTAGGTTTTTCTATATTGCTAATGGGATTTGTGAGCATTGCGGGAATCATCATAGCAGGTATAACCTACCTGGTGAGGAGAATTAAATCTCGTTAATCGATTTACATCACTTTTTTACAGATTAGTAGTTTATCTATTTAAGATGCAATCAAGAGATAGTAAATGACTAAAAGTATTGATAAGATAATGAATAAAATTATTAACTTGGAAAAACGCAGAAATAAAACCTGTAAAGCAGCCGTAAAAAAAGAAGCTCCCACCCTTATTTGCACGATACCCTGGATCGCGGACACTATTTGTCAGTGTCCGCGATCCAGTGGTATCGTTCATGTTCTGAATGGAAGCTTCTTTTCTATTTTTTGTTTACCTTTTAATTAATCAATTTCGGAGGAATCCCAATCCAAGAACGTCTTTTGAACAATGGATTGAACATTTTTACCGCCGCCATTATTTTGTACATCTTCTATTAACAGTGCCATGACAGCCTTCGGATTTTTTTGATCATAGGCTACGAATAACCCATTTTCAATGCCATCTTCTCCTTGTGTGCTTTTCAGCTCAGCTGTACCTGTCTTACCTGCTAATTCCAGTTTAGGTGTGTTTGCAGCTTTACCTGTGCCGCTTGTAACAACCTTTCTTAAGTCAGTTTTCAATGTTTTAGCCTGTTCACCAGTAATAAAAGAATCATGCCAAACAGCAGTTTCAGTATCAAGGTAAAGACGAGGCTTCATCAATTTTCCATCATTGACAATGGTACCGTAAATACTGGATAAATGAACTGCACTCATCAATACTTCTCCTTGACCATAGCCAGTATCAGCTAATAATTTACTGCTCTCCAATTTGCCACTGTTTGAATATTGTGATGCGCGGATAGGATATTCGAGTGAGAATTTTTCTTCGCCAATCCCCAATTCCTTAAACCCATTAATCAAATCAGTCTCACCAATCGAAAGAGCTGTCTGAGCGAAATAAATATTATCTGATATTTGTAAGGCAGTCTGCAGATTAACAGGTTTTCCTGGATCGCTTACCCTTGTAATAGAGGCATTTCCCCATTCTTTCCCTTTAGACCATTTTAATCCTTTAATATTCAGCTGTTTTTCTGGGTCAAGCTTACCCGTTTTTAAACCTATTGCTGCGATAATTGGCTTTATCGTTGAACCTGGCGAATAAGCGGCCGCAAATCGATTTAGCAATGGCTGTTTTTTATCATTTTCCAGCTGACTATATTTCTCTGAGCTAATTCCCAGTACAAAGTCGTTTGGATTAAACGACGGGGAACTTACAAGTGCCAATACATCTCCTGTAGTTGGATGTACCGCAGCAAATGTCCCCGCAGCTCCCTTCATATTTTGAAATGCTTGTTTTTGTAATTCAGCATCCAATACTAACCTAAAGCTTTCCCCATCCTCTGCTTCGGTTTCAGCAATGACAATAGGGTCGTCTTCGCGGTTAATATAAATGGTATAGCCATCCTTCGGACGAAGTTTATCCTCTAATAGTTGCTCAAGCCCTCTTTTGCCAATTATACTGTCATTTGAATAGCCTTTATCTTTATTTTTCTCTAGCTCTTCAGCAGTAATGGTACCTACATATCCTGTCAAATGGGCTGCACTTTCCTTATAGGGATATTCCCGAATCTCTTTTTCTTGGAAACTGACACCATTAATCACTTTTAATTTTTCAATCAGCTCTGTTTGGCTATTTTGGATTGTTTTAATCGGCACAAAATAACCTGGCTGCACCCAGCTTTGATTAAGCTGTTTATCAATATAGTCATCGCTAAGATTTAATAATTTTGTTAACTGAACTTTTTGGGATTCATCAAAGTTCTCTGGTGTTATACCTACAGTTTGAGCAATTCCATTTACCGCAAGCCCATTTCCATTACGATCAAGGATTTCGCCCCTTTTACCCGTTGTCTTTTTAATCCCAATCTTATCGTCTGGCTGCAGTTCAGGGAAAATATACGTTGTATCCCAATCTACATACCAATTCTCTTCCTTATCTTTCGTTTCAAGCTTCATAGTTACTTCTTTTTCAAATTCAATCGGTCCTGCAAGGGAATTCATTTTTACTTGAATAGGAAGTGTTATACTCTTTTGATCCTTCAGCTCTTTCTCATCCTTGAATGCGCTTTTAACTGATAAATCTGAAATCTCCAGATCTTTATAGACCTTTTGATATCGATCAACATATTGTTCCTTCTTAAACTTGTCTTTGGCTGAATCTGCTACATAGCCTGAATACATCTTGTCAAATTTTTGATCGTTCCACAGGTTTATGTATTCCTTCAATCGCTCTTCTGGACTGGCGGTATCATTACAACCAGCCAAGAGAAGAACCATTATTAACATTCCTATACTTCCCCATATGGTTTTTTTCACCTTCAACGTGAGAGCCCCCTTTCACATACAAGACTATTATACTAAACTAATCATTGATTTTCACAATGTTTCACCTTCAAAAAAATCTTGTAAACAAAAAAGACCTTTTAAATTTAACAACAAACAGTTAATTTAAAAGGAATTAATTGGAATAACACATTTATTTTTTATGTTTATTAATTGAATTTTCATGCTTATACTTTTTTATCAGTTTGATAAAATCAGGCAGAGTCTTACAAATATGAGAAGGCTTTGTTCCATACAGGCTCGTTTGAACTGTGCTAAACCATTGAGCTGCGATGGTTGTTACGTGCGCTGAAGCTCCTGCAGCGATATCAGCCTGGCTATCTCCAACAACTATGGCCTCAGATGAATCATTATGAAGTAAAAATAGTGATTTCTGTATTCCCTCAGGATCGGGTTTAGGTGCTTTAACTTCATCACCAGAAATGGTCACATCGAAATAGTCGTATAGATTCAATAACTCTAGTGAGAGCGTTAATGATCTTCTGCTCTTTCCTGTAACAATTCCCAGATTCATATCCATATCCTTTAATACATCAAGCATCTCCTGTATTTCGGTTAAGTATTCAAACTCACTATTATGCCCTTTTTCATAATGGTCATAAAAATCTTCTATGGCATGTTCTACTTTTTCTTTAGTACGTAAATGATTTCTTATAATAACATCCTCAATGGGACCAAATAATTTAATAATCTCTTCATCAGTTAAATTTCTTTGATCATATTTATTAAACACATACCTAAAAGCATCCAAACTAACAGGCAAAGTATCGGCAATAGTTCCATCAAAATCAAACAGAATGGTCTGGAGACTCACCGTGCCACTTCCTCTCTGTAATAACCCTATCAATAGCTTATTACCCTTTTTATAAGAAGGTTAATACAGATCTGAAAGAAAGATTTACTCCCACCAAATGAAAGCGCTTTAATTTAAATTAAAAAATTATTTATCATATTCATAAGCTATGTAAATCTGAGCGGCTTCTTCAGCAGATATCTGAAAAGACTCACTTGCCATTTTCATAAGCCGATTGTCATAGACTTCCGGATTATAATTAGGAGCTGTACTGAGATGAGCTTTTGCTTTCTTAATATATGTATGTACTGCTTTTTGCCCAACAGAACTCTCCATCTCCACCTTTTCGTTTTCCTTCATGGAACTTTCGGTAGCACTGCACCCTGTAAATAATAATGTTACACCTAGTGCAATTAACATCTTTTTCATTATATGGACCTCCCTTCCAACTATCTACTTCTAGTATAAAAGACTTATAGAAGGAACGTATATACTGTTTTTGAATTTGTCATATTTCATTATTTTTCAAATCAGAATTCAACACCTCTCTTACCTCCTATCTTCGTGGCAAAAAAGCCTCAGGCCTGGATGTTTATACTCTGACCTTTCGTGATGGGTTATTACCAAAATTAACTTCTCCCATTACTAGTTATATTCTAAATTCTATTATTTACTAATTTTGTATAAATCCCTTTCTAAAGGGGTTCAAATGGCAATATTAGTAGATTCCTGATATTGACAACCAATTCTCTTCCATTCTTTTATATAATCGAACCTGTAATAAAAATTTTAAGGAGAGGAAAGATGAAGAAAAAAATCACATCAGTTATACTCACAACCACTTTACTGCTACCTACAGCCTCCGCTTTTGCGGACTATCAATATACGGTTGTCTCCGGTGATACATTATGGAAGATTGCTGTAAAAACAGAGACAGGAATCAGCGAGCTTATTGCAGCCAATTCTCAAATTTCAAATATAAACTTGATTTATCCTGGTCAAAAGATCAATATTCCTACTCAAGACGATGTAAAAGCCTATGAGCAAGAAGTTATAAGGCTTGTCAATGTAGAAAGAGCAAAACAAGGTTTGCAGGAATTAAAATATGATTGGGAGCTTGCCAGAGTAGCTAGATACAAGTCAGAAGATATGAGAGATAATAATTACTTTAGTCATACTAGCCCTGTGTATGGTTCTCCATTCGATATGATGAAAAACTTTGGTATCAGCTATAAATCTGCTGGTGAAAACATCGCAAAAGGTCAAACAACACCTGAACAAGTTGTAAAGGCGTGGATGAATAGCTCAGGCCACAGAGCAAATATTTTAAGCTCAAAGTTTACTCATATTGGCGTAGGTTATGCGAAGTCTGGTCACATTTGGACTCAGCAATTTATCTCTAAGTAAAAAGAAAGCCTATTTTGGCTTTCTTTTTCGTTTTCTAAATCCCACCTTTACTTGTCTCAGGGGATAAACTAGCGGGAGAAACGATAGGTGTGGAGCATAGGTGTTTGATAGCTGCTTTCCTCCATCTTTGACACACCTTTGCTCCGCCTTTGACCGGGAATAGCCGGGGCATAGGTGCAGCATAGGTACAACATAGGTGTTCGATAGCTCTTTTCCCACACCTTTGACACACCTTTGCTCCCTCTTTGACCGGGGATAGCCGGAGCATAGGTGCAGCATAGGTGTTCGATAGCTGCTTTCCCACACCTTTGACACACCTTTGCTCCCTCTTTGACCGGGTATAGCCGGGGCATAGGTGCAGCATAGATGTTTGATAGCTCCTTTCCTACACCTTATACACACCTTCGCTCCTCCTTTGACCGGGAAGAGCCGGAGCATAGGATGGTTATTGAAGCCATAGCTAATTCGTTTTATAGAAAAGCCAAACAGCTCTGTAATTATAATGACAGAGCTGTTTTGGCCTAAGATAAATTATGCATCAGCGTTTCTTTTTATATCTATTTCCCTTTTCTTGAAGCACAACCGTACTTAATGCTGGAATAATTACCTTATCCCCTTTCAGTTTATATATGGGTTTCGAGGAAGCCTCATTCGCATTGACGAGTACATTCCATACAGCGTTTCCTGGAAGTACTACCTCTACATCTTTAGTGTTGGCATTATGTGCTACAAAATAGCTGCCCTTTTGCTTTCCTCTTGATGGTTCGGTTACTGTATAGGCAATCATATTTGCCGGTGCATTCAAAAAGCGAATACTTTCCTTTATTGTCCTGGCCTCCGTCATCCTGAATACAGGATGGTTTTTACGAAGCTCAATCAAACCCGACATATATTTCACTTCATTCACAAATTCCGCATTCCGTTTCCAATCTAATTGATTAATTTCATCCGGGGATTTATAGCTATTATGGTCTCCATACTTCGTTCGCATAAATTCCTGTCCGGCGTGAATAAATGGAATCCCCTGTGAGGTTAAAATTATAGACGAGGCTAGTTTATGCCTTTGTTTTTTCTCTTCGTAACTTGCATTGGGATTCGTCAATTCCAACTTGTCCCAAAGGGTGTGATTATCATGCGCTTCTACATAGGTGATGACCTGTTCTGGATCACGGTATGTTGCCTGGTTATCATCATAATCAAGACCGGCCATAATGCCTTTTTTGATACGATCTTCCATATTTAATTTTCCATTTACGAAACCATTATCCTGCTCTTCAAATACGCTGCCCTTCAGTCCGTCTCGAATGTCATCATTGAAATGAGCAATGCCGGGCATTTTTTCAGCATTTTTCTGATTTGCCTTTACGTCTGCTGCAAGCGGAGTATTTAAATCCCAGCCTTCTCCATGGATGATAAATGATGGGTCAATACGCTTCAAAGCCTTCCTTACTTCATTCATTGTCTCAACATCATGGATTCCCATTAAATCAAATCGAAATCCGTCCAGTTTATATTCCTTCGCCCAATAGGTTGAGGAGTCGACTATGAATTTACGCATCATTCTTCGCTCGGAGGCAGTATCATTGCCGACACCGGTACCATTTGCCAATGTACCATCCTCGTTGTAGCGGTAGTAATAACCAGGAACTAACTTTTGAAAGTTTGACTCTGCAGCATCATACATATGGTTGTAGACAACATCCATTACTACACGTAAGTCCTCCTCATGGAGCGTTTGAATCATTTGCTTCAATTCTTTTATTCTCACTTTAGGCTCATAGGGATTGGTAGAATAAGACCCTTCCGGTACATTGTAGTTTTGTGGGTCATACCCCCAGTTATACTGTGGCTCATCAAGCTTTGTTTCATCTACTGTTTTATAATCATAGATAGGCAAAAATTGAACATGAGTCACTCCCAATGATTGTATATGATCAAGACCGGTTGGAAGCCCATTTGGTCCCTTAGTATCTTTCTCAGTAACACCTAAATATTTCCCCTTTTGCTTAATTCCGCTTTCAGACTGGATGGACAAGTCGCGCACATGCAATTCATAAATAATTGAGCTCTCAGGACTCGCTAACTTGGGTTTCTTATGTTTATACCAGCCCTTCGGATTTGTTTTCGATAAATCAATCACGGCTCCTTTTTGGCCATTGACTGATGCTGCCCTTACATATGGATCTACAGCCTCTGTCCACTTTCCACCTATATTCACTTTATATGTGTAAAAGAGACCATCCTGATTTCCTTTTAATTTAGCCGTCCAAGTCCCCTTCTTATCCGACTTCATCGTTATTTCCTTGCCCTTAGGATCATTCCAATTTTCATAAAGAACGAGCTTTGCCTCTTGAGCTGTTGGAGCCCATAAACGGAAGTTGGTCGAAAAACGTGAGTAGGTGTTCCCAAGATCATTACCACTATAGTAATACTGGCGATCAAACTCCTCAGTTCTCACCACTTCTCCTATCTCTACAGCCCGCTCTCCATAGCCCTCAATTTTTATGGCATAGCTGCCACGTACATCAAGTTTCTTGTTTGTTTTTATCTTAAACTTATTTGTTACTGAGTTATTCCCATCCTCAGGGACAATTGCTTGAATTGGTACATTTTCAAGCTCAATCGCTGTCTCATTTATATCAAGTGGCTTATTTGTCGTTACAGTAATTTCTGTAAAGCTATCCATCGCTGCCTTTTTGATGCTTGGCTCGCTGTTTGGTTCTGAATAGTACACTTCATCATCTCCTGAAATAACCCATACCTCCGACTTTCCATCCCTTATTCCTTCAATCCAACGGTCGCCGCCATCTTTTTCCCATGAATCAGTACGAATAATAAAGCCAACCCGCTCATGAAGTCCCTCCAGTGTAAATCTCGCAACCTTTCCAAATGCATCTTCTTCCTCAAACTGTTCGACATGGCCTTCTCCATTTTCAGGCCATACCCATAAATTCCAATCCTTCGCATCATCATTCCCCTGATAATGGATGACAATCTCCGTGTTCCTATCTTCTGCTTTTGCACTTAGCTGAGGGAGCATTGTCAATAACAAGCAAAATGTGCCTAGCAACGCGATAATTTTCTTCTTTCTCACAGACATCTTCCACTCCTCCTTCATTCTTCTCTTAGCAAGGCAAACGATTGCATAAACTCATATATGTAATCGTTTTCACAATTACACCCTTCATTCTAGTAAACTAACTATCTGAAGAACAGTTTACGTTTTCCTATTTTTAGAAGAATATGATTCGGAAATACGGACTTTATGCCTATGCCTTTCTATAAATTAAACGAAAGAAGATGAGCAGCAGTTAAATCATTTACCCTTACAATTGAATACCTTCCCTTTGGCAGAAGGAAAGTTGCTCATCAACAATCAAATGTCATTAACTATATGTTTCTGCTACTATTTTGCTGAATTCCCTTAAATAATCGAGATAATTTTCTCCCCAATAATAATCTGATTATTGATTATGAAGTCATAAACCACCCAAAAGAATAATCGTGATATATTCTAATCATATTCTTAAACTCATGGCCCACCTGAATCATTCTTTGGACTTAAGTAAACTAAAGTACTTTATATTTTAAATCAACAAGCAACTAAGCTATCATTCTGTACACAAAGAAAGATGGTCTCTGCATCATACAGAAACCATCTACTCACCACGTAAAATTTTTATATCTCTCATCATTGTTTAGGTTCATTTTTAACATATTCTATCAAAATAGATTCTCTTCTTCTTATGATTTACCTAAACCCCTATTTGAGTCAATATTTCAAAAGAGACAAAGCAGACAACTATTGAACTTCAAGATGAAGATCACCTGCTTTAACCTTTCCAGCCATTTTTAGGAGACGGTGAATCGCAAGGGCAATCATAACAGGAAGCACCATACCAATCCCAACATAGATAAGGAATATGCCCATCCCTTGATTAGCTAAGATGTTTATCGGTGCAATCAACGAGCTTAGCCCCATCCCGCCTAGTTCATACGGTACTTTAAAATCAAAGACCATCGTAGCAATTGGCGCAGCAATTGCGGCAGCTGTAAACGCAGGTATAATGTAGATTGGGTTTTTTATCAAATTTGGAAACTGTACCTTTGGTGTCACGATTGATTGGGCAAGGAAGCCACCTAAATCATTATCTTTATAGCTCATTGCTGTAAAGGCTACAAATTGTACTGTACAGCCAATCAAGGCTGCTGCACTTGATACTGGATCCAACTGCAGAGCAATCGCTAGTGCAGCTGATGAAGCTGGGGTCATTAATAAAAGGCTAAATATTAAGGAAAGGACAATTGATCCAATTAAAGGAGAGCCTTCTACAGAGGCGGTAATTTGTGCGCTTATCCTTGTTAATAATGGTGTTGTCACCGCTGCTAATCCAACTCCTGAAATCCCGCCAATAAAAATAGATGTGATTGGAATTGCCATAATATCCAATTTGGTTTTACCAACCATCCTCTTGCCTATATATGTAGCGATGAGTGCAGCCAATACAGCCGATATGGGTTGTCCAGTAACGATCGTAAAAGCACCTTCTGCTGTTTTTTGAATAGCTGCTCCACCAACAGAGGCACATGCCATTGCACTAAATTGTACTAATGAGTTACCTCCAAGCTGATAGGCAATCCCTGCACCAAGAGCAGGCGCAAGCAAAACCTTTGCCGCTCCTCCAATAGTAAGGAACATTTGCCAATCAAAATAACCCCCAATTGATTCAAATAATAGACCGATTCCTAATGTTACTAAAACGGCATTTGCGATTCCCGTAGATGCCTTATACATTCGATCAATCATATATTCTTTTCTCTTCATCTCCATCGCCCCTTAGTAGTTAATTAAATATTCTGAAAAATAAAGGTGTTATGTTTTCTTTTTTCCGCATCCTTCCTTTATTGGAGATATTAGTATTTAGATATATTAACACAACTAAAATATAAACAGCAAAATATTTTGAATATTTAATATAAAAAAGTAAATTTGTACTTCGAAATAACTCCATAAACTTCTTATCATCCTTATTTCTCACTTATCTTATACTTTCACCCTACAGTAATAGTTAGTTTCCGGCATTTTCCTTTTTTAATTCTCAACTTTCCACAGCCAATAATTCTATTTTTAAATATAATCTAACATACACATTTTGATTTACGAATACTTATTAATAATTTTAGTCGTAAAGTAACATATAAACAGACGAATACACAAAACTTGTTCTACCTCATAACCAGTGCGAAGTATCTTTAATGATTTTGAGTATTAGGTGCTGCGTCTAATTTTTTTGGTCAAAAAAAAGGATTTCCGCACTTTTACGGAAATCCTCGCTCTTCTTATAATGATAATGTTAACTTGATTGTCCCATCATTCATCTCATACGATTTAATTTTACCAACAGATATCTTTTTCACGATATCCCAGGAATTAAAATCCATTTTAACCGTCTGATTTGTAGAATCTGAAAATGGCGGACTGTTAAAAATTTTAATTTCATCTATCTTCATATCAATCGGCTTCAAACTCTCAATTTCAAAAATAATCACTCTTTTTTCCATATGAATAGGTTTTAGACTTACTATATATGAACTATTTGTATCTGTTGTACCGCGAATAATCAGATGGCCTGTTGTTATTTCTACTTTTATATCTTTTTGGCCAGATTGCCTTTTTATGAGTTGTTCTAGCATTACTGGCTTCATAGGAACGGTCACTCCATTTTTACTTATTTCGTTAAATTTCTGTTTAAATTTATCCAGCACTGTTGCAACACTCCTAAAGTATTTAGTTTCCGGTTTAATTAACTCCAATTTTTCTTCCACTTGTTTCTTTGTAATATAACTTGATCGTAACATGGGTAGAATGAAATTCCCTACTAATGTGTCCTCTACTCATTCATAAAAAAGCACGATTCTTTCTTTGATTATGAAAGAAAGAATCGTGCTTTTCTTTTTATCGAATCATACAGGATTTTCCCTGATTAGTCCTCTATATCCTGATTGACTTCAATGATTTTTCCTGTATATGCATCTACCTCAATATCATATTCTACGTTTCCGTCTTTGAATTCTAATTCATATGTCTTAGTTTGGTCATCATCATCGCTGTCTAATTCAACATTTGTTACAGTGCCTTTAGCGACAGTTGAGGCAATTTTAATGGCTTCTGCTTTAGTGATGATTGCTTTTTGTGTAGTAGCTGGCTGAGATGAATCTGCCTTTACATCATCTTCGTCATCGTCGTCTTGCTCTTTAGATGCTAATTGATTGTTTTGTACTGGTTTCGTGTTGGCTGAATTTTCTTTTTCAGCTAGTTCGCTCTCCGTAATGGTTGCTTTACCAGTCTTTGCATCAACATCAATATTTACTTCTTTACTATTGCTTTGGATTTCAAATTCGTAATGCGGGCGCTGATCATCTTGATCAAAATCAACCTCTGTAATTGTTCCGTTGAATTTCTCTAATGCAATTTCCTTCGCTTCTTTTTCTGTGATCAGTTTTGTGCTTTCTGTAGTCTGAGTCGCAGCAGATCCGCTTGTCATTTTCAAATCACGTCCTATAGTTAAAGGTTAAGATTATACTTATCGTATTATTAGAAATATGTAATCAGCAAGTAGAAAATAATTCTTTATAATTAATGCTGCTATTGGCTTACTTAAAGAGCTTCTATTCATTCCATTCGGTAATAAGAAATGACCGTCATCTAACGACCTTTTGGTTACAAAACAATCTCTTTTTCACCATAGAATCTGGTAGGTTTAATCTGTACACATAATTTAAAACCATCCTTAATAATGAAGAAACTTGTCCACACAATAGCGTTTTAAATTTAATCGTTCTAATTCTTTATCAGTCTCTCTTCATTTAGAAACTGATAACAAGCTCTATGCATACTCTATTATTTTGGCTGTTTTCGTAAGGATAGTTGCTAATATCATAAAAAGTGACAGCTTTTTTGCTGTCTCCGTTGTTCAATTGCCCCCGTTTGTTTAAGTACAGACATTCAAAATGCTTATAATGTGAATTCGCATAATTCCATAATTTTTCTGTATAAAAAGAAAGGCAGCTAAAATATAGCTACCTTTAAATGAAAAGAGAGGGTTTTATTTAAATCTATTGGAATCTATTGGAATCTATTGTTATCTATAATCTTCAAAGAAAAATGCCTCTATTGAGGAGATTGTCCAAGACCATTCAGAATAAAAAATATGGCTTCCTCAATTTCATTTTCGCTAACCGAATGTTTATTTAGCAATGCAAAATTAGAAATAAATAATCCACCTATTACAGTGCCTAGCATTTTTAAAATTATTTCATTCGGTATATCTCTAATTTCGCCCCGTTGTTTAAACGCTTCAATCACTTTTATTAAGTGATTGGATCCAACTTCTAAAACAAAGGGAAGGAATTCGTTTCTAAGTTCCTCTTTATAAAATATTTCCTTAATGAACACCTGAAATATTTCTCTATTTTCCGCAAGAAAAGCACTACGATTTGTTAAAAGAACTCTTAAGAATTCCTCAAAAGAACGCTTATCATTCATTAATTCCCCAATGAGTTCATCTGCCATCGTAGGAAAAAAATCTTTTAGAAAAGGAACCATTATAGATAACAATAAATTTTCCTTTGTTCCATAATGTTTGAAAATTGTTCCTTCTGCTACGCCTGCTTTTTTAGCTATTTCAGATGTTGATGTATTTGAATATCCTTTTTCCGCAAAAGAAGTGATAGCAACCTCAATAATTTTCTTTTGCTTAACCGTTTGTTTATTGGATTTTTCAAGTATTTTAGCCATTTCATCCAGTAGATTATTATTAACCATTTAAATCACCATCTTTGCGTAAAGCTGTATCGCTTCCGTATTATAGCTTACGATACTTTTTCAAAGCAAACAAATTTAAAACGATAAATACTGCTGCAAAAGCCAATAGAATATATAAATTACTACTAATTTCAGATAAACTTAATCCCTCGTACATTACTCCTTTTAATGCATCTGCTGCATAATACAACGGCATAAAGTTTGCAAATACTTGTAGCCAATCCGCCATTCCCTCAATAGAGAAAATACCTGAGAAGAATATTTGTGGCACAATAATAATTGGTATGAACTGAATCATCTGGAACTCGGAACTTGCGAAAGAAGATAATAATATTCCGAGTGACAAGGCTACAAGGGCGATGATGACATTGATTAACATAACAGTCCAAATGGAACCAACTAAAACCATATCCAATACATTTATCGCAAACAAAACGATTATAACTGTCTGTATCAAAGCCAGTAAACCATAGCCAACAAGGTATCCTGCGACAATCTCTCCTCTTTTAATAGGGGTTGCTAATAGTCTTTCCAACGTGCCAGTTGTTCTTTCGTTTAATAAGCCTATGCCAGAGATTAAGAAGACGAAGAAGAAGACAAAGAACCCGACTAAAATAGGACTAAAGGTATCAAAAAGCTCTGTTTCACTGGTGCCATAAACATAATTTGTGTTCAAGGAATCTTGTGAGAGCAATTCACTCTGTATTGCGTTAGTCCCCATCAATTTCAATTGCTTTGCTTGAGTATCAATTTGCTTTACTTTCATTTCTAAACTTTTCGCTATTGTCGGATCATCATTCAGTAAAGTTAAGGTTGTTTGATCGCCTTCCACTTGTAAAAAACCATCTAAATCTTTATCAAGTATCATATCCTTAACATTGGAAACTTTGTTATATTCTTTTACTACAATATCTGCATCTTCTAATTTTTCGATAATTTGCTGATTCCCATTAGCAACTCCTAAAACAGGATCAACGGTATTTCCATTAAAGACTAGGTTCATTAGTGTTAATACTAATAATGGAGCAACAAAGAGAAGAGCCAATGTACGCTTATCTCTAAGTATTTGCAATAAAATCCTCTTAATAAGTGCTACTGTTCTCATTGTACCTTCCTCCCAGCACCCAAAAATACCTCATCTAAACTATTGACATTATATTGTTCTTTCAATTGGCGAGGTGTGCCAGATGCTATGAATGAACCATCTCTAACCATTGCGATATAATCACATTTTTCGGCTTCATCCATTACGTGAGTCGTTACAATAATCGTTTTGCCTTCCTCGTTTTTCAATCTTAAGAGCTCATTCCAAATACTTAATCTTAATTCAGGGTCTATTCCCACAGTAGGTTCGTCTAATATCAAAACTTGGGGATTTTGAATTAAAGCAATTGCAAGAGATAATCGACGTTTCATACCTCCTGAATACGCTGACACTCTTTTATTAAGGTCTGCGGTCAAGTTAACTAATTGTGCGGCATAAGCAATCCGTTTCTGTTTTTCAGTTTTGTCTAACTTAAAGAGCGATGCGAAAAACATAAGATTTTCTTTACCAGTTAGTGCTTCATATAAGGCATCTGATTGTGCCATATAGCCAATTCTTTGCAAGATGTTTAAATTAGGCATTTTTTCACCTAATAAATGGACGGAACCTTCATCAGGAAAATCCATTCCAACAATCAACTTTATCAAGGTTGTTTTTCCTGCTCCTGAAGGCCCTATAAAACCATAGATACTACCTTGTTTAATATCTAAGTTGATATCTTTTAATACCACTTTTTTGCCGAAACTTTTCGTGACTGCTTGTACTTGAATAGTATTAGTTTCGTTCATTATGTATCCTCCTTTCAAAAGTGAGTGTTTACTCACTTAGGTTGATTATAATTCCAAGACAGCTAATTTTCAATATAAAAAAGTGAGTAATTACTCACTTTTTTAGGCTAATATATTATATTCTTATTCAGCTAACCTGGCCTCTTTAGCTGCATAAAAAAAGAGCATTAATTTTCCTTAGATCAATGCCCCCGTTTGTTTAATTATATTTTTCCACACTTTTTAAAATGTAAAAAATATCACACTAATATAATGAACTTATACTAATAATAATCGAAATAATAATGGATAATCCAATTGATACAACAATTTGCTTCTGATTCTTATAAAAGACTAAACACAAAAAAACATACATTATTAACTCTTCATAATGAGTTAAATCTATATAGAACAAACCGATGCTTAAAGAAAGACTTAACAATAATCCCATAGGCAAAGCAGGTAAGATCATAGCGAGCCGTTCATTATTCTTAGCTTTCCAAACAACCACTGCAAGTAAAGGAGAAACTAGAGCAATACCGCCCCAGAGTATAAAATAACCAGTTGGGAAAAACCCAAATAAAAAAGCCGAAAATGCATAATAACTTATTAACATTCCTATAAAGAATACGAATGTATTAATAGCTGCCCTTCTCAATGTTTTACTGTATGCAGCTACCAATGTAGCAATCAATACCCAAATACCTAACCTTGTAAATAAGTTCCCCAAAAAATGAAGGAAATTAGTTAACCAACTCCCATCAACTGCAACAGTATCTAAGTATTTCGATACTATACCCAAGATTATTCCTAAAACAAAACATAAAATAAAGTCTGGACTTTTATCTTTCACCTTAACCACTTCTTTTTTACTCCCATATCTAAGTTTATGTAATTTTATCATATGGGTAATAAGCAAAAAAACAATAAATTCTATTATGTTATGTCACGAACCTACCCCTTTAGTAGCATAGAAAAGACCGTCAATTTGACTGCCTTGATTTTCTTCTAATGTTCCTTAACTGTAAAAGGGAACAGCTAACAAACATATGCTAATAATTATCGTCGAGCTTATAAGTGTTGAAATATATTGTTTCGATTCCTTTAAATACTTCCACTCCAATATAACTTGAAACGCCGTTAGTGAAGTAATGAATAGAATCAACGAAATATTTATTACTGTTTCCGAATATTGCGTAACAATCGGTAAGGAACATAAAAAGATAACTATTATGATCGTCATTCCCCAACGGTCTATGCTTTTACCAGGTGTTTCAGATATTTTTTTCCTTTTTACACCCAGAAATTTCTCTACTCTATTTTCCACTAAAAAAAACACTAATAATAAAAGAATACCCATCAATATCCTCACTATTAACCCTCTCCATTTAATTTTACGAGTCACAGCTTCCAATTCTATAACCTTATAATTCGGTATGAATGATAGTTACTCCTTCTTCCGCTAACCTGCCACGTTACTTCCATAAGAGTTTCAACACAAAAGGGATTAATTCTTCCTAGATCAATGCCCACCGTCAGTCGTATACCTCAATCATATTGATGTGCTATTATTAGAATTTTTACGTGAAATAAAATACGAAATAAAATATGTAGTCAAAAATAAGATAATCCCCACTTTATTAAATTGGAGATACACATCAAATACATCTTTAAATGCATCTAACGGATAAAAACCACTTAATAGCAACGTTGGAAAAACAGTAATCAGCATCGCCATATAATGAGCAAAAATTTGCTTTAAAAAACTCCATTGTTCAATTTGATATATGACGCTTGTCAACCCAAGGAAAAAGGCTATAAGGCCATAAAAAAAATAAACACTCGAATCATCTGATTGCCCTTGCAACTTATACGACAGTGAAATTATTAGTAAGATACCAAATGAGATAGACCCTCTATATAATCCCTTTAAAAGCAACTGCAACATAAAATCCCCTTTCTTGGTATTTCCTGTTATTAATTATATACGATGGATACTAGTTTGAAGTTTCAGAAAATTCCCTATTCCGCTAACCTGCCCCGTTTGTCTAATAAAGACTAGAACATACTGATATCTTTTAACTGTTTATTTTCTTTTTGGCATCCACATACCCAACTATTCCAACTATTGTGATTAAAATCAAAACAAACATATCTGTAGTCATTATGCCTTTCGTTACCAATGACAGTTCATCGTAAGTTCTAATCAAGAGACCAATTGGCGGGAAAATAAGAAGCGACAAAAAGAACTTTTTCCTGACTTCTAAATCTTGCATAATAATCCCCCTTAAAGCATTACTTTCCTTCTTCCGCTAACTGCACCTTTTCTACAATAAGAAATTCAACACAAAAAGGCATTAATCCTTCTTGAATGAATGCCCTTGATAGTTTATGTACAACTTTTCACACTATGGATATATTCCTTTTAAAGAGCTATATTTAATATTTCTTCAATCCATTCCTCTTTTTCCTCTATGCCAAGAACAATGCATAAACTTTTATGGACCTTTTTAAACTCTGGGATTATTTTATTTACTACAGTCATTATCTCATTTGGATCACGACTACTGTGCCATTGTTCAAGTAATCCGAGTTGTAAATCAGATAATTCACTTCGGCTACCTTCTAGTTTTGCCCAGTCTCCAAATGCGTTAGGCTGAATACCAGCAGCCATATACCAACCAGTAACCATTGATAGTCTTAAACGATCAAGACAATTCAGAGCATAATAAAGTTCTTTTCTCATAGCTCTTCGATATGCTTCGTGTACATAAGCAAAGAATTTCGTCCTCCAAATTTCAAACTCCTGGAAATTAGGGCTATACGACAAATCCATTGATTCTTCTAATACAGTTCTTAATATCCCATTTGTGTCTCGAACAATTTTAATGTTTTGTAACCATACTGATGGTTGAACCTCCTTAATCCTATAATAAAAAGTGTCTACTTTTATGAACTTATCATAATGAGCAACACTGTGAGTTGCCCAAGGCAAATCCTCAAAAAATAAAACCTTTCCCCAATTTCGGGCTCTTTGCTTTTTGTTTAATCTATATACTTCATATACCTCATCCTTGACAACAATTCTAAGGTCAATATCAGAATATAAATCTGTATTTTGATCACCTATTGAACCTCCATAAAATACACCCAATATGTTCTCATCTTTTACCAAATCTTCTTCAATTGCTTTAATTATGTTTTGACGATACTTTGGAAGATTTAAATCTCTTTTTTGATAATTAGTGTTTAATCCCACACACTATAAACCAACTCCTTATTTGAATGATGGTGTTAGAAACTTATTCGTTAAAAAGCATATAAATCCTTCTTCCGCTAACCTTGCCCCTTTAGCTGCTTAACAAAAAAAGAGCTGATTACAGCCCTTGATATTGGAGTAATACCTTTACTTTGGTAAATATTAGCAAACCAACGCAATACTTCATACTTATCTTCCACCTATCCAATAAAGAACTCCTCCAGTTATAAAAACAAGTGGAAACGTGATAATAAATACACCTATCGCAGCAAATCCGCTTCCCTCATATATTCCGTATAACCTACCTATTAACCAGGAAAACACAGGTGCAAATATCAGCATTGTTGTGATCCCCAAACTCTATATGTATTATCTCTCGTTGTGTTAATACTTCTCCAAACTCCTATCAATATCCCTACTATTATAATAATCGCTGCATATAGTTCATACACCTTACTCCACCCCTTTAGGACTCACTGGGATATTTAGTTCTACTTCCAACCAAACAATTCCTTCTTCCTCTAACCTGTCCCGTTTCTACAATAAGAAGTTCAATATAAATGAGAATTAATCCTAGATGATCAATATTATAACGGGTATTGCGGTACTTCCAATGTGATGTATTTTTACATTAAATCACCAAACATATTTATAAATCTCTCACTCTCTTCATCAAACCTCAAGAGCCACTCTTTTGTGAAGATACCTCAACTTTTCGCAGTATATTCACCTTGTATGAAACTGTATTATATTCAAATTTAAATATATAGTTCAGTTAATCTTTATTCAACTAACCGTTCCCTTTAGTTAAAGAAGCTGTCTTTATTTTGATGACCCCACTTCATTTTTTATTCTAGAGTAGCATTCTATTCGAAAACAGCCATTATTTTAGATGTAAGCTTAAACATTCATTTCTTTTTCACACCATATGATTTACTCTCAAAAGGAATCTCTTGTATGCCGTTCATCTGATTTACATAAACAGCCATCACAAAACAAACATTCGCAAGTAATCCTAGAAAATCAAATAAAATATCTGGCACTTTTCGTTCTTCACTAACTTTATGCAGGGCACGGTAGGACTTCTTGGCCTCACTGCGGACAACATGAAGTGCGCATGCGGCGTTGGTTCCTTGCGGTAATACGAATTGTTTTATCTTTTCCCCTGTTTTCTCAACATAAAAATCATATCTTTCACTCAGCCACTGTAAATCTGCTTCAATTATAGCCAATTTTCCGCGCACAGAACCGTTCACATGATAGCATAGCGGTTGAACCATCTGAAGGTCATCAATAACTGCTTGCTCTTTCTCAGTCAATAATGGGAAAACAGCTCCAATCCTTGTCGTTAAACTATCAGTGCGAATCTCATAATCAACTAAACAGCTTTTTTCTCTCATGAATGGATAACTGGAGTAACGCCAGTCTTTTTTCAAGGTTCATTCCCCCTTATTTAAAACATAGGTTTAATTATGAAATAATGGTACCTCTGTGGCGCCTTCACCTAGTACGCCATCGTGCAAGTATGTATAGTAATATAACGAAATCCTTACTCTTCATGCCTACCTTTTACATCAATTGAATAAGGAATCATCTGCCTTTTCCCAAAATAGGAATCATTGTACGTATACGTATGAGTTTTAAAAACACGGATCAAGTTATGATCCGTAATGACTTGTTCCGGTTCCCCTGCTGCAATGAGTTCTCCATTTCCAATAAGCATGAGTCGATCACAATAGCGAGTGGCTAAATTAATATCATGGATGGCCGCGAAGACAGCCTTTCCCTCTTTTACAAGCTCCCGGATGACCTCGGCAATTTGGACCTGATGATAAATATCCAGATCTGAAGTTGGCTCATCCAACAAAATAACCTCAGAATTCTGAGTGATGGCTTTAGCTAAGAAAACAAGCTGACGCTCTCCTCCTGATAGGGATGTGATATAACGGTCTCTTAAATGATAAATTCCTGTTTGTTTCATCGCTTTCTCTGCCAGTTTATTATCACCTTTTTGTGAGAATTGCCATTTCTTCCGATGCGGATGCCTTCCCATAAGTACTACCTGACTCACCGTAAATTCATAGTCAAGGACCGTGCTTTGTGGCATATAGGTGATTGCTTTGGCCACTTCAAGAGTAGTCATCTCAGTGAGAGCTTGATTCTTGAAGTCTATTGAACCTGCAGTTGGCTTTAGCAACCCTGCCATTAAGCGCAGCAAAGTAGATTTTCCGGTACCATTCGGACCAATCAAGCAAGTGAACTGGTTATTTTCCAAAGAGATATCCATTGCTTTTAAAATCACCTGCTTCCCACGATTAAAGCTGAGTTTCTCCACATTCAAAACAGCTGCCATCTCATAGTTCCCCCTTCTTTTTATTCTTCAAAATTAAATAAAGGAAAAACGGAGCGCCGAAAAAAGCAGTAATAATACCGATTTGAATCTCTGCAGGTCTGATGGCCAAACGTGAGATTAAGTCAGCAAGGATCAGGAAACTGGCTCCCCCTAGGGCACTGGCCAGTAGTAAATTTCGATGCGATGGCCCAATGATCATACGGGTCATATGAGGGACAATCAGACCAACAAAACCGATGGCTCCCGTTAATGAGACACTCATTCCAGTCACTAAAGAAGCAGTAATTAATAGTAGATTACGGGTGCGTTGAACGGAAATCCCCATATTTTGTGCCTGTTCTTCACCCAGCAAAAAGATATCTAAGTCGTTTGCATGGTATAAAAAGACACAAATCGAAAATAAAACTGGAACAATCAATATTTGCACGTGACTCCAATCACGCCCGTTTAAGTTCCCCATCATCCATTGGACAATCTGCTGCATCACTCCTGCATTAGAAAAAGAAATTAGCAGAGAGCTACAGGCTGATAAAAAAGAACTAATCGCAATACCCGTCAGCAGCAATGTCAGCACAGAAGTCTTTCCTTGATTGGACGCAATCATATAAATAACAAACAAAGTCAAGGCAGCCATGATAAAGCCCATTAATGGGACGAAAAGAGAATGGATTGCTGCCAAACCAAAATAGATGGCCAGCACTCCTCCGAATGCTCCACCTGATGAAACACCAATTATACCGGGATCAGCCATCGGGTTGCGAAACACACCTTGCATCACAACTCCCGATATTGACAAGGCTGCCCCAACTAATCCAGCCACAGCAACCCGCCCCAGGCGAATCTGCACAAGGATTGTTTCATACATCGGGTTATATTCAAACTCTATAAACGGAAGCAGTGAGAGTAATACTTTCACAGTTTCCGTAAATGGAACGATGACCCCGCCATACATTGTTGCCAATAGCAACGATGCGAGCAGGGAACAAATCAGGATTATGAAAATAAGTACCTGTTTAGACTGTTTAAAAGCCATATTATTCTCCATAAAGAACTTTATAAATATCTTCTGCTCCCTCAATCACAAAATGGGATGCCGTTGTTAAATTTGCACTGTCTATTACATGCACTTCATTATTCTTAAAGGCCTTCACATTTTTAAGAGCCGGATCCTTTTTCCATTCCTCGACGAATGTTGCTTTTGAGC